>CAYNEK010000108.1:0-14839 GCA_964396175.1 uncultured Polyangiaceae bacterium | reverse complement strand
CGATCAGGGAGTCAGAGTTTCTGGAAAAGGAGGGTCAGAGTTTCTGGAACTTGCACCCGTCGTAGGGGTGCATCTTCCACACATCGCGCACGAGGGACACGAGCCCATCGTGACCACGCCGGACGTCGATCGGCGTGGGCGCAACGTAGATGCGCACAGAAGGAGGGAGCGTCAGCAACGCCGCACCGCCGCGAGGAGCGAAGCGAGGTAGGCGACGTCGGTCCCGACGGGCGCGCGCACGCGAACGTCGCCCGCGTCGAGCTCGACGAGGCCGGGCTCAGGGGCCGTGTCGACGACCACGCGCGCCGGAAGAACCGTCGGAAGCGCTGCGTCCTCCCGAAGGTAGGCGCGGAGCGTCGTCGCGCAGACCGGCACGGTGCGGGAGAAGGCGGCTTGCGCGAGACCGGACCGGTGAAAGGCGGCGACGAGCGCTCGTCGCTCGCTCGGGGTGCGCTGGTGGGACATGCCGACGAGCGTGGTGCAGATCGCGACGGGCGGGTGCGGTCGCGCCGGCACGGCGGGCCGTACGGGTACGCCGTACGGGTACGGCGGCGCCTCAGCTCGAGCCGGCCCTGAGACCAAGAGGGCGCCGATGATCGCGCTGGGCGGAACCCAGCGGCAAACCACGTTCCTCAGCCGCCTACTCGCACTCCCAAGGCAGGCCTGGGTGGTCGAGGTCGAGTGCTGCGAGGTACGGGCCGGTGCTCCGCTCCGGCGGCAGGTTGTCGATCTTCGTGTAGTGGTACCAGCTTCGTCCGTAGAGCGTCGAACGCCCACCGCGCCGGGTGATGGCATCCTTGTACAAGCGACACTTTTTCCCCGTGCCCACGTCGAGCCGCACAAGCGTGTCGGTCGCGTAGTAGAGCGTCTGCATCAAGGAAGGGTTCGGGTCGCCGCCCTTGAACACCTCGAGCCAAACCAGCGTGTCCCCCGTGTTGCCCACGGCAGGGCGTGTCTTTCCTCGCGGCAAGCTTGGCGAGTCGAAGGTCATCCGCTTGGTTGTCTTCTCCTGCCGGTCATGAACGTACACCTCGCCCCCGTTTCGGAAGTTGTCCGTTGATCCGATTCCAGGCGGATCTCGGTAGTCTATCCAAACAACGAATCGCCCGTTTGGCGAGACCGAGATGTCGACTTGAAGCGCCTTGCCCTCTGGAGAGAGCAGGCTGTCTTCGCCTGTCTCCTGGTCTATGAAGGTTGCACGGAAAGAATCCGTTGAACCACAGATCATTCCATCGTCCCCGGTGTATAGCCCGTCGCAGTCGTACTGCTTCGGCGTGAGCAACTTCTTCTCTCCCGTCGCAAGTGTGTACCTGTAGTAGCCTTCGGGTTGTCGCAGCCAGAACGCGTATTTGTCGTTCACCGCCGTCACGGGCACTCCCGTACCCCCGGGGATGTCGGGGTAGTCCGCCTCTTGGTCGTACGTCGCAAGCACCCTTGACTCGCCGGTCGAACGGTCAATGAGCAGGACCGACCCTCGAAGCCACGGTTCCGTTCTGTTGACGATCACGTACTTTGCACTGATTCCAGGGCACGCAAAGGCGTTGCCGTCTGGAGCGACGAGGGCACGGGTGACGCCGTCGACACCCCGCTGATAGAGTCTGGCGCCCTTCGGCGTGTTCTCCCCCACCTCTTCGTAGCCCAGCACGCTGGCGACGCCAGTTTCACCAAACGGGTATGTTACGTAGGCCGGGTGAGCCAAGTGGCCAGTCAAGGTTGTGCAGCCAGGGCCGCAGTCTGGGAGTGTCTTCGGGTCGACAACTTCCCAGGTGTCGGTCGGGGTATTGCCAGCCTCTCCCGCAGCGCCACCTTTCCCGGCAGTGCCAGCAGTGCCGGCCATGCCGCCGCTACTCGCTGCCTGACCGCCCGCGGCACCGGCTGCCGCGGTGGGGCCGTCGCTGGCGGAGGAACAGGCGGCGGGCGCCACGCCGAGGCCCGTGAGCGCGGCGGCGGCTCCCAGAGCGATGACTATCGCGCGATCCATGCGACCTCCACCTTGCCCGTGGGCAGCAAGCGAGCGACGACGGGCGCTTCACCCTGGGCGCTCACCCAGCTGGCCACGTCGTGTGTGCCCGCGCTTGTCAGAGCGTCAGCCGCTGCTGTCCAACGCAGTAGGGGCTGGCGTTGATCGCTCACAAGGTAGAGCCGATCACCCTCCCACCTGCCGACCGCGTCCCTGCCGGAAACAATTTGCGAGCCGCGAATCACCGGGGAGCCAGGCTGCGAGGCGTCGATGGCAAACAGCCACGGTGACAACCCCGCGACCACGCGGCCCGGCGAGCCAGCCGCCACCATACTGCGCTTCCGCAGAACGTCCACGAGCGCCGCGGGCATGGCGGCGTCCGCGAGCTGACACCATGCGAGCTTCACAGGGGTGACCGGCATCGGCTCTGCTTGTCCCGCTTGGTTGCCGTCTCCGAAGAGGAGCCTCACCGACTCAACCGCCGCGACCGAGTTTTCCACTTTGACCACGTTGAAGCCGAGCGTCGTCGTGACCGCAAACCTGCCGCCGCCCAGCGAGGCCACGTGCAAGGGACGACCGCAGATGCGCGTCGCTGAAGGGAGCGTGGTGGTCGCCGTGGAGAGAGCGCGCACGCCGTCGTTCCCGGTCACGAGGGCCACGGAGCCGGCGGCGGCGATCTCGTGTGGCCCGCTGGGAAGTCCGAAGTCCACCGTTTGAACCGCGGCAAGGTCGGGCGACACCTGGTAGCGCCGCACTCGGTTGCCCGAAACTGTCCATACAGCGGTCTCATCGACAGCGAAGTCGATGGCCGCTGCAGGGAGCTCTGTTCGCAGTTCCGAAACCGAAGGCGAGGCCACGCAGGCTCCACCGCGGCTTGCGCACTCCCGGACTCCAGGCGCCCAGAATGCCGCACCGGGTGTCGGACATCGCTCGCCCGCGCGCACGTCCGTGCTTCCGCACGATTCGCCCACGGCAGGCGCATCAGAGGACTCCCAGCCGCGAAGCGTTCGCCGTCGATTCTCGAAGATATCCCCCGTCAGGCGCAGGATGCGAGCGCCTTCGCCGTCGGCGTCTGCCGAGACAGCGGTGGTTCGCGCATCAAACGTCGACGCCAGGCCTGTGTCGGGCCGAACCAGCCTGGCGCGCGCCCCAGGGCGCTTGTAGACGCTCCAGAGGTCGTCGTGGTTGCGCAGGCCGTCGTGCCCTCCCAAAAGGAGAAGCGCCTCAGAGTCGTTCGACCGCACCAGCCGAGCATCGCGGCGTGCGGGGAAGCCGGGCGCCCAGGGGACTGCGAGCTCGTTGTCCAAGTCGTAGATGAAGCCGCTCGCGATCGTGCCTCGTCCGTCTGTCCCGCCGTGAACGTAGAGGCGCGCCCCTTCCAAGTACACTGCCGCCCCCGTCGGGATTTGGTCGGCCGAGAATCGAACGGTCCTCCAAGTCCCGGAGGTGACGTCGAGGTGGGCCATCCATTCCTTGCTTTCGGAGTCGAGCACAACGACCCGCTTCCCAAAGGCATCGGAGAGGAGCTTCGCAGAGGGGGACACAGGGAAGTCGAGAACGTCCTCCGTGCCGATGGTGAACCGCTGCTCGGTGTCTGTACGAGAGGACGGGGCCAGCAATGCCCACCTGACGCGGGCCCCTCGCTCGACCCACAAGAGACCGGCCTCCGGTCCGGTTCTTCCAGCCTTCATCACCAGCGCCGCAAGGCCTGAACTTGCGAGAACCCAGCTCCCCTGACTCTCCAAAACGGGGATCCGGTACGACGCGCTAAGCGCGGGAATGAGCACGAGTGAGCTCCACGCGTCACTCCCCGCGGCAACAATGCTGATCGGCAGCGTAAGCTTGTCCCAGGGGTAGGGATCGTCCGGGCCCGGGTCGACCTTCCAGAGCGCCTCCCAAAGCTTGGCGGGTGTGAAGTCAATCGTCGCGCAGGGTTTGAAGCGGCTCACGTCGTAGGGCGTGATCATTGTGCGACCTTCTGCAAACCCCGAGCGCTGACGCCGGCTGGGTTTGTCCAGAATGTCGAGGAGAATCTGCCCGGGGGCGGTGGTCTCCGGCTCCGGGAAGAACGGCCCAGGCCCTGCTGGAAGAGTAGTGGCCCAACTCGCGTTCAGAGTGAGCGGCGCGACAAGCTGCTCTGACCAAAGCGCGTAGGGCCGCTTGGTCTCGGTGTGCGCTGTCACGCAGGTGCCATTCAGGAGGGGTGTCGGGCAATCGCCCTCTTGCGCATGCTCGACGAGCTCAGAGGGGGCAAAGCTACCCGGCGGCCCCTGGGTGCTCTCGCCAACGAAGTCCCAGCGTTCGTCACGCTTCTGGAACGCGCCCCCGCCCTTCTTCGCGTATTCGACGGATGTGACAGCTGCGCAATGCCCTGTTGCATCCTTCGCGCAGCCCTCCCGCCAGACGGGACGCCAGCCCTGTACGTCAGGTACGCCGGCGTTGCCCACCGCTCGCTGGACGTTGCGCGAGTTGCACTGTGAAGCATCGCTTTGCAGACACGCCGTTCCATCTTGGTCGCATCGACATCGGTACGTCTGCGACTGCACGAAGTTGGCGCCAACGTTGTCCGGCTCGATCTCGCTCTTCGCCCACAGCACCTGCGTACTGTAGTCACCGCTACCGTCGATGTGTGCCTTGAACGTTCCGAACGTGCACGACGGCACGGAGTACCCGGACTGCGCGTCGTCAACAGACGTGGCCCATTTCACTGACCCGTGCGCATAGGGGTCACAGGCCCGACCGCGGTGAAACTGCCCGTTGTTGCGAACTTCCGACGCTGATCCCTTGGGGAAGTTCGCAAGTTCGGCCCAGCGGTTCGGGTCGCTTCCGTCAAAGTGGCTCTTCGTGTTGGGACAGTCGTCATCCCCGTTCACAGTGGCGTCCTGGTCGCGATCAAGATAGCCAAGTCTGCAAGTCGCGTAGTTCTGAATGGCCAGCGAAGCCGTGCATGTCGGGAGGCTTGCGTTGCCAACGTGAACATACTGGTGCCGGTAGTCCTCCGAGGGGTCGCACTTCCCAACCAGAAGGTCACTGTCGGCGTCGTTCGGTGTTCCCGCCTGTAGCGGACAGCGGTCGCTGCCTGAAGGCTTTACGACCCCCGACGTGATGATCGGATGTCCGTTGACGTTGAGCGTGTACGTAAAGGAGTAGGCGTCATTCTGGCCGTCACCGTCACCATCAGGACTGGCTTGCGCGACATTCACCCCCGCTGATCCAGCCACGTCCGAGAAAAAATTCTCGTCGGACAGCTTCTGGCTGTAGCCCATGTTCGACAAGTTGTTTGACTGGAAGCCTGTAGCAAGGACACCGTTCACTCCATTTCCGGCGAAGCAGGCGTTCAACCACGAGTTTTGGGCGTTCGAGAAGAATCCAGGCTGTTCGCCATACTTCGCTGGAATGGGGATGGCTGGAAGGTGCGTCAAGAGGGTTCCGGGCGTGGCGCCGGGAATGACAACCGGGCCGTCCCCTTGGTGGCTGTCTGTGCACGACGTTCCCCCGGAGAGATCGTAGTCTCCTGTTCCGGCCGCGTGGTACTCGTGGTGCTTGCCGGCTGAGATGTAGATAACAGGGTGACCACCCAGGCGTTCCGTCGGTCCTCCCGCGTTCGGCTTGGCGTCCGACTCAGCGATGTCGAAGACGGAAAGCTCTCCCCACCATCTGTAGCCATCGGTATCGAGAGCAATGGTCCCGCTCAACGACTGAGAATCTCCGTGGTGTTCGTTGCCGCACTCGAAGAAGCCGCTCGCGACGGTGAAGCCACCGTCCCACTCCCACAGCGCCCTGTACGTGACGTGGACGAGGGGACGCTGCTTGTCGGCTTCCAGACCGACGCGCGTCATCGCGAAGAGGACGTTGGGCTCAGCCATGGCCGGTTGCGTGAAGCCCGTAGGAATCGGGTAATCCTTCGCTCGTTTGCAGAGCGACGGCGCGTCGTCGTTTCGACTCTCCGTGCACGCCCGCAAGTGGCCGGTAGCGTCGGGTTCCAGCAATTCCTCGCGATCATACCTGTAGGCCGGCGCGAAACAGTTCGCCAACTCTCGCTCGACGATGTCGTCCAAGCCGTTCCCGTCCTGATCTGCTGCACAGGCGATGTCAGCGGGGAGCAACGCGTGGTTCACCACAGGTGGCCTCGACAGCGGGCACCGAACTGTCGGCTCGGCGGCTGACGCGGCACCCTCGACGGCGATGCAGGCGAGGAACGAAGATGCGGCGATTGCGCCAGTTCGGACGGACCCCCTTGTGAACGTTTTCATGCTGAACTCTTCCCTTACGGACAGGGTGTTGGACTGTGGCCGCATTCCACGCCCTTCATGGAAGCACACGGCAGGCTGGCGCGCAAGCCGCTCGGGCCACCTCATGGCGGCCGTCGTGGCTGTACGAGCGCGGTGCGGCAATCGCCTTGCTTGTCCAGCGATGGTAGGTGCGGCCCTCGCCCTTGGCGTTCATTCCCCAAGGCCGGTCGCCGCAGCGCTCACCCTCGGAGCCGCACCTGGGCGCCCCGTCTGGGTGGCGTCAGGGCTGGCAGCGTCAGGGTCCGCATGCCGCCAGCTCCCCAGCGACGACGCCGTCACGAAGCTGCTCTACCTGGCGCTGCGGAACATCGAACAGCGCTAGAACCGCTGCGCCCGCGAGTGGAGCCGAGGCCCTCGGCCAGTTCGCCGTCTTCTTCGAAGGACGCCTCCCGTCCACCTGACCCGTACCAAACCCTCCCCCCTAACCGGCTACGTGCCCCGCGTCAAGTTACACAGAACATCTGACAAGCTCGCGCTCGCGATCACCGCTCGGCGGCGATGCGCTCGTACAGGTCGAGGTAGTACCGGACCATCGCCTCGACCCCGAAGCGCTGCGCGATGAAGGCGCGAGCCTCGGCGACCTTCGCCTCGAAGGCCCCCCGCTCGAGCCGCAGGATCTCGATCGCGGCGTCCGCGATCTCGCCCGCGGTGAAGTCCCGCTGCACGAACCACGCGAAGCCGGGCTTCGCGACCTCGCGGCTCTTGCCGACGTCGGTGACGATGGGGAGCGCGCCGCACGCCATCGCCTCGAGCAGGGCCTTGGAGGGGTAGTTCTCGAGGTACTGCACGGCGAAGTGGACCTTCGACGTCTTCAAGAAGGCGCTCGTGCTCATCACGTACTCGACGTGGACGCGCATGCCGTGCTCGCGACCGTAGCGCTCGCCGGTCTCCTTCACCCCGCGCCTCTCGGGATCCTGGCCGAGGAAGACGTACTCCGGGTCCTCGATCCCCGCGGCGAGCAGGCGCGCGTGGATCTCGGGGAGCTGCTCGAGCAAGCGGAAGGTCTGCTTCCGATCGAGGAAGGTGCCGACGAAGATGAGGCGGTTCTGCTTCTTGTGGAAGGGCTCGGGCCGGAAGTGGGTGAGATCGACGAAGCTCCCGGGCGTCACGTGGATCCGGTCCTTCTTCCACGGCAAGACGCGTCCGAGCTCCCTCGCCACGTCTGCGTCGAGGCAGTCGACGCGGGACGAGCGCGCGACCCCGCCGTAGATGCTGAGCTTGCCCTTCCAGCTGAAGAACTCGAGGCTCGCGGCGGCGAGGGTGAAGCAGAGCCGCGACGCCGGGACGGGGAAGGAGCCCGGCGGGAGCATGGCGAAGTGGAAGACGGCGCGCGGCTCGGCGAGCGCGCGGACCGCGATCCACGACCAGAGGGCGCGGCGGGGCGCGTCGCCCGGATCGAGGAGGACGACCTGGTCGCGGTGCGCGTCGAGATCGTGGAACTCCTCCACGCGGCGGAGGTTCGGGTAGAAGTCGCGGTGGATGACGAGCCGCAGATCCGCTCGCCGCTGGCGGGCGACGTGGAGCCACATCCCCACGAGCCGCTTCTCCGCGCCTCCGCACGTGACCTCGTGGGGAGGCAAGATGAGGTAGGTGGTCGTCAAGCCGCGCGCGGCGTTAGGATGCAGGGAGGGCAGCGACAAGGGGAATCCTGGCCGTGAGCCCCGTCGCCGGCGTCGCGCGGCGCTCGCGCGTCGCGGAGCGGGACGGCGAGCCCGACGGCTCGGATCGTCCAGGTCCGCCGCGGTCCTCGGCGCGCACGACGCGCCCGGGGTGCTCGCGCGACGGCGCGCGCGGGGGCCGCGAGGACGCCGCGTCCCCGGGGTGCGTCAGAACTCGACGCGCACCCGGAAGTCGGCGCCGAGGTTGCCGAGCCCCTCGCTCGTCACGTCGTTCAGGTTGTCGTAGTTGCCGAGGATGCTGATCTTGTCCGTGAGCTTCCACTCGACGTTGCTCCGCACGTCGCGGCTCTCCGAGAGGCCCGTGAGGATGCTCGCGCGGATGCGCGCGCCGAGCCGCTTGCCGATCTGCACCGTCGGCTCCGTGCGCCCCGTGCGCGTCGAGTACGCGCTGCCGAGGCGGAAGTCGTCGAGCACGGGGATGGCGTTCTTCACGGCGGAGTCGGCGCCGGAGAGCGCCGAGAGCGCCTCGATGGCGGCCGCGCCCCCGAGGTTCGCCGCCTGGAGCTGGTCGAGCTCGGCGCGGGTCATCCCGACCGCGAGGAGGAGGATGATGTCGTCCTGGGCGAGCTGAGGCTCGCTCGAGAGCTCGAGCTTGACGTTGTCGGCGTCTCCGTGGGCGCGGAGGAGGATCCTCCACGAGCCGCCCGCCCGCGCGCCCGTGGTCGCCGTGGCGCCCGCGGCGGCGCTCGGCTGCGTCGACGAGGTGTAGCGCCGGTAGTCCGTGACGGCGCGGAGATCGACGTGCGGGGCGATGCGCGTCGTGTCCTCGAAGCGGATCGTCCCCTGCGTGATGTCGAACTCGTTGGCCCGGAGGCGCAGCCGGCCGCCGCTGACGACGGCGAGCGTCCCGACGAGCCCTTGGCGCTGGTTGGTCCCGGTGAGCCGCAGCGCGTCCTCGACCTTGAGCCTCGCCTCGAGGAGGTTGTTGCGGAAGACGAGCGGCCGCTCGGCGCGCACGCGGAGATCCAGCTCGACGAAGTCGTCGGCCGGATCGTAGACGGTGACCTCCGTGCGGCGCTGCTTCGCGAGGGCGTCGAGGTTCATCGCGAGGCCGATCGGCTTCGTGTACACGAAGGACTCGATCGCGAGCTCGCCCGAGACGCGGGCGTGCGCGCGCTCGCCGCCCACCTCGGGCGGGATGAGCGCGGTCACCTCGGCCCCGAGCATCGCGTCGACCCCGGGAGCGAAGGGGAGCCGCACCGAGCGCGCCGTGAGCTCGAGCCGCGCCTCCCCCAGCTCGAAGCCTCGGAGCGGCGCGTGCCCCCGGAGCGAGAGGGTCCCGCCGCCCGCGCGGGCCTCGCCCTTCACGATGCGCACCTCGCCGTCCCCCAGGCTCGCCACGACGTTCGCGCCCTCGATCGAGACCGGGACCCCGCGCACCGAGAGCTCTCCGTCGCTCAGGCGGAGCTCGCCCTTGACGTCGGGGGCGCGCAAGGGGCCCTTGGCCGAGAAGAGCGCCGAGAGCGTCCCCGACGCCGAGTCCACGCGGGGGACGACCGCCGGGAGCACCGCGAGATCGATGGGCCCGAACCGCGCCGTCACGTCGAGCGACGGCGCCCCGGAGAGCCGATCGACCGAGCCCTCCACGACGAGCCGCCCGCCTTGACCGCTCGGCGCGCGCACGTCGATCGCGAGGGGCGTCCACGCCACCCTGTCCCCCGCGAGCCGGAGCTCCCGCGGCGCGCCGCTCACCTGGGCGAGCTCGAGCTGGGCGCCGCCTCGCCGCACCGAGAGCTCGTCGAGGCGCAGCGTCACGCGCGCCCCCTCGGGGCGGTCGGTCTCGAGCTCGTCGATCGTGACGGCCCCGGTCAGCCTCCCTCCCGGGGGCAGCTCCGAGGTGACCATCGCGGGGCTCAGCTGGAAGATCGGGCCGAGGTCGAGGCCGTCCAGCGTGACGTGGCCCTTGACGCGCTCGTGCCGCTGCCTCGTGACCGTGACGTCCTCGAGGCGGAGCTGCCCGCCGAACAGCGCCCCCGTCGCGTGGAACACCCCGAGCGGCTCGTCCCGATCGTAGGCGGCGCGGTCGAACGGCTCCTCGACGATCTCGCGGCAGACCCGCGTGCGCCTCGGCGCGGCGGGGCGCTCGGAGCGCTCGGGCACCAGCGTGAGCGCGAAGGAGGACTCCGGGTAGAGCCCCTGCCCGATGCGGATCGGCGACAGGCTCACGCGGGCGCTCAGGGCGAGCGCGTCGACTCGACCTCCGATCTCGCCGAGCACGCTCGCCTTGCCGTCGAGCAAGGGGGCGAGTCCGCCGAGCGCGTCGAGCTGAGAGAGCGGGAGATCGTGGGCCTCGAAGCGCCCGCGCACCGCGCCGCCGCGGGTCAGCTCGCCGCTGCCGGTGATGACGCCGCTGCCCTTCCTCAGCCGGACGGCGTGGACGAGGACGTCCGAGCCGTTCACGCCCGCGTCGGGGTCGAAGAAGGTGTAGCTCACCTCGGCCTCGCCGCCGTCGTAGCGCTCGCCGTAGAGGAGCATGTTGCCGAGCCGCACGTCGGCGTAGACGTCGAAGATGCCCGCCTTGCAGACGTCGCGCGCCGTCCCGCTCTCGAAGGAGAGGTGGACCTTCGCCGCGCCCGTGCCGTGGAGGTCTTCGAGGCGAGGATCCTTGTCGAACGCGAGCATCGCCAGCGCGTCGCGGACGTCGAGATCTTTGCCCGCGCCGTCGGCGACGACCGTGAGCCCCCGCGCGAGGCCAAAGTCCACGCGCACCCTCGAGACGTCGACGGTGGAGCGCCCCTTCTCGGCCACGATCCTGGAGAAGTCGAGCACCATCGGGACGAAGCTCGCCTTGCCGCTCGCGGCGTCGGCGAGCGGCAAGGCGGCGACGCGGAGCCCGCGCGCCTTCCAGTCGGCGTCGATGCGCGGGTGGGTCTGTCCGCCGTGGACGAGCACCGTCGCGTCGACGACGCCCGCGAGGGGCAAGGTCGCGATGGGGGAGATGTCCGCGAGATCGACGCGCGTCCCCGTCGCCGCGCGGATGTCGAGGGCGTCCTCGAAGCCGATCGTCACCACGGGGACGTCGAGGTGCGAGCGCCCGAAGTCCGCGACCATCGCGCGGAAGAGGATCGCGTCCGGCTCGAGCCCGAACCTCCCGCGCATCGTCGCCTTCCCGACGGAGAGGACGCGGCGCCGCGTGGGGTCGTCGAAGCCTCGGTCGCTCACCGAGAACGCGCTCGAGCTCCCGGCGATCTCGCCCATGAAGACGGGCCCCCCTCGCGCCGGGTCGAGGACGTGCCCGCGGTAGTTTCGGACGCTCGCCGCGTCGATGTCCCACTCGACGATGGTGTGGTCGGTCACGCCGACGTCCCTCATGATCGCCGGGAAGCGGAGGCCGCGCGCGTCGACGAGCTCGACCTCCGCGGGGAGCCCCGGATCGAGCGGGCGGATCCAGGCGTTCTCGATCGTGCAGGTCGCGCCGCCCCAGGTCGCGGTGGCTCGGACGAGCCGCGCCTCGCGGGGCGAGAGCGCCACCTGACCCGCGAGCGTGTGCACGATGACGTGCGTCGCGCCGTGGTGCACGAGGCGCAGCTCGCTCACGTCGATCGTCCCCGCGCCGGAGGGCAGCTCGAGCCGCCCCTCGTGGTGGAGATCGAGCGCGAGGGCGACGTGGCCGAAGAACCGCGGGGCGCGCGGGCCGGTCACGCGATCGAGGAGCCAGGCGGGCGCGGCGAGCTCGAGGTGCCCGTCGAGCTTGGGGAGCGCCTCGCCAGGCTCGAGGCGGAGCGCGCGGGCGGCCACGACGACCGCGTCTTCGGGCGCGCCGCCGGCGCAGGAGGGCGCGGCGTCGGCGCCTCCGCGAGAGGGGCGGGCCTCGAGCCGGACGTCGGTGAGCTCGGCGACGCCGTCGCGGAGCCGCCCGGTCGCGGAGAGCGCGCAGAGCGCGTCCCGATCGACGCCGGCGTCGTGGGCGCGCGTCACCGCTCCGCTGCGCACCGAGAGGGCGGCCACGATCTCGCGCCCGGCCTTCGCCGCGAACGAGGCCTCCACGCCCTCGACGGCGAGATCGAGCCCGGCGTCCGCGACGCGCACGTCGAGCGCGGCGCCCGTGACGACCAGCGTGCGGAAGGGGAGCCTCGCGTCGGGGCGTGACGGGGACGTCGGGGGCGCGGCGGGCAGGCGATGGCGGACGTTGGTCACCCGGCCTCCCTCGAGGACGACGCGCGCGCGCGGGCGCACGATCTCGACGGCGCCGGCGTCGAGCCGCCCCGAGAGCAGCGCGAAGAGGCGTGGACGCACCGACACGCGCTCGACGTGGAGCGCGTCGCCGCCGGCGTCGGTCGCGGGCACGACGAGCTCCTCGACGACGAGCGCGGGCGGGAGCAGCGACACCTTGGCGCGGAAGTGCGCGTCCATATCGAGCTGCTCGGCGAGCGCGCGGCGCGCGACGTCGGCGGCCCAGCGCCGCGCGAATTCCGTGTGCGCGAGGAGCGCGACCGGGAGCGGCAGGAGCCCGACGAGGGCGAGCGTGACGAGGAGGATCCGGTGCGCGACGAGCGACGCGCGCCCGCTGCGTCGAGGCAGGCTCGGCGGCGCCGAGTCCGGCGGGGCGTCGAGGATCGCGGGCACTCGCGAGAACCCTTCTTCATCGGGGCGCGGTTGACAAGGACGGCGCGCGTCCGCAGCTTCCGGTGACATTGACGACGATGAGCCTCCCGACGCCCGAGGACCCGACCGAGGCAGGGCACCCGAGGGGCGCGGGGGGCGAGCCGCCCGGGGACGAGGCGCTCCCGGCGTTCGTCGCGATCGCGCCGACCTCCTCGGCCAAGAAGGCGGACGAGTGGCGCTTCGTGCTGGGGACGCAGCGCGTCGCGGCGGACGTCGTGCGGCTCCCGGACGGGCGCTTCGCGGTCGCCGTCCCGCGCGCGCAGCGGGCCCGCGCCGAGTCGACGCTGCGCCTCTACGAGACCGAGAACCGCAGGGAGGCGCCGCGCTTCCGCGATCGCGCGCTCTACGAGGGCTCGGGCTGGGCGGCGGCCGTCGTGGCCGCGATGTTCGTCTTCTTCCTCTACACGGGGCCCGTCGCCTCGCCGCTCCACGCGCGCTACTTCGCGACCGGGACGGCCAACGCGACGCAGCTCCTCCACGGCGCGCCGTGGCAGGCCCTGACGGCCCTCAGCCTCCACGCCGATCTCGCGCACGTGGTGGGGAACGCGGTGAGCGGCGGCGTCTTCCTCGCGGCGGTGCACCGTCGGCTCGGTCCGGGGCTCGGGACCTTCACGGTGGTCCTCGCCGGCGCGGTCGGCAACGCGCTGAACGCGGCGCACCACCGCGCGACGGGGCACCTCAGCCTCGGCGCGTCCACGGCGGTGCTCGCGGCGGTCGGGGTGCTCACGGCGACGCAGCTCGTCGCGAGCCGGGGGGAGTCGCGGGAGCGGCACCGGGTGCTGCGCGGGGTGGGCGCGGTCCTCGGCGGGCTCGCGCTCCTCGGGACGATCGGGGCGAGCCCGACGAGCGATCTCTGGGCGCACCTCTACGGCTTCGTGGCGGGCGCGCTCGTGGGGCTCGTGCCGGCGCTCCTCCTCCGCCGTCGCGCCCGGCCGCTCTCCGACACGGTGCAGGCGGTGTTCGGGTTCGCCGTCGCGCTGGCCTTCGTGGGCGCGTGGACGCTCGCGCTCCGGGTGCGGCTCGGCTGAGCCTCGGCGCGCCTCCGTGGGCGCGTGGACGCTCGCGTTCTGGGCGCCGACGGGCGCTGTGCGTGGGGCGCGCACGGCGCCGCCGCGCGTGTCGACGCGGCGCTCGGGTGGGCTCGGGCGCTGCGCGTGCACGGCTCGAGCTCCCGCCGCGCGCCGGGCGCCCGGCCCGGCAGGCGCCGGACCGGCTCAGCGTGGCCACGCGCGCGGCGGCGAGCCGACCGAGACGAGCCACTCCGCGCCGAGGAGCCCCGGCTTCGTCGTCACGACGAGCTCTCTCTCGCTCACCATCGCGGGCGAGATCCTCAGGTGCTCGGTCTCTTCGCCCGGTCGCCACGACCGCACCTCCGCGTAGTACGATATCCCCGCCTTCGTCGAGTTCGTCGAGGTCTTCAGCACCTCGACGCGCCGCGCGGTCGGGCGGCCGTCGTCGAGCGCACAGTTCGCCACCCGCGCGAGCGCGAGCGTGAGGCAGGGGCCTCCGAGGAGGCTCATCATGGAGCACGCCTTCAGCATCCCCCAGCCCTCGTCGGTCCCGCGGAACAGGACGACGAGGAGCGGCCAGGAGAGCAGCGCCAAGAGGAGCCCGCCGCCGAGCGACGTGAGCGTGAGCGTGGCGCCGTAGATCTCCCACACGACGAGCGTCGCTACCATCGCGAAGAACGCGAGGATCCCACCGAAGAGCACCACGAAGAGCACCCCTTGGCGGAGAGAGGGGCCCCGTGAGGCGGCCGCCTCTCGCAGCGGAGGGAGCGCGCTCGCTGCTGCCACGAGCGCGGGCGCACCTGCGGCGAGCGTGGAGGCCGGCGGTCGTGGCGCCTTGGCATCCTCGAGCTGCCAGCTGAAGCTGCCGTCGGGTAGCAGCGCGAGCCTGCTCGGCGTCGTCGCGAGCAGGGCCACGACGGCTTCGCGGAGGGCCGGGCTCGCGGTGAGCGCCCGAAGCTCGCGGAGGGGCAGATCGCTCGCGACGTAGACGCGCGCATCGAACGCGGGATCGCCCGTCGCGAAGCCGCGATTCATCCCGAGACGATCTCCGGTCGCGTCCGCGGGGGTTCGGGTTCGGAGCCGGACGGCCGCCGAGAGCGGCACGCCGAAGCGCGGATCGCGCGAGAGCGGGAGCGCCGTCATGAGCAGATCGAGGGGCGCGTCCCCGGGTTGGAGGACGGGCGCGCCGTGCCGGGTGCGGGGCTCGAGCGATCCGGGGTCCACGGGGCGAGTCTACCTGCAGATCGGCGCGGGCGACGGGACGCTACGGGGCGGGTGGCGGCGCCGCGGGCT
>CAYNEK010000107.1:13164-14857 GCA_964396175.1 uncultured Polyangiaceae bacterium | reverse complement strand
CCACGAGCCACGGCGAGCCGTCCACCTCGGCGCGAATCTCGAGGCGTCCTGGCGCAAGCGGACGCGGGAGGACCACGAGCCACGGCGAGCCGTCCACCTCGGCGCGAATCTCGAGGCGTCCTGGCGCGAGCGGACGCGGGGGGACGACGCGGTCGCGCTCCCAGCGGTTGCGGCAGCGGACGCCCCTTGGTACCGACGCGCCACCATGTCCGAGATCGTCCACGTCGTCGCCCGCCAGATCCTCGACTCGAGAGGCAACCCCACCGTCGAAGTGGAGGTCTTCACCGACGAGGGCACGGGCCGCGCGGCCGTCCCGAGCGGCGCGAGCACCGGCGAGCACGAGGCGCTCGAGCTGCGCGACGGCGACAAGACACGCTGGCTCGGCAAGGGCGTCGAGAAGGCCGTCGAGAACGTGAACAACGTCCTCGGCCCGTCGATCGAGGGGATGGAGGTCATCGATCAGCCCGGCGTGGACGCGCAGCTCCTCCAGTGCGACGGCACGGAGAACAAGGGCAAGCTCGGCGCGAACGCCCTGCTCGGCGTCTCACTCGCGGTCGCGCGCGCCGCGGCCGACTCGCTCGGCCTGCCGCTCTGGCGCTACCTCGGCGGCGTCCACGCGCGCCAGCTCCCCGTCCCGCTCATGAACATCCTGAACGGCGGCGCCCACGCCGACAACGGCGTCGAGGTGCAAGAATTCATGATCGTCCCGCACGGGCTCCCGAGCTTCGGCGAGGCGCTCCGCGCGGGCACCGAGATCTTCCACGGCCTCCGCGCGAACTTGAAGAAAGACGGCCTCTCGACGGCCGTGGGCGACGAGGGCGGCTTCGCGCCGCGGGTCGCCTCGATCGAGGACGCGATCCGGCGCGTCACGGCGAGCATCGAGGCGGCTGGGTACACGCCGGGCGAGGACGTGAGCCTCGCGCTCGACGTCGCGGCGAGCGAGCTCTACGACAAGAAGGACGGCACCTACGCGTGGGACAAGCGCCGCGTCTCGCGCGAAGAGCTCGTCGCCATCTACGGAGAGCTCGCGGCCAAGTACCCGCTCGTCTCGATCGAGGACGGGCTCGCCGAGGACGACTGGGACGGCTGGGCGCTCCTCACGAAGACCCTCGGCCAGAAGCTCCAGCTCGTCGGCGACGATCTCTTCGTGACGAACCCGAAGCGCCTCGCGATGGGCATCGAGCGCAAGATCGCGAACGCGATCCTCGTCAAGGTGAACCAGATCGGCACGCTCACCGAGACGCTCGACACGATCCGCGACGCGACCCACGCGGGCTACAGGTCCGTGATCAGCCACCGCTCGGGCGAGACGGAGGACACGTTCATCGCCGATCTCGCGGTCGCGACCAACGCCGGGCAAATCAAGACAGGCTCGCTCTGCCGCTCGGACCGCGTGGCGAAGTACAACCAGCTCCTGCGCATCGCGGGCGAGCTCGGCGACGCGCAAGAGTACCGCTGGGCGCGCTGAGCCGGCGAGGCCGCGAAGAGCGCCGCCCCCACGACACCGCCGCGCGGCGACTCTCGCGCGCCGCGTGCCGCCTTCCCTCGACGAGCGTCGCAGCCGGAGGCCCGCGCCGCCGCGCCCAGGGCGGACCCTCTCTCTCGAGGCGACGCACGCCGCCGCGCCTCCGGCTGCGACGCTCTCTCACGACGACGACCGCCGCCGCGCCCAGGGCGGACCCTCTCTCTCGAG
>CAYNEK010000107.1:6146-13064 GCA_964396175.1 uncultured Polyangiaceae bacterium | reverse complement strand
CGCTCTCTCACGACGACGACCGCCGCCGCGCCCAGGGCGGACCCTCTCTCTCGAGACGACGAGAGCCGCCGCGACGCGTGGTCGGGCGGCTCTCGGGGACGCCGTGGGGCGCGCGGCGCTCAGCGCTCGTAGAGCTGCGCGAGCACCATCCCGGTGCCCTTCTTCGCCGTCACGCGGAACATGCCCGGGATGGGCATCGGCGACGGGTTCTTGAAGCACTGCTGACCTCCGGCCATCACCGTCTGCACCGGCGCCTGCGGCGACTGGGACACGACGGTCGGCGGGAGGGGCGGCATGTTCGTCGCCATCTCCAGCAGGATCTCGACCGGCGGCGACGCGACGCCGACGCCCGTGTAGCACTTGCCCGGCTGCGCGGTGAAGCTCACCTCGATCGCCTGCCCCTCGGACAGCATGCCCCCCGCGGCCTCGCCCGCAGGACGCCCGCCAGGGGCCTGCTGCTGCTGGAGCGGTACGAGCAGCGGCTGGAGCATCGCCGCCATCGCCGGGTTGTTCGCCGCCGTGCCGCCGCCGCTCGTGCCGCCACCCATGCCGGGGAACGGGAAGGGGAACCCAGGGATCCCGGGCGCCGTCGCCGTCGCGGGCGGAGGCGTGGTCGTCGCGCCGGGCGTCGTGCCGTAGGGTGCCGTGCCGGTGCCGTAGGGCGCGGTGCCGTAGGGCGAGGTGCCCGTGCCGTAGGGGTTGTTGTTGAAGTTGTTCGCCGTGTTGGGCGGCGGATCTTCCTTCTTGCACGCCATGGCGAGCACGGCGGAGAGGACGGCGATGGCAGAGACGGCGAAGGCATGCGACTTCATGGGGATCTCCTGTGGACCTGTCGATGAGGGGGGACTGCTGGGTCGGTGGCCCGGGTCCGAGCGCTGCGAGGCGCTGTCATAACAGAACTTCCGCTCGGGCTCGACCCGGTGAACGGGCCGCGCCGACGAACCTTACGCCCCAGTCTACGGACGGGGCGGGGTCATTTCTTCTTGTCGTCCTTCTTTTCGTCCTTCTTTTCGTCCTTCTTCTTGTCGTCCTTCTTCTCCTCCGGCTTCTGGAACTTGTCGGCCTTCGCCGTGGCCCAGCCGGCCGCCCAGGACGAGATGACGAAGACCTGCGGGTTGCCGTCCTTCTTCAGGTAGCGGCTCTCGCCCGAGCTCGTCTTGCCGATCGTGAGCTTCTCGGGCGAGCCCTCCTTGAAGGACAGCGTCAAGGTCGCCGTCGGCTTGTCGAGGCCAGTGTCCGCGTCCGACTTCCCGTCGCCGAAGTCCTCGGCCGTGAGCCCCTTGAAGGCGCGCACGAGATCCTTCGCCTTCGCCTCGTCGAAGCGCTCGAGCTTGTCCTTGCCCTTCTTCGCCGACCAGGCCTCGCCCTCCTTCGTGAAGACGAAGTCGCCGGCCTCGTTCGACAGCTCGACCTTCGTGACCTTGTCGTCCTCGAACTTGGTGATGTTCCCGTCGCGCCAGCCCTTGACCTCGCGCGCGTACAGGTACGCCGAGTAGCCGCCCACGGCGTAGACGCCGTCCTTGCCCGCGATGCGCGCCATCTGACCGCGGCCGCCGGATTTCCCGAACCAGGCGTCCAAGATCTTGGTGCCCTCCTTCGTGACGACGACGTGCACCGCCTTCGCGTCGTCGACGCCGTACTCGGCGTACGAGGCCTTGCCTGGATCGATGAGCTCCTTCACCTTGAGCTCCTTCAGGTTGTCGAGCAGCGATTTCACGCTCGACTCGGTCGCGGGGTAGTCGACGGGCTTCTGGACCCGCCACTTGCCGTCCTTCTTCTCGAGGACGACCTCGCCCTTGTCGGCGTTCTTGATCTCGATCTTCGTCGCTTTGTCGGCGTCGTCGGCAGAGATCTTGAAGTCCGGCAGAGAGCCCGAGGCCGCGGGCGCGTGCCGGAGATCCTCTGCCTTCTGGCGGCGCTGCACAGCGTAGACACCGAACCCGAGCGCCGCGAGCACGGCGAGCGCGACGTAGATGCGTTGCTCCGTCTTCATGTCGTATCCTCTAGAGTTTGGGCGTCATCCGGGCCGCGTCGCGCATGCGCCAGCGGGCGAACCCGAAGGCCGCGAACGCCAGCGGCGCCAGCAAGATCAGCGTGTACTGGACGCTCTTCTGCACGCTCGCGCGCTCGTTGCGGTACTCCTCGTCCTTCTTCTTCATCGCGGCCTCGTCGTCGCCGGGGGCCGCCTTGGGCTTGATGATGGAGGCGTAGGTGAGGTTCGGGTCGCCCATGATCTTCGCGCTCGCGGCGACGAGATCCGAGTCGCCCGTCGCCCAGTCGAGCGTGTTCTTGAAGGCGAGGATGGTGCCCGTCAGGTACTTCTGCGCGTAGGGACCCGCGATCTGCTGGAGCATCGGATCGCCGCCGATGGCGGGCATCATCATGCCCATCTGGCCCTCGAGCTGCGTCCCGTTGCCCGCGCGCGCGAAGGGGTTCGCGAGGAACTGCGCCGACGAGACGACGAGGATCTTCGTCCCGCCCTTCGACTCGGGGTCGATCTTGACGCCGTCCGCGTCGCCGCCTCCGAAGGCGCTCTTCACCTTGCCCTCGACGGACACGGCGAGGACGCGCTGCTGACGCGCGCCCTTCGACACCCAGTCGCGCTTCAGCCCGAGCTCGAGGCCCGCGGTCTCGTCGCCCGCGGCGTCCGCCGAGGAGCGGGCGAGCACCGCGAGCTTCGCGCCCGGCTGCTTGTCCGCGTGGAGCTCGAGGGTCGAGGGGAACGGGAACGACAGCTCGTCGATGCGGAAGAAGCCCGGGAACGACGTGTCGAGGGTCTGCTCCTTCGCGTCCGCGCCGAGCGTCGTCTGCGCCTGCACGATCGCCGGCTGGCGGATCCAGACGGGCGCGCCCTGCGTCTGCGTCGCGAAGCGGAGCGACCGACCGAAGTCGAGGACCGCGTCCTTCTTCATGTCGACGCCGTAGCCCGAGAGGAGCTTCTCGAGGTTGTGCGTCGCGAGCGTCGCGGCGAACTTGGGGTCGCTCGCCTTGATGTTGACCGCGGAGGCGTAGACGATGAGCCCCTTGTTCTCCTTCATCAAGAACTGGTCGACGCGGCGGAGCTCCTTGTCGGAGTAGTCCTTGCCCGGCTGCGTGATGAGCAGCGCGTCGAGCGAGCCGTCGATCTCCGTCTCGCCGCCCTTCAGGTCGACGTCCTCGAATTTGTAGTACGGGAAGGCCTGCTCCATCACGCCGCGGAGGGTCGGCGCGCCGCGCCCGCCGCCCGCCGTCAGGTTGGGCTCCGAGATCTTGATCTCGTCGTGGCCGCCGACGATCCCGATCTTGCGCTGGATGTCGTCGGCCTTGTCGCGGATCTCGCGGATTTTGTTGGAGATCCAGAACTCGAGGCCCTGCGTGTTGTCGGGCGACATCACCGGGATGACGTCCTTCTCGTCGCCGTACAGGAAGACGAGCCCCATGTACCCCTGCGAGAAGGTCGCCGTGTCCGCGCCCGTCTCGGAGCCCTCGCCGATCATGAGCTCCTTCAGGCCGTACTCCTTCGCCTCGGCCTTCTCGGACTCGCTCTTGGCGACGACCTTCTGGTAGACGAACTTCCCCTGCCCGGCCTGCTCGTACTCGCGCATCAGGTCGTCGAGATCGCGCACGAAGGCGTCGAGCTTCGCGAGGCCCGTCGAGACGTACGCCTTCACGGTGAGGGGCTTCTTCAGGTTCGCCACGAGGCGGCCCGAGCCCTTCGAGAGCGTGAAGCGCTCGGCCTTCGTCGTGTCGACGCGCCGGTGTAGGCTGAAGCTGAGGACGTTCGCCACGATGACGATCGCGGCGACGAGGGCCAGGTAAAGGCCCGTCTCGGTGGCTGCTTTGGCTTTCTTTTCCATGGCCATCTCCCATCACCTCCACTTCCGGCTCTCGAGCGAGCGGAAGGCCACCATCAAGGAGAGCGCGGTGAGGGACAAGAAGTAGACGACGCTGCGGGTGTCGATGAGCCCTCGCGCGAAGTTTTGCATGTGCGAGTAGAAGGAGAGGTGGGCGAGGACGGCCCCGACGCGCGGCCCGAGGACCACGTCGCCGAAGGCGCCGACCACCGTGAGGATGAGCATCACGACGAAGGTCACGAAGAACGCGATGACCTGGCTCTTCGTGACGCTCGAGACGAGGAGGCCCACGGCGACCCCGGCCGCGGACATGAGCACGAGCCCGAGGTACCCGCTCCACACGGGCCCCATGTCGATCGCCCCGAGCTTCCACGGGAAGTAGAACATGAGGAGCGGGTAGAGCAGCGTCGAGCCGACCAGGATGAGCATCAGCGAGAGGGCGCCGATGTACTTCCCGAGGATGACCTCCCAGTCACGGACCGGCAGCGTGATGAGCATCTCGAGCGTCCCCGAGCTGCGCTCCTCGGCGAGCAGCCCCATCGTGATGACGGGGATGATGACGATGGAGAGCCACGGGACGTAGATGAACATCGACTCGAGGCTCGCCCGGTCGAGCTGCCAGAAGCCCGGCCGGATGAGGTTGAAGAAGACGAACACCCCGAGCAGGAGCATCGACAGGCAGATGACGACGTAGGCGAGCGGGCTGTTGAAGTAGCTCTGGAGCTCGCGCTTGGCGATGGTGAAGGTCGGCATGGCTCAGTTCTTCCCTCCCTTCGACGACGGCGCTTCGTCCTCGTCGTCCTCGTCGTCCTCGTCGTCGTCGTCCTGGTCGTCGTCCTCGTCGTCGTGCGAGGCGCCGAGGGTGCGGGCGAGGCGCTCGTCGCCGCGGGTGAGATCGCGGAAGACGTCCTCGAGGGCCTTGGCGTCGCGGCGGAGCTCGAGGATGATCCAGCCCTTGTCGACCGCGAGCCGGAAGAGCTCGGCGCGGAGATCGTCGTCCTTCTTGCCCGTCATCTCGAAGCCGTGGGCCCGATCGTCCGTCGGGATCTCCTTCACGGACTGGATGGCGGCGATGGCGCGGAGGGCCTCCTCGACCTCGCTCGCCTTGGGGGCCGAGCCCTTCAGGGCGGTCTTCTCGTCGACGACGAGCACGTACCTCGCGCCGCCCGACTTGGCGCGGATGTCGTCGAGGGCGCCGTCGGCGACGATGCGGCCCTTCGACACGATGATGGCGCGGGCGCAGGCCTGCTCGACCTCGGCGAGGTTGTGCGTCGAGAGGAGGATCGTGCGCGACTTGCCGATCTCCTGGATGTACTTGACGACCTCGGCCTTCTCGTTGGGGTCGAGATCGCTCGTCGGCTCGTCGAGGATGAGGATCTCGGGCTCGTGGATGAGCGCCTGGCCGAGCCCGACGCGCTGCCGGTAGCCGTGCGAGAGCTGCCCGATGTCCTTGCCGAGCGACTGCGCGAGCCCGCAGATCTCGACGATCTTGCGCATCCGCGTGCGGAAGGTGGAGTCGTCGAGCCCGCGCATCTCGGACGCGAACTTGAGGTACTCCCACACCGTCATGTCCTGGTAGAGCGGCGCGCGCTGCGGCAGGTAGCCGACGTGACGCCGCACCGAGAGCGGATCGTCGAAGACGTCGATGCCGGCGACCTTCGCCGTGCCGCCGGACGCGGCGATGTAGCAGGTGAGGATGCGCATCGTCGTCGACTTCCCCGCCCCGTTGGGACCGAGGAAGCCGACCACCTCACCGCGTGCGACTTCGAAGGATACGTTGTCGAGGGCGCGGAACGAGCCGAACTCTTTCGAGAGGCCTTCCGCTTGGATCATCACATCGGTGGCCATCGGGTCTCCAAGCAGGGAGAGAGCGACGAGGCGCCCACGAGGCCAGCGAACGGCCCCGGAGACCCAGGTACACTCTCAGGCGCAGCCGTCTAGGCGGCGACGTCGGGGCTGTCAACAAACGGCGTGTCGGATTGTTCCGCCCACCCGGTCGATTTTCACTCCGGGCCCCCCACCGAGCCCCCCACCGAGCCCGAGCCGGGCCCCGCCGAGCCCGAGCCGGGCCCCACCGAGCCCGAGCCGGGCCCCACCGAGCCCGAGCCGGGCCCCACCGAGCCCGATTCGAGCCCCGCCGCCCGCGCTGGCGCCGCCTCCCTCACTCGTTCGGCCAAGAACCGCGACGCCTCGTCGAGCGCGATGGGATCGAAGAGCATCGCCAAGTGCCCACCCCGCGGGAGCACCACGTCGCGCCCCCCACGCGCCGCGAGCGACGAGGTCGACGGCGGATGCACGACGTTGTCGTGCCGCGAGTACACGCTGAGCACGGGCACCCGGAGCCGCTCCTCCGCGAGCGTCCGCAAGAACCCGCTCCCCTCACGGATCTCCCCCGCGCACGCCCCCACGATGGGCCCTCGAAACACGACGCCCCCGTGCGGGCTCGCGAACGTCACGCACCGACGGACGTGTGCGGCCTCTCCCTGGACACGCAAGAGCTCGAGCGCGACGAGCCCGCCCATCGAGTGGCACACGACGTCCACCGACCGAGCCCCCGTCTCGCGGCGCACCGCCTCCACGAACGCGCCGAGCCGACGCGCGTTGTCCCGAGAGCTCGCCCACCACGGATAATTGAAGCCATAGAGCGGCCCGAGACGCGCGAAGCGCCCACGTTGCCAGAAGAAGTCGACCCGGTTCTGCGAATAGCCGTGCACGAAGACGACGGGGACGCCGCCCGGACGTCCGCCCATCCGTCGCCCGACGAAATAGAAGAGCGGGAGGAGCGGCTGCGTCACGAGGATGGTCCCCAGCTCGCCCAGCAGGTCGCGCAGGATCTCGCCGAGGCGCCGCGGGCCCGTGTGAGGTCGCATCAAGACGAACGATCCCACGAGATACGACAGGACGCCGAGCCCGACACAACCCACCACGACGCCGAGCCCCCAGAGGCTCCACCGTTCGAGGCTCACTCAGCCCTCGCTGCGCGGCCGAGCGCCCGCTCGAGCGCGACCACCCCGAGCGAGGTGCCCACGCGGCTCACTCAGCCCTCGCTGCGCGGCCGAGCGCCCGCTCGAGCGCGACCACCCCG
>CAYNEK010000107.1:0-6046 GCA_964396175.1 uncultured Polyangiaceae bacterium | reverse complement strand
AGCGACGAGCCCCCGCGGCTCACACGGCCCTCGTCGCCGACACGGCGAGCAGGACGAGGACCGCGACGGCGCCAGGGGGCGAGGGCGTCGACGCGCGAGGTCAGAGCACCTCGAGCCGCCGCTTGGCGTCGCGGTTCAAGAGGCGCGAGAGCCAGAGGCTCCCGAGCCGCTCCTCCGCCGTGTTCGCCTGGAGCCGCTGGCTGAGGTGCGCCCAGTCGACGCGGTCGAGCTCCTGGTCCTGGTTGGTGCACGAGAAGACCGTGTACTCCGCGCCCGTCTCGGGATCCTTGTGCTTCTGGAGGCACTGGGCGCAGATCTCCTTCATCATGCACTGCATCGGCGAGTTGATGCTCCCGATGGCCACGTGATCGTCCGAGAGGAAGGGCGCGAGCACGTCGTGCCGCGCGCGCGCGACCGCCGCCATCATCTTGTCGGAGCCGATGGCGATGAGCCGCTTCGTCCCCTGGAGATCCTTCCTGGCGACGCCGAGCTCGCCCTTCGCGTACGCGAGCATCGCCTGGACGATGTTGCCCCGGACGTGCGCGTCGTCGTCGCGGCTCGGCACGATCTCGGCGCCCGAGTCCGTGCACCAGACGACCTGATCGGTCGACGCCTCGATCTGGTCGCGGTGGAAGACGTCCTCGCCGCGCCGGTAGCCCGCGAAGTACACCACCGTCGCGCCCGCCGCCTTCAGCGCCGCCGCGATCGAGAAGAGGACCGCGTTGCCGAGCCCGCCGCCGACGAGCAAGACGAGCCCCGCGCCCTCGATCTCGGTCGGCGTGCCCGTCGGGCCCATCAGGACGACCTCCTCGCCGGGCTGGAGCCGCGCCGTCAGGCGCGACGAGGTGCCCATCTCGAGCACGATCGTCGAGAGCAGCCCCTCCTCCTTGTCGACCCACGCACCCGTCAGCGCGAGCCCCTCCATCGCGAGGCGCGTCCCCTCGAGGATCGGCGAGCGGCTCTCGAAATTTTGCAGCCGGTAGAACTGCCCCGGCTCGAACCGCCGCGCGGCCGCCGGCGCCCGGACGACCACCTCGAGGATGGTGTCGGTGAGCCGCCGCACCTCGTGGACGCGAGCGATGAGCTCGTCGTCGAGCCGACGGAAGAGCGAGGCGATGTGCTCGCGACGCACAACCTTCTCCTCTTCGGTGTGCGCCAAAGGCACTTTGTACAAAGCGGCCACCGTCTCGAAGCCGACCTTGGCGCTCGCCATCGCCTTGACGACGCTCCCCGCGTAGTACGGGTGGTTGTCGCCGTAGAAGGAGACGGTCTTGCCGTCGCGCTCGTACGACGTGAAGAAGGCGCGCTCGGTGTCCTTCGACGGCTCGAGGACGACCGCCCCGTCGTCCGCGCGGCGCGCGACGTGGGTGGCGAAGTACTGGCCGCGCCCGTCGAGGGCGAAGGAGCCCGGGTGCTCTCGCTCGAGCGTCGTGTTGGGCGAGGTGCCGGCCGCCACGCACACCGTGCGCGCGGGGAGCTCCACGAGCTCGCCCGTCGCGCGCCACCTGCCCTCCACCTGCGCCTGCCGCTCGAAGCGCACGGCCCGGACGGCGCCGCGCTCGTCGAGCACCGCCTCGACGGGCGACATGTTCTCGACGTAGCGCACGCCCTCCTCGAGCGACTTCTCGACCTCCTCGTGGTTCAGCCGGTAGGCGGGCGAGTCGGCGAGGGACTTGCGGTACGCGATGGAGACGCCGCCCCACCCGTCGAGCAGGCGCTGGAAGCGAGGCGCCCTCCCCTCCTTCGCGGCGCGCGCGCGCTCCTCGGCGATCGCGTCGGCGTGCGCGCACTGCTCGCGGAGGAACTCGAGATCTTCGGCCGAGAATTGCGAGACGACGGCGGCCTCGCCTTGCTCGGCGACGAGCGTGCGGAAGCGGGAGGCGGTCTTCTCGGCCTGCACGACGTAGTACGCGAGGATCTCGGTGCCGGTGTCGATCGCCGTGAGCCCGCCGCCGATGACGACGGCGGGCAGGCGCACCTGGAGGTTCGCCAGCGAGGAGGGCTTGTAGGCGCCCGTCAGCTGCAGGGCCATCAGGAAGTCGCTCGCCTTGCGGACGCCGCGGGCGAGGTTGTTCTTCATGTCGATGAGGGTCGGTCGTCCGGCGCCCGCCGCGAGCCCGATGTGATCGAAGCCGAGCCGGAAGGCGTCGTCCATCGTCAGCGTGCCGCCGAAGCGCACGCCCCCGTAGACGCGGATGCGGCGGTTGCGCGCGATGGTGAGGTAGATGACCGCGAGGAAGCTCTTGTCCCAGCGGACGGTGATCCCGTACTCGCTGACCCCGCCGAAGCCGAGCACGATGCGCTCGTCGAGCCCCTGCTGGAGCGTATGGAAGTCCCGGATGGGTCGAGGCGGGCGGGTCTCGTCGCCGGTGAGCTCGGCGGGGAGGCGCTCGATCTTGAGCCCGTCGACGCCCACGACGGCGAAGCCGGCGCGCGAGAGGTGGTGGGCGAGGGTGTAGCCGGCGGGGCCCATGCCGACGACGAGGGCGGCCTTGCCGCGGAGGGGCTCGGGGTGTGGGCGGCGGACGTCGAGCGGGTTCCACCGCGTGAGCAGACCGTAGATCTCGAGGCCCCAGGGCAGGCCGAGGACGTCGGTGAGCGTCGCCGTCTCGATCTGCGGGATGTTCACCGGCTCTTGCTTCTGGAAGATGCACGCCTTCATGCAGTCGTTGCAGATGCGGTGGCCGGTGCCGGGGAGCATCGGGTTGTCGATGCAGATGAGGGCGAGCGAGGCGAGCGCGTCGCCGTGCGACCTTCGGACGGCGTGCATCTCGCTGATGCGCTCGTCGAGCGGGCAGCCGTGGAGCGTGACGCCGAGGGCGTTCGACTTGTACGCACCGGTCTTGGGGTCGCGCAGGCCCTTCGAGCACGAGTCCTTGTCGCGGTCGTGGCAGAAGAGGCAGTAGTCGATCTCGGCGAGCACCTCGCGGCGGCTCGCGCGGCCGTCGGTGAGCTCGAAATCGCTCCGCTGGCGGCGGTGCTCGTCCGGGCCGACGAACATCTCCGGCAGGTTCGGGTCGGGGCGACGCAGCTCGACGAGGTTGCCGTGGTCGAGCGGCGCGGGGGCGTGGAGCGAGGGCCAGCGGTGCGCGCGATCGTGGTGGTCGCGCATGCGGCGCGCGAGCCACGCCTCGAGCGCGTCGAGCGCGAAGGCGACCACGCGCGAGTCGTCGGCGTCCGTCGGCGGGTCGGCCGTCACGGCGACCACCTCGGCGACGGCGGCCGCGAGCGACGGCTCCGTCGCGAGCGCGGCGCGCACCGCGCGGGCCCGGGCGTGCAGCTCGTCGGTCCAGCGCGCGCCCCCCGCCTTCTGCGCATTGCGCGCGGTGTCGTCGGCCTCGAAGATCGCGAGCGTCCCCTGCGCGACCGCGAGCTCCTCGTCATCCGAGCCGCCGCCGAAGAGCGCCCGGTCGGCCCCCATCGCCACGAGCGCCGCCTTGGCGACCGCCGCCGCTACCTCCGGGCCGTGCAAGAACGCCTTGCCGGCGTCCGCCTTGAAGACGCGCTTCTTCGTGAACTCCTTCTTGAGCTTCCAGACCGGATCGTCGGCGAGGATCGCGTCGCGCAGCACCCCCGCGTCCGCCTCGATCCCGAACAGCCTCTGCACGAACGCCGAGACGTGCGGCGCGGCCGCGATGAGCGCGTCCGACGCCTGCTGCGGCGTCATCCCCTCGCCGCGCGCGTCGCGATACCGGGCGAACTCGGCGTGCGCCTCGGGGGCGCGCGCGGAAAACCATCGGTCGAACTCCTCGGTCAGCGTGGCGAGCTTCGCCGGGTCGAACAGATCCGCGTACGTGTAGCCGGGGACGCCGAGCACGAGCTCGGCCGGATCGCGCGTCGCCGCGCTCCACGACGAGAAGTCGACCTGCACTCCGCTGCTCATTCCTACCGGGCCTCCGCGTTCGCGTTGCTCGCGCCGAGGCGTCGGCGCGACGGGCGCCGGACTCTAGCACCCTCGTCGATCGTTGTACGTCGTCGATCACGTCGCCGCACGGTCACCCTGCGATCGATCGGGGCGACGATCACCTCGCCCGCAGCCGCCCGGCGCCCCCCTCGAACGCCGAGCGCGGTCGCTCGAGGTGTAGGATGGACTCATGCGGGTGCGCTTCGATCGGATGCAGGCGATCTTGACGGTGGTGTCGCTTCTGTGGTGCGGCTGTGCGTCGTCCGCCGGTGACGCCGCCGGGCCCGGTGGGCACGGTGGGCACGGTGGAGCACAGCCGCCCGACGCGGGGGCGGTTGACGACGCCGCGCTCGACGCATCGATCGTGTCCGACGCACCAGCGAGCATCGACGCCGGCGGCGACGGCGGTGTCGAAGCGGGCGGGGATGCGCCGCTCGTGAACGGGTTCTTCGACGTGCACGACCACGGCGCGCTCGGCGACGGCGCCGCGGACGACACCGCCGCCGTGAGCGCGACCATCGCGGCGGCGGCCGCGGCGGGGGGTGGGATCGTGTACTTCCCGGCGGGCCGCTACCGAATCACGAGCGGGCTGACCGTACCGGAGGCGGTGACGCTCGCGGGGATCGGCCTGCAGCCGCCAGGGGGCGGCGCGCCCGCGACGCTGACCGGGAGCTGGCTCGTCGTGGACGCGACGCTCCTCCACACGTCGGCGATCACGCTGTCGGGCGCAGGGGCGACCGTGCGGGATCTCGGCATTTGGCATGATCAGCCGGCGCCCGGCGCTGGTTGGACGCCACGCGCGTTCGGATGGGCCGTCGAGATGCCGAGCGCCGACACGCTCGTCCGCGGCGTGTGGCTCGCCAACCCGACGCTCGGGATACGCGGGCGAGGGCGCGTGACGATCGAGAACGTCACCGGACAGCCGATCACCACTGGCATCCAGATCGATCACGCGTACGACGTGGTGCGCCTGCGGCACATTCGCTTCAACTGGACCGAGGGCGGCGGCGTCACCTGGTCTGCCGACCCGTCGGTGACGAGCCAGCTGGGGACCGCCATCATCAGCCGCCGCGACGACAACCCGCAGTTCTCCGACGTGTCGGTCAACGGTTACGCGACCGGGTTCGACTTCGGCGCCGACGTGACCAGCAGCGACGGCCCAGCGGGGCCGACGGCCAAGTTCTCGCTGATGGACACGACCGTGACGAACGCGGCCCGGTGCGTGCGCATCAGCGGCGTGAACACGACCGGCAAGATGACGCGCTTCTGGGGGCGCAACTGCGCCGTGACCGGCATTTGGATCGAGCCCTCCGGCGCCGGCTCGTCGGTGAGCGCGTCGGACCTCGACCTGCGCGAGATGGCCGCGAACGCCGTGCGCGTCGAGGCGCCCCTCGCGGCGTTCCTCGCGAATCAGCTCACCGTGGTCGACTGGAACACCTCGGGCAGCGGGTTCCCGGCGCTCGAAGCGGCGGACCCGAACGCCACGGTGAAGGTGGGCCTCTACGCGAGCTACACCGGCAAGGGTCCGCAGACGGGGGGCGTCGGGAAGGTGGCGGTGGACACCGATCCCGCTCACACCGCGTACAACCTGCGAATCCCCACGCCGACAGCGGTGCCCGAGGATGGGCTCGAGCCGTTCGGCGCGCGCATCGACGTCTTGCAGCACGGCGCCAAGGGGGACGGCGAGGCCGACGACACGGCGGCGATCCAGGCGGCGCTCGACGCGGCGGCCGCGGCGGGTGGCGGCGCGGTCGTCGTGCCGGCGGGGGACTACCGCGTCACCGGGGGGCTCACGGTCGGCTCGGGCGTGGCCCTCGTCGGCGTCGGCTGGAACGCGAACGCCGACAAGGGGGCGCGCCTGTCGGTGGACGCGACGAACACGAGCGACGTGCTGCAGCTCGGCGACGGCGCCACCGTGCGCTCGCTCGGCATGCGCTGGGACCAGGGGAACGTCGCCTCCGGCTGGCAGCCCCGCGCGACGTTCGGGTGGGGCGTACACATCACGGGGACGAACGTCGTCGTGCGCGATCTGTTCATGCTCAACCCGACGCGCGGCATTCGCGTGTCGAGCGCCGGCGCCGGCAGCGTGCTCCTCGATCGAATCTTCGCGAGCCCCAATCAGGTGGGCCTCCAGATCGACAC
>CAYNEK010000106.1:0-15019 GCA_964396175.1 uncultured Polyangiaceae bacterium | reverse complement strand
TACTCGGCTCCGGTGCTCGCGGCTTGACACCCCCGCCAGGTTGGATATCCACCCGCCGAGACTTCGTCGGAGGCAAGAGGGGAAATGGGCGCAAGTTGCAGTTCGTCCGACAGGTCCGTCGCCGTGACCCGCGCAAGGTCCAGCGCGGTCGGAGCGACGCGTCGCTCACGTCGGTCGCGGGCCTGGTGGACTTCGGACGCTTCACTCGCGAGGTCGGCGTCGACCGCGAGCTTTACCGCGGGCTCTGCGATATGGAGGTGGGGCCGGCCGTCGTCTACCCGATGAGCGATCAGGTTCGCACCCTCATCGATCTCTTCGTCATGGGAGAGCGCCGCGTGTTTGGGCTCGAGGCCGCCGCGGCCGATGCGCTCTTCGAGCACCTCGCCGGCGGAAGCGTCTGCTCCATCGACACGATGTACCGCGACCTGTCCCGCTTCGATGAGCAGCGCATCGCCGGCCTCGACGATCTCGTCGGCGGGCAAATGATCGCCGAGGTCGGCAAGTCGCGTCCCAGGGAGGCGCACTTGGACATCGACACGACGGTCGAGCCTGTGTTCGGGCACGCGGAGGGCGCGGTGCCCGGCTACAACCCGCGCTTCCGGGGACGGCCGAGCTACCACCCCATCGTGGCGCGGATCGCAGAGTTCGACATGGTCGTCGGCGGCCGATTGCGGCCGGGTAACACGGCGTTCGGCGCCGACGATATGCCGTACGTCGCGACGCTGCTCGACCGCGCGCGCAAGGCCGTCGGCGCAAAGTGCGTGCTCTACGTGCGGATGGATTCGGCGGCCGATTCCGCCGAGTTTTTCCGGACGGTCGAGGATGCCGGCGCCTTCTTTCTCACGAAGATGCGCATGACGCCCGACCTGATGACGGCGGTCACGAGCGAGAGCCGCTGGCGCACCGTGGACAGGGACGCCGACGGTGCGCCGGTCCGTCAGGTCGCGGAGATCCAGTTCCGGAGAAACACCTGGGGCAAGGCCGAAGACCTCCCTGTTCGCGTGATCGCCATACGCACCAGCGAGCGCGATGGAGGCAGCCAGCTCTGTCTCTGGGACGACCACGACATGTCGGTGCAAGTCTACGCTACGAACGACATGCACAGTGATGCCGACGGTCTGGCGTGGCGCTACGACAAGCGCGCCGGCATCGAGCCGCTGATCGCCGAACTGAAGAACGCATGGGGCATTGGGGCCGTGCCGACCGCCGACTTTTGCGCCAACCACGCCGCGTTGGTGATCAAGCTGCTCGCGCACAACCTGCTGCGTCGCTACGCGCGTGCACGCGTTCCGCGCCCCGTCCAGAGCTGGCGCTCGGAGTGGGTACGTCGCGCCCTGATCCTGGTCCCCGGCCGGATCATTCGCTCGGGTCGGCGTCTCACGCTGCGGATGGCGCCGCGGCCGATCACGGAGATGCGATGTTGAGTTCATCACAACTGAATATCTCGAATGGGGGAAAGGGGGCGGTGTGCGCGCAGATCGGCAAGCTGGGCGGTTTCGACCTCATTGTCTCGATTGGGCTCGGTCCCAATGGCTCCGGATGGCATCAGGCCTGGGGACGTGCGAAATCCACGTTGAACGCAGCCCGGAGCGGCGGGCGGGATGACCTTGCAGGTCACGCTATGGGCATTTCGAGGCCGCGCTGCCGTTGTGGCTGAGCCCCGCATGGGTCGTTGGCGTTCGCGGCGCGGGTGACGACGCCGTACGTGTGACGATCGTCGTGGCGATCGGTTGCGCGGCACCCTGGGCGACGACGCCCTTGGGCCCCTTCTCGTGACCGTAGGCATGGCGCGGCCATCGCGAGCGCGTTCGCGTTCGTGTGAAGGTAGGCCCGTTCATGCGGCGGCCCTCGGCGGCGGCGCGCGCCCGATCCGGGCAGGGACCGGTCTACGCTCGAGCGCCTCGCCGCAGCGCGGGCAGTGATGGGCGTCGCGACCAGTGATCTCGCGAAGCTGCTCGGACCACGTGAGCGCAGGCGTGCTCGTCGCGCTTGCCTTCGGCGCGAGAAGCGTGTGCGCAACGAGCCGCGCGTTGGCGGCGGCACCTGCGTAGAGGCCATAGTGGCGAATTTTGTGGAAGCCGTCGGGCAGCACGTGCTGCACGAAGCGCCGGAGAAACTCGTCCGGCGTGACGGTCGTGGTCTTGCCGTTCTTGGTTCGGAACGTCACGGTCTCGTTGGTCACATCGACGAGGCGGCTGTTCGAGATCCCGACGCGGTGTGTGTAACGGCCCAGGTACTTGAGCACGTGGTCCACGCGCGCGAAGGGGCGCTTGGCGTAGACGATCCAGCGCTTTGCGCTCGCGAGCTTCCGCATGAGACGGTCGAACCCCTCGGGATCGTCGAAATCCGAGAAGCGCGCGAAGGCGCCGCGACGGTGGAGCGCGCGAAGGGCCGCGAGCATCTTGCCGCGCAAGAGCGCGCCCATGACCTCCACGGGGAAGAGGTACCTCCGGTTGCTCGGCGTCCATCGCGAGCCATCCTGCGCGAGTCCGCCGGCCGTGACGAGGGCGTGGACGTGCGGATGAAAGCGCAATTCGCGCGTCCACGTGTGGAGCACCATCGTGATACCCAGCCGCGCGCGAAGGCGGCTGTCGCCAAGCTCGAGGAGCGTCTCGCTCGCCGACGCGAAGAGCGCGCCGAAGACCGCGCGCGGCACGTGCTTGGCGAGCGCGCGCAACTCGCTTGGAAGCGTGAAGACCACGTGGAGATGCCGCACCGAGAGCAGCCGCTCGGTGCGCGCGGCGATCCACTTTTCCTGCCGCAAGGCCTGGCACTTCGGACAGTGCCGGTTTCGGCAGGAGTTGTACGCAGGGTGCTCGAAGCCGCACGAGCGGCACACGTCGACGTATCCACCGAGCTCCGCGGTCCGGCACAGCGCCATGGCCGAGAGCGCCCGCTGCTGCGCGAGTGAAAGGTGCTCCTCGGCCTCGAGCGCGGACCGGTGCTGCCGCACGATCTCACCGATGTCGAAGCGTGGCCGCCCGGCAGGTGCTGGGTGGGCGCTCACGACCTATCGGTCCGTCTTGAGTCGATCGAACGGGCTCGCAGTCTTCGCGATCAGCTCCGTCGAGACGCGCGCGTAGCGCGTCGTCGTCTTGATGCTCGCGTGGCCGAGCAGCACCTGGATGACCCGCAGATCGGTGCCGGCCTCGAGCAGGTGCGTCGCAAAGCTGTGGCGGAGGACGTGCGGCGTCGCCTTCTTCTCGATGTCAGCTTTCAGCACCGCAAACTTCAACGCGTCGCGCGCCGTGCGCTCGCACAGAGGCGTGCCCTTGCACGACGCGAATAACCACGGTGCCGGTGGCCGCGTCTCGGACCAGTACGTGCGCAAGATCGCCAGCAGCAGCGAGCTCAGCACCACGTACCGCTCCTTCTTGCCCTTGGCGATCTCCGGTCGGATGCGGATCACGCCACGCGACGGCTGGATGTCTCGTATCTCGAGGAGGCGCGCCTCGGTAAGACGACGCAGCCCCGCCGCGTAGACCAGCGTGAAGAACACACGGTACTTCGCGTGCGTGAACGCTGCGAGCAGCCGCTCGACCTCTTCGGCGGCGAGCACCGCCGGAAGCCGCTTCGGCTCGCGTGGCCACGCCACGAACGAGACGTTCTCGGGCTTGTATAGCGTCTTCGTGTGGAGGAACTTCAGTGCCGCCATGTGCTGGCGGATTCGCTGCGGGCTGATCTTTCGCTGCGTTATCAGCACGTCGAGCCACGCGCGTACGTCGTCCGCGCCGAGCAACGATGGACAGCATCGATGGTACGCGGCGAAGTCCCGGATCGAGTTGAGGTAGACGAGCCTCGTCTTCGGCACGTAGCCGGCGAGTTCGAGATCGTGCATCATCCTATCGCGTAGTTGACCCATGGCAGTCTCCTTGGTTGGCGGTGCAGGAACACCGCGCTTCCAAGGAGGCTGTCGTTTTCAAGGGACTACGGCCACCCAGACGTCGAACAGCGAGCCGGAATGGCGCCGTCAGGCCCGGGGCGCTGCCCGCGAGCACGACCCCGCCGCGTAGCGGCTTCGTTCAACGGCCGCCCCGATGGTTAACAGCCTCGGGTTCGCATCCAGCAGCGAACGGACACCCCGATCGCCGCATGCTGTTGACCGTCCGGTACGGGGTTCCGTCTGCGGTGGGTTGACGAGCCCGTTCGTCGCTCGTCGCGAACTTTGCGCGCGCGGTGCGGGCGCGTGTCGGCGGCGGCGCTGTTGATCGCCCGGTACGAGGTTTGAGCGGCGTGCATCGGGTGGGCCGTTCGTCGCGTGCCCTCGGGACGGCCTCGCTCCCCCGGCTGGCACGCGTAACGGCACGCTCACCGCGGGTTTGACGTCGCTGGGCATCACTTGACCGTGATGCCGTTGGGTCCACCGCCGACTTTGTATGTGTGGACGACGTTGTTGGTCTTCACGTCGATCGCAGAGCCATCGCACAGGCGGAGCGCGTTGCCATCACCTGGCCGGCGCGGGAACACCGTGAAGGTCGTGCCCCGAGGATGGTGTCGGCGCCTGAGTGCCGTGCGCCTCTGGCATCCCCAGCATGGCCGCTGCGCCGATCGCGATCGCGGCTCCCGCGATGCCGGTGAGGTAGCCGACTTCGCGCAGGCGCGCGCCGAGCGGCGGGTGCAAGAGTTCTTGTGCGTCACGCGGGGGAGCGAAGCCGCGCAGGCGCAGCGCGTTGGTGACGACGCTGACGCTGCTCATCGCCATCGCCGCCGCCGCCAGCGCCGGGCTGAGCAGGACGCCGAAGAGCGGATAGAGCGCGCCCATCGCGACCGGGATGAGCAGCACGTTGTAGCCGAAGGCCCACGCGAGCCCCTGCTTGATGGTGGACACCGTCCGCCGCGACAGCGCGATGGCGGTGACGATGGTGCGCAGGTCGCCGCCGATGAGCGTGATGTCCGACGCGGCCATCGCGACGTCGGTTCCGGTGCCGATGGCGACGCCGAGCTCGGCCTGCGCCAGCGCGGGGGCGTCGTTGATGCCGTCGCCCACCATCGCCACGACCTTGCCGCTGGCTTGGAGCGCGCGGACCTTGTCGGCCTTCTCGCTCGGCAGCACGTCGGCGAGCACGTGCTCGATGCCTACCTCGCGCGCGACCGTCTCGGCGGTGGCGCGGTTGTCGCCGGTGAGCATCCAGACCTCGAGGCCGAGCGCCGAGAGCTGCGCGATGGCCGCCTTGGCCTCGGGCTTGACGGTGTCGGCGACGGCGATGATGCCCTTGATGTGGCCGTCGCAGCCGACGTACATCGGCGTGGCGCCGGTGCGCGCCAGCGCTTCGGCCTGCTCGCCCAGACCTCCGAGGTCGATGCTCTTGTCGGCCATGAAGGCTCGGTTGCCGAGCACGACGGCGTGGCCGTCGACGGTGGCTTGAATTCCTCGACCGGAGATGGCGGCGAAGTGCTCGGCCGGAGGCAGTGCGGTGAGTCCGGTGGCTCGAGCGCGCTCGACGATCGCCTCACCGAGCGGGTGCTCGGAGCCCACCTCGGCGGCCGCCGCGAGCCGCAGGATCTCGCGCTCGTCGACGCCGCTCGCTGCGATGACCTGCGTGACCGTCGGCTTGCCCTGCGTGATCGTGCCGGTCTTATCGAGCACGACCGCGTCGATACGGCGCGCCTGCTCGAGCGCCTCGCCGCCGCGGATCAAGATGCCGCACTGCGCCGCCTTGCCGGTGCCGACCATGATCGCCGTCGGCGTCGCCAGGCCCAGCGCACACGGGCACGCGATGATGAGCACCGCGATCGCCGCGCTGAGCGCGCCCGACAACCCGAGCCCGAGCGCGAGCCAACCGACGAAGGTCAGCGCGGCGAGCACGAGCACGGCGGGGACGAAGTAGCTCGAAATCGTGTCGGCGAGGCGCTGCATCGGGGCCTTCGAGCCCTGCGCATCTTCGACGAGGCGGACGATCTGCGCGAGCGTGGTGTCACGGCCGACCTTGGTCGCGCGAAAGACGAAGCTGCCGGTCTTGTTGAGCGTCGCGCCGATGACCGTGGCGCCGAGGGTCTTCTCGACCGGCACGCTCTCGCCCGTCAGCATGCTCTCATCGACCGCCGACCGCCCCTCGGTCACGACACCGTCCACGGGGATCTTCTCGCCCGGTCTCACGCGGACGAGATCGCCGACGACGACGGCTTCGAGCGCGACGTCCTCTTCGCGGCCGCCTCGGATCACTCGCGCGGTCTTCGCGCGCAGCCCCATCAGCGCCTTCATCGCCGCGCCCGTTTGCTTCTTGGCGCGCGCCTCGAGCCAGCGCCCGAGCAGCACGAGGCCGACGATGAAGACCGCCGACTCGAAGTAAAGGTGAATGGGGAGGCCCCACGCGGTCGCGAGCCCGGGCCACAGCGTCACGAACGCGCTGTAACCGTAGGCGACGGTGGTGCCCACGGCGACGAGCGTGTTCATGTTCGTCGCGCCGTGACGCGCGGCGGCCCACGCAGCGCGATAGAAGCTCCCCCCGGCCCAGAACTGCACGACGGTCGCCGCGGCGAGCCACACGGGCGCGAGGAGCGCCATCGCCCCGTGGGGCATCGGCACGTACATCAGACCCATCATCAGCGCGCCGATGGCGAGGCTGACGAAGGACTTGCGGCGCAGGTCATCAAGCTCGACCGCGCGGGCACGCTCGCGCGCGTCGGCGGGCGTCTCGGTCGCGGCCGCCGACAGGTTTGCTGCGGTGGGCGTGGTGGCGACCGGTGCTTGTCGAGCGCCGACCTTGTAGCCCGCGCGTTCGACCGCGGCCTCGAGCGCACCTTCGGCCAGCTTCTCGGGACCGAGCTTCACGTGCGCCGTCTCGGTCGCGAGGTTGACGCTGGCGGCCTCGACCCCCGGCACCTTGGAGAGCGCCTTTTCGACACGCCCTACGCACGAGGCGCAGGTCATCCCCGTGACGGGAAACGTCACCTCCGTGGAGTCTGTCGCCTGTCTCGTAGCCTCGTTTGTCATGATCCGGTCTCCAAGCTGTCGTCACGGTTGCGAGGCCCGCGCTCCGGGCTCTCCTCCTGCTGACGCACGCAGCCGGGCGGCATTACAGGGTGGCCGCAGCGGCGGCAGCTTGGAGCGGCGCCGCTTTCGCCCTCGCTCGCTGTAATGCCAACGCCGGTCGTGCGTCAGCAGGATGAGCCCGCCAAAAACCAGCGCGCTCCAACTGAGCCACGAGGAGAAGAAGAGATGACGAAGAACCAGGAGACGACGTTCAAGGTGGAAGGAATGACCTGCGGCTCGTGCGTGCGGCACATCAACGAAGCGCTGCGGGACGTCGATGGAGTGCGCGACATCGACGTGCGCTTGCGTGAAGGCAAGGTCCGCGTGACGCACGAGAACGTTTCCGCGGACACGATAATCGAGGCGCTGCGCGAGGCGGGTTACGAGTCCCGCACGGCTGCTTGAAGGGCGCAACGAACCACAACTCACCACGCACGTTGGAAGGACGAACCATGCGCCACTGGATTTATGGAGCACTCGCAGCTTTGACGCTCATCACCCCGCTCGCCGCGTTCGCGCACGGAGAGGACAAGCCCGGCCCGCACGGAGGCGTCATACGGATGCCCGGCGCGTTCCACACGGAGGTCGTCGCCCACGGCGATCGCGCCTACCACGTCTACCTGCTCGACATCGAGTTCAAGGACCCGGTCGTCGCCGATTCAACGGTCGCGCTGTCGTACGTCGCGCCGGACGGAAAGGCCGTCGCGGTGAGCTGCGTCAAGGGTGGCGATCACTTCGGATGCCGCCTTCCCGAGGCCGTGCCCGCAGCGCCCTCCGGCGCGCTGAAGCTACGGGCGACGCGGAAGGGATTGAAGGGCAGTGACGTGTCCTACCCGTTGCCGCTGAAGTCAGCCGCCTCGGAGGAAGGCCATCACAAGCACGAGTAGCGAAGCGTCGCGGGGCGCGGCAGGACGTCGCGCCTCGCTCACTCCGGCATCGGCTCGCACGTGCAGTTGAGGCAGCCATGCGTGGCGCACGCACCGCACGACGCCACGACCTTCTTCCGAAGCGCTTCACGCGCCCGGAAGACGCGCACCCCAGCGTTGCTGCTCGAGATCCCCGCCTCCTCGGCAAAGGACTTTACGGAGGCTCCATCGACCTCGATGCGCCGGAGCGCCTCGGCGTACTCGGGCTTCAGGGTGCCCGCCAGGCGGGCGACGCACTTGCACACTTCCTCGGCGACTTCACCAGCGGGCTCCTCGGCTCGCGAGAGCTCGGAAGAGAAGGCCTCCAGCGCTCGCGACGCCGACGCCCGCCGACGGTAGTAGTCCACGACCGCGTTGCGAAGCACACGGTAGAACCAGGCCACGGCCGACTCTTCGTGACGGAGAGCCTCCAGCCGGTCCAGGCTGTGGGAGAAGGCTTCCTGGAGGATGTCCTCGGCAGCAGCGCGGCTGCCGACGCGTCGCTCGAGAAACGCCAGAAAGGCGTTGCGGTTGTCGGAGAGGACGGACGCGATCTCTGCAGACACTCCCGACCCGAGAGGCTCAGTGTCGTCGGGCTCGCTGTTCTCCTTCTCGATCGACATCTCGGGAATCATCGAGCCTCGCGCACTTGCTGTCAAAGAGCTCGGCCGATCGTCGACTCCCCCCGCGTTGTTGGCGCCCATGTTGCGCCCGGGCGCGCGCGGAGGCCTTCACGCGGGCTCGTCGCCGGGCTGCGTGACGCGGCCACGTGGGGCCAACGTCGGCGCCCGTGGCGCGCGTCAGAGCGCGACCACCGTGAAGCGCAGGCCGGGGTTCATCGCCTCGAGCGCGGCGCGGCGCTTCTCGGCCTCCTCGATCGTCGCGAACGCATCGCGCAGCCACGTGTCCCGGGTGGGCTTCGCGCGGCTGATGCTGCCGTCCTTGTTCACCGACTTCACCATGAAGTGCGCGGTGGCGGCGGCGCGCTCGATGGTCTGCCTGGCGCGGATGTTGGTGTAGGCCCGGAAGGCGGTGGTGGTCTTCATCCTCATGGTCGTCGTCCTCGCATTTCGCGTCGTGGGCGGTGCCCGTCGCGTGGGGACATACAGGCTTCCGTTCGCGCCCCTAGCAAGGCGAAGAAACGAGGATTCGACCTCGCGCGAGAAGGCGCGGGAAGACGCGACGTTCGGGTTTGGAGGCCTTCTGCCTACCCCTTCGCCATTCCGACGAGCTTCGCGACAGTGTTCACGTTGCGGCCCGTGCCCGTCTTCGCTGCGGCGAGCTGCAGCTTGGACTTACCCTGGCCGCCGACGGCACTGTAGTCGATGTAGATCTCGCGGCTGCCGAGAGCGATGCGCTCACCCTTTTTGTTCTTCGCTGTCTTTGCGACATCGCGGGGCGGCGGCTCGTCGAGGAACAGGACGATGACGCGGTTCGGCTCCGTGTCGACGAACGGGTTCTCGGCGAGCACAGCGCAGAGCTCCGCGCCGCTGCGCACGACGACGCTGACGGGCTTGCCGGCGAGCTGAATCAACGCCGCCTCGATCTCGCGCTTCACCTTCCGCTCGTCGCCCGCCTTGCGCAGGACGACGTTGCCGCTCGCGATGTACGTTCGAACCTCGGTGAAGCCCGCGCGTTCGCAGACCGCGCGAACGTCGGCCATCTCCAGCGTGAAGCCGCCGACGTTCACGGCTCGGAGCAGCGCCACCCAGGTCGTCGTTCCGGCCTTCGCACCCGTGCGATCGGCGCGAGCTGTCGGCACCTTGGCGACCTTCGCCGTCGACGTCGTAGCCTCGGACCAGGCCGTGTTCCCCTCCTCGAAGTCACGAACGCGCGCGCGGAGCAGCTTCGTGACGAGCGACTTGGGAAGTGTCTGAGCCCAGGTGAGCTTCAGGGCGCCCTCGATCGCCTCGTAGCCCGCCGCATCGACCTCGGCCCGATGGTCCGCGAAAAAGCGCACCGGGAAGCGCAGCGAGCCGTGCTTCTTGAAGCACTGGAGTGTCCACACCATGCCGCCGCGGGGCGACATGTACGCGGGCCAGTTCCACTTCAACCCCTCGACCAGCCCAGCCTTCTTGGCCTCGGCGAGGCTGAGCGCGCGGAGAGCCTCCATGTGCGGGCGTTCGGCGTCGCCGAGCTTGGCGAAGAAGGCGTCGACGGTGGCGACCTTGGGCGCAGGCATGTCGTCACCTTCGCACACGAATGACGAGCACGGCTACCCCTTCGCCGTAAGCCCGGTGCGGAGCATCTCGGCGACGAGCGACGCGGCCAGCTCCTCGTCGGTCTCGCCCTTCACGTCGAGCTGAAGCTCCTCGAATTTGAGCGTGTTGGCGACGCCCCACGTCGTCGAAGGCCGCGGCGCGCGCCGGAGTCGTGGGCGATCGACGACCTGATCGGAAAGACCGCTCGTCCACGGACATACGGGACAGCACCGGGGTAGTGCCGCCCGGCGCTGCGCTCGGGAGTGGCGCATCGTCAGCGAGGATCGATCGGTGTGAGTAGCCCCACGCGGTTCTCGATGGCCTCCGCTGCGTCGAGGCACAAATCCTCCCGGTACATCGCACCGATGAGCTGCACGGCGCATGGCAACCCGCCGAAGACGCCGACAGGGACGGCGACGGCCGGTGCACCGACGAGGCTGCTCGCTGTGCACAGGCGCATCGCCGAGGTCACTCGCGCGTGTCCTTTCACGCTCGATGACTCGATCCCTGGAGCGACCGGTGGCTCCGTGAAGACAGGGCCGAGCACGAGTGGGAAGTCGGAGAAGAATCGCGCCCAGGCCCTTTGGACCGCGAGACGCAGGCTGCTCGCGCGGACGTACTCTGCGAGATCGCCTGTAACGGCGCCCGCCATCGACATCTCGATGAAGGGGTGACTTCTCTCCGGCACGATGGTCTTCACCACGGGCCACATCAACGCGAACTCGGTCATCACGAGGGTCCGGTAAGACGCCAGCGCTTCGTTCATTCGCGGCACGTCGGGCTGCTCCACGACCTCGTATCCGCTCGCCGATAGCGCGCTCGCTGCGCGCTCGAGCGCCTCTCGGACCTCGGGGTGGACGCCCGCCCCTCCTGGGTCGAAGACGACGGCGACCGTCGGCGGCGCTGCGAGCGGTGCTCCGCGGAGCGGCATCGGGAGCGCGCGAGGATCGCGGAGATCGGGCCCGCCGAGCGCCTCGTACGCGGCGCGGAGATCGGCGACCGTCCGAGCGATCGGGCCATCGACCGGCAGGAGCTGCGAAGCGAGCGTCGGCTCGTCCGAACCGATCCGATGATCGGCGGCGAAGCGTCCGTAGCTGGACTTGAGCGCGGCGACCCCACAGAACGACGCTGGGATACGGACGGAACCGCCTGCGTCCGTACCGAGCCCGAGCGGCGCCATCCCCGTGGCGATCGCTGCGCCGTCACCGCCGCTGGATCCGCCGGGGGTGTGCGCACGGCTCCATGGGTTCACCGTGTCTCCGAAGAGCTCGCTGCGCGAGTGCATTCCTCCCAGGGTCAGATCGGGCATGTTCGTGTGACCGATGGGGATCGCGCCCGCCTCGCGCAGCCGCGCGACGGGCGGCGCATCCGCGGCCGCAAGGAGCGCGCGGAACCGCGCGATCCCGTGGGTCGTCGCGGTCCCCTCGACGGCGAGGCTCTCCTTCACCGTGAACGGCACGCCGGCGAGCGGACCGAGGAGCTCGCCTGCGTCGCGCCGTCGATCGAGCTCGGCGGCCTCGCTCCGTGCGCGATCGGCGAAGAGCTGCGTCACGGCGTTCACGCTCGGGTTGATCTCGGCGATCCGCGCGAGGTGAGCGTCGACCACGTCGACGGCGCGCACATCACCGCGCCGCACGCGAGCGGCGATCGCAGTTCCAGAGAGTTCCCAGAGGGCCGAGGTCGACATGAGGATCGTGCTCGATGGATAAGGCGTTTGCGAACCGATGCAACTGCATCGTATCAAGCCACGACTCCGATGCAAGTGCATCGTTTCCACGGTACACTCCTCGCGCGATGCCCAAATACGTCGACTACGAGGGCAGGCGGCGAGCGCTCGCGGACGCTGTGTGTGAGCTTGCGGCCGAGCGTGGAGCCGAGGCCGTGACGCTGCGAGACGTAGCGACGAGAGCCGGCGTGTCCATGGGCGCCGTGCAGCGCGCATTTCGCACGCGTGACGACATGCTCGTGTTCGCGCTCGAACAGGTCGGTGAGCGCGTGATGACGCGCGTCCGGACGCAGGGAAATCGGTCGGCGCGACGCCCCGCCCGCAGTCAGCTCGCGACGCTCGCGAACGAACTCGCGCTGCTGGACGAGGCCCGCCGAGCCGAGGCGGCCGTCTGGCTCGCCTTCGTCGCGCAGGCGACGTTCACCCCTCGGCTGGCGAAGGTGCTCCGCGTCAACTACGGCGAGATCCTGCGCGCGCTTGCGGCGCTCCTCGGAGGCGATAGGGAGGAAGCCTGTGCGCTGCTGGCGCTCGTCGACGGCCTGACGCTGCACGTGCTCGTGGGCCAGCTCACGCCGGGGGCGGCGAAGAGGATCCTCGACGCGCGCCTCGCGCGCCACGAGGCTGCCGACGGGTAGCGCTCGACACCGACCTTCCCTCGGTCGTCGGTCGTCGGCGCGGCTGCCTTATCGCGGGACGGTCAGGCCAGGCTTGTCCTTCGCGCCAAGCGCCTCACGGAGCCTGGTGCGAAGGAGCGCCTTCCATTCATCGACCGTCTTCACCCTCCCAACCTACAAGCCGGTGCCCGCGCCCGTGAAGAGCGCCGCGACGTCGCGCGCGCCGAGCTGCGTGAGGTACGCGCCGATCGCGCCCCTGAAGAACTCCATGCGGTTCTTGGTGCCCTTGCTGCGCCACGCCTCGTCCATCTTGTCGGCGAGCTCGGTCTCGAGCCGCAGCGGGAGGATCTTCACGTCGAGCGGCTCGCCATCGCGAGCGCGCGTCTTGCACGGGCCGACGTTGATACGGCCCTTCTCGGCCTCTCGAATTTTCCACACGAGGTAGTTTTTCGCTGAGGACCCCGTGGGTCGGCCCACGACCTCTGGGTACTTCGTCTGCAGCTCCTCGATCGTCATCGATGCGAACCGCCCGCGCGGCGGCTTCGGCGTGTCGCTCGCCGTCGTCGGCTCTGGCTCCGTCGTCGCCACCGTGGGCGCGCGCGCGGCGAGCGCCTCGGTGATTCGCCTCACGAGAAAGCGCTTGTTAGGACTGCGCGTGCTCTCGCCCGTCGCCTCCTTGAAGCGCTCCCACAGCTTGGGCAGCGGCAGCGTCTCGAGGTTCTCCTTCTTCGCCTTGGTGGTCGTGGTCTTCGCCTTCGTCTTCGTGCTCATGGACTGCTCTCCTCGTCGGGCGCTGGGTATATGGCACCCTTCACGCGCGCGCCCGTGGCTCGCGTGTTGGGTCTGCGCTCCGTCGCGGAGCGCGTGGTCGTTCGGGTCAGCGGCGCTTCAAGTGCCCGAAGCACGTGAGGTCGACGGCGCGTGGATCGCTCGTGACGAAGCTGAAGCGCCCCTCCGCTTCGAGCCAGGGCTGCACCTCGACGCGGTCGTCGGCAGTCACGCCGCCTGCGCGCACGAGATCCTCCTCGTCCTTGATGAAGCTCCCGTCGGCCTTGAGCACCGCGACGATGCGGACGTTCGCCCTTCGACGGGAACCGGTGAATGCCGTCGTCGACGAAGTTGCGCACGTCGAGGTCGGGCGCGCAAACGCTGGTGCCGCTGACGATGAAGCCGCTCACTGCCCGGGCTCCTTCCCTTGGAGCTTCTCGACTACGCGCGGTGGGAGCTTCAAGCCGTCCTTGAAGAGCGTGGCCCTCGCGGCGGTGGCCATCGGCCGAGTGAGCACCTTGCCGACGTTGCCCTTCAGGCGCTCGACGACGCGGCCCTTCTTCACGAGCTCGGCGTGCAGTTCGTCGACGATGAGCCGATGCAGGTGACCCGCGCTGTTCGGCGTCGGGTACTCCTGCTCGGCGGCCGGCGAGCGCAGGAGGAACTCCTGGGAGCTGCACGTCGGGCACACGGGCAGCGGGACGACGCTGTCCTCGACCTGGTCGCCGCGCTCGAGGCCGACCTGAAGGCTGTCGAGCGCGATGCGGTTCTCGCGGGCGCACTTCGCGCAGCGCTGGACGACCTCGGTGCTGTTGACTTCTTGGATGGCCATGCGTCCTCCTCACGCGATCGCGGTGTACGACCCAAACCAGTACGCACTCGACCCTGCGGCGAGCGATTGGTAGCTCCAGAAGCCGAAGCCATCGCGATCGACGTACGCGACGCTCGGCGTACCCGTGAACCCGCCCGAGGTGTTCAGCGAGAGGGTGATCGATGACGGGGCAGCCGGGAAACGGCTGCGGAACGTGACGCCCCCTCCGCCTCCAACGGTACGCGTCGCGTTGTAGGAATTCGTGATCTCCATCCCGAGCCGGCCCGTCTCGCGGACGTTGCCTGTCAGCTCAAAGGCCGAGTTGATGGCGCTGCCCATCGGCAGTCGCCACGTGCGCGTCCATGTCGTGAACGTCGCGGCGAACGTGTCTTCGTAGAGGAATGCGAAGTCGCTCCGCGAGAAGCGGAACCCGCCGCAGTACCAGCCAGCGTTGTCGCGGGCCCACGCTGCTCCGTTCCACGAGGCGTTGAGAACGAACCAGATGGTGTCCGTGTCGGCGTAGACGCGCAGCCGGGTGCCAATGGAGCCTGCCGCGTCCGAGTCGAGGATGAGCGCCTTCGTCCCGCCGAGGGGCGGGACACGGATAGTGCGGTGCTGGCCGGCGTTCGCCTCGTTGCCCTTGAAGTGGTCGCCCTCGAAGGCGTCGAGGATCTCCGCGAGCGACGTCTCGACGTTCACCGCGTTGAGGTTGACGTCGGTCAGCACGCGCAGGCTGGGCACGACGAGGCGCCTGCCCACGTCGAGCTCCAAGGTCGGATCCACGATGGGGTCGGGCTGGAAGTCGGCGAGCACCCACCAGAAGCCGCACGCGCGCGGCAGCGGCGCGAAGTAGCGACCGGCGAGGCCTTCGAGCGTGTCGCCCTGGAGCTTGTCAGATTTTCTGTGTAACTTGACGCGGTCCACGTAGCCGGTTGGGGTTGAGGGTTGGTGATGGGTCAGGTGGATGGGAGGCGTCCTTCGAAAAAGACAGCAAACTGGCCGAGGGCCTTGCTCCACTCGC
>CAYNEK010000105.1:3409-15059 GCA_964396175.1 uncultured Polyangiaceae bacterium | reverse complement strand
CAGGCTTCAGCAGTCGGATCGAGGTGGCTCAGGAATTAGATGCGCCGGCCCTGACGGAGCCACCCGGCGGTGAGGACGAGCGGGCTCGGCGTGCTCCTCCGAAGACACGCGTGCGCACGCACGGCGGGCGCTCAAGACCGCGCGATGCGGGTCACGATGGCGCGCAGGCGGGCGAGGTCGCCGATGAGCTCGGACGCGTTCGCGTAGCGATCCTCTCGCGCCTTGGCCATGGCCTTGTCGAGCACGCGATCGAGCTGGGGCGGAGCCTCCGGGCGCAGCGAGGCGACGGGCGTCGGGTGCTCCGAGAGGATGGCGGAGAGGAGCGCCTGGTGGGACGCCGCCGCGAACGGCCGCTGTCCCGTCACACACTCGTACAGGATCGCGCCGACCGCGAAGAGATCGACGCGGCCGTCGAGGTGCCGCTCCCCGAGGGCTTGCTCGGGCGCCATGTAGAAGGGCGTGCCCATCACGATCCCCGAGCGCGTGAGCTCGGTCGTGTCCTCGGGGCCCTCGCCCGCCCCGCCCTCCGACGCTGGCGGCGCGCGGACGCTCGTCGCGACGCCGAAATCGAGGAGCTTCACGATCGGCGTGCGGCCCTCTCTCCGCAGGAGGAACACGTTGTCCGGCTTGACGTCGCGGTGCACGATCCCCCGCTTGTGCGCGGCGGAGAGCCCGGCGAGGATCTGCATGACGACGTCGATCGCGTCGACGAAGGAGAGCGCCCCCTCGCGCTCGAGCCGCGCCGACAGGGGCTCGCCGTAGAGCCGCTCCATCGCGATGTAGGGGCTCCCGTCGGGCAGCGTCCCGAAGTCGTACACTTGGCACACGTTCGGGTGGAGGATGGCCGCGGCGGCGCGCGCCTCACGGAGCAGGCGCTTGTGGGCCTCTTCGCTCCCCCGCCGGTCGAGCGTCAGCACCTTCAGCGCGACGGGGCGCTCCATCGCGATCTGCTCGGCGTCGTACACGGTCGCCATGCCGCCGCGACCGACGACCCCCTTCACGTAGTACATGCCGTCCACGACCTTGCCGACGATGGTGGAGGGATCGCTCGCGAAGGACGGCCTGACCGCGCCCGCGGGGGCGTCCGCCGGCGGCGAGGGTTCGGCGTCCGGTCGTGGGTCCGGGGGACGCGAGGACGCGCCGCGCTCGATCGAGAGGCCGGTCGTGGGGCACACGGTCGTGCCCTCCTCGTGCGGCATGAGGCAGCGCGGGCACCGGAAGAACCGCTGGCTCATCGGCAGGGCACCCCGGCCCGAGGCGCCGGCCGAGAGAGAGGGCCCGCCGGGGCGATCCGATCCGTCGTCGATCGGGAGCTCACCCCGACAGGGCCGCCTTCATCGCGCGCACCGCGCCCTCGAGCCCGAGGAAGAGCGCGTCCCCCACGAGGGCGTGGCCGATGTTCAGCTCTTCCATATAGGGAACTTCCACAATTGGACGGACGTTCGCCCGCGTGAGCCCGTGGCCTGCGGCGACGACGAGGCCCGCCCCGTGCGCGTGCGCGGCCGCGTCACGCAGGCGGGAGAGCTCCGCGTCGCGCGCCGGACCCACGAGGTGGCAGTACTCGCCGGTGTGCAGCTCCACCATCTCGGCGCCGACCGCGCGGGACGCGTCGATCTGCGCGCGATCGGGCGCGACGAAGAGCGAGACACGGACGCCGGCCTCGCGCAGGGCGCCGACGAAGCGCGCGAGGCCCGTCGCCTGCCCGGCGACGTCGAGGCCGCCCTCGGTCGTGCGCTCCTCGCGCCGCTCGGGGACGAGCGTCACGATCTCTGGCCTGGTCGCGAGCGCGATCCGGCGCATCTCGTCCGTCGCGGCGAGCTCGAGGTTCATCACGGTGGTGATCGCCTCGCGGAGGCGGGCGACGTCGCGGTCGGTGATGTGCCTGCGATCCTCGCGGAGGTGGCAGGTGATGCCGTCGGCGCCGGCGAGCTCGCACACGCCCGCGGCGAGCACCGGATCGGGGTAGCGCGTGCCGCGCGCGTTGCGGACGGTGGCGACGTGGTCGACGTTCACGTGGAGGCGGGGCGGGCTCATGGCGTGTCGAGGACCTCCTCTATCGCGTCGAAGGCGGCCTGGGGAGCGTCACCGACCTCGCGGGCGAGCGGGAGCTGCGCGCGCGTCATCGCGAGGTAGAGGGGGACGACCTCGGGGACGAGCCGAGTGAGGGTCGCCCGGTGGGCGGCGACGGCCCGCGCGTCTCCGCGGCGGACGGGGCCCGTGAGCGCGCCGGGCAGGCCGAGGGACTCGACGTTCTCGGCGACGCTGCGGAGGAGCGGGCCGAGCATGTGGGGGATGGCCTGGGGTGGGACGCCCGCGCGGAGGAGCACGGCGCGCCCGGCGGCCGCGAGCGCCGCCGCGCCGTTCGCCACGAGGCCGGCGGCGGCGTGGTACGCGACGGGATCGAGGCCCGCGAAGGTCCGAGGGCGCATGCCGACGAGGCTCGCGAAGCGCCGCGCGACGCGGACCGCGGCGAGATCGCCCGTCACGTGGACGTGCCCGCCGCGGACGCTCGGGGGCGCGGACGGATCCGCGAAGGCGATCATCGGGTGCATCTGCGCGACGCCGGCGAGGGACGCGCGCAGCGGGGCGAGCGCGTCGGGGGACAGCGCCCCGGCGACGTGGACGGCGACGGCGTCCGGTCGGACGAGCGGGGCGAGGCGCTCGGCCCAGGGGGTGACGTCGCGATCGCGCACGGCGACCACGACGAGCGACGCGTCGATGCGCGAGGACACCCCTCGTCGCGCCGCGCGGAGCACCGAGGGGATCCCGTGGGCGCGCGCCTCGCGGTGGAGCGCACGACCGACCTTGCCGGCGCCGAGGATGAACAGGCACAGCCTCATCGATAGAGCCCCTCTTGGCGGACGATCGTGAGCACCCGCGCGGGCACGAGCGGCGCGAGCGCGTCCCAGGCGCCCTCCCGGACCCTCGCCCGGACCTCGGTGCTCGACACCTCGGGGAGCATCGACTCGGCCCCACCCGCGCCACGTCGCCCGACGACGAGGAGCGGCGCGAGCGCGACGACGCGCTCGAAGGCGTGCCACTTGGGCGCGTCCTTCGGGATGTCGCTGCCCACGAGGAGCCGTAGCCGGGCCGCCGGGTTCTCCCGCGCGAGGTGCTCCACGGTGCGAGACGTCCGGCTCTCGCCGCCGAGCGACGCCTCGACGCGCGATACGGTGACCCGCCGGAGATCGGAGAACGCGGCCTCCGTCATGCGGAGCCTCGCCTCGAACGGCGCGAGGTCCTTCGCGAAGGGGTGCTGGAAGCAGGGGACGACGAGGACCTCGTCGATGGGCGCGGTCGCGAGCGCGTACGCCACGGCGAGCACGTGGCCCACGTGCGGAGGGTCGAAGCTCCCGCCGAAGACGGCGATCCGTGGGGACGGAGCGTCAGGCATCGCGCGCGCATCGCTTTGACGGGTTCGCGAGCGCGCCGCAAGCTCGACCGACGTCGCAGCCCGGCCGCCCCTCGCGCGAGCCGTCACCCAGACGATCCACGGGCCTCACGGCTCACCCTCGCGCACCTCGACCTCGTCGCTCGCCGCCTCCACGAGTCGACCCTCGATCCGGGGACACCACCGATGTGCGAAGCTCGCTCGCCTGGGGTGCGAGGCCGATCGCGCTGGCCCTCTCACCCGCTTCGTGGAACACCCTCCGCGCGCGCGGCGCATCCATCGCGGACGCCGCTCGAGAAGCCTCAGCCCCCGCCTTGCCCGACCCCACCGTCTCTCCACCGCGCGCGGCGTTCTTCGCGCGGCTTCGCGCCCCCATCGTCGTCGCGACCGCGATCGCGCTCCTCGTGCACCTGCCCGTGCCGATGTTCTCGTTCCTGCGGCTGGCGCGCCGGGCGCTCGTCATGCGCGACGCGCTCAAGCCCGTCGACGAGCCGGAGGTCAAGGCGCCCGATCTCGAGCTCCCCATCGAGCTCGTCGAGCTCCCGAAGCCTCCCCCTCCCAAGGAGCTCGGCGGCGCGCCCGCGCTGCCGGACCCGGCGAGCCCCGCGCCCAAGGACGCCGAGGTGAAGCTCGGCGCCGGCAAGGGCCACGCCCAGGCAGAGGCGCCCAAGGCCGAGGGCGACGATGGCGCGGAGCGCGCCAAGGAGCAGAGGAAGCAGGACGAGAAGGAGGAGCTCGGCATCCGCGGCGCGAAGGACGCGCTCGCGAAGAAGCCCGCCGTCATGCTCGCGATGTGGCTCGCACCGCTCCGCGAGACGCCCCTGGCCGAAGACACGACGGAGCTCTTCGCGTGCGCGCCCGAGTGGCGCCCCTTCCTCGCCGAGGGCGTGCGACCGCTCGACGACGTCGAGGGCGTGCTCGTCACGGGGCCCAAGCTCCGCGACGGCTCGAAGATGACCGCGGCCGTCCAGCACAAGGTCCCCGCCGAGCGCGCCCGCGCGATCACCGCGGCGCTCATCGCCGCGAGCGGCCCCCGCGGCGGCGCGCTCGAGAGCGGCGTCTCGCGGATCGTGCTCATGCGGCGCGAGCGCGCCGTCTTCGAGCACCCGACCGACATGCTGTTCGTGACGCCCGTCGACGGGTACGCGCCCATCTTCCGCTCGAAGGAGCCCCTCTCGCTCCCCACGGCGGACGGCCGCGTGCTCTCCTTGACGCTCCAGAAGCCGTCGCGCGAGCTCGCGCGGCTCGGCGTCAAGATCCCGAGCCGCATGCGCGAGCTCAAGATCGACGTCTTCGCGAACGCGGACGGCGGCGCCGATCTGCAGCTCTGGCTAGAGGACGCGAGCCCGAAGGACGCGCAGGCCGCCGAGAAGCCGGTCTCGGACGCCGTGAGCAGCCTCTTCTTCGATCTGGGGCAGGGCGCCGCCATCGCCAAGGCGCTCGGCAAGGACGAGATCGCCGACGCGGTCCGGCTGCCGTCCGTGGCCTTCGACGCCGTCGAGTCGCGCTTGACGGCCACGGTCCACTTCGACGCGGCGCAGACCAGGAAGATGCTCTCGGTCCTCTCGCTCGTCGTCTGCCCCAAGAAGAAGCCCCACTGACGCCTCGGCCCGCGTGCTAAGCGCGCCCGCGTGAACGACGACGCCTTCGTCAAGCTCGCGCGGTTCGGCCGAGAATTCCTGGGGCTCGGGGAGATCGAGACCGTGCGCACGCTGGGCGGCGGCGCGGCGAAGCGACGGCGCGTCTACCTGGACGCCACCGCCACGTCGCTCATGCCGCGGCCCGTCTGGGACACGCTCACGCACTACTTCCGCGTCGCGTGCGCGAACTCACACACCCACGCGCACGCGGCGGGGCGTGAGACGACCGCCGCGATCGAGCGGACGCGCGAGCTCATCGGCGCGCTCGTCTCGTGGGACCCCGCGGTCGACGTCGCGATCTTCACGGGCAACGGCGCGACCGGCGCGGTGAACCTGCTCGCCGACGCGCTCTTCCCCGCGGGCGCCCCCCGCGACCGCGCGATCGTCGTCGTCACGAAGATGGAGCACCACTCGAACTACCTGCCGTGGCTGCGCGCGGTCGGCCGGGAGAACGTCCGCTTCGTCGACACGCTCCCCGACGGGACGCTCGATCAGGCCCAGTACGCGCGGCTCCTCGAGGCCGAGGGCCCCCAGATCGCCGTCGTCGCCGTGACCCACGTGTCGAACGTCACGGGCATCGTCAACCCCGTCCACGACATGGCGCGGCGCGCGCACGCGGTCGGCGCGCGGATCGTGGTCGACGCGGCGCAGTCGACGCCGCACCTCCCCGTCGTCATGCACCCGCCGGGAGCTCCCGAGGCAGCGATCGATCACCTCATCATCTCGGGACACAAGCTCTACGCGCCGGGCTCGCGCGGCGTCCTCATCGGCCGGCGCGAGCCCTTCGGCACGGGCCGCGTCGTCGGAGGCGTGGGGGGCGGCGCCGTCGAGCTGGTGTCGACCGAGGAGGTGCGCTGGAAGGACGACGTCGCCGAGCGCGAGGAGGCGGGGACGCCCAACATCCCGGGGACGATCGCGCTCGGCGTGGTCGCAGGGATCTTGATGGACATCGGGATGCAAGCGGTGCGAGAGCACGAGCGCGCGCTCGTCGACGACGCCCTCGCGCGGCTCACGAAGCTCCCGGGCGTCGTCGTCTATGGGAGCACGGACACCGCGAAGGTGCCCCGCGCGGGCGTCATCGCCTTCAACCTCCGGCGCCTGCCGCACGGGCTCGTCGCCGCGGCGCTCTGGGATCTCTTCGCGATCGCGGTGCGCAACGACTGCTTCTGCGCCCAGCCGTACGTGCGCGAGCAGCTCCGGCTCCACCCGGACGTCGAGAGCGCGTGCACCGCGGAGGCGGACGTGTGCAGCACGACGGACAAGCCGGGCATGGTGCGCGCGAGCTTCGGCGTCTTCACGACGACCGAGGATCTCGACGCGCTCGAGGAGGCGCTCCGCGTGCTCTCCGATCGGGCCGACGAGGTGCGGGCGCTCTACCGCGTCGACGAGCGGGGCGATCACGTGCTCCGCGCCGCCGCCGCGCCGCCACGCTTCTCGCTCGACGCCCACATCGCCGCCTGGACGGGCGAGTAGGCGGCGCACGCACGGCGCGCCCCACGTCGCTCCGATCTCCTCCACGCCCCGACGCGGTCGTCCCCGTGGTCGACGACCCAGCGGCGCCACGCGCCCCCCCGGGAGGCGCGCGGCCCGTCGCTCCAGCCGGCGACTCGGCGACGCTCGGCCCGTCGCTCCGCGCGACGACTCGGCGGCACGCGGCCCGTCGATCCGCGCGACGACTCGGCGGCACGCGGCCGGAAGCGCGCGAGGCTCCTGCGCCTCTCGCGGCGTGGCGACGACGCTGCGACCGATCAGCGGTTCTCGGCGTGGTACAAGGAGAGGCCGCGCAGGGTCAGGTGGGGATCGATGACGTGGATCACCGTCGTCGCGGGGGCGACCACCTCGGCCAGGCCGCCGGTGGCGACGACCTTCGGCGTCCCGCCGAGCTCTCGCGACAGCCGGGTGACGAGCCCCTCGACGAGCCCCGCGAAGCCGAGCACGACGCCGGACTGCATCGTCGAGACGGTGTTCCGCCCGATGGCGCGATCGGGGATCTCGAGCGCGATCTGGAAGAGCTGCGCCGCGCGGCTCGCGAGCGACTCGAGCGCCGTCACCATCCCTGGCGCGATCGCGCCGCCCAGGTAGCGCCCGTCGGCGGACAGGCAGTCGAACACCGTCGCCGTCCCGAACGCGATCCCGATCGCGGGTCCGCCATGGAGACGGTGGATCGCGAGCGCGTTCGCGATGCGATCGGCGCCGACCTCTCGAGGGTGCTCGACGTCGAGCACGATCCCGGTGCGTCCCTCGTGCGACACGATGACCGGCGCCGCGCCGAGGTAGCGCTCGCACGCGTCTCGGAACACGCCCCGCAAGGGCGGCACGACGCACGACATGACGACGCCCGAGATCGCGGCGCGCTCGATCGCGTGCTCGCGGAAGAGGGAGAGCATGAGCATCGCGTACTCGTCCGCCTGACGCCCCCGGTCCGTCGCGAAGCGGAAGTGGCTCACGAGCCGGTCCCCGTCGAACACGCCGACCTTGATCGTGGTGTTGCTGACGTCGATGGCGAGGAGCATCGCGCCCTCCTCTAGCCGCGCGAGGGGCGCGCCGCGAGCACCAGACGACGTCCCCGGGCGGCGCGAGAGGATGGCGAGCGCGTGCCGCAGCTCGTGACCGCGCCGCGAGGCGAGGCGGCGCGCGTCGTCGCCTCAGGGGGGCCCGCAGGCCCGCGCCCCTCGCCGGCGGGACCACCTCGCACGCCGCGCCGTGGGGCGGAGCGGCGCGCGCGCGGGGTCACGGCGGGGAGACGGCCTCGCACTCCAGCTCGAGCGCCTTGGCCTTCGCGCGCCACTTCTTCGCCTCGTCCGCGTAGTCGACGAAGACGTTGGGCTTGCCGCCCTCGGCGAGCCTCGCGTTCAGCGCGGACATCGCGCAGCACGACGGCGCGTCGCGGAGCACCTCACAGCCGCGCTTCATGAGCGCCACGGCGACGTCGCCGCCCCGCCGACCGCGGCCCTGGCCGTTCAGGATGCGGCCTCCGGCGGTGAGGCACGAGGGGCCGTGCCCGAGCTCGCACGCCCGCTGGAAGGTCGCGGTGACGAGCTCGGGGTCTTGTTCGCCGACGTCACGCACGGGCGAGAGGGCGTCGTCCGCGTCCTTGCCGCGCTCGAGCCGGCTCGCGAGGAGCGCGCAGCTCTGCGCAGAGCCCCCGTCGCACGCGCGCTTGCAGCTCTCGTTCGGTCCACCGCTCTCGCACGCGGCGCCGCACGCGCCCGCGTCCCCCGCGCGACACGAGGGCATCGCGCGGCGGGTCGCCTCCGCCTGATCCTTGGGCGTGGGCGGGCCGCCGCAGCCTGCGGCGAGCGCGAGCGCGACCGCGAGCGCGACGAGCCTGCGCCCCCATCGCGCGCCGCCCCGGAGGGCCCACCCGGGCTCCACGCGCTCGAGCCCCCGCGCCGCCGGTCGGGGCATCAGTCGCGAGACGACATGAAGATGCGGAGGAGGAACATGAACAGGTTGCGCAGCTTGACGAGGAAGATGAGCGCGTCGCCGACCGGATCGGTCATGTCGCTGTGCTTGAGGACGTAGCTCGTCATCCAGAGCAGCCCGAGCGCCGAGAAGAGCGCCCCCGCCGAGGCGACCGCGAGCACGAAGGTCTCGCTGTGGAAGACGAACGTGAGCAGGCACGCGCCCAGGATCACCCAGCCGCCCATCGAGAGGATGGCGCCGAGGAACGAGAAATCCTTCTTCGCGACGAACACGTAGCTCGTCGCGCCCAGGAAGACGGCGGCGGTCACGATCCCCGCGTCGCGCACCGGGCTGCCCATCATGGACATGCCGAGATCCGCCTTCAGGGTCGCGATCCAGATCATCGCCGACATGTCGACGCCCATGAGCGCGGCGACGCCGAGGAGGGCGACGACGTTCAGCACCTTGACCTTCGAGACCCAGCTCGCGACGAAGGTGCCGACGAAGAGCGCGCCAAAGACCCCGAAGCCGATCGCCGGCGACGCGAGCATGTACGCGACGAGGATCGGCGCCTGGAAGACGCCGCGCGCGCCGACCTGGAGGCGCACCGTCGGCGTCAGCTCGAGGACGGCGTAGCCCGCGAACACCGCGACCAGCGCCGCCGCCGTGAGGAGGCCGTAGACCTTGCGAAGATACCGCACGCGCGCCGGTCCGAGCGCCTCGGCGACCGCGCCCACCGTGGTCTGGGGGGGCGCTGCGTCGCCGGCCGCGCCCATCCTCATCGGAGCACCGAAGGCCGCCGCCCCCGCCGCCCCGGGAGCAGCCGCGCCGTACGCGGGCGGCGCGCCATAGGGAGACGGCGCGCCGTACGCGGGTGGAGCGCCATAGGATGCCGACGACGCCGCGCCGGCCGGGCGCGTGCGCACGCGGAAGCCCCCTTGCGGATCGGGCGAGACGTCGAGGGCCATCCCCTGCGCGGCGGCCTGCTGCCTGTAATGCTCGAGGTGCGCCTGATCCTGGGCTGGGTTGCCTGTGCGTACGGTCCATTCTGATGGGTTCATGGGCTCGAGGATCCTTGCTCCAGCCCACCCTAGCAGCGCTCGCCGATGCTGGATAGGCACCCCAGACCCCGTCGCCACGCCTCGCCGCCCGACGCGCGGCGGGGCCCCACGCCCCGTGGAGAGCCGGATGGACGCCCCAAAGGGCGCGCCGGCGCCGTCCCCGCCCGACGCAGCTCGGCATGACCCCCATCCACGCCCCCGACGGCCCGAAGGACGTGCCTGCTCCGTCGCCGCCGGACGGACGCGGTCCGCGCTCAGTCGAGCTGGATGGGCAGCCTGAAGGGCGGGATCCGTAGCTCGGCCACGCAGCGCCCCTCCTGACAGACGCACCCGCCGCCGCCGCAGTCGAAGGTGCCGCCGCGGCATTCCATCGTGCAGCGCGCGCCAGCGCAGGCGGGGCGCTTCGCGGCGACGACGCAGGTGCGCGCGTGGCAGCACTCGGCCGGGACACAGTCGGCGTCGGACGCGCAGTCGGAGGAGCCGGCGTCGACGTGGGGCGGCGACGCGGCGTAGGACGCGGAGGCCGTGGGGACCTCGACGAGGGTCGGCTGATCGTGCGGGGTCTTCGGGCCCGAGCACGCCGCGATCGGGGCGCACGCGAGGACGAGCGCGCCGAGGCGTCGACCGAGCCGCGTCACTTGCGAGCGCCGAGCGCGTCGAGCCGCTCCTTCGCGCGCTTGCCGACGCTCGTGTCCGCGCCGAGATCGATGGCCTTCTGGAAGGCCTTCTTGGCGTCGGAGGGCTTCTTCTGCTCCTCGAGCACCTCGCCCAGGTACACCCACGCCGCCTGGAACTTCGGCTCGTCCTTGGTCGCGCGCTCGAGATCGGCGCGCGCGCCTGCGAGATCCTTCTGGCTGCGCTTGAAGAGGGCGCGGTACGTGAGGAGATCGGCGCCCGACTTCTGCTGGATGGCCTTGTCGATGACGGTGACGGCGTCGGCGAAGGCGCCCGCCTGGCCGAGCCGCCGCGCGATCGCCGAGAGCAGATCGCGCTGGCCGTCGGCCTTCGCCGCGAGGTCCTTGGCGCGGCGGGCGGCGTCGTCCTTCTTCCCGAGGGCGAGGAGCTGGTCGATGAGGCCGAGCCCGAGCTTCGGATCGGCGCCGGGCTTGTCGGTGAGCTTCGCGTACTCGTCGGCGGCGGCCTGGTGCTCGCCCGCCTGACCGAGGGCGAAGGCGTAGGTCTCGCTGAGATCGGGCTTGTCGTGGACCTTCTTGACGAAGGGCGCGAGCACGGCGACGGCGTCCTTGGCGCGGCCGGAGTCGAGGAGGAGCCCGGCGAGGTTCAGCCCTGCGTCGAGCATGCCTGGGGCGAGCTCGAGCGCGTGGCGGTAGTGGGCCTCGGCGCCGGCGCGATCGTCGAGCCCGTCGGCGGCGAGGCCGCCCCAGTAGTGAGCCTGGGCGCTCTTCGGGTTCTTCGCGAGGGCGGCGTCGACGGCCTTCTTGGCGAGGGCGAAGTCCTTCTTCGTGAGCGCATCTTCGGCGGCCGCGAGCTCGGCGGAGGCGTCGGCGACCGGGGGCGTCGGGGCGGCGCTGGACGCAGTGGGCGGAGCGTGTCCGAGGTCAGGCGGCGGCGGCTCGGCCTGCTTGGGTGGCCCGCAGGCGACGAGGGCGAGCGCGACCGCGACGAGGGAGCTGACTCCGCGAGACATGGGGCCGCACCTACCACGAACGCGGGCACCTCGGGCGAGAAGCGTCGGGGCGAGCGGGCTCGGGGGAGCCTCCGAGTCGGCCGTCCGGGGAGCGGCGGAGCCCCGCCTGGGCGCCTCCCCCGCCGGCGCCGCGCTCGTCGCCTCGGTCACGCGCGCCCCCCCGAAGCTCACCTCCCTCGCCGGCGCCGCGCCGCGAGCGCGAGCCCCACGGCGGCGAGCGCCTGCCACCCCGCGCCCGACGACCCGGGCACCTCGCACCCGCACCCGCCCGAGTCGTCGCTCGCCGCCGCGGGCGCGGCGTTGGACCCGGCGCTGCCCGGCGATCCCGCGGCGCCCTTCCCGGCGCCACCCGGCGATCCCGCGGCGCCCTTCCCGGCGGCGCCCGAGCCTGCCGCGCCCTTCCCGGCGGCGCCCGAGCCCGCCGTACCCGAGCCGGCGGCGCCCGAGCCCGCCGCGCCCTTCCCGGCGGCGCCCGAGCCCGCCGTACCCGAGCCGGCGGCGCCCG
>CAYNEK010000105.1:0-3309 GCA_964396175.1 uncultured Polyangiaceae bacterium | reverse complement strand
GCCCGAGCCCGCCGTACCCGAGCCGGCGGCGCCCGAGCCCGCCGTACCCGAGCCGGCGGCGCCCGAGCCCGCCGTACCCGAGCCGCCTGCCGTCGAGGTGCCGCCCGTACCCGCGCCACTCACCCCCGAGCCCGCCTGGCCTGCGCCATTGGCACCTGCGCCGCCCCCTGCGCCGCCTCCGCCCGAGGGGATGGTGCAAGCGCCGCCTTCGCACGTCCTTCCGGCCTTGCACTGGGCGTCGGTGGTACACGAGGTGGGGCAGACATTGGCTTCGCAGAGGAAGCTACCCGCGCATTGGACCACGCCGCAGACGCCGCTGGTCCCGCCGGTCTTCGACGCAGAACACGCCATGCAGACGCCGTCACAGGCGTCTTCGCAACAGACGCCGTCGACGCAGAAACCGGAGCCGCACTCATCGTCCACCACGCACGCCTTGCCGTTCGCCTTCGGGCCTTGGCACTGTCCGCCGATGCAGACGTTGCCCTGGGCGCAGTCGGTCCCGTCGGTGCAGGCGGTGAGGCAGGCGGTGCCCTTGCAGGCGTAGGGAGCGCAGTCGGTCGTCGCGGGAACGGGAGCGGCGCAATTGCCCGTGGCGTCGCAGGCGCTGGGGATCTTCTGGGTGGCAGCGTCGAGGCAGGTGGAGGGGGAGCACTCGGCACCTGCCTTGTCGGCGCAGGCGCCGCTGCCATTGCACACACCAGGGCTCTGACAGACGCCGGTGCCCTGCGGATCGCATTCGTTGTCGGGATCGGTATCGACCTTGATCGGAGCACAGGTGCCGTCGGGCTGACCAGTCTTCGCCTCAAGGCACGCTTCACAGGGGCCGTTGCACGCGGTGGCGCAGCAGACGCCGTCGACGCAGGAACCGGATTCGCAACCCCCATCGAAGGTACATGCAACGCCAGGTTCGTCGAGAGCCCACACCTCCGCCGACGCGATGTATGCGCCGTTGGACCCGCCTGCGACGAGGACCTTACCCGACGATAGCCTCGTCGCCGTGTGGAGATCACGCGCCGTCGCCAGATTGCCCCCGCTCGACCAGGCGTTGTTGATCGGATCGTACACCTCGGACGACGACAGATTGAGCCAATTCCACGTGTATCCACCCGCGACGAGGACCTTGCCCGACGATAGCCTCGTCGCCGTGTGATAAAGGCGCGCCGTCGCCATGTCGGGCGCAGCCGTCCAGGTGCCCGTGCCCGGATCGTACACCTCCGCCGGCGCGACGTAGCCATTCTGCGGAGATCCGCCGACGACGAGGACCTTGCCCGACGCGAGCGAGGTCGCGGTGTGCCCGTAACGCTGCCTCGCCAGGTTGGGCCCAGCCGTCCAGGTGCCCGTCCCCGGATCGTACACCTCCACCGACGCGAGGGACCCGTACTGGAATCCACCCGCGACGAGGACCCTACCCGACGCGAGCAACGTCGCGGTGTGGTCGGCGCGCGCCATCGCCAGGTTGCCCACGCTCGTCCAGGTGCCCGTCCCTGGATCGTACACCTCTGCCGACGAAAGGAACCCGTCGTTGAATCCACCTGCGATGAGGACCTTGCCTGACGCCAGCGTCGTCGCCGTGTGGGACCTGCGCGCCGTCGCCAGGTCGGGCCCAGCCGTCCAGGTGCCCGCCACCGGGTCGTACACCTCCGTCGACGCGAGGCGTCCGCTCTGTCCGTCTCCGCCTGCGACGAGGACCGTGCCCGACGCCAGCACCGTCGCCGTGTAATTGTAGCGCGCCGCCGCCAGGTTGCCCCCGCTCGCCCAGGTACCCGTCCCCGGATCGTACGCTTCCGCCGACGCGAGGGCTCCACTCTGCCCCAGTCCGCCCACGACGAGGACCTGGCCCGACGCGAGCGCTGTCGCGGTGTGTTGCGAGCGCTCCGTCGCCATCGACCCCGTCGTCGTCCACGCCGGGTCTACCACCACCGGGTACGCCCCCGCCGCCCACCCAATCACCACGCTGCACGCTTCTGCCCCCGGCGACACGATCGCCCGCCCCCACGGCAGCTTCGCGCTCTCGTCCACCCGACACCCCTCGACGCGCACCCGGGGCACCACCCGCGCCCCATCCTTCTCCACCACTTCGGGCGCCGTCATCCTCACTCGCGGCGCGCCGCCCTCGTCCACGACCTCGAGCACATTGGACACGAGCCGCAGCCCCGCCCCCGCCGGCACCCGCACCTCGTAGCGGAGCTCCTCCACCGCGGGGCGCTCCTCGAACACCACGTAGTCCTCGACACCCTCCGCGTGCGGGCGGTGCACCACGTGCCGTCCCTTTCCGTAGCCGTCCTCGTGCACGACGAGCCCCGCCTCCGCGATTGTCCCCGCGCTCGACGTCGCGCCCGCGAGGCGCACCTCGAGCCCGAGCTTCGTCCCCTCGTCGACGACACGGAAGCCCGCGTCGAGCCGCCCGGGCAGCGTCACCTTCGCCCGCTTGGACGTCAGCTTCCGCGAGAGTGTGGGTGAGACCACGGCGAAGCCTTGGGACGTCGCGGTGAGCTTCACGCCGGGGGCGGCTTCGATGACGCGGCGCCCGCGCGGGCTCGGCTCGTAGAGCGCCGTCGGTGCGCCGAGTGGCGTCTGGGGCCTCTCCTGGCCCAGCCAGAGCACCCCGGGGGCGCCCGCCTCGCGCTTCGCGTCGCGCAGCGGCTCCTCCGGCGCGTAGCGAAGCGACCGCACCAGTTCGAGCGCCGTGCTGCGCGTCTCGGGATCGTGCTCGGTGGGCGGCGCGGCCGTGCCGCTGCACGAGGCGAGGCCCACGAAGGCGGGCGTGACGACGACGAGGGAGAGCGCGGTGCGAAGGAGTGGGGTCATGGCCGGGGAGCTCCTTGGCGAAGGAGCAGCCTGGCTCGCGAGGGTACACGGGCCGGCGGGCGCGCGTCGATGCGCGGGTTCGCGCTCGGCGAGCCCGGCGGCGCCTGAGCCTTGGGGCCATCGGGCGGCGGGGAGGCCCGCGCCTTCGGGGGCTCCGCGGATCGACCCAGGGAACGCCAAGACATGGCTCGTGCTCCCAGATCCTTCGTGGGCCGATCCGACCCGGGGGAGGAGCAGCGCCCCGGGGTCGCTGGCCGGTCGTTCTGGCTCCTCGAATCGACGATTGGGTGCGCCCGGGGGGCCGTCCGGTCCGCGCCGAGAGCCGTCCGGTCACGACCACGAGGCTTCCGGTCCTCGCCGCGAGGCTTCCCGTCAGGGGCACGAGGCTCCCGGGCCTCGCCAAGAGCCGTCCGGTCACCGCCGACAGCCGTCCGGTCACCGCCGACAGCCGCCCGGTCACCGCCGAGAGCCGCCCGGTCACCGCCGAGAGCCGCCCGGTCA
>CAYNEK010000104.1:0-15093 GCA_964396175.1 uncultured Polyangiaceae bacterium | reverse complement strand
ACGCGACGGCGCCCTCGAGGAGGGCGAGCCCGACGAGGACGATGGAGGCGACGCGATCGCGGATCATGGGCACATCACCGGCGCGCGGGCTCGGCGGCGGCCGTCAGCCCGCGCGCCGGAGCTGCTGGAGCATCTCGTCCGCGGCCGCAAGCTCTCCGGCGAGCGAGATCTCGAGCGCCGGGCGAGCGCTCCTCGTGCGCCGAACGAACGCGTCGAGGTGCCGCGCGGCGTCGTCTTCGCGCCCGAGCTTGTGCGCGAGCTGCCCCAGCACGAAGCGCCCGTACCCCTGCCCGCACGGCGCATCCATGAGGTCGGAGTACGCCCGCTTGGCGCCGCGCGGGCGCTCGCCGTTCGACAGCCGGGCGAGGACGGCGTGGGCCTTGTAGAGCGGCTTGTCGGTCGTCCCCCAGCGCGCCGCGCGGAGCAGTGAGCCGGACGCCTCGTCGTAGCGACCGAGGAGGTGGAGCAGACACCCGAGGGTCCAGTGGTGGAAGGCGCGGCGCTGGGCGGGCGCCTTGCGCGCAGCGAGCCGCAGGTGACCGAGGGCGCGATCGATCCGCCGGAGCGCCACCGCGGCGCGCGCCGCGTCCTGGTGCAGGACGTCGGGCATCACGGAGAGCTCGAGCGCGTCCTCGGCGAGATCGAGCGCGCGGCGGAACCTCCGCTGCTCGAAGTTCGCCATGTAGAGCTGGCGCAGCAGCATCGCCTGGGTCGTGCGATCGAGGGGGCAGCGGCTCGCGAGGCCGAGGCGCGCGTGGCGCGCGCGCTCGGCCGGGGTCGTCGCCGCCTCGGCGCGGAGCAGGTGGTCCTCGGGCAAGAGCACCCTGCGCGGCGACGCGGCGGCCTTGGCGAGCCCGGGGCGGGCCCGGGGGGCGTGGACGGGAGGCGCTTCGCTCGGGCGACCCAACTTGGAGACAGAGCGTAGCAGCCGCATTGGATCAGGCCAAAGTTCGCGGCGTCGAGGCGCCGCGGAGCTCGGTCGCCCTCGCACGGCGGCCTCGCGATCTCACGGGGCCACCAGGCGCGGACACCGCGCCGGTCGCAGCCCCAGCGGTCTCGCACGGCGGCCTCGCGATTTCACTGGGCTACCAGCCACCCGAGCGCGGCGCGGAAGACGCGGGCTCCGTCGGGCCCCACCTCGCCGTGCGCGGCTCCCGGCAACAAGAAGAACCGCGACGCCACGCCGACGCGCTCGAGCTCCTGCGTGCCGATGAGCATCAGATCCCGCCGATCTCGCTCTCCAGCCATCGTCGCGACGGCGCGCGCGCGCCGGAGCTTCGTCGCCGAGGGCGCCGTCGGGGCCCCCACGAGCAGCACCCTCACGAACCGCTCCGGCTCGAGCGCAGCGAGCTCCTCGGCCCGCGCGGCGCCCTGCGAATAGCCCGCGAGGACCACCTCCTTCATGCGCTCGCGGGTCCGTGCAGAGACCGCCCCGAGGGCACCGTCGACGCGCCGTCGCACGTCCGCCGCGTCTCCCAACTCGAAGTGGGGTGAGCCCGCGCAGGGCCGATCCCCGACGACCGCCACGATCGTGGCGAGGTCGGCGAGCGGCTCCGCCCACGGGACGAACGAGCCGAGCGGATCGGCGCAGCGCGGCGGCAGGTACACGACGACGCGACCGGTCGCGATCCGCGACGCGACGACCTGGATCGGCTTGTCTCCAGGCACCTCGACCTCGGTGACGACACCAGGCGTCAGCGCGCGGGGCTCGCTCGTCCCCGGAGAGCGGCGACATCCCCACGACGCGGCCGCGACCACGAGCACGATCGCCTGGAGCCAGCCGGCGGGACGGAACACCCGAGCAGGGCGCACGTCACAATCCCAACCACACGGCCGGCGCGCGCGCAATTCTCCGACGCGATACCGCACGTTTCGGATAGGATGATGGGCGATGTCGCCGCGGCTCCGCGCTGCCTTGCCGTTCGCGCTCACGCTCTCGGTCGCGGGGCTCGTCCGCGCCGACGACGGCGGGCTCCCCGAGGGTGGCGCCTTCCCCGACGCGGGCGTGCTCGACGCCGGACCGCTGCCAGACGCCGCGAGCTTCCCCGACGCGGGGAGCCAGACGGGCACGGACGCCGCAGCCTTCCCGGACGCGTCCGGCAGCGCGGGCTCGGGCGGGGGCGGCGCGGGCGGCGCAGATCCTGGCTATCCTGTCGCGGACTCGGGGACACCCGACGCGATCCTGGCGATGCCCTGCACGGCCTGGGACGAGCCGCTCCACTGCCTCATGGCGGAGGGCCTCGTCTACGATCGCACGGTCCAGCTGCCCATCGCCTTCGACTGGGACACGGGCTGGGTGCCGGGCGGCTCGCCCGTTCAGGTGCGCTTTTACGTGAAGCTCCCTGCCTACACCCACGTCGGGATGAAGGGCTCGCTCCAGACGACCTGGCCCAAGTCGCTCGATCTCGATCCGCTCGGCCTGCGCGCGACCGGGCAGCTCGACTTCGACTACGGCCTGCAGATCGGCGCGAAGGCGAAGATCAAGATCGCGGGCTTCGGCTGGGAGGGCGACATCCCCTACTTGCCCAACTTCGACTTCCACATGAAGGGCGTCAGGCTCTTCGATCCGTGGGCCTTCGATCCCGGCACGAAGGCGTCGGGCTACACGCCGAAGCTCACCCTCTTCAAGGTGCCCATCACGGACATCATCGTCAAGATCCCGGGCATCTCGGGCGGGATCGAGCTCGACGTGCAGGGCGAGCTCCAGGTGAAGTACCGCACGGACAAGATCGTCATCACCCCGCACAAGACCCCGTCGAAGGGCCCGACGCCGCCGGTCACGCAGCCGGACGCCTCGACGATCCACCCGTGGGTGCAGGGCGCGTGGGCCGAGTACAAGGTCCACCCCGAGGGCACCGTGACGTACGTCGGGACGCTCCACCTGGTGCCCGCGCTCTACGTCGAGGTGCTCGGCAAGAAGCTCTCGATCCCCGTCGGCTTCGACTACCCGATTTCGCTCACGCTCGACGAGCAGACGTGGATCTTCGACGATCAGCTCGTCCACGTCCCCTTGCCCGACGTCCGGCTCCCGAAGGGCGTGACCGGCGACGTCATCCCCTTCGGCCCCGTCGAGGCCGGCGACCAGAAGATCATCGAGCTGAAGTTCCCCAACATCGGCGAGGCGAAGGCGAAGGCCACCGCGTCGCTCGACAAGAAGACCGACTTCTCGCTCCTCGGCAGCTCGGCGACGTTTGGACCGGGAGAGGACGGCTCGATCTCCGTGCGCTTCTCGCCGAAGAGCGCCGGCACGAAGACCGCGAAGCTCACCGTCACGACCAACGATCCCGACACCCCCGAGATCGCGCTCACGCTCTCCGGCGACGGCTACTTCCCCGACGCGCCCCCGGCGGGCACCGGCGGCTCGACCGGCGGCAAGGGCGGCAGCGCGAACGGCGCCGCGGGCTCGGGCGCTGGGCCGGAGGCGCCAGGTGGTCCGAAGGTCGTGGACGATCCCAACCAAGAGGGTGGCTGCGGCTGCGAGGTGCCCGCGCGCGACCACGGGGGGGCGCTCGCGCTCGCGGGAGGGCTCGCCCTCGCCGCAGGCCTCCGCCGCCGTGCCCACCGCTGCCGCGAGCGCGCCCTTCCGCAAGATCCCTGTGAGCCTCCACCCGATCGCGACCATTCCTTAGGAGAATCCATGACCCGCCGTCTCTTCCGCTCTCTCGTCGTGTCCTGCGCCACGATCACCGCCTCGTCCATCGCGTTCGCGGCCGATCCGCCCTGCGATCCGACGACCTACTCGTGCGTCATCGCGAACAACTCGGCGCCCGTGAAGCTCGCGAAGACGATGACGGACGTCCCCTTCCAGAACAAGCTGAACTCTGGCTGGGTCGGCTGCGGCAGCAACCAGAACGAGAGCTGCACCGGGGCCCCTTCGCAGAAGTGCACCATCGGCGCCTGCGTCCAGGCCGCGATGAACGACAGCAAGGTCGAGATCGCGATGCAGTCGCTCTACGACGTGTCGTGGACGCCCGCCGAGCCCGGCAAGCTCAAGGTCACGCCGAGGCCCAAGACCAACTCGGGGAACCTCAAGGTCACCTACACGCTGACGCCGCTCATCGGCATCCACATCGACGCCTTCGGCTTCAACGGCACCGTCGCGCTCAACCCGACCGACATCCTCGCCGCCCTCGGGGTCCCCGACGTCACGAAGGGCTTCAACTCGCCGGCGAACTGCTCGGCGCCGTTCGATCCGTACTCCTTCGCGTCGCCGCCCTCGTGGAAGTGCCACGCCGAGGGCTTCAACGACGTCTTCGCGATCCCCCTGTCGCAGCTCACGGGGCTCTTCGGGCTCGACGTGGGAGAGTACATCGAGCTCGATCTCAAGCTCCAGGCCGGGACGAAGACCGATTTTACCTGGACGACGACCGATCTCCAGATGGATACGCTGTCGCCCAAGATCACGGCGGCCGTGTCGTCGGGGAACATCCAGTACTCGGGCGAGGACGAGCTCGATCTCAACGTCTGGGCGACCGGGATCCTCGGCTACTCGGGCTCCACCGAGATCCGCCCCGCGGTCACCGTGAAGTCCGTCGCGGGCATCAAGCTCGGCAACGGCCTCACCATCAACGTGCCCGTCGGCGCCGAGGTCCCCTTCGCCGGCCAGGTGCCCAACATCCAGCTCACGAAGACGAGCGTCAACATCCCCTTGCCCAACATCCTCGTGAACACCGGCGGCATCGCCTTCGGCGAGGCGGCGGTCGGGCAGTCGGTCGTGAAGAAGCTGAAGATCCAGAACACCGGCAAGCTGCTCCTCAAGGCGACGGTGTCGTCGACCGATCCGTCCTTCAGCTTCGACAAGACGAAGCTCGACATCCCCGCGCGCGTCGACGCGACGCCGGGCAGCTACGATCTGACGATCACCTTCATCCCGAAGAAGGTGGGCGGCGCGCCCGCGACGATGAAGATCGCGAGCAACGACGTCGACGAGCCGCTCCTCGAGATCCCGCTGACGGGCGCCGGGACGGGCGACGAGCCGGCGGGCACGGGCGGATCGGGCGGGGCGCCGGCCGCGGGCGGATCGGGCGGGACGCCGGCCACGGGCGGCGCGGGCGGGAAGAAGTCCGCGCCGCAGGTCCAGGAGGACGACTCCGACGCCGCGGGCGGCTGCCACTGCCAGGTCGTGGGGGAGCGAGGCGCGCCGCTCGGCGGGCTCGTCCTGGGCGCCGTGGGGCTCTTCCTCGGGCTCCGCCGTCGTCGCGCCTGAGCCGCGCGTCGGGGCGCTCTCTGTCGATTCGGCGCGACGAGGCGCGCCTGAGCCGCGCGTCGGGGCGCTCTCTGTCGATTCGGCGCGACGAGGCGCGCCTCCTCGGGCTCCGCCGTCGTCGCGGCTGAGGCGGGCGTCGGAGGGCTCTCGGTCGATTCGGCGCGACGAGGCGCGCCTCTTCGGGCTCCGCCGTCGTCGCGGCTGAGGCGCGCGCGTGCTCGAGCCTTGACAGCGGCCCGTTCGTCGCGGAGAGACGGGCCTCGTCCCATGAAGATCGTCGTCTTCGGTTCTGGGTATGTCGGGCTCGTCGCCGCCGCAGGGTTCGCGGACGCGGGGCACAGCGTGCAGTGCATCGACATCGACGCGGCGCGGGTCGCCCGGATGCAGCGCGGCGAGGTCCCCTTCTTCGAGCCCGGGCTCGGGGAGGTGCTCGCGCGCTGCACGCGGGCGGGGCGCCTCACCTTCGGGACGAGCGTCGACGAGGGCCACCGCGGCGCGGAGGTCTTCTTCATCGCGGTCGGCACGCCGCCGCTCCCCGACGGGCGCGCCGACGTCTCGATGGTCCACGCGGCCGCCAAGACGATCGCCGAGACGGCGTCGCGACGCGCCGTGATCGGCGTGAAGAGCACCGTCCCCGTCGGCACCTGCGACGACGTCCAGGCGATCGTCGACCGAGCCTCCTCGCTCGGCCACATGGTCGCGTCGATCCCCGAGTTTTTGAAGGAGGGCACCGCCCTCGCCGACTTCACGAAGCCCGACCGGATCATCCTCGGCGTGGCGCACCCCGACGCCGAGAAGACGCTGCGCGAGCTCTATCGGCCCCTGCAGCTCTCGGCCGAGCGCGTCCTCGTGATGGATCGTCGATCGAGCGAGCTCTCGAAGTACGCGGCCAACGCGATGCTCGCGACGCGCATCTCCTTCATGAACGAGCTGTCGCGGCTCTGCGACGCGCTCGGCGCCGACATCCACGCGATCCGTCGCGCCGTCGGCTCCGACACGCGGATCGGTCGCGCCTTCCTCTACGCGGGGCCTGGGTACGGCGGCTCGTGCTTCCCCAAGGACGTCGCCGCGCTCGCCGAGCGGTCGCGCGACGCAGGCCTGCTCCTCGAGGTGGTCGAGGCCGCCCGCCGCGCGAACGAAGCGCAGCGCGCGTACGTGAAGGACCGCGCGATCGAGCTGCTCGGGGATCCGCGCGGCAAGAAGGTCGCCGTCTGGGGCGTCGCCTTCAAGGCCGAGACCGACGACGTCCGCGAGACACCAGCCCACCCGCTCGTCGCGGCGCTCCTCGAGCGCGGCGCAGAGGTGACCATCCACGACCCCGAGGCCGCGGAGAACTTCAAGCGCTCCTTCGGCTTCGACGTGACGATCGCGGACTCGGAGTACGCGGCGGCCGAGGGCGCCGATCTCCTCGTCGTGATGACCGAGTGGCGTCATTTCCGGAACCCGGACTTCGATCGGCTGAAGGCCGTGCTGCGCACGCCCACGGTCTTCGACGCGCGCAACATCTGGACGACCTTCCACCTCGCCGAGCGAGGCTTCGTCTACCGCGGGATCGGCACGCGCACCTGACGCGCGGGCGGCGCAGACTTGGCGCTTGGGATCGGCACGCGTCGCGCTGTAGCCTCACGATCCGTCGAGAGAGAGGCGCTTCATGTCACCACCCGACCCAGCCACCACCGCGTCGTTCGTCGAGAGCATCTGCCCCGGTCGCTTCGCCGACCAGACGGTGATCGTCACCGGCGCGGGCGCCGGGATCGGCCGCGCCGTGGCGCTGCGCGTGGCGCGCGAGGGCGGCCGCGTCGTCGCCGCGGACGTGCACCCCGAGCGCCTCGAGCAGCTGAAGGCAGCCCACCCAGGGCTCCGCCTCGTGACCGCCGTCGGTGACGTCAGCGTGGAGGTCGACGTCCACCGGATCGTCGACGCGTGCGACGGCCGTTGCGACGCCCTCGCGAACAACGCGGGGATCATGGATCGCTTCCAGCCGGTCGACGAGGTGTCGGACGAGCTCTGGGAGCGCCTCCTCCGGGTCAACGTCACGGGCACGATGCGCATGACGCGCGCCGTCTTGCCCTTGATGCTGCAGGCGCGCGACGGCCGCATCGTCAACGTCACGTCGGTCGCAGGGGTCGCGGGCGGCGCCGCGGGGGCCGCGTACACGACGGCCAAGCACGCCATCGTCGGGCTCACGCGGAGCACGGCCTTCATGTACGAGCCCCAGGGGATCCGGGCGAACGCGGTGGCGCCCGCGGGCGTCGCGACCAGCATCGAGGTCGCCTTCGGCTCGGCGCGCGGCCAGGCGCGCATCGGGTGGAACACGCAGGCCGCGTCGAGGATGGCCCAGCCCGAGGAGACCGCCGCCGCGATCGCGTTCTTGCTGTCGCGCGACTCGCCCAACGTCAACGGCGCCATCCTCCCGTCGGACGCGGGCTGGACGAGCTTCTAGCCGTACGGCGACGCAGTGTCCTCGCGACCGCGTCGAGATCTGCGGGGCGAGCGGGCTGCGCGCTGCGGGGAGCCTCAGGGCGTGGCGGCGACCCGGCGCTCACGGGACTCGCGCGCCACGATCGCGAAGAACCACGCCGCCGTGCACGCCGCCATGAGCGCGGGCAGCAGGAGCATCGCGCTCGGCAGGCTGCCGGTGCGATCCGAGATCCAGCCGACGAGCGGGATGAAGGGCACGTCCCCGAGGATGTGACCGACGAGGATCGACGCGCTCATCGCGAGCCCGCGCGTCGCCGGCGGGACCGCGCCCATCAGGACCCCGTTCATCGGAGACATGGACACGAAGATCGCCACCTGCGCGAGCGCCGCGACGACGAAGAAGCGGAGCGGCGTCGGCATGAAGAGCGCCACCGCGACGAGCGGCGTCGCCAAGAGCGCAGACCACGCACAGACCCGGAGCGCGCCGCGGTTTCGGTCGCCGTCCCGCGAGCGATCGGTGAGCCAGCCGCCGAAGAAGGTGCCGACGAAGCCCGTGACCACGAGGACCGCGCCGAACCAGAAATTCCCCGTGTCCTTGGCCATATGGAATTTCCGGAGTAGGAAGTGTGGGGCCCAGTTGGAGAAGCAGCCGAGCACCGCCGTCTGGGCGGTGAAGCCGAGCACGGTGAGGACGTAGCGCCGGGAGCCCGCGAGGCTCGCGAGCGCCGCGCGGAGCCCAGGGGCGTCGGGCTGGCCCTCGGCGCGTCTCCGGGTGGGCTCGGCGACGGCGGCCATCGCGAGGACGAGGACGAGGCCCGGGCCGCCCGCGAGGAAGAAGGCCGCTCGCCAGCCGTGGCGCGCGTCGAGGGCGCCGCCGAGCATGAAGCCGAGCGCCGAGCCGACCGAGATCGCGCTGTAGAAGATCGCGAGCACACGCCCCCGGCGCTCTGGGCTCGTCACGTCGTCGAGCATCGTCGGCGCGAGCGCGGCGTACGCGGCCTCGCCGACCCCGACCGCGCTCCGCGCGACCATGAGCTCCGCGAAGCTCCGGCACCACCCCGACGCGACCGTCGCGCCGCACCAGACGAAGACGCCGAGCGCGACGAGCCATTTGCGAGGCAGGCGGTCTCCGAGTCGCCCAAAGATGGGGCTCGTCAGCATGTAGCCCCACAAAAACGCCGTCGCCGCGAGGCCCACCTCGGTGTCCGACAGCGAGAGCTCGCGCTGGATGCTCGGGCTGACCGCGGCGAAGAGGTAGCGATCGAGGTAGTTGAGGAGGTTCAGCCCCGTGAGGAGCGTGACGAGGGCCGCCGGGCGACGGATCACCGAGGCAGCCTACCAGGCCGCTGGCGCTCGCGGCGGCTCTCGGGCACGCGGGATCGCTCGCTGCTCTTCGGCCGGGCGACGGCGAGGACCCGTGAGCACGCCCTCGCCGCGCTCGCCCTCGTGCTCGCCGAGCCAAGAAAAACTTCCCCAACGATGCCAAGGACATTCTGCGCCCTCGCCGCGCTCGCCCTCCCTACGACGCACGCGGAGCTGCGCGACCCCGTGACGCCAAGGATATTCTGCGCCCTCGCCCTCGTGCTGGCCGAGTCGGTTCGAGGGCTCGCCCTGGCTCGTGAGCGCGGCCTCCAGCGGCGCATGGGCGCGCCGCCCGCTGCTTCTGGTACGGTCCCCGCGTCCATGACGCGCCTGTTCGTCCACGCGAGCCTCGGCCTCGCCGCGCTCGCGGGCTGCTCGACCTCCTCACAGAGCCCCGCGCCGCCCACGCCCACCCTCGAAGCGCCGCAGCCTCCGCTCTCGGTGTCGCCACGCATCGCCCCGGCCTCGAGCCCAGCCGCATCCGGCGCCACCGCACCGCCGGTCGCCTCGTCGCGCGCCCCCGCCGTCGCGTCCTCCGCGCCGCCCGCTGCGCCGCCCGAGGGCATGGCGCTCGTCCCGGCGGGGCCGTTCATCATGGGACAGGACGAGCTCGGCGAGCTGGACGAGCGCCCCGCCCACGAGGTGACCCTCCGCGCATTTTACCTCGACCTCACCGAGGTCACCAACGAGGCCTACTCCTCCTGCGTGAAGGCGGGCGTCTGCCGGCCGCACGACACCGCGAGCGCACGGGCGAACAAAGTGGGAGACGACGCGTCCTTTCGGCGCCCGAGGCAGCCCATCAGCAGCGTCTCGCACGACGACGCGCGCGCCTTCTGCAACTGGGTCGGCAAGCGCCTGCCGACCGAGGCCGAGTGGGAGAAGGCCGCTCGTGGCGCCGAGGGCCGCCTCTACCCCTGGGGCTCCGCGTACCCCACCCAGAAGCTCGCCGTCTTCGGCGAGGCGACGACGGCCGACGTCGGCTCGAGGCCCGACGGGAGGGGCCCGTACGGGCACTACGATCTCGCGGGCAATGTGTGGGAGTGGGTCGACGATCTCTACGATCCCTACGCGTACCGCCGCCCGACGGCGGACAAGGGGATCCCTGGGAGCTGCGACGAGATCCTGGCCGCGCAGGACGAGCTGCGACGCGAGAAGAAGCAGGGATTCACCGGGACAAACCCCATCCCGACCGAGTGCGAGTACGGCCTCCGGGGCGGCGCCTTCCAATACTTCGCCAAGGGTCTCCGCGCATCGAACCGGGTGCACCACCCGGGTCGGTTCCGGCTCATCATGAGCGGCTTCCGCTGCGCGAAGGACGCCGAGTGATCCGGGCCGCCCCGCACCCCCCCGCGGCCTTGGTGGTGCCCGAAGAGCTCCACGGCGAGCGGCTCGACAAGGCCGCCCCTACACTGTACCGACGTGCCTTCCCCGACGCGCACGTCTCCCGCGCGATGGTGCAGGACTGGATCCGGATCGGGGCGGTCACCCTCTCGGGCGCTCGGCTGAAGGGCTCGGCGACCGCCGTCGTCGGGACGACGCTCGACTACGCGCCCCCACCCCCGCCGCCCATCACGGCGGAGCCCGACGCCTCGGTGCGCTTCCCGGTGCTCTTCGAGGACGCACACTTGCTCGTGCTCGACAAGCCGCCCGGCCTCGTCGTGCACCCGGCGCGCGGCCACGCGACCGGGACGCTCGTCAACGGCCTGCTCGCCCGCGGCGCCGTCGAGCCGCGCACGGACGATCGCGATCCCATCGCGCACCTCCGCCCCGGGATCGTCCATCGGCTCGACATGGGCACGAGCGGCGTCATGGTCGTGGCGAAGACCGAGGTGTGTCGCGAGGGGCTGCGCCTGCTCTTCCACGACCACGACATCGATCGGGAGTATGTCGCCATCACCGTCGGTGACACCCAGGCCGCCACGATGACGACGCCGATCGGGCGCCACCCGCGCGACAGGACGCGCATGACGACGCGTGTCCGCGAGGGGAAGCTCGCGACGACGCGCGTCTCGGTCGAGCGGCGCCTCCGCGGCGCCACGCTGGTCCGCTGTCGGCTCGAGACGGGCCGGACGCACCAGATCCGCGTGCACCTCTCCGAGATCGCGCGCACCCCCGTCCTCGGCGATCCGACCTACGGCGGCCGCCCGCGCGACCCGGGGCTGCGCGCGCTCGCGGCGCAGCTCGGTCGCCAGGCGCTCCACGCGGCGGTGCTCGGCTTCGTCCACCCCATCACGAAGGAGCGGCTCCGCTTCGTGACGGAGCCGCCAGACGACATGCGGGCGGCGCTCACCGCGCTGGACGCCCCCCCTCCCTGATCTCGCGCGGAGGGCGGGCCCATCCATCCCGCCGCCCCGCTGCCTTCGCTCTCGTCTCCGATCCAATGGGGCCCATCGGGGAGAACGGGCCGCTCCTTGCTGGTGGCGGCCTTGCACGCCGTGACCGTCTGGTCTAGCTCATCCACCTGAGAAGGCTGGAGATCCAATCTGAGCCGACAGGGATCGGGGCATTGGAATCCAATGAGACAGGGACTCGTTCGTGAGAGCGGCAACGCTTGCACGACGCCGGCGACATCGGGCAGAGCCACGGCATGACGGCGAGGCCCAGGATGAGCCGCAGCGACGAGATCTTGGCGCGGATCGAGGGCCGTGTGAGAGCGCCTCTGTCGAGGGTGGGTCGGACGGCCGTCGGGGAGTCGGGCTGTCTGGAGCTCGAGAAGGAGGCGATGGCCGTGGCGAAGAGCGTGGGCCGGAAGCTGATGCGGGAGGTCCTCCGCGCCGCGAACGAGGAGGCGTCCGAGGCGGTGATGCACGGCGAGCGATGGGGGAGTCGGCGCGTGACGAAGGGGACGTAGACGACGAACTTCGGACCGTGACGCTGCTGCGGAGCGGGTACCAGAGGAGCATCCAAGGGGCGGTGTTGATCCCGCTGGATCTTCGGCTGGGAATCGTCGAGGGGGTACACCCCGCGGATGGCGAGCCTGATGGCGCACACGGTGGCGCAAATGCCTGCGGAAGACGGGGAACGCTTCCTGGAAGAAGCGGGGACCGGGCAGGTGTCGAAGTCCACGTCGGATCGGATCCCTCAGGACCTGTCGGCGGTCTTGGAGCGGGACCGCGCGGAGCTGGAGGAGGTGCTCTCCAATCGACATGCTCTCCTCATGCGCGAATCGACGGCACGCGACTCGGCTCCGGTGCTCGCGGCCTGACACCCCGCCAGGTTGGAGACCCAGCCCATCGAAGAAGGGTTGGGCTGCGTGTTCCGTCGTCTCAACCGGGGGACCCGCGCTCCGGGCGCCGCGCAGGCGTCGGACTTCGCGCAAGCGTCGGACTTCGCGCGGGCGTCGGAGCGACGGGCCCGTCGCGTGCCCCCCGCGGTTCCCTCGCAGGGTGCGCCGTGATAGCGCGGTCGGACCGCCATGTTCGACTCGCTGACCAAGGGCTTCCGCCAAGCGATGAACCGCCTCGCCGGGCTCACCGAGCTCACCGAGGCCAACATCGAGACCGCCCTCCGCGAGGTGCGCCTCGCCTTGCTGGAGGCCGACGTCGAACTCGGCGTCACCAAGCGCTTCCTCGCCCGCGTGAAGGAGCAGGCCCTCGGCGAGATCGTGCGCACCAAGGCGAAGGTCGAGGGCGAGAAGCGCACCCGCAGCGCCTCCGACGCCTTCGTCAAGATCTGCCACGACGAGCTCGTCGCCATGATGAGGCCCGAGGGCGAGCCCCTCGCGTGGGCCGAGAAGGGCAAGCCGACCGGCATCATGATGGTCGGGCTCCAGGGCTCCGGGAAGACCACGACGAGCGCGAAGCTCGCCCTCCACCTCCGCAAGAGCGGCAAGAGGCCGCTCCTCGTCGCCGCCGACATGCAGCGCCCCGCCGCCGTCGAGCAGCTGAAGGTCCTCGGCGCCCAGATCGGCATCCCCGTCTTCTCCATCGACGGCGGCGATCCCGTCGACATCTGCAAGAAGGCCCTCGACGAGGCGCGCGCCCAGCAGCACGATCTCGTGGTCTTCGACACGGCGGGCCGCCTCGCCATCGACGAGGCGCTCATGCACGAGCTCTCGGCGATCAAGGGCGCGGTCCATCCCGACAACATCCTCCTCGTCATCGACTCGATGATCGGCCAGGACGCCGTGAAGACCGCGAGCGGCTTCCACGATCGGCTCGGCGTGACCGGCGTCGTCCTGACGAAGCTCGACGGCGACTCGCGCGGCGGCGCGGCGCTCAGCGTGAAGGAGGTGACGGGCGCGCCCGTCGTCTTCGCGGGTGTTGGCGAGCAGATGGACAAGTTCGAGGACTTTCGTCCCGAGGGGATGGCCCAGCGCATCCTCGGGATGGGCGACGTCGTCGGGCTGATGAAGGACTTCGAGGAGGCCGTCGACCAAGAGAAGGCCGCCGAGGACGCCCTGAAGATGATGCAGGGCACCTTCACCCTGGACGATCTCTTGAGCCAGCTCCGCATGATCAAGAAGATGGGGAGCCTGAAGGACATCATGGAGAAGCTCCCGGGCATGGGCGCCCTGCCCCCCGGCGCCGCGGCGAACCTCGACGATCGCGAGATCGTCCGCATGGAGGCGATGATCCAGTCGATGACGAAGGCCGAGCGCAAGGACCCTTACGCGCTCGTGCGTGACCCTGGCCGCGTGAAGCGCATCGCCACGGGCTCGGGCTCCAAGGAGGAGGCCGTCTCCGAGCTCGTCCAGAAGTACATGTTCATGCGCCAGATGATGGAAGGCATGGGCCAGAACCTCGGTCTCATGGGGAAGATCCCTGGGCTCAAGAACATCGCGCAGGCGCGCAACGCTCGGCGGATGATGCAGCAGGGCGGCGGCTTCCCCGGAATGCCCGGGATGGGCGGCTTCCCCGGAGTGCCCGGGATGGGCGGCTTCCCCGGAGTGCCCGGGATGGGCGGCTTCCCCGGAGTGCCCGGGATGCCCGGGATGGGCGGCGCCGCCGAGAGCATGACCAAGATGAAGAGCTTGTCTTCGAGCGAGAAGAACGCGAAGAAGGCCGCCAGAAAGCGCGAGCGCGACGCGCGCAAGAAGGGCCGGAAGTGAGCGCCCGCCCCGCGGTCGGCTCGCCGTCGAAGGGACCCCGGCGTTCGGTGGGGGAGGGATCCGCCCGACACCAGCCTGCGATCCTCGCGCCGGTCCCGCCGTCGTGCCGCTTCTTGGTCTTCGCCCTGCGCGCGGGCGCGGATCGGGCGAAGGCGCGGCGCGCGGCCCTCGCGCTCGTCCCCGGCGACGACGCGGTGATTGGGCTCGGCAGGCCGCTCGTGGCGCCGCCGGGGCTCCTGGCCTTCCCCGCGCTCGCGGGGCCCCGGGTGGCGATCCCCTCGACGCAGGGGGCGCTCTTCGTCGCCGCGCACGGCGCAGACCCTGGCGCGTCGTTGCACCGACGCAACGATCTCGCGGCGGGCCTCGACGAGCATTTCGAGCTCGTCGAGGAGGTCTCGGGCTTCCGCTACGGCAAGAGCCTCGATCTCAGCGGCTACGAAGACGGCACGGAGAATCCAAAGGGCAAGGAGGCCCTCCGCACCGCGATCGTCTCCGAGGGTCCGCGCGCGGGCGCGTCCTTCGTCGCGGTGCAGCGCTGGGTCCACGATCTCCCGGGCTTCTTCCGGCGCTCCGAGCACGAGCGCGATCACGTGATCGGCCGCGCGCGCGTGTCCAATGAAGAGCTCGACGACGCGCCCCTCTCCGCGCACGTGAAGCGCTCGGCGCAGGAGGACTACCCGGACGGCGGCGCCTTCATGGTCCGGCGCAGCATGCCCTACGGCGACGGCCGCGAAGCAGGGCTCGAGTTCGTCGCGTTCGGCGCGTCGACGAGGGCCTTCGAGCTCGTCCTGCGGCGCATGGTCGGGCTCGACGACGGCGTCACCGACGCGCTCTTCTCGTTCTCGCGGCCCGTCTCGGGCGGATACTATCTGTGCCCCGCGCTCGACACGAAGGGGCGGCTCGTCGCCTCGGGGCTCGGCTGAGGCGTCGCTGCACGAGACCCGACGTCCGCCCCGCGGCCTCTCGGATCGAGCTCGAGCCTCGGCAGCCGATCTCGAGGGCCGCGTCTTCGCGACGGGCGAGGCCGCGTCTTCGCGACGGGCGAGGCCGCGTC
>CAYNEK010000103.1:13341-15302 GCA_964396175.1 uncultured Polyangiaceae bacterium | reverse complement strand
CGTCAGCGGCGACGCGGGCGCGGCGGGCGTCAGCGGCGACGCGGGCGCGGGCGGGCTCTGAGGCGCGCGGCGCGTGCGGCTGCTCGCGTCGCGCGTCGGGATGGCCCTCGCGACGGTGTGGCTCCTCGCGACGCTGGTCTTCCTCTCCCTGCGCATCCTCCCCGGCGATCCGGCGGCCCTCGTGCTCGGCGATCTCGCGAGCGACGAGGACAAGGCGCGCCTCTGCGAGCGGCTCCACTGCGACGAGTCCCTCCCGCGACAGTACGCGCGCTTCGCGGTGGGGGTCGTGACGCTCGATCTCGGCCCCTCGCTGCGCTCGCCGACCGCGTCCGCCGTCGATCAGGCCCTCGCCGCGGCGCGGCCCACCGCGGCGCTCGCCGGGACGGCCGTGGGGCTCGGCGCGCTCGCGGGCCTCGTCGCGGCCGTCCTCGCCACGGCGCCGCTCTTCCCTCGCCTCCGCCCCAAGATCCACCTCGGGATCATCGCGGTCTCGGCCGTGCCGCTCATCGCGCTCGCGCCGGTCCTCACCTACCTCTTGTCGGTGCGCGTCCGGCTGCTCCCGCTCCCCGGCGATCCGGCGGCGGGCCCGCTCGGGCTGCTCTTCGCGGGCGGGCTGCTCGCCGTACCGCTCGGCGCGCAGGTCGGTCGCACCGCGCGGGCCGCGATCATGTCCCTCGGGCGCGCGCAGTTCCTCACCGTCGCCCGCGCGAAGGGCGGGAGCGCGCTCCGCGTCTACACGCTGCACGCGCTCCCGGCGGTCAGCGCCCCCATCGTCACGGTCATCGGCTCTCAGCTCGGCGCGCTCCTCGGCGGCGCCGCCGTCCTCGAGCGGCTGTTCGATCGCCCTGGGCTCGGCACGCTCATGATCGAGTCCTTCGCCGCGCGCGACGTGCCGGTGCTCGAGGCCACCATCGTCACCGCGGGCGTGCTGTTCATCGGCGCGCAGGCGGCGTCGGCGGCGGCGCTCGTCGCCATCGACCCGAGGACCCGCGAGTGAGGCGCAGGGCCCTCGCGGGGGCGCTCCCCGCCGCGGCCGTCGTGCTCGCGTCGTACGCCTTCGTGCTCACCTCGAAGACCTCGCCCTCACGGCTCGTGCTCGACCAGGCGTTCTTGCCGCCGAGCGGCGCGCACCTCCTCGGCACCGGGGAAGGCGGCGTCGATCTGCTCGCCGCGCTCGGTCACGCGACCGCTCGGGGCGTCACCTTGGCCCTCGTGGTCACGGCGATCGCGTTCGTCGTCGGTGCGCCGCTCGGCACCTGGGCGGGGCTGCGCGGGGGGCGCACCGAGTCCCTCGTCGTGCGGGCGGCCGATCTCGTCCAGTCGTTCCCGACCTTCCTCCTCGCGGTCGCAGTGCTGTCCGCGGTGCGTGCGCCCTCGCGTGTCCACCTGGGCGCGGTGTTCCTCGTCGGCGCGTGGGCGCCGTTCGCCAGGCTCGCGGTGGCGCAGGCGGCGGTCCTCCGGGGGTCGGCGTTCATCGAGGCGGCGCGCGCGCTCGGCGCCCCGCAGCGGGTCATCTTGCTCCGGCACGCGATGCCCAACGTGCTTGGCCCCATCGCCGTACAGCTCGGCTCGTCCGCGGCGGCGATCGTGCTCGGCGAGGCCGCGCTCGGCTTCCTCGGGATCGGTCCCCGCGACGGCGTGAGCCTCGGCGCGCTGCTCGAGCAGGGCGTCCTCTCGATGATCCGCGCGCCCCACGTGCTCGTCTTCGGCGCGGCCACGGTCGCGCTCCTCTCGGGCTCGCTCCAGCTCGCGAGCGAGGCCCTCCGCGCGAGCGGCGCCGAAGAGTGAGGGAGGCCACTCCAGGCGCCGGGAACCACGCTCCGATGGCGCGTCTCCCGCGGGGCGAGCCCTTGCGCCGAGGGCGGCTCGTAGAGGCCTTCCATACGTTCCGCCGGGTGGAGCTCCGCGTTCGAGCCGCGTCTCCCGCGGGGCGAGCCCTTGCGCCGAGGGCGGCTCGTAGA
>CAYNEK010000103.1:10494-13241 GCA_964396175.1 uncultured Polyangiaceae bacterium | reverse complement strand
CGCGTCTCCCGCGGGGCGAGCCCTTGCGCCGAGGGCGGCTCGTAGAGGCCTTCCATACGTTCCGCCGGGTGGAGCTCCGCGTTCGAGCCGAGTCTCCCGCGGGGCGAGCCCTTGCGCCGAGGGCGGCTCATAGAGACCTTCCATACGTCCCGCCGGATGGGACTCCACGTTCGAGCCGCGCCTCCCGCGGGCGACCCCTTACGCCGAGGGCGATTTGTAGAGAAACTCCATACGTCGTGCCGGGCGGGACCAGCCGCGATCGAGCCGCATCACTCGGGAGACCAGCGTGCGCATGCGGGGGGTCGTGTACGCGGTCCGCGCGCGCGCCAGGGCCCCGACGAGCGCCGCGACCGAGGGCTCGTCGAAGAGGAACCCCGTGCCCGTCTCGAGGGCCGCGTCGAGGTCGACGATGGAGTCGGCGAGCCCGCCCGTCCGCGTGGCGATGGGGATCGCCCCGTACCGCTGCGCGTAGAGCTGCACGAGCCCGCACGGCTCGAAGCGAGACGGGACGACGACGAAATCGGCCGCCCCGAACGCGCGGTGGACCTCCGCCTCCGGCGCCTTGTGCACGAGCGCGAAGCGCCCCGGGAAGCGCTTCACGAGCGCCGCGAGCGCCTCACGCGTCGCGACGTCGCCCTCACCGATCACGACGAGCGTCGCGTCCTGCGCGAGGAGCTTCGGCGCCGCCTCGAGCAGGAGATCGACGCCCTTCTGGTGCACCAGCCGCCCCACGAAGACGAACAGCGGGCGCTCCGCCGCGACGTCCAGGCCGAGCTCGGCGAGCAGCGCGCCCTTCGAGCGGGCCTTGTTGGTCGCGTCGTTCGCGTCGTAGCGCGCGACGAGGTGCACGTCGGTCGCCGGGTTCCACACGCTCTCGTCGATGCCGTTGGTGATGCCGTGGAGATCGGCCTTGCGCGCGCCGAGCACGCCCTCGAGCCCCATGCCCGCCGGGCCGAGGATCTCGCGAGCATACGTCTCGCTCACGGTGGTCACGACGTCCGCGGAGACGACGCCGAGCTTGAGGATGTTGGTCTTGCCGTAAAATTCGGCGCCCTCGATGCGGAAGTCGTCCCACGAGATCCCGAGCGCGGGGGTCTTCTCCTTCGGGACCACGCCCTGGTGCGCGAGGTTGTGGAGCGTGAGCACCGTCCGGGGGCGGCCCGCGCGTCCGCGCAGGAAGTAGGGGCAGAGCGCCGTGGGCCAGTCGTGGGCGTGGACGACCGTGGGCGCCGGGGTCCGGGCCGCCACCAGCTCGGCCGCCGCGCGCGAGAAGAGCGCGAAGCGCTCGGGGTTGTCGGGGTAGTCCTCGCCACGCTCCCCGTAGATGCCCTCGCGATCGAAGAGATCGCCGAGCTCGAGCGCCACGATCTCGACGCCGCTCGCGAGCCGCCCGTCGTACGCGGTCGCCGAGACCGGCTTGCCGGCGTGCTCGAAGGTGAGAGGAGACAGCCTCCGCGCGAGGGACATGCCGTCTCGGATCGAGCGATGGAGCGGCAGGACCAGGGTCACCCGATGATCCATGAGACGCTGCTGCTTCGACAGCGCGGCGACGACGTCGGCGAGCCCGCCCACCTTGGCGAGGGGCGCGAGCTCCGGGGTGATGTGAAGGATGTCCATGAGGGTCTCGGCAGAACGGCTCGGGGTTGAGGCTTGGGGGTGGAGGAGCTCGCCGGACGAGACGGCTCAGGCCGTCACGCGGCGCTTCTCCTTCTTCTTCGGGGGGGCGCCCTTCAGGAGCTCGGGGGGCACGGGCTTCTCGGGATCGAGGACGTAGCGGGGGACATCGCCGCGCTCGGCGGCCTTCGCGGCGCGGACCAAGAAGTAGATCCCGACCGCGAGCAGCCCCATCGCGAGCCACTGGGCCGGCGTCAGGCCGAGGTGCCTCGGATCGGAGTCTCGCACGTCCTTCGCGCGGAGGAAGTCCATCGCGAAGCGGGTCGGCGCGTACGCCGTGCACATGAGCCCGAGGTAGAACCCCCACGGCCTCGGCCGGCGCATCAGGTAGAGGAAGCTCAAGGCGAGCGGGATCGTGAACAGCATCTCGTACAGCCCGAGATCGAACCGCGCGCCCCCCGGGTACTGCACGGCGAACCACGCGTCGCTCAGCATGCCGGGGTGATCGTGCGCGACCGAGCAGCCCATCCTCCCGAAGATCCACCCCAGCGGGAAGCTCGAGCCGCCCACCTCGCAGTACGGGAGCGCGTCCTTCACCTTGAAGCGATACTTCCACGCGATGAGCCCGAGCGCCGCGCCCATGAAGCCGCCGAAGGAGGCCTGGCTCCTCCAGATGAAGACGAGCTCCTGCACGGCGGTGAGGAAGTCCTTGGCCTTCAGCACCTTGTCCGGGTGGTACAGGATGACGTCGAAGACGTGGCCGCCGATGAAGCCACCAGCGAGGATCCACGTGAAGAAGCTCTCCATCGTCGCGCGAGGGAGCCCGTGGCGGGCGGCCTGGCGCATGGCGAGGCGGAAGCTCAGGAAGACCCCGAGCGCGACGAGCGCTCCGAAGGGCTTGATCGACGCGCCGTCGAAGTGGGTCTCGCCGAGGTCGAACGCCGGGAGGAGCGGGACCTCGGGGAGCGTGATGTAGGGGATGAGGGGCTCTAGGGCCACGAACCGGGGGCCTCGTAGCACGGAATGAGAGCACCACACGGCGGATCGCGTCGTGCCTCAGGAGCGCAGCGCGTCCACGGACCTCGGAGCGCCGCGGCTTCGCGCGGCTCGCGTCGAGGGGGCACCTCACGACG
>CAYNEK010000103.1:0-10394 GCA_964396175.1 uncultured Polyangiaceae bacterium | reverse complement strand
CGCCGCGGCTTCGCGCGGCTCGCGTCGAGGGGGCACCTCACGACGTCGAGACGCCGCGGCTTCGCGCGGCTCGCGTCGAGGGGGCACCTCACGACGCCGAGACGCCGCGACTTCGCGGGGTCCGCGCAGCGCCTCAGAAGGTCGGGACGCCGGGCGCCCTCGGGATCTCGACGGAGGCGGGGCGTCCGCCAGGATACATCGAGGCGCGCGCGCCGGGGAGGATCGAGGGAGAGCGCCCCTCGGGGAGCGCCGCGGGATCGGCGACCAGGGCGAGGCACCGCCGGGTGATGCGCTTCAGGGTGTCGAAGACGCCGATCCCGCTCGTCGCGCACGCCTCGACCTCCTCGACGTCCTCGGGGACCGCGAGCGCCTCGTGGAGCTCGTGGACGGCGAGGATCCCGGGGAGATCGCGCTTATTGTACTGGATGACGAGCGGGAGGCGATCGGGGTCCGCGCCCTGGAGCACGAGGTTCGCCTCGAGGTTGCGGATGCTCTCGTAGTTGCTCTCGAGCGCGGCCTCCTGGCTGTCCACGACGAACACGACGCCGTCGACGTTGCGGAGGACGAGCTTCCGCGTCTCATCGTACGCGATCTGCCCCGGGACGGTGCAGAGGTGGAGGCGGATGTCGTACCCCTTGAACTTCCCGAGGTGGACGGGGAGAAGATCGAAGAAGAGCGTGCGCTCGGTCTCGGTCGCGAGCGAGAGCAGCTTGCCGCGGAGATCGGGGCGAGAGTGCTCGTGGAGGAACCGGAGGTTCGTCGTCTTCCCGCCGAGCCCGGGGCCGTAATAGACGATCTTCAGGTGGATCGACTTCGCGGCGTGCTGGACGACGGGCAAGGCGCGGCAAATCGTGCCTGGCTTTCTTCGTCCCGTCAAACGACGAGGCATGCGCTGGGCGGTCCTCGGCGCAGGCACCCTCGGCGGGCCCTCGCTGGGACGAGCGGGGCGGCTCGTGTCCCGCCAGGCCACCACGACCCCGAGAGGCTCCTCGGCGGGCCCTCGCTGGGACGAGCGGGGCGGCTCGTGTCCCGCCAGGCAACCACGACCCCGAGAGGCTGCTCGCGAGCCTTCGCCGGGGCGAGCGAGGTCGCCGGCTCTGGTCTTCGGGGGGCGCCGAGCAGCCCCCTAGCGGACGAACCTGTAGCCGACGCCGCGGACGGTCACGAGGTGCCGCGGCCGCTGCGGATCGAGCTCGAGCTTCTGCCGGAGCTGGAGGAGGAAGTTGTCGATCGTCCTCACCGTCCCGTGGTGGTGCTCGCCCCAGACCTCGTCCTGGATCTGCTCGCGAGACAAGACCCGGCCCTTCGCCTCGACGAGACACATGAGGACATCGAATTCGGTCGCCGTGAGCTCCACGAGCTCGCCTTCTCCGCCGCCCGCGGGGCGCCGCCGGATCTCGCGGGTCCGAGGGTCGATGGTGAGATCGTCGAAGGCGAGGGGCCCTGACTCGTCACCTCGCTCGCCGCGCCGGAGCACCTTCTTCACGCGCGCGAGGAGCTCGGCGAGCCCGAAGGGCTTGGTGATGTAGTCCTCGGCGCCGAGCTCGAGGCCCATCACCTTGTCCATCTCCGCGCCGCGCGCCGACAGCATGATGATGGGCGCGTGGCGTGGGCCCCCGCGCGAGAGGGCGCGAAGGATCTCGAAGCCGTTCTTCTTCGGGAGCATCACGTCGAGCACGATGAGATCGAAGGCGCCTCCGGTCGCGAGCTCGTAGCCTTGCTCCCCGTCGTTGCAGACGGTGACGGCGTAGCCCTCGGCCTCGAGGTTCATCTCGAGGCCCATCGAGATGGATGGATCGTCCTCGATGACGAGGATGCGGTGGGGCGCCTGAGGCATCGCCGATGGCCGCTCTACCACGCGCCCTCGCGGCGGGAAGAGCCGTGAGGGCTCCGCTCGCGAGCCAAGCTCCCACGCCCCGGCGACGCCCCCCACGCGCGCCAGCGCGCGGCGCCACCCTCGAGCGGACACGGCGCTCACGGCCGCGGCGACGCCCCACCACGCGCGCCCGCACGCGGAGCCACCCTCGCGCCGACACAGCGCTCGCGGCCGCGCCGACGCCCCCCACGCGCGCCAGCGCGCGGAGCCACCCTCACGCGGACACGGCGCTCACGGCCGCGGCGACGCCCCTACCACGCGCGCCCGCACGCGGCGCCACCCTCGAGCGGAGGCGCGTCCCGCGCGAGCGCGATGGCTCCCGTCACCAGCTCCCGCGCTCGAGCGCGGTCCTCACGCGGACGCGTCGCCGAGGGGCGCGGGCCGACGCGCGGCGATGCCCCAGCCGACGGCCGCGGCGATGGGCGCCGCCGCAAACGCCATCGCGCCCCCGGCGCTGGCTCGGGCCAAGAAGGCCCCACCAAGGCCCGAGAGCGCGGCCAGCGCGAGCCCGAGGAGCTCGGCCCTCGTCGACCCGGCTCGACGCGCGAGCCGCGGCGCCCAGGCCCCGACGAGCGCGACCAGCCCAAGGACGGCCACGAGCCCGACGATCGCGAACGTCACGCCGCCGAGGCCGCGATGGTGCGTCGTCGCCTTGAGCATCGCGCCGAAGATCGACAAGACGCCCACGCCGACGAGCGCGACCAGCCCGCCCGTCACGGCGAGCGGCGCCGCACCCTCGGGCGTGAGCGGGCGACGTGCCACCCAGCCGAGCCCGAGCGAGACGAGGGCGAGCACCGCGGCGAGCACGATCATCGGAGAGGACCGTTAGCAAGCCTCGGCCGCGAAGGCCAAACGTCAGAACCGGAGCGCCGCGCCACCCCACGAGATCCCCGCGCCGAGCGCGCACATCACGATGGAGTCGCCACGTGAGATCCGTCCGTCGCGCACCGCCTCGTCGAGCGCGATGGGGATGCTCGCGCTCGAGGTGTTCCCGTAGCGCTCGATGTTGAGGATGAAGCGATCCATCGGGACCGCGAGCCGCGCGGCGACCTGGTTCAGGATGCGGAGGTTCGCCTGGTGGGCGACGACCCAGTCCACTTGCCCCGGCTCGAGCCCGCCCTTCTCCATCGCCTCCTTGGTGGCGGACACGAGGTTCTTCACGGCGACCTTGAAGATCTCCTGCCCCGCCATGTGCACCTTGTTCCGCTTCGCCGCGAGGCCCTCGGGGGTCACGGGCTCGCGCGAGCCACCGGCCGGGATGACGAGCGCATCCGCGAGCGCGCCGTCGGTGTGCAGCGTGGTCGCGAGGATGCCGCTCGAGCGGCCCTCGGGGAGCCCATCGGTCGGCCCGAGGACGACCGCGCCGGCGCCGTCGCCGAAGAGCACGCAGGTCGCGCGATCGCCCCAGTCGAGGACCCGCGAGAGCAGCTCGACGCCGACGACGAGGACGTGCCTCGCCTGCCCCGTCCGGATGAACTGGTCGGCTATGGACATTCCATACAAAAACCCAGCGCAGGCGGCGGAGAGATCGAAGCTCGGGATCCCGGTGACGCCGAGCTTGTCTTGCACGCGCACCGCGCAGGCGGGCATCGGTGTGTCGGGGCTGATGGTGCCGACGATGATCATCGAGAGATCGGACGGCGCGAGCCCGGCCATCTCGAGCGCGGCCCTCGCGGCGTGCGTGGCCATGTCGCTCGTCGTCTCGCCCTCCCGCGCGATGCGGCGCTCCTTGATGCCGGTGCGCTCGGTGATCCACGCGTCGCTCGTGTCGACCATGCGCTCGAGCTCCGCGTTCGCGAGGACGCGCTCCGGCGTGTAGCGTCCGGTACCGAGGATGCGCGCGCTGGGCGGCGGGGGGGTGGTGGACGCCATGCGGGACGATTCCTAGAGGCGGTCCGAGCACCTCACAAGGACGAACGTACGTGCCCGAGGGCGCGGCGCGACGACGAGGACGCGCCTCGGAGGAGGTCCACGGGGCGCCGTGCTCGCGCGCGAGCTTCCTCGGCGACCTCGCCGCGGGCGCCACGACCCCCCGGGGCTGCTCGGCCGCGCTCGCGCGCGTCGCCGCGGACGTGCTCCGCACGCGACGGAGACAGGGACGCGGCTCAGCCGTGCTCGCGCGCGTAGGTTCGGACGTAGTCCGCGAGCGCGTCGACCGAGGCCTGCGAGACCGCGTTGTACAGAGACGCGCGCATCCCTCCGACCGATCGGTGCCCCTTCAGCCCCACGAGGCCCCGCGACGTGGCGCCCCGGACGAAGCCCTCGTCGAGCGCCTCGGTCGGCGAGCGGAAGACGACGTTCATCAGCGAGCGCGAGCCGCTCTCGACCGGGAGCGTCCAGAACGAGCCCTCGGAGAGCGCCTCGTAGAGCGTCGCCGCCTTCTTCGCGTTGCGGGCGCCCATGGCCTCGAGCCCGCCCACCTCGTCGATGAAGTCGCAGACCTTGTCGACGAGATAGACGGCGAAGGTGGGGATCGTGTTGTAGAGTGACCGGCTGTCCAGGTGCGTCGAGAAGCGGAAGATCTTCGGGATGTCGCGGCGCGCGGCGGCGACGAGGGCCTTCTGGACGAGGACGAGGACGAGCCCGGTGGGCCCGACGTTCTTCTGGGCGCCGGCGTAGACGAGCCCGTGCGCGGCGACGTCGAGCGGGCGCGAGAGGATGTCGCTCGACGCGTCGCACACGAGCGGGGCGCCGTGAGACGCGGGGAGCGCGTGGTGCTGCACGCCGTGGATCGTCTCGTTCGAGGTGTAGTGGAGGTACACGCTGCCCTCGCGGACGGAGATCTCCTCGTCCCGGGCGACGCGCGTCGCGGGCTCCACCGTCGCCGCCGCGTAGGCGTCCCCGTAGTAGCGCGCCTCGGCGAGCGCCTTCTCGCCCCACGCCCCGGTGATCACGTAGCCCGCGCGCTTCGACTCCGAGAGCAGGTTCATCGCGAGGATGGGGAAGAGCATCGACGCGCCCCCTTGCAAGAAGAGGATCTCGTGCGTGTCCGGCACGGACATGAGCCGCCGGAGCTTCGTGAGCGTGGCCTCGTGGAGCGCCTCGTAGGCCTTGCCGCGGTGGCTGTGCTCGAGGACGCTCATCCCGGTCCCGCGCCAATCGAGCAGCTCGTCACGAGCGGCTTCGAGCGCGGAGAGGGGGAGGGCGGAGGGGCCGGCGTTGAAATTGTGGACGCGTGCCATGGGCGGGCGCGAAGGTAGTCGGAAGTGGCGCTCTTTCCACCCCTCGACGCGAGCCCCGACGAGATCAAGGCGGCGCTCCGACCGCTCCGCAGCCAGGTCTCCGTCGCGATCGTGGCGGCGGGGAACGCGTTCGCGACGGGGGCGATCATCCGCGTGGCCCACAGCTTCCTCGTGAAGGAGATCCTGCTCGTCGGCACGGAGCCCCACTACGAGAAGGCGTCGATGGGGATGGACAAGCTCGAGGACGTCGTCCGCGTCCCGGATGAGGGGGCGCTCCTCGCCCAGATCGCAGGGCGGCCCGTCTTCGCGCTCGAGCGGGAGCGGGCGACCGTACGGCTCTATGACGTCCGGGCCTTCCCGGAGGACGCGGTGTTCGTCTTTGGGAGCGAGCGCTTCGGCCTGAGCGAGCCCCTGCTCGGCCGCGCGGACCAGATCCTTGGGATCCCGATGTACGGCGTGAACCACTCGCTCCCGCTGGCCGTCGCGTTCGGGATCACGATGTCGTGGTGGTCCGAGACGCGGCTCCGTCAGGGACCGCGCTGAGCCCTCACGCTCACCCAGCGCAAGAGCCCGACTCACCGAGGCGGAGCCGGCGCGCGCCTCCGCGCGCACGCGCAGCGCCACGGACGCTCACCGGCGCGGCGGGCGGAGCCCCTTTGCGCCGATGTCGGTGCGGTACTGCATCCCCCGGAACGAGATGGCGCGCACCCCCGCGTAGGCCCGATCGACGGCCTCCCGGAGCGTCTCGCCGCTCGCGGTCACGCCGAGCACGCGCCCGCCCGAAGTGTAGACACGCTCGCCCTCGCGTCGGGTGCCCGCGTGGAGCACATACACACCCTCCTGCTCTGACGCGGCGTCGAGCCCCTCGATGACGTCGCCCACGCGTGGCGTCCCCGGGTACCCCTCGGCCGCCATCACGACGCACGCCGCCGCACCCTCCGCGTCCGCCTCGTCGGCGCGATGGAGCTCTCCCTTCGCGGTCGAGAGGAGCAGCTCCGCCAGGTCGTCGACGAGGACCGCCATCAGCACCTCCGTCTCGGGATCGCCGAACCGCACATTGTACTCGAGGAGCTTCGGCGCGCCGTCCGGCGAGATCATGAGCCCGGCGAAGAGGACGCCGACGAAGGGGATCTCGTCCTCGGCGAGGCCGATGAGGGTCCTTCGGACGATCTCCTGCTCGATCCGATCCTTCACCGCGTCGTCGACGATCGGCGCGGGCGCATACGTCCCCATCCCCCCCGTGTTCGGCCCGAGGTCCCCGTCCCTCGCGCGCTTGTGGTCCTGCACCGCCGGGAGGATGACGTAGCCGCGCCCGTCGGTGACGACGTGGACGCTCGCCTCTTCGCCCTCGAGGAGCTCCTCGAGCACGATCGTGGCCGAGGCGTCGCCGAAGGCCCGGTCGCCGAGCATCCGATCGATCGCGGCGTGCGTCTCCTCGCAGCTCGTCGCGACGACGACGCCCTTGCCCGCGCAGAGCCCGTCCGCCTTCACGACGAGCGGCGCGCCGCGCTCCCGCACGATCGCGTGCGCCTCCTCGGGATCGCTCGTCGTCCACGACGTCGCCGTCGGGAGCCCATGCCGCCGCGCAAAGTCCTTGAAGAACGCCTTGGAGCCCTCGAGCCGCGCCCCCGCGCGCCCGGGGCCGAAGACGGCGAAGCCCGCGCCGCGGAGCGCATCGGCGATCCCCGCGACGAGCGGCCCCTCGGGTCCGACGACGACGAGATCGGGGGCGAGGGCTCGCGCGAGCGCGACCACCTCGGCCGCGTCGTCGAGCCGCTGGAGCGGCGCGTTCTCGAGCTCACGCTCCGTGCCTCCGTTGCCTGGCGCGACGATCACGCGAGCGACGTGCGGCGAGGCCGCGAGGCGGGTCCCGAGGGCGTGCTCGCGGCCACCCGAGCCGAGGACGAGGACGACGAGATCCTGCATAGCGGCGCGACTACCACTTTCTGTACGCGCCGAAAGCGGCGCGTGCGCGCGGCTCCGCTTGTCCTCGGCCCACGATCGCCCGTACCCTAGCGAGCCCGACATGACGACCCCCGCCGCGCCGGTCGCGTTTCGACTCCGCCGCCCCTACGGGAGCGACGCGGAGTTCGTCGAGGGAGACGGCGCGGGGATTACCAAGACGGGGATGCTCCTCGTCGGCGCGAGCGCGCGCCCGGTCGGCGTCATCGTGCGGTTCGAGATCACGCTCCGCGACGGCGCGCCCCTCTTCCGCGGAGAGGGGAAGGTGGTCGCGCACCACCCCGCGCCGCGCGGAGACGTCCCCGCGGGGCTCGAGATCAGGTTCACGCGCCTCGACGGGGCCGGGAAGGCCATCATCGAGCGGGCGCTGCGGCTGCGCGCCGCGGCGGGCACGCCGGCCCCGCCTTCGTCGACAGAGCCCATCCCCGCGGACACCTCGTCCCAGGAGGTCCCCGCGAGCCTCGGGTCCGGTGCCTTCGCCGCACCTCACGCTTCGGCTCCGGCCGCGGACCGAGAGGGCATCCCCGCGAGCCTCGGGTCCGGCGCCTTCGCTGCGCCACGCGCTTCGGCTCCGACCACGGACCCCGAAGGCACCCCCGCGAGCCTCGGCTCCGGTGCCGTCGCCGCGCCTCGCGCTCCGGCTCCAGCCGCGGACCGAGAGGGCATCCCCACCGAGCCCGCCGCGACGGTCCTCGCGCCGCCCGTCGAGCCCAAGCCCGAACTCGACGCGCGTGAGGCCGATGTGGCCACGCCGACGGTCCTCGCGCCGCCCGTCGAGCCCACACCGCAGGAGCCCGAACTCGACGCTAACGAGGCCGACGCGGCCACGCCGACGGCGCTCGCGCCGCCCGTCGTGCCCACGCCGCAGGAGCCCGAGCCCGAGGCTCGTGGGGCCGACACGGCCACGCCGACAGTCCTCGCGCCGCCCACCGCAGAGCCCGCTCCCGTGGATGCGGGTGCGGATGCGACGGGCCTCGCGCGCGGCCCCGCAGAGCGGGATCTCGCGGGCTCCGTGGGGTCGACTCACGGGCGCTCCTCGGCGTCCACCTCCGACAACGGAGCGCTGCGCACGAGGCGCACGCAGGCTGTCGTTCGACCGGCGGACCGAGACGATCTGCTCGCGCGGCTCCGCGCGCGCCGTCGGGCCTGACCGGCGTGCGACGGAGCGCCTCAGCGGCGCTGGAACGCGGGCGTGTCCCAGTCGGGATCGAGATCGGCCAAGACGTTGCGCATCGACTCTCGCCCATTGGGCTGCGCGGTCGACGCCGGCGGGCGGCGCGCGTAGGCGGACTCGTCGTACGCGGCCTGCTGGACCGGCGGACGGGCCATCGACGCGGCGGGGCGCATCGACTGTGGCGGCGGCGCGGCGTGCTGCGACGTCGGTGCGGCGTAGGACGGCGCCGGGACCGACTCGCGGTACGCGGGCCTCGACGACGCGGCCTGCTGCGGCCTCGCGGGCTCGGGGCGCACCTGGACCGCCTGCGCCGTCTCCTGCGCGCGGTGCTGCTCGAGATCGAAGCCCGTCGCGATCACCGTCACCTTGACGAGATCGCCGAGCGAGTCGTCGATCGTCGCGCCGAAGATGATGTTCGCGTCGTCGTGCGCCTGCTCGCGGATGAGCGAGGCGGCCTGGTGCACCTCCCTCAGCTTCATGTCGGTGCCGCCGACGATGTTGATGAGGACCCCCATGGCGCCCATGACGGAGATGTCGTCCAGCAGCGGCGACGAGATGGCCATCTCCGCCGCGAGGCGCGCGCGACCCTCGCCCTTCGCGCAGCCGGTGCCCATGAGCGCGCGGCCCATGTTGTTCATCACGGAGCGCACATCGGCGAAGTCGACGTTCACCATGCCGGTCTGCGTGATGAGATCGCTGATCCCCTTCACCGCCTGGTAGAGGACCTCGTCCGCCTTGCGGAACGAGTCGACGAAGGTGAGATCCTCGTCCTCCAGCGAGAGGAGCTTGGAGTTCGGGATCGTGATGAGCGTGTCGACCGCCTCGGAGAGGGCCGCGATGCCCGCCTCCGCGCGCCGCGTGCGCTGCTTCCCCTCGAACTCGAAGGGCTTGGTGACGACGCCCACGGTGAGCGCCCCGAGCTCCCGGGCGATCTGCGCGACGACGGGCGCCGCGCCGGTCCCCGTGCCGCCGCCCATGCCTGCGGTGACGAAGACCATGTCCGCGCCGTCGAGGAGCTCCTTCAGACGCTGCGCGTCCTCGATGGCGCTCTTCCGGCCCTTCTCGGGGTCGGCGCCCGCACCGAGCCCGCGGGTCACGTTCTGACCGATGCCGAGCTTGACGGGCGCCGCGTTCGCGCCGAGGGCCTGGACGTCCGTGTTCACGACGATGAATTCGACGCCCTCGAGGCCGAAGTTGATCATCGTGTTGAGGGCGTTTCCGCCAGAACCGCCGACGCCGACGACCTTGATCTTGGCGGACTGTTCGATTGTCTCTTCGGCAAACTGAATCGAGAAGCTCATCTGGGTGGTCTCCGTGAGGGAGGGGTGTCTCGTGGGTTGTGTCTTGGTGGGTGGATTTCCGCGGGGTTGGGTGCCTCTCCCGTGCCCGCGGCTGAGCTAAGAATGCGGCCTTGAACCAGCTCCAAAATCCGCTCGCGCGGCTCTGAGGAGCCTCTTCGTCCTGCGCGGGCGCGCCTCCGCGCCCGCCGTCACGGGACGGGGTGGGCGCCACGGGCGGTGGCTTCCGCGCGGTGCGGATCGCCTCGGCGCCGTAGCGGACCAGGCCGACCCCGGTCGCGAACTGCGGCGCGCTGACGAGCTGATCGAGCCCCGCGATGCCCACGGGGTAGCCGAGCCGCACCGGCATCCCGAGCACCTCCTCGGCGAGCTCCGGGATCCCCGGCATCAGCACGCCCCCGCCCGTGAGGACGGCGCCCGCCGCGATCTGCTCGAGGAGCCCCGCCTCCTCGAGGCGGCGGCGGACCACGGCGAAGATCTCCTCGACGCGCGGCTCGATGATGTCCGACAGCACGCGCCGCGCGACCCGCTTCGGGGCGTGCCCGCCGACGCCGGGGACCTCGACCTCGTCGTCCTCGGCGACCATCCGACCGAGCGCGCACCCGAAATTTCGCTTCAGACGCTCGGCCTCGGCCATCGGCGTCCGGAGCCCAGCCGCGATGTCGCTCGTCACGTTGTTTCCGCCGGCGGGGATGACGCTGGTGTGCGCGGTGCCCCCGTCGATGCACACGAGGACGTCGGTCGTGCCGCCGCCGATGTCGATGACGACGACGCCGATCTCCTTCTCGTCCTCGGAGAGCACCGCCTCGGCGGACGCGAGCGGCTCGAGCACGACGTCGGCGACGACGAGGCCGCAGCGCTCGGCGCAGCGGATGACGTTCTGCACGCAGCTCGTCGCGGCG
>CAYNEK010000102.1:0-15807 GCA_964396175.1 uncultured Polyangiaceae bacterium | reverse complement strand
CGTCCCGTAGAGAAGACACGCAGCCCCGAGAGATTCGTCGCGAGCGCGCTGGGGATCGAGTCCTGATGCGAGGCGATGCCCTCGTGCGCCTCGTCGAGGCCGGCGCGGTGCCCGTGCTGCGACGCGGCCGCGCGGCCGATCGGCGGGCGACTCGTGATCGTTGGACACCGGGTCGCGGAGCGACAGCACCTCGGGCCGCCGAGCCCTGGCGAGCGGCCGGTCGTCATGACGGTCACGGTGCGGAGGTGCCGGTGCCGCGCGTGCAGCGCCGTGCTCCTGGTCGGTCCCGCGGGGCGGGTTCGCGGGCCTTGATCAGTCATGACCCCGCCAGATTGGATATCCACCCCTTCGGCTCGACGTGTCGTCAGGCGAGGCGCCTCGCGAGAGGAGCTGACGACGAGGGGTCGCCCCGCGAGACCGTCAGGCGCCATGTGTCCGTGATCTCCGAGATCGAGCGGCGGATCGGTCGGGGCGACGAGGAGCATCGATCAGCTCGTCCACCGAACCCTCGAGGCGGAGCGCCCAGTAGAGTGGCATCGGCACGAAGCATGGGCCGACGCGGAAGACCTCCCAGCCGAGCAGGAGCTCCTGGCTGCCCTCGTTCACCGCGACGAGCGGCGTCAGCCCGAAGCGCGCGAGATCGAGCGCCGTGTTCCCCGCGCAGCCGTAGTCGAGGTGGTACGCACCCCGGTACCCGCCTGGGAACGCTATGCCCCTCGATTCGCGGACCCGGTAGTGTCCAAAGGTGATCGCCCGGCCCCGACCATCGCGCATCGGGATGCGGGGGCCGTCCACGCCATGCTGTTCCATGCGGACGTTCCACCCGCGGACGTCGCCGGTGTCCTCGTCGCGCACGAAGGTCTTGCGGAAGGTGTGCCAGAGGAGCTTGCGAGCGAGGCGGGGGAGGCTCAAGTCGACGCCGAGGTAGGCGTGGCCTGCCAGGCGATCCGGATCGAGCGGGTGCCCGGCGAGCAGCACCTCGTGGAGCCGGGTCGAGTCCATCCGCACAAGGTCGTCGAGCGTGAGAGGAGCGGTCATGGCGTGCGGTGCAGGGGGAGGTGGCGAGTGGACGAGGGCTGGACGCCGAGCGCGCGTCGCAGAGCGTGGACCGCGACGGCCATGATGGGGATCTGTGGGTTGACCCCGAGGCTCGACGGGAAGACGCTCGAGTCGGCGACGAAGAGCCCACGGGCGTCGTGGTGCTGAAAGTCCACGCCGACGACCGAGTCCTCGCGGTTCGACCCCATCCGACAGGTCCCGAACATGTGGGTGATCGCGGAGGTGTAGGCCGCCGGAGAGGACGGTCCACGGTGCTCGAGCGCGACGAGGTCCGCGACGCTGGAGGTGCTCTCGACGAACCCGCGGACCCCGGGGAAGACGCGGTCGGCCCCCGCGGCGAGCATCATCTCACCGAGGACGCGCAGCCCGCGGCGAAACCGCGCGACGTCACGCGGCGTGGGCGTGTAGGTGACGAGGGTCTTTCCCCCGACGACGCGCACCGTGCCCTCGGCCTCCGCGCGTACGGCGGCACCCCAATCGAGCTGATGCGCGAGATCGGCGATCTCGCGCGCCCACGCTCGGCCGGTCCCGGACAATCGCCCCGCCATCACGCCGAGGCCGAACCCGAGCGCCTCGAACTTGAGCCCCTCGCGCCGCAGCCCGAGGACCTCGTGCCCTTGGGTCGCGCCCTCCCACATCCTCACGGGCTCGGGGAAGCGCCCCGCCATGGACACCCCGGGGTGGCATTGGAAGTGCCGTCCCACCGGCCGGCGATCGAGGCCGCTCCGGACGAGCAGCGCGGGGGACTGGACAGCGCTCGCCGCGACCACGATCGCTCGCCGGGCGCGCACGCGCACGCGGCCTCCGGCCTCGGCGCGCCCGGTGACGGCCCGGGCGCGGCCGCGTTCGAGCTCGATCCGCGTCGCGACGACGGAGGAGAACACGCGCGCCCCTCGAGCCTCGGCGTCGGCGAGCAGCGTGGTGTCGACCGAGCGCTTCCGCCCTTCGGGGCACCCCTGCATGCAGCGCCCGAGCCCCTGACACCCCGAGACGTTGCGCCGAATCGGGCGATGCTCGAGCCCGAGCGCCGCTGCACCCTTCGCGAGGAGGAGGCTCTTTGGGCCCGCAATCCGAGGATCCGTGGGGTGGACGTCCAGGCGGTGCTCGAGCTCGTCGGTGGTCGCCTCGAGGGAGTCCCAGGGGAGGGCGTCGCCGAGGGCGGGATCTCGCGTGACCCAATCGTCGTAGACGTCGCGCGGCAACCGCCAACAGATCGCGCCGTTGATGGGGGAGCTCCCGCCGACCATCCGGCCCTGCACGAAGGGGATCGGCGCCCGCCCGAGCACGACCGACGCGCCCATGTCGCGGTACATCGTCGCCATCGCGTCGAAGGATGAGAGCGGGAAGTCGCTCGGAGCGAACCACCGACCCTCCTCGAGGACGATGACGCTCGCGCCCTGCAGCGAGGCCTCTCGGGCCGCGGCCGCGCCGGCCGGGCCGCTGCCGATGACGACGACGTCGGCCTCGGCGTCGAGCGTGCGGCGTACGTCGCGCCCGTCGACGCGCGTCACGAGCGGCTCCTCACGTGCGCCTCGACGCGGGGATCGGCGAAGTAGGCGAGCCCGACGACGACCTTGCCGATCTCGACGAGCGGCGCGAAAGGGAGCGAGCGCGCGGCGCGCGCGAGCACCTCGTCTTGCGCATCGGCGTCGAGATCGGGCAGCGCGTGCGCAAACCCGAAGGCGCGCGGGGCGACGAGGGTGAGCGTCACGACCGACACTGCGAGGCCGAGGCGGAGGTGCGCCGGCGCGCTCGCGTCGAACCGCGCCCAGAACCCGTCCAGGTCGAGCTCTCGCGCGGCGGGCAGCCCGCTCCCGGGGGACGGCAGCATCGCGGCGACGAGCGCGTCCCGGAGGCGACGAGGGCTCGAGCTCACGATGCCAGGTCCTTCGTGAGCGCGCGCGCGAACCTGGAGACCGTGCGGTCGTCGACCGCCAGAAGGATTGCGTCGAGTCGCTCCTCGAGCTTCGGGCCGCCCTTGGCGAGCGCGGCGAGCGCGTCGGTCATCGCCCGCGCGTTCTCCTTGGGGCGAGCATACATCGCGTGTGCGACCTCGGGGAGCTCGGTGAGCACGCGGCCGAGGGTGTTCAGGATCGTGGCGGCGGGGATGTTCCCCGTGAGCGCGACGAGCGCCTTCGCGAAGCCAAGATCGGCCTCGCGGATCGCGTCGAGATCGTGGGGGGCGATGGCGCCGACCGCCGCGGCGGCGCGCGCGAGCTCGGCGGCCTGGGCCGTCAGCTCTGCGCGGTGTCTTGTGAGGAGTCGAGCGGCGACCACGCGGCGGAGCTCGAGAAAATCGCGCAAGATCGCGGCCGCGACGGCGGGCTCGTGCCGGAAGGCCGCGAGCCAGTGCGGCACGAGCCCCGCGTCACCCGCCGTCCGAGGATCGTGGACCACGAGGCCGCTGCCTTGCCTCGCCGAGACGAGCCCGCGGGTCTCGAGGCGCGCGACGACGCGCTGGATGGTCGCAGGGGTCACCTGGTGAGCGGCCGCGAGCTCGCGCACCGTGGGCAGCCTGCTGCCGCTCGCGTAGCGCCCACGGAGGATGTCGAGGAGGAGCGAGCGCTCGATGGCGTCGACTGCGGTCTCGGTCGTCACGCTCAATTGAGTATGTCAATTGCGTGATACGGTCAAGGGCGATGTTGCGGTCAGGGCGGCTCGAGCCCCCACTTCTTCCGGAATTCGTGGCACTGCCAGCTCCCCGCGGCGAACTCTCGGCAGGTGGTGGCTCGGTCCTCGTAGATGGCGCAGAGGGTCCTCCCATCGTCGTCCCGGAAGTGGACGCACGCGCCGTCCGGGCGTGCGGCGAAGGCGCGCTCGCCGAAATGGCCGTCGACGGTGGCCTGGACGAGGTCGAGCCGCCGGACGGCGCGCCACCGTGCGAGATCGTCCGCCGAGACGAGGATCCGTCCGTCGCTCGCCTCGCGGCAGCAGGCGCCGCAGCGGGTGCAGTCGAGCCCCTCCGCGTCGCCCGCGCGTAGCTCGGGGGAGAGTGGGAGGCCACGTCGCGGAGGATCTCCTGGGTCCACGGAGAGTCGCTTGACGCGAAGCGTGAAGCTGTCAAGGGTCGTCGCCTCGACATGGACCAGTTCTCTGCCCACCTCGACCGCGGCTGGGAGCTCATCTCGCGCAACGATCCGCGCGGAGCGGAGGCCTCGGCGCGCCGGGCCCTCGAGCTCGAGCCGCAGGCCCCGGAGGCGTACAACCTGCTCGGCTACTGCGCCGCTCTCGACGGGAACGCGCTCGAGGCCATCGAGGCCTATCGCCAGGCCATCGCCCTCGACGACACCTACTTCGAGGCGATGCTGAACGCGGCGGAGGTCTATGTCCACCCGCTCCGCGAGTACGACGAGGCCATCCGGATGTGCGACGCGGCGCTCGAGCTCGCCGAGACCGACGAGGAGGCCGTGGACGCGCTCCTGCTCAAGTTCGATGCGCTGATGGGCGTGGACGGCGGCGAGATCGAGCGCGCGCGCGACGTCGTCACCAGGCTCCCGAGCCCGCCGTATCAGAACCCGGCGCACACCTTCCTCGTCGGGCGCGCGCTCTACGAGGTCGGCGCGCTCGACCGCGCGCGGCCGCTCGTCGAGGAGGCCGCGGCGAAGGATCCGCGCCACGCGGAGGCATTTTATTACCTCGGGCTCATCCGCGACGAGGCCGGCGAGCAGGGCCCCGCGACGCAGGCGTTCCTCCGGGCGCGCGAGCTCGATCTCGACCTCCCGCGCCCGGCGTGGGCGCCCTCGCTCCCCGAGATGCGGACGCTCACGGACGCCGTCGTCGCGTCGCTCGATCCGATCCACGCGCGGTTCGTCCGCCGCGCGGAGCTCCATGTGAGCGACGTGCCCGGCCTCGAGCTCGTCGCCGACGGGGTCGATCCGCGCGCGGTCCTCGTGTTCGACGGGATCAACGTCCCCGGGCTCGGGGTGCCCTGCGCGCGTATCTTCGTCTACCAAAGAAACCTCGAGCGCCTCGCCGGGCAGCCCGACGCGATGGAGTCGGAGCTCCGCGCCGCGCTCGAGCGCGAGATCGCGCTCACGTTCCTCGATGGCGACGCGCCCGCCGGTCGCGCGCGCCGCGACGTGAACTGAGCGGTCGGGGCTCGGCGCCCGCGCAGACGGAGATCGACGCGAGGGCGACGAGCGAAGTACGATCGCCGTGATCACCCGCGGGCGTCGCGCGGTCCCTCCGCCCTCGTCGCGCCCTCGACCTGCAGAGCCACTCCTTCCCCGTGAATCGCCTTCGCATCGACGCGCTCCGACAGGTCGCCCTGGGGACGGCCATCGTGTGCAGCCTCTTCGCCGTCCGGTTCTTCGTGATCGGTCGGCCTCGGACGGTGGTGCTGATGGGGATCATCACCGCGGTCCAGGCGGCCGTCTGGTTCGTGCGCGTCAGCTCTCGCTGGATGATCCATCTCGTCGTCGGGATCGATCTGTTCATCGGCGTCACGCTCCCCTCGATGGGCGGAGGGCAGAACGCGCCGGTCCGTTTCGCGATCGCGATCGTCCCGATGATCGCGGCGTACGTTGGGGGACTGCGTGCGGGCCTCGTGTGGTTCGTCCTGTCCGCGGCGGGCGCCGTGGTCCAGCACGCCCTCCTCACGAGGTTCCCTCAGTCGAGCGAGTGGCAGGCGACGGAGCTCGACTACCTCCTCGGGCAGATCGCGCTCGTCGCGCTCTTCGCCGTGGCCTCGCTCGCGGCTCGTCGCGAGGGGGACCGGCTCCTCGACGAGGCGCACACGCGGTCCGAGGCGCTCGCCGTGGCGAACGCCCACGCCGCGGAGCTCATGGTCGAGCTCGCCGAGCAGCAGGTGCAGCTCGAGGCGTCGACGGAGGAGCTCTTGGTCGCCCGCGACGAGGCGATGGCGGCGGTCCGCGCGAAGGACGCCTTCGTCGCGAACGTATCCCACGAGCTCCGCACCCCGCTCCACGGCATCCTGGCCGCCGCGGATCTGCTCGATGCGAGCAGCGCGCCCGTCCGCGAGGTCTCGACGATGCTCCGCACGAGCGGCACGAGGCTGCTCGGGACCATCAACGACGTCTTGTCCCTCTCGAAGTCTGCCGCCGGAGCCGACGAGACGCGGGCGGTGGAGACGAACCTGCTCGACCTCGTGGAGGACTGCCTCGTGGTCGCGGGCCCGACCGCCGTGCAGCGTGATCTCGTCGTCACGGCGGACTTCGAGCCGAGCGTGCCCGAGGTCGTGTGGCTCGACCGCGACAAGCTGGCACACGTCCTCACGAACCTCGTCGGGAACGCGGTGAAATTCACGCCGCGGGGGGAGGTGACCGTCGGCGTGGGGCCGGCGCCAGGGGGTGTCCGCCTCTCGGTGCGCGACATGGGGCCTGGCGTGCCCCGGGCGCAGCGCGCGCGCATCTTCGAACCCTTCGTGCAAGCCGACGCCGCCTCGGCTCGGCCAGGGACGGGGCTCGGGCTCGCGATCGCGCGGCGCTTCGTCGAGGCGATGAGGGGGACGATCGAGGTGGGTGATGCGCCCTCGGGTGGGGCGGAGTTCGTCGTGACGTTGCCGTGCCGCGTGGGGCGGGTGTTCCGCCCGACGCGCTGGGAGGTGCGAGGGATCCGGGGTGGGACGCCGGGCGCGCGCGCCGCGTTGCGCCGGCAGCTCACGTCGCTGGGCGCGGTGTTCGACGCGGCGGCCGGGCCGTGGCTCGCGCTCGGGACGGGCGAGGCTCACGAGGGAGAGGAGATCGTGCGTTTGCTCCGGCTCGACGAGGAGCCACAGGACGACGCGCGGGTGCTTCGGCTCCCCATCACGCGTCGAGGGCTCGCGGCGATGAGCGAGGAGGCGGGCGCGTCACGGCCGCTGGTGCTCCAAGACCCGCTCGTCGTGCTCGTCGTCGACGATGACCCAATCAACCGTCGGGTCGCGAGCCGTTTCCTCCAGGCGCTGGGGCACACGGTCTACGGCGTCGCGACGGCGGCGGAGGGCCGCAGGGTCGCCGTCGAGCGTCAAGTGGACGTCATCTTCTTGGATCGGCGCTTGTCGGGCGAGGATGGGCTCTCGCTCCTTCGTGAGCTTCGCGCGAGCGGGAACGGCGCGTTCGTCGTGCTGCTCACGGCGGATCCCACGGCTGGAGAGGAGGCGCGCGCGAGCGGCGCGGACGCCTTCCTGGTGAAACCTGCGTCCCTTGCCGATTTCCGGCGCGTGCTCGCGGGTCCTGGCGGTGGGGTACGCGAGGCTGGCCTCGATCTGACGAAGGTGAAGGAGCTGCGCGGCGCTCCGCCGGAGGGGGGCAAGACGCTCCTCGCCGAGCTCGCCGAGGCCCTCGAGATCGAGGGTCGAGAGACGCTCTCGAAGCTGCGCGCCGCGGTGTCCGCCCGCTCGGACCTCGCCGCGCTCGCGGCGCTCGCGCACCGCTTCGTCGGGGCCTCGGGGACCGTCGGCCTGGAGCGGGTGTCCGTCATGGCACGTCGTATGGAGGAGGCTGCGCGCCGTGGAGAGTGGCCGACGGCCGCCGACGTCGACGCGCTCGAGGTGTCGCTCCACGTCGGGCTGGCGGCGCTGCGCGGGTGGTTCGGCGCATGGCCCGCGCCGCGTTGACGGCGCTGCGCGGGTGGTTCGGCGCATGGCCCGCGCCGCGTCGACGGCGCTGCGCGGGCGTTGGGCTGACGGCGTCGCGTCGACGGCGCTGCGCGCGGGTGGTTCGGCGCATGGCCCGCGCCGCGTCGACGGCGCTGCGCGGGCGTTGGGCTGACGGCGTCGCGTCGGTGGTGGGGCGCCGTCTCGTCGTCACTGTGGCTCGCGTGCACCGAGCTGGAGCTCGTGGAGCTTCGCGTACACGCCGCCTCGGGCGATCAGCTCGTCGTGCGATCCTTGCTCGACGATGCGCCCCTTCGCGAGGACGACGATACGATCGCTCTCCCGGATGGTCGAGAGCCGGTGGGCGATCACGATGGCCGTCTTCCCGGAGAGCACCTCACGCATGGCGGTCTCGATCTTCGCCTCGGTGACGCTGTCGACGCTCGCCGTCGCCTCGTCGAGCAGGAGGATGTCTGCGTCGCGGTAGAGAGCGCGCGCGAGCGAGAGGAGCTGCCGCTCCCCGAGCGAGAAATTCGAGCCGCGATCGTCGATCTTGGCGTCGAGTCCCCCCTCTCGACCCTGGAACGCCTCGAGCGCTCCGACCCGCGCGAGCGTGAGCGCGACACGTTCCCTGTCGAGCGCCGCGCCGACCGCGACGTTCTCGGCGATGGTCCCTGGGAAGAGCACGACCTCCTGCGGGACGACGAGGAAGCGTTGGCGTAGCGCCCTCCTGTCCAGGCTGCGCACGTCGTCGCCGAACACCCGCACGACGCCCTCGGTCGCCTCGTGGAGCCGGAGGAAGAGCCCCGCGATCGTGCTCTTGCCGGATCCGGTCGCGCCGACCAAGGCGACCCGCTCCCCACGTCGGACGCGGAGCGAGAGATCGTGGAGGACCGGGTGCCCCTCCTTGTAGGCGAACGTCACGTGATCGAGCTCGAGCGCAGCATCCGGCTCACCGCCCGCCGCGGCGGCGAGCGTCTTCGTGTCGTCGTCCCCGTCGTCCTCGAGCAGCTGCAGGACCCGCTCGCAGCTCGTCAAGGACGACTGGATCTGGGTGTAGCGCGTCGAGAGATCTCGGATGGGGCCGAAGAATTGCTCGATGTACGCGACGAAGGCGACGAGCGTCCCGTAGGTGATGTGCTCGCCGAAGGCGCCGCGGCTCGCATACCAGATCAGCGCCGCGATGCAGATGCTCGAGGTCATCTCGACGGAGGCGTCCAGGATCGCGTCGAGCCGGATCGCGTCGTTGTTCGCGTCACGGTAGGCGCGGTTCTGCTCGTCGTACTCGGCCTGGGTCGCCGCCTCTCGCCCGTAGGCCTGGATGACGGACATGCCCGAGATCTGCTCGGCGAGGTGTGCGTTCAGCCTCGCGGTCTTGTCGCGGATCTTGCCGAAGGCGACCCTCGCGCGGATCCGGACCCAGTCGATGATGATGGCGATGACCGGCAGCGCGGCGAAGGCGATGAGCGCGAGCTTCCAGTCGAGCGCGAGCATCGCCACGACGATGCCGACCAGCTTCACGAGGTCGCCGACCGCGTTCACCGAGCCCGTGGCGAACATCTCCCCGACGGACTCGATGTCGTTGGTCGCGCGCGTGACGAGCCTCCCGATGGGTCGATCGTCGAAGAAGGCCGTCTTCCGTGTGTGGAGGAAGGAGAAGACGTGCGATCGGAGCCGCGCCATCGCCCGCGCGCCTGCGGTCTGGAGCGCGAAATTCTGGACGAAGACGAGGACCTGCTCGACGAGCGTCGCCGCGACGAGGAGCGCGAGCATCGTGGCGCGCGAGGGAGCGCCGGCGTCGAAGATGCCCTTCATGAGGATGGGCCTCGCGAGCGACAGGAGCGCGGTCAGCGCCAGCGTGCCGACGGACGCCGCGACGAGCCGCGCGTCGGGGCGCAGGTACGTCGCGAGGCGTCGCGGCATCGAGCCGTCGAGCGCCGGCGCGACCTTGGTCTCCTCGTGGAAGGCTCGGAGCGCGAGCTCTCCGCGCGTCTCTTCGCCTCGGGGGCTCGCCGGGGGCCGCCTCTTCACGACGTCGTCCCCAGTGCCTCGAGTTCGCTCGCCACGCGCTGCTCCTCGGCGAGATCCGCGTAGAGCCCCGGCTCGCGGAGGAGCTGGGCGTGCGGGCCGAGCTGCGCGACCCTGCCCTCGGAGAGGACCACGATCCGATCGCAGCGCGCGGCGGCGGCGATGCGGTGCGTGACGAGGATCAACGTCCGATCGCGCTTCTTCTCGTCGATGGATGCGAGGATGCGCGCCTCGGTCTTCGCGTCGACGGCCGAGAGCGGATCGTCGAGGAGAAGCACCTTGGGCTGCCAGAGGAAGGCGCGGGCGAGCGCGATGCGCTGCCGCTGTCCTCCGGATAGCTGGACCCCGCGCTCGCCCACGACGGTGTCGAAGCCCGCGGGGAGCGCGCGAATCTCATCCGCGACGGCCGCCTCCTCGGCGGCCTGCTCGATCCGTGCCTGTGCCTCCTCGGTGTCGGGGTCGTCGAGCGCGAAGGCGATGTTCCGTCCCACCGTGGTCGAGAAGAGGAACGCGTCCTGCTGCGCGTAGCCGATGGCTCTCCGTAGGGTGTGGAGCGGCAGCTTGGTGACGTCGGCGCCGTCCAGGTACACGGTGCCCTCTGGCGTCGGGAGGAGCCGCGGCAAGAGCGCGGCGAGCACGGATTTCCCGGCTCCCGTGCGGCCGACGATGGCGAGCGAGCCGCCCGGGGGGACCTCGAAGGACACCTCGTCGAGGATCTTGCGCCGGCCGACGGCGAACGAGAGGCGCCGGATCTCCACGCGACCAGCGATCGCGTCGAGCTCGGTCGCGGGCTCGTCGACGACGTCGGGCGTGGCGTCGAAGATCTCACGGAGTCGCTCGTACCCGGCCCGACCCCGGGACAGCATGCTCGTCACGAGTCCCAGGGCGGCCATGGGCCAGAGCAGCCGCTGGAGCCCGGCCCACAGCGCGACGACGTCGCCCTCCGTGAGTTCGCCCGCGGCGTGGAGGTAGGCGCCGTAGCCGACGACGATCAAGGTCCCGACGGAGCCAACCATCCCCATGATGGGGAACATGAGGCCGCGGAGCTTCGCGAGCGCGAGGCCGCGATCGAGGTGCGCGGCCGACACCTTCTCGAACTCCTCGAGCTCACGCTCTTCGATCGCCATCGCGCGGACGACGCGGACGGCGCCGAGGCTCGCCTGGACGCGATCGGAGAGCCTCCCGAAGGCCTGGGCGCTCTCCCTCGAGCGGAGGAACACGAGGCGTGAGAAGGTGCGCGTCGCGTACAGGAGGAAGGGGAACATCGCGAGGAGCGCGAGGGTGACCTTCAGGCTGACGCTCAGCATCAACCCGAGCGCGGAGACGAGCGCGAACACGGTGTTCACGATGTTGAGGACGCCGAAGCCGAGGAGGAGCCGCACCTGCGACAGATCGCCGGTCGCGCGCGAGAGGATGTCGCCGGTCGGGATCTTGCGGAAGAAGCTCGGGCCGAGCGCGTGCAGGTGCGCGACGAGCTCGCTCCGCAGCTCGTACTCGACGCTGCGCCCCGCCGAGAAGACGACGATCCTCGATGCCACGCGGACGCCCGCCGCGAGCAAGATCGCCCCCACGGTGATGAGGACGATCTCGAGGGCGCGTGAGGAGTCCCCCTGCGCAGCGGCGTCGACGCCGCTCTTGAACGAGAGATCTCGATAGAACATGAGCCCCTGCTGGACGAAGAGCAGCGCCGAGCCGACCCCGTACGCGACCATCCGTCGGCGGAGCTGCCCCGACAGGGTCGTCGGGTAGCGCAGGGAGGTCGTGCGCATCGGGGACGGCACGCGTAGTGACGAGGATCGGGCCTGGCAAGGTCCGTTCGCCGAGACGCGCGCTATGGGGGCGGCGCGAGGGAGGGCATCGCCCGTCGCAGCGTGAAGGCCAGCTCGGTCGTGTGCTCGTGCGTCGAGCCGCGCCCGCCGCCGAGGGCGCGCAGGTCGAGGCTCGTCAGCGCGAGCGCGCGCGTGGCCCACTCGGTGGGCGCGAGATCCCCGGGGGTGCCTTCGCGCGCGTCGATCGAGGCGTCGAGCAGCCCGCCGAGGCGCAGCGAGGGGCGCACGCCACGGAGCCTCTCGACGGCGCGCGTCACGGCGGAGGGGGTGTTCGCGCGGACGAGCAGGAGCGAGCCGTCCGCGTCGAGGAGGGCGCTCGCCGCCGCGAGGTCTGGCCAGCTTGCGTCGACGACGGCCCACACCGGCAGCCCGGTCGCGCGCCCCGACGCGATCGCGAAGCGGAGCGCGCCTTCGTCCTCGAAGCCGCGCGCCACGATGAGGTGGACCCCTGCCGCTGCGAGTCGCGCTGCGTGCGCGGCGACCTCTTCCCAGTGCTCCGGGATCACGTCGCGCCCGTCGAGGACCCCGGCGACCGCGACGGGGCGGCCCGCGCGCTCGGCGATCTCGAGCGCTCGATCGACGGTGCGCCCCGTCAGGGCGGCGGCGCGGAACGCCATCCCGCTCGACGCGAGCGCGCGCGGGGTGGTGTCCGCGGTCAGGGTCGAGACCACGTCCGCGCCGGCGCGCACCTCGACCTCGTAGTGCGAGTCCGCGAGGTCGGCTTGCTCGCGGACCGCGCGCCCGAAGGTCGCGTCCCCCAGGGCGAGCCCGCGCGCACGCAGCGACGCACGGACATCGCCGCCGAGGAGGAGCGGCCTCCCCGAGGTGAGCCGCGGCGCGAGGTCGTCGAGAGGAGACACGGAGCGCGCTCGACCATCTTCGCAGAACGGCGCGGTGGTCGTCGTCATTTCTTCTCTCGTGACGTAGGGAGGCTTGCCGCTCGCGCGCTTTTCGGGAAGGTCGCGCGCCATGAGCGCTGTCCTGCGGCTCCTCCCTGGGCATGTGCAGCCGGTGTGGGCTGGTCACCCTTGGGTCTACGCGCAGGCCGTCGCCAGCGTCACCGGCGCGCGTCCAGGGGATCTGATCTCCGTCGTCGACCCCAAGGGGAACTTCCTCGGGCGTGGGTTCTACTCTCCTGCGTCGGCCATCGCCACGCGGATCCTCACGCGGCGTGAGGACGTCGCGATCGACGGCGCGTTCTTCGAGGCGCGGATCCGGGCGGCGCTCGCGCTGCGGCGGCGGCTCCACCTCCCGTCCGCCGATACGACCGCGTTCCGGCTGGTGCACGCCGAGGGGGATGGTCTGCCGGGGCTCGTCGTGGACCTGTTCGAGGACGTGGCGGTCCTGCAGCTCGGGACGCTCGGCATGAAGCAGCGAGAGGGCCTGGTGCTCGAGGCGCTCCAGGCCGCGGTCGCGCCGCGCGCGATCCTCGACCGAACGAGCCCCGAGATCGCGCGCCGCGAGGGGTTCGTCGTCGGCGAGACCGCGCTCCGCGGCGCGGACGTGGAGACGCTCCGGTTTCGCGAGCGGGGATTTGGCTTCGCGCTCCCGCGGGCGTTGTCTCAGAAGACGGGCTTCTACTTCGATCAGCGACCGCTGCGCGCGCGCGTGGAGCAGCTCTCGCGTGGGCTCCGCGTCGTCGACGCGTACTCGTTCGTCGGGACCTTCGCGCTCGCGGCTGCGCGGGGCGGCGCGGCGAAGGTCACGGCCATCGACGAGAGCGCGGTGGCGCTCGCCGCGGGCGCGGAGATCGCGCGGCAGAACGGCGTCGCCGATCGCGTCGACTTCGTGCGGAAGGACGCACGCCGCGCGCTCGACGAGCTCGGCGCCGCCGGGGGCGCCGAGCTCGTCGTCTGCGACCCTCCGAAGCTCGCGCCCTCGAGGGGGGCTCGAGACGGCGCGCTCGGCGCGTACCGGAAGCTTGCCGCGCTCGCGGCGAGCGCCACCGTGCCCGATGGCCTGCTCGTCTTTTGCTCGTGCTCTGGCGCCGTGGGGATGGATGCGCTCACGCGGGCGGTCGCGCTCGGCGGCCGCGACGCGGGGCGCGAGATCGTGATCCTGGAGCGGCACTTCCAGGGCGCCGACCACCCCGTCCCCGCGGCCTTCCCCGAGGGGCTGTACCTGAAGAGCGTCATCGCGCGGGTGTCGCCGCGGTGAGGCCCCTCGCCGCGCTCGGCGCCGACGAGGCGCGCCGGCTCGTCGCGGTGGCGACGGATCTGGACGACACCGTGCTCGATCACGGGCGGCTCGGCGTGGCGGCGTTCTCGGCGCTCAGCGCCCTCGCACGGGCCGGCTTGCCGGTGATCGTCGCGACGGGGCGTCCGCTCGGCTGGGCGGAGGTCGTCGCGCGCACCTGGCCGATCGCGGCGGCTCTCGCCGAGAACGGCGCGTGCGCCGCGGTGAACGTGGGGACCAGGACCGTTCGTCGCACGCTCGCGTCGGTCGATCGTCCGCGGCTCGAGGCGCTCCGCGCGGAGATCCTGGCGACCTTCCCGGAGATCTCGGCGACGGACGACGCTCACCTGCGAGAGACGGACGCGACCTTCGACGTCGGCGAGTACGCTGCCCCTCCGCGCGAGGTGGTGGAGGGCGTCGTCGCGCTGGCGCGGGCCCGAGGCGCCGTCGTGACGATCTCGAGCGTGCACCTGCACGTGTCGTTCTCCCCGGCGGACAAGGCCTCTGGTATCGTGTGGGTGGCGCGCGCGCTCTTTGGGCTCGATGAGACGACGGCGCGCGCTCGCGTGGCGTTCGTGGGCGACTCGGGCAACGACGCGGCGGCATTCTCGGCCTTTCGAGCGACCTTCGGCGTCGCGAACGTGCGGGCTCACCTCCAGGCGCTCACGGTCCCGCCGCGCTTCGTCGCGGAGGCGCCGCGCGGCGAGGGCTTCGCCGAGATCGCTCGGGCGCTGCTCCAGGCGAGGGGCTGAGTGGAGCCGGCGGCGCTCGAGGACGCGCTCCTCGCGCTCGCGTCACGGCTCGGGATCCCGGTGCGACACGAGACGTTCGACAAGACGGTCTTCGCGGATCTCGGGGCGCGAGGCGGCCTCTGCACGCTCGCGGGCGAGCGAGTGATCCTCGTCGACCGTGATCTCCCGACGACGGATCGCGTCGAGATCCTGCTCCGCGCGCTCGCGGGGCTCGGGTGGGACGACGTCCTCTTGGCGTCCCCCGTTCGCCATCGGCTCGAGCGCGCGAGGAGGAGGCGCTCGCTCGCGCGAGGCGGCAAGCGCGCGCGGCTGCGCGTCGTCAAGCCGCGCTGAGCCGGTGTCGGGCGGGTCAGTACAGCCGGATCTTCGTGGCGATGAGCGCGCCGAACACGAGGACGAGGTACGGCATCGACGCGAAGAAGTACCGCCGCGCCCAGGTGCGACCCGCCGCCTCGCGGAGCCCGCCGAGGGCGAAGGTGAGGAAGGCGGCCCCGAGCACGAGCGCGACGGGCAGGTACAGCGACGACACCATGCCCATCGCCCAAGGCGCGAGGGACACGAGCACGAGCGCCGCGGTCACGACGGCGATGTGGAGCTTCGTGACGGCGATCCCCCGCGCGTTGGGCAGCACCTGGAGTCCGGCCCGTCCATACTCTTCGGCGCGGAAGAGCGCGATGGCGTGGAAATGCGGGATTTGCCACAGGAACAAGAACACGAACAGTGAGAGCCCTGGCATGTCGATGCCGCCGCGCGCGGCCGCGTAGCCGATGAGCGGCGGGACGGCGCCTGGCACGGCGCCGACGACGACGGCGAACCACGTCCGCTGCTTGAGCGGCGTGTAGGCGAGGACGTACGACGCGTTCCCGAAGGCGGCGAGGGCGGTCGCCGCGGGGTTCGTCGACACGAGGAGGATCGGGATCGCGAGGGCGGTCGTGAAGAGCCCGAAGGCGAGCGCCGTCCCGGGCGTCATCCGCCCGGAGGGGAGCGGCCGGTCCTTCGTGCGCGTCATGTGGCGATCGATGTCCCGCTCGATCCACATGTTGAGCGTGTTGGCGCCCGCGACGATGAGACCGACTCCGAAGACGGCCATGAGCGCCATCGGCAATTCGAGCCGCTCGGGGGCCATCGCGAGGCCGCCGATCATCGTGATGAGGACCGTCGTCGTGATGCGCGGCTTGGAGAGCGCGATCAGGTCTCGGATGAGGCGACCCCAAGAGAGGGGCGCCGTGTGAGCTTCGGCGTGGGCGCTCAACGCGGGCTCCGAGGTAGAGACAGTGTTCGACGATGTCAACCGGATTGGCCCGATCGTCAGGGCCGGCGCGCCTTCCGACAAGACCCTCGATGTAGGTTTGTTCTTACTTTGTGGGAGCGATTATGCTCCGCCGGTCATTCGTAGCTTTCCATCGAAGCGGCCGCGTGCTGTGGAAGG
>CAYNEK010000101.1:0-16158 GCA_964396175.1 uncultured Polyangiaceae bacterium | reverse complement strand
AGGACCTGGGCGCGACGCGGCGCGGTCGCGCGGGGGCCCGCGCCGGAGGTAGGACCTGGGCGCGACGCGGCGCGGTCGCGCGGGGGCCCGCGCCGGAGGTAGGACATGGGCGCGACGCGGCGCGGTCGCGCGAGGACTCGCGCCCACGGCGAGCCGACGGCGCGGCGGGGAGCGGCGAGGTCGGGCGCGCCCTAACCTGCCGGTGCGGAGGACGAGCACCTTCGACGCGCCCGTCGCCTGGAGCGTGATCGATCCCGTCGCGCAGAGCACCCCGTCGGAGGGCGTCGCGGCGAAGCCCGACGCCGCGTGCGTGACCACCTGAGAGCCCGTCTTCAGGGTCAGGCTCACCGTCTCGCCTCCGACGGCGAGCGCGCGGACACAGCTCCCCTGGGGCGCGGCGGGGACGGAGGCCTCGCTCGGCGCGTCGAGCCGCGCGTGGACGACGAGCCCGGGTGCGCACCGGCTGACGAGGGCGTCGAGGCGCTCGCCGAGGCCCGCGGGGAGCGCGCTGCCCCAGCACCCCGCGGCGGGCACGAGCACGCTGGACGCCGCGGCGGGGGGCGCGAGCGAGGCGCCTGACGATGCCCCGGTGGGAGGCGCTGGTCGATCGGACGACGACGCGCCGTGGACGTCGGGCGGGCTGCTCGGGCGGCAGCCCGCGAAGGAGACGCTCGTGAGCAGCGCGATCAGCGCTTGGCGGTGCCGTCGGACGTGGTCTTCTGCTCCGAGCGCTCGCGCAGGGACTTCGCCGCGCTGTCCGCAGCATACTGGAGCTCCGGCGTCACGACCGAGCCGGGCAGGGGCAGCTTCGGGACCACGAGGATCTCGCACTTGAGCAGCGTGTGCGTATCGTCGACCGCGCGGAGATGGAAGACCGTCCGCATGTCGTCGACGTTGCCGTCGATCATCTTGCCGTCGATGCGCTCCCCCTTGTCGCCGTCCTTACCCTCCTTCGCCGGAGGCTCGAAGCGGATCTGGGACCACACGGTCGCCGCGCCGTTCAGGATCGGGAGCTCCAGGTAGACGTCGGTCTTCCCGTCCTTCTTGGCGATGACGCGGCTCTTCTTGAAGCGAGGCATGAAGGTCGCGTACTTGCCGTAGTCCTGGACGGTCTTGCGGACGCGCGCGATCGGCGCGTCGACGAGCACCTTGGCTCCCCCGGCCTTGATCGACGCGCCCGTCATCGACACCTCGTACCGCTCGACGTGGCGGTCGGAGAGGGACTTCGCTTCGGCGTCGCCGTCGCTCGCCAACGCGGCGAGGGGCACGGTGACGAGCGCAACGGACACAGCGGTGACGGCGAGGTGACGAAAGCGCATGGCGATGGTATCCTGGTGTGGGCCTGGGGTCGCTAGCCTGCTCTCCGCGTAGCACGGGGCGTGCCCGCGTCCTATCCCGGTGAGATGCGCGTCTCGCCCAGCCTCGGAGCCGGGCGTTCACGGATCGGGAGTCGAGGTGTGACGGTGAGGCACAGCGTGAGAGCGAAGACCCACGGCCGTGGACCAGGCGCTCCGGCCTCGACGAGAAGGACTGGGACCCGCCCCTCGCGGCCCTCGCCGGGAGCGGCCCCCGAGACGGGATCCCGCGCCTCGACCACGCGGTCGTCGGGCGCTCGCCTCGTCGGGCGTGCCGTCGTCGCGCGGGCGTGTCGAGGCGGGCTTCGAGGCTGCTCGCTCGACGAGGGCTTCGTCGCGGCTGCGGCGCGCGCAGCGGGGCTGCCCCTCGCGCGGCGTGTTTGGGCTGACGCCCTAGCGCTGGCTGATCGGCGCGGCGTCTGCGGCGGCGGGCGGCACGGTCGAGTTGACCGCTGCAGGAGACGTCGCGCGCGCGTGCGCCGTGTCTTCGTCCGCTAGGGTCGGCATCGCCGCGCGGAAGGCCTGGTCCTCGATGAGGCGGATCAGGACGACCGTGATGTTGTCGTCGCCGCCGTTCTCGTTGGCGCGATCGATGAGCTTCCGAGCCGCGACGACGAGATCGTCGTGGCTCGCGAGCGCCTCGATCTCCTCGTCCCGGACCATGCCGTTCAGCCCGTCGGAGCAGAGCAGGTAGGTGTCCCCGAGCTCGGGCTCGTCGGTCTGCAAGTCGACGACGACGTCCTTCTGCATCCCCAGGGCGCGGGTGATGACGTTCTTGGGGAGCTCGGCCTTCTGCTCGTCGGAGAGCTCGGGCATCGCCAGGAGGTAGTCGTTGAGCAGCGAATGATCGCGGGTGAGGAGCTTGATCTCTCCGCGCCGGACCCGGTAGCAGCGGCTGTCGCCGACGTGCCCGATGAACATGCGGTTCTTCGCGGGGGAGTACATCGCGCCGACCACCGTCGTCCCCATGCCGTGGTGCTCACGCGAGCGCTCGCTGCGGTCGAGGATCTGGCGGTTCGCGATGCGGATCCCCGTGATGAGGCGGTTCTCCTCCTCGGTGAGGCTCGTGTCGAAGTGGAAGGGCCAGGTGACGTCCTCGCTCTCCGTCGTGCGGAAGAACTCGGCGATGCTGTCCGTCGCGATGCGGCTCGCGACGTCGCCCGCCTTGTGCCCGCCCATCCCATCCGCGACGATGAAGAGGCCCTGCCGATCCAGCACGACGAAGGAGTCTTCGTTGTGGTCGCGCTGCATGCCTTGGTCGGACAGGCCGATCGCGACGGCGCGCAGCGGCATGGATTGCAGATCGACCTTCATCGAGAACTCTTCTCCAACCGTGTCACGCGTGAGATCTCCGTGTCAAGCGGGACGCCTCTCGGCGCGCTCGCGAGCGCCGCGCTCGACCTCGCCGCGGTCACACATCGAGGATGTCCTTCTCCTTGTGGGAGACGATGCCGTCGATCTGCTTGACGCCCTCCGAGACCAGCTCCTCGGCCTTCTTCTTCGCGCGATCGACCTCGTCCTCGCTCGCGTCGCCGTCGTCCTTCAGCTGTCCGAGGAGCTCGAGCGCGTCGCGACGGGTGCTCCGGACCGCGACCTTCGCGTCCTCGCCGCACTTCTTCGCGGCCTTGACCATCTCCTTGCGGCGCTCCTCGGTGAGGGGCGGGACGGGCACGCGGACCTGGTCGCCGTCGACCTGCGGGTTGTAGCCGAGATCGGCCTCGCCGATCGCCTTCGCCACGGCCTTCAGCGCCGTCTTGTCCCAGGGCTTGACGAGCAGCGTCCGGGGATCGGGGACCGTGATGCTCGCCATCTGCGCGAGCGGCGTCGGCGTCCCGTAGTAGTCGACGCGCACCGGATCGAGCATCGCCGGGTTGGCGCGGCCGGTCCGCACCTTCGCGAGCTCGCGCTTCAGCGCCTCGTGGGCCTTGCCGATGCCATCCTTCAGGTCCTTGTGGACATCGTCGATCATGCTCATGGGCGGCGTGCGACTCTCTACCACGGGCGCCCACGCCGCGCGGCTGGTAATCTCGCAGGTCACGTCGATGTCCTTCGGGCTCGCTCGGTCTCTCTCTGCCTCGCTCGTCGCCGCAGCGCTCGCGGGGGTGAGCGCTGCGGCTTGCATGGGCGCGCGGACGCCGACGCCCGTGCCGAGCGCCAAGCCGCCGGGCGCCGCCTCGACCTCGAGCCTCGACGGGCTCGGCCGCGAGGGGGACTTCGCGCCGCGGATCACGTCGGCCGCGGTGTGGGACGCGCTCGCGTTCAAGCCCGCGACGTCTCCGCTGCCCGGCACGGAGGTGGTGAAGACCGTGTTCGATCGCACGACCGGCGCCCTCTACTTCCTCCAGAGCGAGCGCTGGCCCATCCACTACTTCTTCGCGCGGCGCTTCCTGTCGACGGCCGAGCACCCGGTCCCGGACGAGGGGGCGTTCAACCGCCGTGAGTACCACCTGCCCGATCGGCGCTTCGTGCTGGGGACGGTGTCCCGCTACCCGGGCGGGGTGTGGGCGTTCGAGCTCTACGCGAGCGACGGTCTGTCGCTCGACGAGACGGCGCGGATGTTCGCGCTCGTGCGCGACCGGGTCTTCTTCTCGAAGGAGCTCCGCTATCGCCCCGTGCCCCACGCCCACGAGGTCGATCCACGCACCGCGCGGCTCATGCCGATCGTGACGACGGGAGAGCTCTTCGGGCACATCACCTACCAGCCGCTCGAGCTCGGCGACGCGTACGGCTTCTTGCGCGTGTTCCGCCGAGGGGCGACGCTCGATCCGTCGAAGCTCCGCCCCTTCGACGTCGTCGTGCTCGCGAGCCTGCCCGAGGACCTCCCCGTCGTCGCGGGCGTCGTCAGCGACGAGGTGCAGGCGCCCCTCGGTCACATCAACCTGCTCTGTCACGATCGCCGGACGCCCAACATGCACGCGCGCGGCGCCTCCGAGCGGCCCGACGTGCGCGCGCTCGAAGGGAAGCTCGTGCGGCTCTCGGTGGGCGCGACCGGGTTCGAGCTCCGTGAGGCGACGCAGGCCGAAGCGGAGGCGTCGTGGGCGGCGAAGCGCCCGAAGACGGTGACGCGGCCCGAGCGCGACGACGCGGACGTCGGGCTCCCGATGCTGGACGCGCTCTCGGTCGCCGATCTGCCGCGCGTCGGGGCGAAGGCCGCGCGGCTCGGGCCCGTCGCGCGCCTCGCGGGCGACGCCTTCCGGGTCCCCGTGGGCTTCGTCGTCCCGATGGCGGGCTACAGGAAGTTCCTCCGCACAAACGGGCTCGACGCGCGGCTCGACGCGCTCCTTCGTGACGAGGCGTTCGCGAGGGATCCGGCCGTTCGCGAGGAGCGGCTCGCGTCGCTGCGCGGGGCGATCGAGCGGGCCACGGTGCCGGACGAGCTGCTCGACGCGGTGGTCGCGAGGATGCGCGCGGTGATGCCGCCGGGCAAGGTGCGGCTCCGCTCGAGCACGAACGCGGAGGATCTGCCCGGCTTCAACGGCGCGGGGCTCTACCGCTCCGCGCGCGTCGATCCTACGGATCGCGCCGACGTCGCGAGGGGGCTCCGCGCGGTGTGGGCGAGCGTGTGGCTGTGGCCAGCGCACGAGGAGCGGACGTACTATCGCATCGACTCATCGACGGTGGGGATGGCGATCCTCGTGCAGGAGAGCATCGACGACGACGTGGTGAACGGCGTCGCCGTGACGGCGAACCCCTTCTCGCAGGGGCAGCCCGGCTTCTTCGTCAACGCGCAGCTCTCGGGCGGGAGCGTGACGGGCGCCCGCGGCGACGAGGTGCCGGAGCAGGTCCTGCTCTACGACTACGAAGGTGGCGAGGGGATCGAGCGGCTGAGCCTGTCGTCTCGCGCGGGCGGCGTGCCCATCTTGGGGACGCGCGATCTCGAGCGGCTGCGGGCGGCGCTGCGGCGCATCCACGACGCGGTGACGAGCGATCCGTCGGGCCTCTCGGGGCGCGCCGTCGACGTCGAATTCTTGCTGTCGGGCGCGGGGCGCGAGGTGTGCATCGTGCAGGCGCGGCCGTTCGACGCCGCCTGGACGAAGGAGCGGCGCTGGCTCGACGACGACGGCCGGGCGCGCGCGCCGGGGCCCCGCTGAGCACGAGGCCAGCGCCGGGCGAGCTCGCGGTCGGACCTCGTCGTGATCGGACGTGTGGACGCGCGCCCCCCGGACGGCGGCGGGCGGCGCGCTCGCGTGACGCAGGCGGCCGGCTCCCTGGTGCGCGATTCGAATGTCACGCGGGCGACGAGAGGCGCTACGTTGCGCGCCAGCTCGATGCCCGAAGAGTTCCCGCTCAAGTTCGCGACACGCTCGGCGCTCGCCGCGCTCCCGTGGTTCGACGTCGATCACGGCGAGATCGTCCTGTCGGACAAGACCGTCGGTCCGGTCATCGACATGCACACGCACTACGCGCTTCCGACCGTCGCCCTCCGCTCGGTCGACATGCTCGCGGAGACCCCCGACTCGAACCTCTTGCTCGGCCGGTGCTGCGCCCATCACCTGGACATCCGCGCCAACCAGTGCTTCTCACCGAGGGAGCTGCGCGCCCTCAAGCTGGAGCTGCTCCTCGGTGGCCTCACCGGCCGCGGCAAGCGTCCCGATCACACCGCACCGAACCTCGCGCGCGACATGCGCCAGGTGAACGTCGTGCGCTCCGCCGTGCTCGCCATCGATCTCGCCTTCCCGAACCATCACCCCCGCGACACCCTCCGCGCGGCGCGCAGCCGCTCGGAGGCGATCGGCTACGGCAGCGTCCACCCACGCCGCAAGGACGCCAGGATCATGCTCGACGACCAGCTCCACCTCGGCGCGCGCGGCATGAAGTTCCACCCGCCCAACCAGCACGTCCGGCCGGACGCGCCCGAGGCGATGGCGCTCTATCGGCTGTGCGGCGAGGCGAACGTGCCGGTCCTCTGGCACTCGGGGCCCGCGGGGATCGAGCCCAAGTACAACCAGTCCTTCGCGCAGATGTCGTATTATGCGCGGCCCATCCACGAGCTCCCGGAGACCGACTTCATCCTGGGGCACGCGGGGTCGCTCCAGCACAGGCAGGCGATCGAGCTCCAGCGCACCCACGCGAACGCGTGGCTCGAGATCTCGGGCCTCTCGCTCGACCAGCTCCGAGACGTGCTCGCCGAGGCGGACACGGATCGGATCGTCTTCGGCTCGGACTGGCCCTTCTATCACCCGATTTTGCCGCTCGCGAAGGTGCTCGTCGCGACCCACGGGCGCCCCGCGCTGCGGAGCAAGATCCTCCACGACAACGCGGCGAAGCTCCTCGATCGCACAGGCCCCGACGCCCGGCGTCGCTGAGCGATGAGCTCGCCCTTGGCTCAGGTGAAGGGCGTCTCGTACCTCTCGTACATCACCCCTCTCAAGGACGACGACGCGGCGCTGTGGAGCTACGTCCGGCGCGAGCTGCCGGAGGCGTCTCGCGCGTTCTTCGACGGGCCGATCTTCGCGAATGTCTGGTATCCGCGCGAGCACCTCGGGGTGTTGCTCCGCGCCTTCCAGGAGGTGACGCATCACGACGAGTCGAAGCTACGCGCGCTAGGCGCCAGGTCCGCCGTGGTGCAGGTGACCCTCGTCTACCGAATGTTCCTCAAGTTCGTGACGCCGGCGATGGTGTTCCGGCGCGCGTCGAGCGTGTGGTCGAGGCAGTGCACGGTGGGCGAGTTCTCCGTGCTCGAGGAGCAGCACGAGCTGCTCGTCGGAGAGCTCCTGGATCCCGATGCCCCCGAGGGGCTCCCCGCGCTGATGGCTGGCTGGAGCGACGAGATCATCCGGCTGCTCGGCAAGAAGCCGATCCCGACCACCTACGAGCAGCTCGAGCCGGGACGCTGGCGCTTTCGCGTGGCCTGGACGCTCGTCTGAAGGGCCGCCCCGGGGCCCGACGCGACGGGATCGCGAGGGGCGCTGGCGCTTCCACGCGGCGAGGACGCTCTCGTGCCGGGTTGGTCTCGTGGCCTCAGCCTCCGGCTCGCGCGCGTCGGCGGGAGAGGGCGAAGACGGCGCCCAGCGCGGCGAGCGTGCCCGCGCCCACGAGGCCGCGTCCGCCGGGGACCTCGCAGCCGCAGCCGCCAGAGGCATCTGCGTCCGATCCGCCGTCCGTCTGGAAGAAGACATCCCCGCCACCGGCCGCGGCGTGACCGGCGACGCCGCCTGCAACGCCCCCCTGGCCGCCCTTGCCCTGGCCGCCTCCGGCGCCCGCCTTCCCGCCCGCGTTCGTCCCGCCACCGCCCGCCGATCCGGCCGATGTCGAGCCGCCCGCGCCCGCGCCCGTCGAGCCGCCCGCGCCCGCGCCCGTCGAGCCGCCCGCGGCGGCTCCCTTTCCGGCGGAGGCGGTCCCTCCAGAGCCTCCGGCGCCCCCGTTGCCGCTCGGGGGGCCGCAGCCGTCGTCCACGACCCCGGAGCAGTCGTCGTCGAGCCCATTGCCACAGATCTCGGTGGCTCGACACTTCGGGCCCGCGACGCGGATCGTCGAGTAGTATCGTGGATCCGCGGACCAGCCCTGCGCGTCGGACCAGTTGGGCCCGTCGAGCTGTGTGGGGAAGCCCTTGCCGTTCGATCCCCAGCAGAAGAACCCTGAGGCGCCGCGCGCGCAGAGATCGGCCTTTCCGTCGCCCGTCACGTCCGCGAAGTGGATCGTCCCGTAATATGCGATGCTCGACCAGCCGGCGTCATCCGAGAGCCGCCCCGTCGAGAAGGTCGCGCCAAAGCCGCTCCCCGTCCAAGGCGCGCACACGATGCCGGCCGCGCCCCGACCACAGACTTCGAGATCGCCGTCACCGTCGAGATCGGCGAATCGGAGGGTCGAGTGGTAGCGGTGCCGATACCATCCGCTGTCATCCGACCAGCTCGGGCCGTCGATCGCCGCCCCGAAACCCTTGCCCGTCGAGAGGCTACAGACGACGCCCTTCGCCGCGCGCGCGCAGAGATCGGCCTTGCCGTCCCCGTTGACGTCGACGAGCCGGATGGTGCTCCAGTACTGGAGGACGTTCCACCCGCCGGCGTCGCTCCAGGCGGGGCCCGCGATGGCCGCGCCAAAGCCTGTCCCCGTCGATGGCCAGCAGGTGATCCCGCCCGCGCCGCGGATGCAGACGTCTGCCTTCCCGTCGCCGGTCACGTCGCCCACGCGCAGGGTTCCATAGTATCCTGGCTCACCATACTTGTCGTCACTGATCGCCGAGAGGACCACCGCGGGCCCGAAGCCAGACCCCGTCGACGGATAGCAGCGGAGGTCCTTCGACGCGCGTGCGCAGAGATCGTCCCTCCCGTCTCCGTTGATGTCCGCGATGCGCAGCGTGCCGTAGTACTCGGGACGGTTCCAGCCTTGGTCGTCCGCGAGGGCGGGTCCGTCGAACGACTTGGGGAAGCCCTTCCCGTCCGAGAGCCAGCAGGTCACGCCTGCGTTGCCGCGTGCGCAGAGATCGGCCTTCCCGTCGCCGTTCAGGTCGCCCATGCGGAGCGTCGCGTAGTTGGACTCGTCGCTCCAGCCCGAGGCGTCGCTGAGCGCGGGGCCGCCGAAGGGGACCCCGAAGGACGTGCCCGTCGAGAGCGCGCAGGTGATCCCAGCGCCTCCTCGCGCGCAGACGTCGGCCTTGCCGTCGCCGTCGATGTCGGTCGTCGTGCTCGCCTCGTAGGCGTCGCCTTGGAGCGTCGACTCCTCGAAGCTTCGATCGCAGGAGCCTGGCTCGCCCTTGCCGCTCGCGAGGACCGCGAGCTGGTTGCCGGTCACGCGCTCCGAGCCGTCGGACGGGTGGTTCACGACGCCCTTGCCGTCGAGGTACATCGCGCTCGAGCCGCCGCCGTCGAAGTTGATCGCGTCCCACGCGCCGAGCTCCTTCATGAGCGCGCCGAGCTCGGAGCACCTCATGCCGACGGCGGTCGACGTGCGCCCGTCGACGACCGCGAGGATCAGCGTTCGCCGATCTCGGGAGAAGCCGGCGACGGTGCGCGGGTGTCGTGTCGTGCAGAAGTCGCCGGAGTCGGACGCGAGCGGGACGCCGTCCGTGAGGACCTGGAGGTTGCCGCTGACGACATCGCGCATCCACTCGGGCGGAGGATCGACGACGCTCGGGGGCGGGGAGAAGGCGTTGCGATCGAAGCCGAACGCGAGGAAGCCCGACCCGCCGCCGTCCTTGGTGTCGGTCCAGCGGTTGCCGTTCCCGACGGAGAGCCCGCTCGTGCCGTAGGTCTGGTACGAGAAGAAGTCGCCGTTCACCGCGACCTTGGCGCCGACGAGCTTGGCGAAGGACGACGGGGTCCGCTTTCGCTCGCTCGACTGGGTCGCGCGGACGCTGACGCCCGGGGCGCAGAGGTCGACCTGGGTCGCGACGATGCGCCGCGGATACGAGGTCGTCCGGTAGAGGTAGCGGACGCCCGGGTGCGGGTTGGACCACGTGTCCCCGGCCTGCGCGCCCGCCGACGAGAGGAGGAGAGGGAGAGCGCCAAGGCAAGAGGTCCACGTCCTCACGGTCCTCGTAGGATACCGGATGTCCCGGGTGCGCTCAATCGACGCCTGCCGCGCCCTTTGCCCCGCCATGGAACACTCCTCGCGCATCGTCGCGCCTTGGGGGGGCCACGGAAGCGGGCAATCTTCAGCGACGGGCTCGTCGCGGTGGGGCGCTCGGGGTGTCGCAGGCGCCGCCGGCCGTCAAGGCGTGGGGCGCGCGCGCGTCATCCACGCCGCGACGAGCGCCGCGACCCGGCGGACCAGCGCGGTGGCTCGTGCCTCACTAGCGGCGATCGCGCCCGCATGAGCGTCGGGGCGCGCCTCGCCGCAGCCCCGCGAACCCGGGCGGCAGGGCGTCTCCCGCTGCGTGAGCTCGTGGGATGGACGGACGGGCGGCGTCGGGTGGTCGCGGCGTGGGTCGACGCGGTCGACCGTCGCACGATCTCCGCCCTGGGCGTCCTCGCGCGACGGACGGCTCGCGTGGTCACGGTTGGGCCCCTCTCGCGTCGGGCGAGCCGCGCGCTCCTGCTGCAGTGCCTGGGGGCGCGCGGGTCGATCCAGGCGCTCCCGCGGGGGGGGCGCCTCTCGTGCCGGGCGATGCGCTTCGCCGCGAGGGAGCTCGGCTCGAGGGACGAAGATCGCCGGTCGCTCGGCGAGCGCGGAGGGCGACAACGAGGCGGCGAAGGCCAGCGAGGACACGAGCACGAGCTTCTTGGGCATGAGCGTTCCTTTCGAGAGGGGGCGCGCTCGCTAGAGCAATGGGTGTGCCGCATGAACCATCGCGTAATTGCCCGCGCGTCGCAGGGTCGCGTGCGCATCCTGACGGGAGCGTCGTTCGGCGCCTGACGCGTGGAACGGCCCCGGGCCGACGTGCGCGAAGCCTCTCTGCGCGCGAGCGCACCTGGCGTGCCCCCGATCAGTGGGCCGCGCCCCAGTCCTTGCCCCAGCCGACTTGCACGACGAGCGGCACCCGGAGGGCCCAGGCGTCAGACATCGTCCGCTCGATGCGCCCCGCGGCGGCCTCGACGAGCGCCTCGGGGACTTCGAAGACCAGCTCGTCGTGCACCGTCAGGATCATCTGTGCTCCGGGGACCACCGGCTCGGTGAGCGCGAGCATCGCCGCCTTCAAGATGTCGGCCGCCGTCCCCTGGATGGGCGTGTTCTGCGCGATGCGCTCGGCCTGGAGCCGGAGGGCGCGGTTTCCGCTGGAGAGATCGGGCAAGAAGCGCCGTCGCCCCGCCATCGTCTGCACGCTCCCCGTCGCGCGTGCGGTCGCGACGACCTCGTCGAGGAAGCGCCGGATCCCCTGGTAGCGCGCGAAGTACCGCGTGATGAACCCGGCCGCCTCCTTCCGTGGGACGCCGAGCCGCTTCGCGAGCGCGCTCTCGCCCATGCCGTAGATGACGCCGAAGTTGATGGTCTTCGCGACGCGTCGCTCGTCGGGGAGAATCTCGGAGTCCGTCTTGTCGAAGAGCTCCATCGCGGTCCGCGTGTGCACGTCCTCCCCGCGTGAGAAGCCCTTGACCAGCACCGGATCTTCCGAGAGGTGCGCGAGCACGCGGAGCTCGATCTGTGAGTAGTCGGCCGAGACGAGGAGCCTCCCGGGCTCGGGGACGAAGGCGCTCCGGATGGCGCGACCGAGCTCGGTGCGGATGGGGATGTTCTGGAGGTTCGGCTCGAGCGACGAGAGGCGCCCGGTCGCGGCGACGGCCTGCGCGAACGTCGTGTGGATGCGCCCAGTCTTCGGGTGGATGAGCAGGGGGAGCGCGTCGATGTAGGTGCCCTTCAGCTTCGCGAGCTGGCGGTGCTCGAGGACGACGCCCGGGAGCCGGTGCTCGCCCGAGAGCTCCTCGAGGACCTCCGCGTCGGTCGACCGAGAGGTCTTCGTGCGCTTGACGACGCGCAGCTTGAACTCGTCGAAGAGCAGCGCCTCGAGCTGTCGCGGCGACGCGAGGTTGAAGGCGCGGCCGGCGGCCTCGTACGCGCGCGCCTCGACGGTCTGGAGCTCCGCGTCGACCTGGGCACCGAGCGCCGCGAGCCGGGCTGGGTCGACGCGGACCCCGGCGCGCTCCATGGCAGCGAGCGTGGCCGAGAGCGGGACGTCGACCTGGGTGAGCAGATCGGAGAGCCCCTCGGTGACGAGCCGGTCGTCGAGCGGCGGCGACAGGTCGAGGAGCGCGCGAGCGATCGCGTGGGCGCGAGGGGCGACGACGTCGACGGGCTGCTCGTCCAGAGGCACCGCCTTGGGGCGGCCTCGCGCTGGCGGGGCGGCGAGGGGAGGGATCGCGCGGCCGAGCGTCGTCTCTGCGAGCGCGTCGAGGTCGGTGCGGGCCTCGGGGTCGAGGAGGAAGGCCGCGAGCATCACGTCGAAGACGCTCGCGGTGCGCAGGGTGACGCCGTGGCGGGCGAGGACGACCATCGCGTGCTTCGCGTCGTGGAGGATGAGGCGACGCGACGCCGCGAGCAGCGGCGCGAGGGCGTCGAGGGCCTCGGCGAGCGGGAGCTGGGGGGCCGCGTCGAGGACACGGTGACCGACGGGGACGTAGGCGGAGTGGTCGCCCCAGGCGAAGGCGAAGCCGACCACATCGGCGCGCATCGGCTCGTGGTGTGTGTCGAAGACGTGGAAGGAGGCGGCGGGGGCGGCGCGCGCCTGCTCGACGGCGGCGTGGAGGGAGTGTGGGTCCGAGAGGACGGCGGTTGGCTGCGCTGTCACGGCCGTCGTGAGGGGAGCGGCGCGGCCGGCAGGGGGGCTCGGAGGTTGCGTGTGGGGTGGTGGGGTGGCGGTTTCGTGGAGCGAATTGGGCTCGCCTCTGAAGGCTGTGTCGCCCCCGTGGTCGTTGTCCGTCGCGGACGACGAGGCGGTTGCGCGAGCCGGCTCGAGGGTGGGCGTCGGTGAGGCCGCGCGAGCCGGCTCGAGGGTGGGCGTCGGTGAGGCCGCGCGAGCCGGCTCGAGGGTGGGGGTCGGTGAGGCCGCGCGAGCCGGCTCGAGGGTGGGCGTCGGTGAAGCCGCGCGAGCCGGCTCGCCGGTCGGCGTGCCGCTAGAGCTGGGTTCGCGGTCTCGAGGCGACGCAGCTCCCGTGTCCGGGGGCTCCTCCGCGGGGAGCTTTGCGAGGAGACGCCCGAAGCCGAGCTCGGTGAAGAGCCGTCGTAGCTTGGCGACGTCCGGGGGGCGGCGCTCCGTCGTCCACGGCACGTCGACGTCGTCCTTCAGCGTCACGAGGTCTTGGGACAAGAACGCCTCCGCACGGTGCTCCTCGAGCGTCTCTCGGATGCGTGGCCTCGCGACGCGCTCGAGCCCCTCGTAGACGGCGGTGAGCGAGCCAAATTGCTCGAGAAGCTCGACCGCAGTCTTGGGCCCGACGTGAGGAACCCCCGGGACGTTGTCCGACGCGTCGCCGACGAGCGCGAGGTAGTCGCGCACCGCCTCGGGGAGGATCCCGAGCTTGTCCTTCACCTCGAGCGGCCCGTACACGCGGCTCCGCATCGTGTCCCAGAGGACGACGCGCTCCGAGACGAGCTGCATGAGATCCTTGTCCGCGGAGAGGATGACGACCGGCCCGTCGAAGCGCCGGACCACCGTCGCGATGATGTCGTCGGCTTCGATGCCCTCTTGCTGCGCGACGGGCAGCCCATAGGCCTCGCAGAGCTCGCGGCAGCGCTCCATCTGGACGCTGAGGTCGGGAGGGGGAGGCGGACGGTTCGCTTTGTACTCGGCGTACTGCTCCTTCCTGAAGGACGGCGCTCGAGAGTCCATCGCGACGACGACGTGCACCGGCCGCCGCTCGGCGAGGACGCGCTGGACCATCGTGAGCGTGCCCATCACCGCGTGGGTCGGCTCGCCCGAGGGGCTCGTCAGCGGCGTCTTGATCGCGTGGTAGGCGCGGAAGACGTACCCCGAGAGATCGAAGACGTGGAGCGCCGGGGCGCCCGGGACGGGCAGGCTCGCCATGTCCCGACGGGTAGCACGGCGTCGAGGACGCGCCGTCGTGGAGCGCCGTCGTGGGCCCGTACGGTGGGACGCGGGCGGAGCGTCGAGGGAGCGCGCCCTCGCCTGGAGAGCCCGTAGGGCTGTCGATACGACGCCGAGGTTCTCGGCCGTCGCGGCGTCGTGATACCCTCTACGCGATGGTGTTTCCGCTCACGCCCGTGCGGCGCGGCGTCGAGGCCGCGCTGCCCCTCGCGAAGAGGCTCCTCGGCCGCGTGACATCGCCGATCTCCGCGGCGTGGCAGGCGGCGGCGGGGGAGGATATCGAGCGTCGCCTCGCGCGTCTCCGCGCGGGCCAGGGTGAGGCCGACGTCGATCCGTTCGGGCTCGATCTCGCCTGGAGCCGGTACGCGCTCTCGGTGCTCTGGCTCCTCTACCGGAAGTACTTCCGCTGCGAGGTCCATGGCATCGAGAACGTCCCCGACGGCCGGGTCCTCCTCATCGCGAACCACTCGGGCCAGCTCCCGATCGATGGCGCCATGATCGGCTCGGCGCTCTTCTTCGATCGAGACGAGCCGCGCATCGTCCGGAGCATGGTCGAGAAGTTCGTCCAGATGCAGCCCTTCATCGCCGTCCTGTTCGTGCGGGTCGGCCAGGTCGTCGGCGTCCCCGAGAACGCGCGGAAGCTCCTCGAGCTCGGCGAGGCGGTGCAGGTCTTCCCCGAAGGCTCCCGCGGGATCTCGAAGCCCTTCTCGCAGCGGTACCAGCTGACGGACTTTGGGCTCGGCTTCATGAGGCTCGCGCTGGAGACGGACACCCCCATCGTGCCCATCGCGGTCGTCGGCGCCGAGGAGCAGTACATCAACGTGGCGAACCTCCAGAGCCTCGCGAGCACGCTCGGGCTCCCCACGGTGCCGATCGTTCCGCAGTGGTTCGTCCCGGGGCTCCAGCTCCCGTTGCCGACGCGCTACCACATCTACTTCGGCGAGCCGCTCCGCTTCTCGGGCGACCCGGACGACGACGACGCCATCATCGAGGAGAAGGTGTTCGTCGTGAAGCAGACGATCCAGTCGATGCTCAACCGAGGGCTCAAGGAGCGGCGGGGGTGGTTCCTGTGACCGACGGCGAGCGCACGGTCGTCGTGACGGGGGTCTGCGGGCGGCTCGGTCGTCGCGTCGTGCGCACGCTGCACCGCGAGGCGAAGGTCGTCGGGATCGATCGCCGCGTCTTTCCCGACAGGCCCAAGGACGTCGAGCACCACCCCATCGATCTCCGGCGCAAGAAGACGCGGGACGTCCTCCGCACGGCGGGCGCGTCCGCGGTCGTCCACCTCGGCGTGATGCACGATCCTCGGATGTCCGCGGCGATGCACCACGAGTGGAACGTGGTCGGCTTCCAGAAGCTGCTCGAGTACGTCGCCGCGTACCGCATCCCGAAGCTCGTCCTCCTCTCGAGCGCGAACGTCTACGGCCCGCGCCCCGACAACCCGCAGTTCTTGGCCGAGGAGAGCCCGCTCTCGGGGGGCGCATCCTTCTCCGAGATCCGCGATCTCGTCGAGATCGACATGCTCGCGCAGTCGTTCTTCTGGAAGCACCCCGAGGTCGAGACGGTGATCCTGAGACCGACACACATCCTCGGCGCGGTGCGGAACGCCCCGTCCAATTATCTTCGCCTCGATCCGGTGCCGGTGGTGCTCGGGTTCGATCCGATGGTGCAGGTGGTGCACGAGGCGGACGTGGTCTCGGCGATCCTTCGGGCGCTCCGCCCCGGGGTCCGCGGGGTGTTCAACGTCGCGGGCCCGCCGCCGCTGCCGCTCTCGCGGGTCGTCTCGATGCTCGGGCGCGTCCGCTTGCCCATCCCGCACCCGCTCTTCCGCGCGGCGATCGATCGGCTCTTCCGCGTGAGGCTGACGTCGTTCCCTGCCCCGGAGATCGATCACATCCGGTATGTGTGCATGGTGGACGATCAACGTGCGCGCGAAGACCTCGGGTACTCGCCGTCCCGCGGGCTCGAGGAGACGGTGCGCGCGGTCGACGCGGAGCGGTGGACGTGAGGCCCGCGCTCCTCGTCGCGCTCGTCGTCGGCGCGGCCAGCGCCGGGATGCTGGGCTGCTCGAAGGGCAGCGACGAGCAGAGCGTGCCCAGACCACCGCCGCCGCTGCCGTCGGGCGCGCCGCACGCCGAGAGCGCTGGCGCGGAGCCCCTGCCCGTGACGTATCGGATGCGCGCCGCCAAGAGCCCCCGAGGAGGACCCCCAGCTCCGTCGGTCGTCCCCGCGCCGCCCGTGCCGGATCTGTGAGGTGAGGGTCCTCGCCCGCGTGGGGGAAGATCGCCCCCTCGACGCGGGTGCCGCGATGAGGCACGGCCTACCGGTAGGGTACATCCACGGTTCGTCGTTGTTGCTGTGTCACACACATGACACGGTCGAGGC
>CAYNEK010000100.1:3204-16269 GCA_964396175.1 uncultured Polyangiaceae bacterium | reverse complement strand
CGCCTTCCATACCATCCCCCTTGCCCTTGTGGACGCTGGATTCGCCAAGCGCCAACTCCTCACACTTACCCGCGCGTGGTACATGCACCCCAATGGCCAGCTCCCAGCCTATGAGTGGTCCTTTGGTGATGTGAATCCGCCTGTGCATGCCTGGGCTGCGTGGCGTGTGTTTCAAATCGATCGCAAACAGCGTCGTGCGACCACACCCGACGATCCCGGCGACCTCGACTTTCTCGAACGCACCTGCCACAAACTCCTGCTCAATTTCACCTGGTGGGTGAACCGTAAAGACGCCCAGGGGCGAAATATTTTTCAGGGCGGCTTTCTCGGGCTCGACAACATCGGCGTCTTTGATCGCAGTTCTCCCCTGCCCACGGGCGGCTTCATCAATCAAGCAGACGGCACTGGCTGGATGGCCATGTATTGCCTGAACCTCATGCGCATCGCATTGGAGCTCGCGCGCTACAACAAGACGTACGAAGACATTGCCACCAAGTTTTTTGAGCACTTCTTGAGCATCGCCGCTGCCATCAACACCAGCGACGATAACCTCGGCCTCTGGGATGCGCAGGATGAATTCTACTATGATGATCTCTGCCTGCCAGATGGACAGGAAATCCCGCTCAAGGTGCGTTCACTTGTCGGACTCATCCCACTCTTCGCAGTGGAGACGCTATCTCCTGCTTTGCTGCGGCAGGTGCCCGCCTTTGCCGCGCGCATGGACTGGTACCTCAAACATCGGCCAGACCTCGCGCAGTTGGTTTCACGCTGGCAAGAATGCGGAGAGGGAGATCGCAATCTACTCTCTCTTCTGCGCGGTCATCGTGTGAAGTGTCTCCTGCGTCGCATGCTGGATGAATCCGAGTTTCTCTCCGATCACGGCGTGCGTGCCCTTTCTCGGGCGCATCTAGAGCATCCGTATGAATTTCATGTCGGCGGACAAACGCTGAGCGTCGGTTACTGGCCTGGCGAATCACGCTCCGGCCTCTTCGGTGGCAACTCCAACTGGCGGGGTCCCATTTGGATGCCTGTGAACTTTCTCATCATCGAGTCGCTGCAAAAATTCCACCACTACTATGGCGATGACTTCAAAGTGGAATGCCCCAGCGGATCCGGCCATTTCATGGCCCTCAACGAAGTGGCAGACGAGTTGGCGCGCAGACTCACCCGTCTATTTCTGCGAGGGCCAGACGGGATGCGTCCAGTGCTCAAAGGCCATCTAAAACTTGCCTCTGACCCACACTTCAAAGATCACCTTCTCTTTCACGAATATTTTCATGGTGATTCTGGCTGCGGCCTCGGTGCCTCGCACCAGACAGGCTGGACCGGCCTCGTGGCCAAACTGCTCCAACCAAGGCGCAAAGACTCAGACCCTGGAGTGGAAGAGTGAATTCCTTTCGCACCCGCACTTATCCAAAAAAAGGCGCGAGCACATTGCGGGCGACTTTGAGCGCGCGCATGCGGCCCTCAAGCGTTTTGCCAAAAGTGTCGTCTTCGACCTCAATGCAAAGCGGGCCGTCATAGCCGATGCGCATGAGTTCTGCCATAAACTTGACCCAGTCGATGTCGCCATAACCAGGGATGCGCGGCTGATGCCAGCGCAGCGGGAAGTCGAAGCGTCCGACTTCGTCGATGGCTTTTCGATCGATCTTCACATCTTTCGCATGCAGGTGGAAGAGCTTCGATTTGAACTCGGCCAGCGGACTGAGCGGGTCCATGTCCTGCAGGATGAAGTGGGATGGATCGTAGTTGAGGCCGAAACAAGCCGAGTCGATGTCGCTGAAAGCCCTGCGCCAAATTGAAGGCGTGGTGAGCAGGTTTTTACCGCCAGGCCATTCGTCGCGAGTGAAGGACATCGGGCAGTTTTCGATGCCGATCTTCACTCCGTGATCTTCAGCAAACTGGATGATGGGTTTCCATATCTTGAGAAAGCGCGGCCAGTTTTCATCGACCGACTTTGTCCAATCACGCCCCACAAAACCGTTCACGTTTTTCAAACCGAACTTCGGCCCGGCGGCGATGACCTTTTTGAAGTGTGCGACGGCGAAACGCGAGACCTCGGGATTGGGGTCGAGCATGTTCGGATAGTAGCCGAGAGCACTGATGGTGACGCCTTGATCCTGACACTGCGCGAGGATGTCTTCCGCTTTCGATTTCGTGAGGCCGATGACATCGACATGCGTGACGCCGGCGTATTTGCGCTCCGCCTTGCCTACAGGCCAGCACATGACCTCGACCGTGGCGAATCCTTCATGCCTGGCAAAGGCGAGGACTTCCTCAAAGGAGAGTTCAGGCAAGATGGCGGAAACGAATCCGAGTTGCATGGCGTTGGTCGTTTGACGTTGGGTACAAAAAAAGGCGGGATGATGAATCCCGCCCTTTTCATGCCGATCATTATTTGTCAGCGGAGGGAATGTCCTTTTTTCCCTCAAGCACCTTGTCCACGAGTCCGTACTCGGCGGCCTGGGCGGCGGACATGTAGTTGTCGCGGTCTGCGTCGCGCTCGATCTGCTCGACGGACTTGCCAGTGTGGTGAGCGAGGATGCGGTTGAGGCGTTTCTTGAGGTTGAACATGTATTCCACCGTGCGCTCGACATCGCTGGCAGTGCCGCGTGCGCCACCGGAGACCTGATGGATCATGATGTCCGAGTTTGGCAGGGCATAGCGTTTTCCCTTGGTGCCTGCGGCAAGAAGCACGGCCCCCATGGAGGCGACGAGGCCGATGCTGTAAGTGCAGACATCACAGGTGAGGAACTGCATCGTGTCATAAATCGCGAGGCCAGCCGTGACACTGCCACCGGGGCTGTTGACGTAAATATTGATGTCCTTTTTCGGATCCTGCATTTGGAGGAACAGGAGTTGCGCGATGATGATGGAGGCCATCGTGTCATTCACTTCACCGCCGAGGAAGATGATGCGGTCCTTCAGCAGGCGTGAGTAGATGTCATAAGCGCGCTCTCCGCGCCCTTCAGACTCGATGACAGTCGGCACCATGTAGCTGGACTGCGGAATGATGACGGAAGGGAAATCGGAATTAGAGTTGGGGGTCATGTGAGGAATCAAGAGGCTGAGAGGAAGGTTGTCAAACAACTGGGAATAGATGGTTACAGAGAGTTCGCTGTGGTGAGCTTTAGGCCGACAATACCGGCGACGATACAAACGATGCAGATGAGGCGGGCAACCGTGCGCGGCTCATCAAACACGAGGATGCCTACGATGGCCGTGCCGACGGCTCCTATCCCCGTCCATAGCGCATACGCAGTACCGATGGGCAATGAGCGCAGAGCCAGCGAGAGGAATAGGAAGCTAGCGATCATGAGCAGCGCGGTGATGACGCTCGGCCAGAGCCGAGTCCAGCCGTCGGTTTGTTTCAAGCCGACAGCCCACGCGACCTCCAGAAGTCCTGCGATGAAAAGATAGAGCCAGGGCATAGTGAGGCTGTGATTACGGCAGTGACGATGTGAAGGATGATTCTTTCCAGCGACAACTCGCGCGAAAAAACCGGAGGAACGTGTTATGCGGCCTCCTTGATCACCAGATCAGCGATTTTTTCAGCGGCGTTTTTCACCGCGAGCCGTTGGGCGGCTTTTTTCATTTCGCCTGCCTTGCGTGGGTCATTCACGATGTCGCGCACCGCAGATGCCAGCGTCTCGGCATTCAGATCGCTTTCGCGGATGAGTTTGGCAGCTCCGGCTTGATCAAAGATTTCTGCGTTGCGGGTTTGATGATCCTCCGCTGCATACGGATACGGCACGAGCAGACTGGGGACGCCAAAATAAGCCAGCTCTGACATCGAGGAGGCGCCAGAGCGCGCGATGGCGAGATCAGCAGCACGGTAGGCGAGATCCATGTGATGGCAAAAAGCGGCCACGTGCTGTTTGAGCAGCGGATTCCTGGCATACACGTCACGCACCTCCTCATAGTCTCCCGGCCCGGCGATGTGCAGCACTTGAACGCCCATTTTCTCAAACTGGTCGAGCGTTTGGCCGACGACACGATTCACTCCGCGCGCGCCCTGACTTCCCCCCATGACCAACAAGGTGCGTCGATCTTTATCGAGCTTGAAGAACTCATGCGGTTCCACCCCGTTCTGCTGTCGCATGCTGCTGCGGATGGGAGTGCCGACGACTCGTACATCTCCGTGTTTGGGAAAGTGCTCTTTGCATGCGTCGAGGCCGCACAGCACGATGTCACTGAAGCGCGCGTTGAGCCGATTGGCCTTCCCAGGAATGGCGTTGCTCTCATGGATGAGCGTACGGCATCCTTCTTTCCGCCCAGCATAGAGAGGTGCGAATGAAGTGAATCCTCCCATGCCCAGCACCACCTTCACATCGTGATCGCGGATGATCTGTCGGCAGCGCCGCGCTCCCTGCCACAGTCCCTTGAGGAAACCGATCATCTTCGGTGACCATGGTCGCGGCATGGCGAGAAACGGCATCTTTTCAAAGCGCAGCTCTTTGTGTCCCGAAGCGGCGAGGGTATCGATCTTCTTCTCACTGATGAGCAGGGTCACGTCATGACCACGGGAGGCAAGCACCTCGCCCACAGCGATGCCGGGAAATAGATGTCCGCCAGTACCGCCGCATGCGATGAGCACATGGGCAGACTTTGAATGGTTTTTTTTCACAGAGTTACGAAAGGCTGAAGTCGCAGAGAGCAAGCGACGGATGAAGATGAATTAGGTGCCGAACACGCTCATCACCACTGCTGAGCGGGAACCCTCTCGCTGGCAAGAACACTTTCGGCGAGGCAGCAAAGCAGGGGTCATCTGCGTGTTCAAGCTGTCAGTCTGAGCATAATATGCCTTGATTGCAGACCTCTCGTGGTGGCATCTTTGCCGCTTGCCAAGAGCAGCCCTCCCCCTTCAGGTCATGCAAAGTCCATTCCGTCCATCTCAGTCGCGCACTTGCAGTGGCGGCAGCCTCATGCCCATCCTCATTGTGATCGCAGCTCTGGCCGCCAGCACGGCGATTTTCTTTCTCTTCACACGCAAAGAATTGCTGGCGAAAAAAGAGGCCACCGCTCAGGCACAGACGCACAAAGATGCTGCGGAGTCGAAATCGGCACCTCAAAATTCATCTCGGCCCTCGCAGCCATTGCCGGTCAAGCCCGTCCCCCCGCCAGTGCCGCCCACGCAACCACAGCCGATGTTCGGCTTCGCACGTCCAGCAGATCTCGGCAAACAATTGCTGAGCAGTCTCGCGGCCGGGGATTTCACCACGGCAGGCAAACTCGCTGCCGCAGCAGACAGCACCCAATCGGCAGATGCTGCGGCACTTTTCAAGAGACTCGCCGAGATGGGCTTCAAACCGGGTACCGGAGAGCAAGTGGAGTTGCTCGGCCTCGTGGAAAACAGAACCCGCATCGCCCTGCCCTTCACCAAGCCTGGGATCAGTGCTCCGCTCCACATCCAACTCGATCTCGAGCGTGATGAGCGCATGGGCTGGAAGGTTGCCAAGGCGTCCCTCCCCAAGGAAATGAGTGCCGCCATCAGCGTTGTCGCACCTCCACCGTCCCCTGCTAAAGCCACTGCGACCACCACCGCGCCGCCCACCCCCGGAACCCTTGCTCCGAGAAAGCAGCTTTTCACCGTGGCCGAAGGAGGAGATGCCCTCAGTTATGCCAGTGATTTTGTCCGGCAACTCCTCAGACACGACTTTGCCGCCGCACGTAAATTTGTCGATGAAACCAAAGTGCCCGCCGAGCGCCTCATCGGCCTCTGCATTGTCTTTGAAGAGGGCGGCTACATGCTCAATCCTGCTAGGCCGCTGATCGTCACCATCGCAAACCCCGAAGTCTCCTGGGTCATCGCCCAAGTACGCTCAGAAACGTTGCAGCAGAACACTGAATTCGGTGTTGAACTCAAGCGCGGAGACATTGCGCAGCCTTGGAAGGTCGCTGGACTGAACCTCTCCGAAATCCTCGGCTCCTTTGCCCAGAACGCCTCTAAAATTGGCGTGCCCTACACCCCCATCGTGAAGAACCCGAAAGGCGGCGAGTCCCTTGCACTCTACTTTGAATACGACCGCTCCGAGTTGCACCCACGCGCACGCAAGCAAATCGAAGTCATCGCCGCCCTCATGAAGGCCGATCCATCAAAAAAACTGCGCATCGCTGGCCACACTGATGAAAAAGGAGAGGACCCTTACAACATCCGCCTCTCCCGCAAGCGCGCTGAAGAGGTGAAACAGCAACTCGTTGCGCTAGGAGTGCCTGCTGCCCAAGTCGAAACCTCCGCACTGGGCAAAGCACAGCCACTGAGTCCAAACAAGAAGAAGGACGGCTCCGACAATCCCGAAGGCCGCAGCCACAATCGACGCGCAGAGATCTATCTCGACTTCTGATGGCCTGCTGCCATCAAGGCGGTTACAAAGTGCTGAAAGCAGGATGCTTGCATACAATGTGTCGGTTGCGCATAGGCATTTTAAATAATGTTGTAGAATGCTTTGCGATGTTGGACATCAACTGCAATGGCCACCCTTTCTCTTGATCTTCGTCAACGCATCATCAGCACCTGCGACCGCCGTGAAGGCACTCAGGAACGAATCGCCCGGCGCTTCAAAGCCTCCTACGGGATGGTCAAGAAGCTGCTCCAACAAAGGCGCAAGACCGGCTGCATCAAGCCCAGGCATCATCTCGCCGGACGCAAGAAACTCATCGTCGCCGAGCACCGCATCGCCATGCGCCAGCACCTCAAGCGCAAGCCCGACATGACCCTGGCCGAACTGCGTGAGGCCCTCGGACTAAAGTGCACGCTGCCAGCCATCCACTATGTGCTCGTGGACATGGGGCTGACATATAAAAAAAGACGCTGCACGCCACCGAGCAAGAGCACGAAGACGTCCGCAAGGCGCGTCAAAAGTGGAAGCGCAAGCAAGGCACCCTAGAACCTTGGCGACTGGTGTTTCTTGATGAAAGCGGCGCAAAGACCAACATGACCCGGCTGCGTGGCCGCGCTCCCAGAGGCAAACGGCTGCACGCAGCAGCCCCCTGCGCTCGCTGGCAGAGCACGACGATGATCTCCTCCATCCGCTTGGATGGCACCACGGCCTGCATGCACCTGCCCGGAGCAGCAGACACGGCGGCGTTTGTGACTTACCTTGGCGAAGTCCCTGAGGGAAGGTTCAGAAACGTGGTGAGAATGCAGGATCTTGGTCGCCTCGCGCGCATCTCACATGCTGTGGCGGCGACGGCGACGCAGACACACGGCCAGCAAGCCAAGCATGAGGAAGAGAGCGCGTGAAGGCTCCGGCACAACAACGAGGATGCCATTGGTCTGGAAGAGCGCAGTGTTCCAAGCGAGCCCTGCTCCGAGGGTCGGCAGAGCGAGGTCGCCGATGAGGCCATCCCCGCGATAGGTGCCACCGAAATTGAAAGTACCTGCGTTGAGAGTGGTCCAATCGATGAGGTCAAAGACGTCTCCGATCGCTGCGGTGTAGGAGCCCGGATTGGTAATGCTGATCTGGCCAGTAGCCGTGAGGTTCAGTGTCCCAGAGATGTTCAGGCGATCGTGGTTGCCTGTGCCAGCCTCCCAACTTGTGATGTGGCCGTCGGTGTTATCGGTAATCCAAGAATCGAAGGTTCCGTTGCCAAGACGCGTGGTGAACTGAGCAGCTTCGTTCGCATCCGCAGCGAGTGTGCTGCCGAGCTGCATTTCTAGGCGAGTGGCACCACCAGTCGCGGCGGCCAGAGTCAGATTGCCTGTGACGGTGAGTGTGCCTACTTGATCCCCTGCGTTGGCCAGCAGTCCTCCGGTGCTATCGCCTGGTTTCAAAACACCCGTGGTATTGATGGAGCCGACATTGCTACCAATGGTGAGGTCGCCAGAGATGGTGCCGGAGCCACTCACGGTAGCGTCAGTCGTATAACCTCCAGCAGGTGTGCCAAAGGTTGCGCCAGTATCCACGCGGATGAAGGTGGTGTCGTTGATCGAGCCGCCCGTGCCGAGTTGAAGCGTGCCATTCGTAATCGCCGTGGTGCCATGGTAAGTGTCCGTGCCGGTCAGTGTGACGGTTCCGGTGCCCGTCTTCTCCACAGAGAGCGTGTCGTTAGCAGCATCTGCTTCGGAAATGGCACCTGAGAAAGTGACGCCAGTGCCGGAGCCGTTGGTGGACGAAGTCAATGTGACCGTTTTTGTCTCTACACCGGTGGCACCGCTTTGCAGATTTTGCAGCACAATGTTGCCACCGAAGGTTGAGGCTCCAGATGTGAAGGCAGCATCACCACCAATGGTCACCGACCCTGTACCTGCCGTGGCGTTCACGTCGATATCGTTCGCGACAGTCAGTGATCCGGTGTTAAGCAGAAGTGCCACATTGCTGGTGCCTGCCTCCTCACGGAAGCGAATCGGATCAAGCGCAGGCAGGCAGCAGTTAGCAGAGCCGGGTTCCATCATGAAGAACGACTTCGTGGCAGAAGTGCCGTTGACTACGGTGAACTGTTTGCCGTAGGTCATTTCACGCGGCGTATCGAAGTCCGCATTGCGCTCGAGCGTCATGGTTGCGCCAGAGACACCGGTGATGGTGTAGATGCCGTTGCTGGCAGGATCCGCCTCCTCGTCTTTCACGAGGATCGTCGTGCCGACATCGCCAAGAGTGTAAACGTGACCGTCCACCGTGGATGAAACTCCCGTGAAAGAACCTGTCTGGGAGAGGCCGCCTGTGGCGGTGTAGGTGCCGCCATTCGCGAGGACGCTTGCCGTCGTGGCGCGATCCACGAGAGTAGTCATCACGACACGGGTATCTCCGAGTTCCACATGCTTGGTGCCGAGACCGTTGCTGTTCCCTACTGATACCGTACCAGCGCGGACAACAGTGCCGCCATCGATTGCCACTCCGGCAACCCCAGAAACACCCGTGCCATAGGTGTTGTTGCCGTTGAGCACCACAGCACCGCCGTCCACGACGGTCAGGCGCCCAGAGCCACTGACATCGCCACTGAGTGTGAGCTTCTGACCCACAGATGCACCTGTAAAGATGTCGCGGGCAATAGCTATCGCTCCTGAGATGGAAGAGTCGGCTGCCGTCGATGCTTGGATGACACTAACCCCTTTGGTGTTGTCACCATTGACGGTAACGTTGTTGTCGATGTCTGTGCCTTGGAGGTCGAGCACGGTCTTGTCATCAGCGCCGGTGTAGGTCGCGACATTGAGCGTGATGTCGGCTGAGCCAGGCTTTGCACCATTCGCCAAAGAGAGTCTGCCATTGGCAATCTCTGTTCTCCAAGCCTCTGCAGAATTATCCATGGTAGAGAGCGTTTGTGCACCGAGGGTGTTCACGCGGAAGACACCGCCGCCAGTGATGGCACCGGCATAAACAGCGTCTGAAGTGTTATCGCCACCGACGGTGAACACACTGTTATTGATGAGCACACGCGCATTGGCCTGCGCCGCACCGATGCTGGAGAGAGAGCCGATGCTCTGATTGTAAACATCCAGATCCAGTGTGCCAAACGCTGTAGGCGAGTCTCCGGTGACCTCCACGCGAGCCTGCGGGGAGATGGTGTTGTTGTTGGTGGCACGCAAGGTGCCAGCAGTGATGTGAATCGTCCCTCGCAGGTCACTCCCCACCCCTCCCATCTCTACATCACCAGCACCCGCCAAGGTCAGGTCACCCGCACCGGTGATCGGGGAGTCGATGGTGAAGGTTTTGCCAGAAGTCGTGGTGATCGTGCCACCACCCGCTCCCACGGTGATGCCATTTCTAGCATCCAATGTCGTGCTGGCAGTGACTTCCAGCGCACCACCATTGAAGCGCACCGCGTCGGCGCGGAACACCGTGGCCACTTGACCGAGGCTCTCCGCCTGTGAGATCGAAATCGTGCCACCTTCCAATACCGTGCCACCACGATGCGTGTTGACGTTGGTAAAGGTGAGTTTCCCGGCCCCCTTCTTGCGGAAGATGACGTTGCCAGCAATCTGCCCCGCGTAGGTGGTGTCAGTCGCTTGGTTGACGGTCAGCGTATTGTAATCAAAGGCTCCGTTGTTCACCGAGCCACCATCCCCCTGAAGTGCGCTGACTTCATGGTCATGGCCGTTGAGGTCAAAGACCCCCGCAAATCTCGTCGTCAGCGGGGCCGCCACTGGCAGGACGTTGTCCGCGCCAATCTGCAGGATGCCATTTTCCACCGTCGTGCTGGCGTAGCTATTTCCCGTGCCGGAGAGCTTGATGATGTCCTGCCCGGTCTTGGTCAGGTTGAAGGCACCTGTGATGTTACCGTCGATCTGGAGGTAGGAGCCGCGCAGCCCATTGTCGTTTGGATTGAAGTTCAGCGTCGTGTTGAGCTTGCCCATGTCGTAGCTGAAGCTGTTCTGGCCGTTGGAGATACCTGCCGGGTAATTCTGGCCGAGGTAGGAGTCTGCCGTGAGATTGATCGTCACTCCGCTGTGGATGGTCTGAATGATAGCCACCTCATCGTAATCCAGCGGCATGTAGCCCATGATGGAGCCTCCCGTCATGTTGATCGTGCGGGTGCCTGTGAGGTCTGCGAATACCTGCAAGTTCACCCCATCTGCCATGGTCCAGTTACCCGTGCCGCGTGCGTCGCTGACGGCCCAGCGCTCGATCGACCCCCATGCCTGCTGCAGCGTCGCAGTCGGTGTCCAGTTCGAGACGGCGATTTCGAGTGCCGCAGTTGGATTGATCACCGCCGTCACCGTGTTGCTGCCAAACGCGCCATTGCTCGTCACTCGCACACCGCCTTCACCCGCTGTGAAAGTGTGCGCTCCTGTGAAGGTGGTGCTGTTATCACCCAGGATGAGCATGCCATCCCCCACCTTGCGGAAGTCGTAGAGTCCTTGGTTGTTCAGCCCACCAAAGCCACTGCCGCTGCCGAGCTGCAGCCCTGTGGTCGATCCCGGCCCCCAAGTGCCCGAATCCACACTGATCATGTAGTTGTCATAGAGCGTCACTGTTCCCGTGCGTGTCACAGAACGGGAGCCATCCACCTGGAAGAACAACACGCCTTCCTGTCCCTGACCGGGAGTCGTGTTCGTCGTTTTCAGATCAATGTCTGCCACCTGTGTCAGGCGATCCGATGCTACCACTGTGTAAATACGCCCGATGTCGTAGCTGGTGATCTTTCCTGTGTTCCAGGTAAAGAGGTCCGGCGTGCCTGAGTTAAAGTTGAAACGCACTTCAGAGTAATAGGACTGAAGGTAGTTATCACTGTCATTCATGTGACCACCACCCAGGATGATCTGGTTGCTACCGTCGCCAGTGGCTCCCGGCGTCAGGAATTGGAGATAGCCGTCCTGCACGACCCAGTTGCCATGGAACTGCGACTGATCACCACGAATGTTCAGTGCAGAGATGCCGGACTTCGTCACCTGCGAAGCGTAGATTCGACCGTTGATTTGCAGCGCATTGTTTGAGGCTGTGATCAATGCCTCACCATTTCCGAGACCTGAAGTGCCAAAGTAGAGATCGGGATTGATCGTCGGTGTAGTCGTCGCTTGGATGAGGCCACCACTGCGGATGATGATGTTGGTGAACAGGCCGTTGGTGCTCTTGTTGATGTCTGCGGATACGCGCAGTGCCCAGACATCAAGGTTAGCCCCCAGCGTGGCGGGCGATCCCTTCGAGTTGAGAATGCCCGTGCCATCCAGCAGATAAGGACTCACAGTGCCGTCGAGTGTCGTGGCAGAGGTGTCGATGTAGCGCCCATTGGTATTGGCGGAGGTGACCACCTGGAAGCCATTGGTTGTATCATACACGAGGAACTGCTGTTCACTGCGATCCACGATCCAAGGGTTGATCATGTTGTTCGTTGCATTCGCTTCAGGAGAGCCTCCCGCCCATGCCGTTACGATCAAGCGCTCCGCGCTCGTGGTGCCTGCCACGCCAAGCAACCCGGTGTTGTGCCGGATGGTCAGTGTGCCGCTCGTCGCCGTGTCCCGCTGCAAATCCGAGAGGGTCAGTTCCGCATAATAGGTGCTTTGATGGATCACCGAGATATCCGCTCCACGCGCCGCAGTCAGCGCACCGACGGTTTCTGTGTACTGGATGCTGCTGGGTACCGCCGCCGCGTTGTCACCGATCAACTCCAAACTGCCCCCATTGAGGAAGATCGTATCGTTATCGCTCCAACGACCATCGGTATTGGTTCCCGTGTAAGGCGTGCTATAGTCAAAACGCAGACGCGTAGCTGGGTGCAGTATCCATTGATTAGCATTGGCACCGCCAGTCCCCACAGCCGTTCCTGTGGCACCTTCGATGCGCACTTCTCCGAAGACATCCACCTCACCGCTGCCCAGAGGTGTGCGTGTGCCGTTATTCCCGCCCTGGAGGGAGAGAATGAAGCCACGGAAGCCGCCATCATAGTGGCGGGTGCGAGCCAAGAGAGTGCCGCCGCTGTAGTCGTTATCAGAGTTGTTGTAGAAGGCTACATAACCATAAGCATTGATGTCCATGCCTTCTCCCAGCAGCATGCGGTTGCCGCCGGAGAACTGCGCCCCCACCGTGGAGGGATTCACATAAAGTGAATATCCACCTCCGCCGAGGCGGAATTCCGTCCCACTCGCACCCCAAGCATTCACACTGTTTGCGGTGAGATTCCCATTGCCATTGCCAGATCCGAGGAACCAGTTCTGATAGAAGCCACCATCCCGAGTCGCCATGGCAGGGTCCGTCGAAAGGGTGATGTTGCCATCAAGACTGAGGATACCGATGCCATTGCCTTTGAAAATACCGGGGGCTGCTACGGCGGCGGTGATAGCGTTGAAATTCGCGGAGCTGCGTGCGCCGATACCGACCAGATCGGTGCTGCTGGAGACGATTTGTGTCAGTCCAGTCGTGCCGAGGTTCGCTGTGCTGAGGAGTGAGAGCGAAGCACCGCTGTAGAGCCGCACCGGACCGCTGCCGAGCGTCGCATTGGTCTGCAGCACCTCCGTATGGCCATTGAAGGCATCATAGCCCCCCTGGAAGGAGTTGGCGGCGTTGTTGTTGAATTGGAGGAAGCCGTTGCCGATCTTCACCAATTTGCCCGCTCCTGACACCACGCCCTGAAGTACTGTTGTCACATCCGGACGGATGGTGAAGAGATCATTCACTTGGACATCGGCTTCCA
>CAYNEK010000100.1:0-3194 GCA_964396175.1 uncultured Polyangiaceae bacterium | reverse complement strand
GATGACCAAGGAAGGAGTATTGGAAGCAATAATCTTCTGGCCGCCGTTGTTGGTGCCGATGTATTTATTCGAACCACTACTACTGCCATTCCGGTCGAGCGTGATGGTGAGCAAGCCGTTGAGCGCGATCTCTTGATTTGCCTGCGAGAAGAACACGGTGTTTGCGACTGAGCTGGCTAGGCGAATGGTGCCGTAGTTTACGGTGTAGTTGCCCGATCCCGTCGAATAACCATTGGCTGTCGCTCCGATGTTCTGGAGCCTCAGTTCGCCTCGATCCAGGGTCACATCCCCTGTCAGCGTGGCCATGTTGTCGGCGTTCAGCCTCAGCGTTCCGTTACCCGTCTTGGTGATCCCCGCCGAGCTTGTTATCTTGTCATTCAAAGTCACGGTGCCCGCACTGACATACAGGCCAACTTGGCTAGTGCCGCCCACCGTGGTGGTGCCGTTCACAGTCAGACTGTAGCTGTTGTTGTTTTGGAACTGGAGCAAGGTGCCCGCCAGAGTGTTCGTGCCTTGGACAGTCAAGTTCTCGATGGTGATCGTACCCGAGCCAGAGGTATTGGAGCGGTCGGTGTCGATGCGAGCCAGCGGCACATTCTGCGCTATGATCACGTCGTTATTGTAAGTGCCGCTGACCCCGGCCGTCCGGAAGCTGACGATAGGCATCTGAGAACCGTTGTTATTGTTCTGAAAGTCTGCGTGCAGCGTGATGGAAGCCGTGCCAAAGGTGCCAGGCTGATCCCCGATGAGGGTGCCACCATTCAACTGAATGTTGCCAGTGATGGCATTGGACGTGTTGCTGAGGCGCAGCGTGCTAGGACCAAAACGAGTGAGGTTTGCCGCAGTCACCTTACCTTGCAGCAGAAGCGTACTGTCGTTCGCGTAAATGATGCCTTCCTTGGCGATCGAGCCATCACCGAAATAAAGCGGCGTGGTAGAGCTCAGAGTGACGTTGCCGGTGGTGATGAGACCTCCGCTCCAGATATTGATACCTCCGCCCGTGAGCGTGGTGGCTGTCGATCCCCCCGTGAGGCGCAGCGCATGCACATCAGCCACACCGCTCAATGTGGCACTGGTGTTGGCGTTATAGTAGCCGATGGAGGAACTGGTCAACCCCGTGAAGAAGGACGCACCACTTCCGGTATTGGTGAAGGCAGCGGCCTTCAATCCTGTGACGTTGTCGTAAGTAAGGAAGTTAAAATAAGAAGCGTCCACCATCCACGGCGACAGCATGCCGGTAGAATCCGTATTGAAGGCCACCCAAGCAGAGTCGTTGATATAAACCCGCTGTCCTTGGAATTGATTTAGGCCCAGCTCATTGGCATTGATACGCAATGCCAGTGTGGCTTGGCCGGTGCGATCGATGCCGGAATTTGTGACCAACACGATGCCGCCGTTGGTGCTGTTGCGTTCCATGTAGAGACCTGCACCGCCTTTGATCGTGATCTTCCCCACCGTCTCCGTTGTGAAGTGCTGGTAGGCAGCCACCATATTCAGCGTGGCACCGTCGAGATCCAGGGCCGCATTGTCTCCCCACTTGTTGCCGACCACAAGATTGCTGTTGTTTAAGCGGCTGACGACGAACTGATCGTTGACATCCAGTGTGTAATCCATGCGCAACGATCCGCCGGGCAGCAGGCGCACGTTGTTGACTTGATTGCCAGCGTCATCCGTGACACGGCCAGCTCCGCGCAACGACAAACGCCCATACACATCAATCTCTGGCGAGGCGATGTTGTTCGTGACTTCGAGGTAGTTTCCGATCGAGCCGTAATCCGCACCGCGATAGATGATGGTGTTGCCGGTGTAATCCTGCGTGCCGTAGAGACGAACGATCGCCACAGTCGCCGTCGGTGACTGGAAGCCAGAATCAATAGGATTGCGACCGACCTCAAGGGAAGACGAACCTGTAACCACACGATCTTGCACAATCGACAGTGTGGCCCCATTTGAACCGAGGAAGCGATACACGCCATCCACACCAGCCCCCAAGGTATCTGCCATGTAGTAGGTGTTGCCATAAGCGGAGATGCCCCATTTACCACTGCCCATTTTCGACTCATCCAGAGCCTGGGTGTACAAGCCTGTGTCGCCCACGCCTAAGGCGATGGCTCCATTGGTCATAGAACGCAGATGGTAAGCGGAAAGCGGTGCATCCGTGCCGATATCAACACGAGAAGTGTGGCTCTTCTCAGAGCCAAAAACCAGCACATCCTGACCAGCGAGCACGTTGCTCGGCGCATTCAAACGCACGGCACTGGTAGAGCCGTTGTTAATGGAGAAAGCTTGGTTGAGCACGATGTCTCCGCTGCCCGCATTGGCCGTGCTGCTCGGTGTGAAGGTCACGCCAGGATAGAGGATGTCATCCGAGCCTCGGGTGCCAAAGAGCAGTGTGCCAGCACTGACCACAATCCCGCCACTCCAAGTTGCACTATTGTCTCCAGAAATCGTCAGATCCGATCCACCGATCTTGTTGATCGTGTAACCTTTACCATTGTCCGTGATACCCCCGGCCAGCACCAGTTGTACGTCATTCTGAATTCGCGCGTGGTTGGTCAGCGTCGTCAGTCCATCAAAGCGTGGGATGAAGGTGCTGCCTCCCGTAGTCAGGAAGCGTTGCACGTCCAGTGACAGTGTACCAAAGGTCAGCAGCTTGCTGGAGCCCGATCCCGTGGCGACATTGACGATCAACTGACTGTCACCGCCTTGATGGATGATGTTGTTACCGATGGAAATGCGTTGGCTATTGCTAGTACTGTCACCGATGGCATAGGCCTCCCATTGCCCACCACGCAGCAGCACGGTGGTCGTGCTGGGCAGTGCAGAGGCAAATCCGTTCGGCGTGGCCCAGGACTGGTCATTGACCCAAGTGCGCACATAACCCTGAGCGATGTCCAGTGTGCCTAGAGAGTTTGGGGTGGCCGCGTTCCAGTTATCCAGCGTCAGGCGACCGCCTCCCACTTTGGTGAGCACTGATCCCGCACCACCGAGGATCTGGCCAGAGAAAGTCTGGCTGCTCCCCTCACGCCCCACCACCAGCGTCGCACCACCCATGTCCAGTGTGCCAGCCGTGTTCTGCACGGGACTGACCACGACACTGCCCGCGAGGTTGCCGAACTCTTGATTGTTACCGTTGAGTTTCACCGTGGCTCCCGGCTGGATCGTCACTATCGATCCCGTCACGGCATTAAGAT
>CAYNEK010000099.1:0-16304 GCA_964396175.1 uncultured Polyangiaceae bacterium | reverse complement strand
GGCGGCCGACGGCGTCGATCTCGTCGATGAAGATGATGCACGGCGCGTGCTTCTTCGCCTGCTCGAAGAGATCGCGCACGCGGCTCGCGCCCACGCCGACGAACATCTCCACGAAGTCCGAGCCCGAGATGCTGAAGAACGGCACCCCCGCCTCACCCGCGATCGCCCGCGCGAGGAGCGTCTTGCCGGTGCCGGGCGGCCCCACGCAGAGCACGCCCTTCGGGATGCGACCGCCGAGGCGCTGGAACTTCTTCGGGTCCTTCAAGAAGGCGATGATCTCCTCGACCTCGTCCTTGGCCTCGTCGATCCCGGCCACGTCGGCGAAGGTGATCTTGTTCTGCGACTCGTTGAGGAGCTTCGCGCGGCTCTTGCCGAAGCTCATCGCCTTGCCCCCGCCCGCCTGGAGCTGCCTCATGAACATGTAGAACATGAGGATGAGGAGCAGCATCGGCAGGAGCGTGACGAGCACCGTCACCATGAAGCCGCTGTTCTCCTCCTTCTCGTACTGGACCTTCACGCCCGCATCGAGGATCTCCTTGGTGATCCCCTCGCCGGGGGGCGGGCCGAGCGTCTTCTGCTGGCGCTTGACGGGCTGGTTGTTGGCCGCGGTCTTCGTCGGATCGACGACGACGTACGAGTACTCGCGGTCCTTCACGGTGACGGACTCGACGTGCTCCTTGTCCTTCGGCGCCTTCACGAGCTCCATGAACTGCGAGAACGTCGCGGGCTGCTGCGCCTTGCCGCTCGGATCGATGAGGACCCAGACGACCATGAAGAGGCCGATGATGACGACCCAGACGAGGAGGGTTTTCTGCGATTGCTTCACGGGATCTCGAGGAGGCGGGGAGGCGGGAGGGCGCGACCACTCTGCCACCACCTCGTGACAGAGTCGACCGATCGGCGCACGTCGACGCGCCGACCGAGGGTCCATGCGCTGGACCGCGTCTCGCCATCCTTAACCATCGCCCGTCCCGAGGCAAACCCGCCGCACCGCTCGGGGCCCCCTCCCCTCCCCTCCCCTCCCCTCCCCCCCGCGCCCTTCCGGGGGCTCAGGCGGGCCGACGGTCGACCGTGTCGGCCTCACCGGCGCGCTCGCGGGCCTCGTGGAGCGCTCGGAGCTCGTCCGCGAGACGCGAGAGGTGGGCGCAGAGGTTCGGGTTCTCGCGCACGAGGAGGGGCAGGATGTCCTCGCGGACGCGGGTGCGGAGGAAGCGGCGATCGCGGTTCGACGGATCTCGGGACGACGGGACGTGGTGCCGCGCGAGGTGCGCGTCGATGTCGGCGCGGGTCGCGTCGAGGAGCGGGCGCACGAGATCGCCGTCCCTGGGCGGCAGGCAGCCGAGCCCGCGCGCGCCCGAGCCCGACACGAGCCGGATGAGCACCGTCTCGGCGCGGTCCTCGAGGTGGTGCGCGGTCGCGAGGCACGACGCCGCGAGCCGTTCGCGCTCGGCTCGGAGCGCGCAGAGGCGCGCGTCCCTCGCACGGGCCTGGAGGTTCCCGCCCCTCGCGACCTCCACGCGCAGGATCGCGAAGGGCACGCCGAGGTGCTCCGCGAAGCCGCGCGCGAGCTCGAGCTCTCGGCCGGCCTCTGGGCGCAGGCCGTGGTCGACGCCCGCCGCCGCGAGCTCGAACCGGAGCGTCGGCGCGAGGCGCGCGAGCACCGAGAGGAGCCCCATCGAGTCGGGCCCCCCCGAGACGGCCACGAGCACGCGATCGCCCGCGCCGAAGAGCCGGTGTCGCTCGATGGACCGCCGCGCGAGCGTGAGGAGCGTCGGTGGGTGCGATCTCACGAGGCGGCCCGGGCGCCCTCCTCGCGCTCGACGAGCCGATCGAGCGCCCGGCCCACGAGCTCGCGATCGATCGACGGGATCGTGTGCCCCACGCCGGGCAGCGTCCAGAGCTCGGCGGAGGGGATGCGCGAGGCGAGCACCGCGGAGTTGCGCGGCCTGATCAGCACGTCGGCGTCGCCGGTGACGACCACCGCGGGGCAGCGGATCTCGCCGAGCCGCCGCCCCGTCGAGTGCCCGACCGCCGCCGCGAGCTGCGCGAAGAAGGCGTGCCGCGGCGTCCGCTCCGTCCGCATGAGCGCCGCCCAACCCCGGAAGATCTCGCCGGCGCGCGGGAGGTCCTCCTCGGCGATGAGCAGCGAGAGCGCGTCGCGCGACATCGGGCCCGGCTTCTCGAAGGGCAGGCCGAGGAGCTTGCGCAGGGACGCGGGCGGCGGCGGGCGCCCGTGCGGCAGCCCGGGCGTCGTCGCGAGCAGGCCGAGGCCGCGGACACGCGACGGGTGCCGGAGCGCGACGTGCTGCGCGATCATCCCGCCGAGCGAGACGCCGACCACGAACGCGCTGCCCAGCCGCGCGTCGTCGAGCACGCGCGCGACGTCGTCGGCGAGGGCGCTCATCCGGTAGACGCCGTACGGCTTGTCGCTCCGCCCCGTGCCGCGGTTGTCGACGGTGATGGCGGAGAACGGGCGCGGGCGCGCGGCGAGCCGATCGGGCAGATCCATCCAGAACTTCCCGGACAGCGAGAGCCCCATCAAGAGGACCACCGCGGGCCCATCGGCGTCGCGGCGCTCGTAGTGGATATGGACCGGTCCTCGCGTCGTCGGCATCGCCCGCCAGACGCTACCACGAAGACGGAAACGTGCGATTCTAGCGTATGCGCTTGTCGAAGGCGGGCGCGTGCCTCACTCTTCGCGCGTCATGCGGGTCTGGAACGCTGCCCTCCTCGCTCTCTTGCCCCTCGGGCTCATGATCGCGTGCGGGAGCGCGACGTCGAACGAGGACGACCCCTCGGGGAGCGCAGCCCGAGCGGGCAGCGGCACCGGAGCGACCTCCACCGGAGGGGGCGGCGGAGGCGGAGAGGGGGGCTCCGTCTGGGGAGGCGGCGGCGGCGGCGCCGGCGGCGGGACCACCTTCGAGGGCTGCGCGAAGCAGACGTCCGGCGGCGAGCTCGTGCCGCTCGATCTCTACCTCATGGTCGACCAATCGGGGTCGATGAGCGACTCGGGGAAGTGGGACTCGATCGTGATGGCCCTCACGCAGTTCGTGAGCCTGAAGGAGGCGGAGGGGATCGGCGTCGGGCTCCAGTACTTCCCGCTCATCGCGAACCCTCCGCCCAAGCTCCCGCCGAGCTGCAAGACGGCGGCCGACTGCGGAGAGTACGGCCCGTGCGTCCCGTGGATGCCGAACCCGATCTGTCAGGGGAGCATGGAGAAGCTCACGGGCGGCATCACCTCGTGCGAGGCGAAGGACTACGCGAAGCCCGAGGTCCCGATCACGCTCCTGCCCGGCGGCAAGGGGCTCATCCAGGACTCGCTCGCCAAGCACGGGCCGCAAGGGGGCACGCCGAGCACGGCGGCCCTGAAGGGCGCGCTCGAGTACGCTGGGAAGTGGGCGGGTGAGCACCCGGACCACGTGGTCGCCGTCGTGCTCGCGACGGACGGCGACCCCGCCGCCTGCTCGTCGAACACGAACGCCACGGTGGCCGCGGCCGCGCAGGCGGCCAACCAGGCCGTGCCGAGCGTGAAGACCTTCGTCATCGGCGTCGGCAACCTCCCCGGGCTGAACCAGGTCGCCGCCGCGGGCGGCACCGAGAAGGCGATCATGGTGGACGTGGGCGGCGACGTGACCAAGCAGTTCGTCGACGCGCTGAACGCGATCCGAGGCTCGGTGGCGTGCCAGTACGTCGTCCCCAAGAAGACGACCGACGGCCAGGACATCGATCCCGCGCTCGTCAACGTCGTGGTCACCCCCGAGGGCGGCGAGCCCGGCATCCTCAAGCAGGTCGGCGGCGTCACCGAGTGCGGCAACGGCGGCGGCTGGTACTACGACAACCCCTCCTCGCCGAACAAGATCCTGCTCTGCGAGTCCGACTGCGCCAAGCTGAAGAACACCCAGAAGGGCAGCAAGGTCGAGGTCGTCTACGGCTGCCAGACCTCGGTGAAGGGCTGAGCCGCGACGCGTGCGGGGCGCGCTCGCCATCGACCACGCAGGGAGGCTTCGCCGTGACGTGCACGGGAGGGCGCGGCGAAGGCTCATCGAGGATGGATCGCGCTGACACCGGGGACGAGATGAGCCATGGGGTACGGGTGAGCCACTCCCCACGCGCGAGAGCCAGGACGCGCAGCCCGTCGGTGACGAGATGAGCCAAGAGACACGCGTGAGCACTCGCTCCGGGGCCTCCGCCACGCGGCCCCACCCCGGTGACGAGATGAGTCAAGAGACATGCGAGAGCACCGTCGCGGTCGTGCTCGCCGCGGGGCGAGGCACGCGCATGCGGAGCGCGCTGCCCAAGGTGCTCCACCGCGCCGCAGGCCGCCCCATCGTCGAGCACGTCGTCCACGCGGCGCTGGGCGCCGGGATCTCGCGGATCGTCGTCGTGGTGGGGCACGGGCGCGAGGAGATCGAGGCGCACCTGGGGGGCCGGTTCGGCGAGGCCGTGCGCTTCGCCGTCCAGGAGGACCAGCGCGGCACCGGCCACGCCGTCGCGGCGGCGCTCCCGTCGCTGCCGGCGGACGCGACCCGGGTCCTCGTCCTCTGCGGCGACACGCCGTTGCTCCGTTCGGAGACGCTCCGCGATCTCGTCGCGGAGTCGCGCGCCGACGTCGCCCTGCTGACGACGACGCTCGACGAGCCGCGAGGGTACGGCCGCATCCTCCGGGACGAGGCGGGCCGCGTGATCGGGATCCGCGAGGAGCGGGACGCCTCCTCGGACGAGCGCGCGATCCGGGAGGTGAACCCCGGCGTGTACTGCTTCTCCCGCGGGTTCCTCGAGGCGGCGCTGCCCACGCTCTCCACGGACAACGCGCAGGGCGAGTTCTATCTCACCGACACGCTCGCGCGGGCAAGCTCGATCGCGGCGATCCCGGCCGCCGCGATCGACATGCTGGGGGTCAACGATCGCGATCAGCTCGCGACGGCCGAGACGGAGCTTCTCGCGCGCCTGCGGCGTGCGCACCGGAGGGCGGGGGTCACGCTCCGCGAGGGAGCGGTCGTCCACGCGGACGTCGTCCTCGAGGAGGACGTCACGATCGACGAAGGGGCCGTCCTCCGCGGCGCGACGCGCGTCGGACGTGGTGCCCACATCGGCGTCGGGGCGGTCCTCGACGACGTCAGCGTCGCGCCCGGGGCCGTCCTCAAGCCCTACAGCGTCCTCACGGGGGCGACGGTCGGCGCGCGGGCGCAGATCGGCCCCTTCTCGCACCTCCGCCCGGGGAGCGACGTCCACGAGGAGGCGCACATCGGCAACTTCGTCGAGACCAAGGCGACCGTCGTCCGCCGCGGCGCGAAGGCGAACCACCTCGCGTATCTCGGCGACGGCGACGTCGGCGAGGGCGCGAACGTCGGGGCCGGCACCATCTTTTGCAACTACGACGGCTTCCAGAAGCACCGGACGGTCATCGGCAAGGGGGCGTTCATCGGGAGCGACTCGCAGCTCGTCGCGCCCGTCACCATCGGCGACGGCGCCTACGTGGCGACCGGCACGACCGTGACAAACAATGTCCCACCCGACGCCCTCGCGATCGCGCGCACGAAGCAGGAGAACAAAGAAGGCTACGCGCCGCGCCTCCGCGCGCGGATGGCCGCCGCCGCGAAGAAGGCGAAGGGCGGCTAGCGCTCGCACCGTCCGTCGCGCACCGATCCTCGAGGGCACGGCTCGCCGCACCGGAGCCGAAGCAGAGCTAGGGATCGCGCCAGCGCCTGTTCCGGCCGATGTCGGCGTGGACGAAGCGATCGGTCGGCTTGTCGTACTGGCCGAGCCCACCCCTCCAGCCGAGCCGCTCGATCTCGCGACGAAGCTCCTTGGGCGTGAGCCCCTCGACGCGAAAATCGAGCGCGTGCCCGAGGGAGTGCTCGCTGTGGGACGCGACCTTGTGCTCCTTCTTGCGAAGGGACTCGTTGCGCTTCGGGCTCCGAAAGCCCGAGACGAGCTCGATGCGTGGGTGGTCGCGCGAGGCAGCGAGCTCGCGGAGGAGCTCGAGGAGGCGCGGCGCCATCGGGACCCGCTCGCCCGAGGCGCGGTCCTCGACGAGCGCCGAGAACGCCTCGGGAGAGGGCTCGCTCTCGGTGAGGAGGACGCGCTCGCCCGTGTGGACGTTCACGAGCACCGCGAGGTGATCGGGCGCGGGCGGCGGGGCCGTCGCCGAGGGCGCCCCGGCTCCGCCAGCGCGTGGGGCTTCGTCGAGAGGCGCGCCCTCGCCCGCGACGTCGCGACGCGCGCCTGCTGGATCGAGCTCGACGGCGTCCACGCCGAGTGGGTGAGCGAGCGTGCTCGCGACGTCGCGACGCGCGCCTGCTGGATCGAGCTCGACGAGAGGAGCCGCGGGGCTTCGGCGCGCGTCGTGCCCTGGCGACGAAGGGAACGACAGCGTCACCGAGGCCGCAGCGACGAGGGCGCGGACCCGCACCGCGCCCTCCGCTCAGGCGCGCCTGCGACGGCGAGCCGCGAGCAGCCCGAGCGCGAGCGCGAGGCCGCCGAGGGGCCCGCCCGTCACGCCGCCGACGGAGCAGCTCCCCGAGCTGCTCGAGTCGGCCGAGGAGCCGGACGGCGCGGGGCCGGAGCCGCCCGTCGCGGGGCTGCCCGCCTCACCACCCGGATCGCCGCCGGCGTTGGAGCCCGCAGCGCCAGCGGGGCCAGGGCCCGAGCCGCCGGCGCTCGTGCCGGCAGCGCCAGCCTTGCCGGGCTTGCCGCCCGCGCCGCCGGCGCCGCCCGCGCCACCCTTCCCGAAGCACTGGGCGCCGCACTGATCGTTGAAGCACTTGTACATGCCCGTGTACGCGGCGTTGTCGTCGCAGTCCTTCGGCGGGTTCGCGCCGGCCTCGACGCACGAAGCGCACTTCGCGTCGTCCTTGCACGCCTTGGTGTCCGCGCAGCAGCTCGCGGTGAGGCAGGTGCCGCAGTCGGGCTTGCCGTCGACGCCGAACGAGTAGCCGCAGTTCGAGATCCCGCACTCGGTCGCGCACTTGTCGGCGAAGCAGCCGTACATCGCGTTGTATTTGCCGTTCTGCTGGCAGTCGGCGGGGGCCTTGTCGCCCTGTTGGACACACGAGTTGCACTTCGTGTCATCGAAGCACGACTTGTCCTCGGCGCAGCACTTGCTCGTGATGCACGAGCCGCAGTCCGCCTTGTCCTTCACCTCGAACTGGAAGCCGCACGCCTGCGCGCCGCACGCGGCGTCCCCCTTGCACTCGGAGCAGGCGTCGCACGCGCAGCTGTCGATCTTGCTGTAGATCGCCGCCCCCGTCGGGTGCGCCGCGAAGCACTTCTGCGCGTCGTCCTGCGTGCTCGCGGTCTGGAAGCAGTCGAGGAGCGCCATGCAGTCGGTGTCACCCTCACAGGGCGCGACGCACGTGCTTCCGAACGACTCCTGACTCGACTTGCACTCGTCGCACGTGAGCGCGCCCTGGGTCCCGTCGATGAAGGGCTGGACGAAGGAGTTGAACACGGTCGACACACGCCCGAGCCCGCCGCCCGACGACGAACAGCCGTCGCCGCCGTAGCCGTACGAGGTGACCGTCGCCACGCGCCGAGAGGCGCCCGCGCCGAACATGCCGGGTCCGCCCGAGTCGCCATGGCACGAGCCGCTCGCCGACGAGCCCATCGCGAGCTCGACGATGGGGCCAGACCCTCCGCCGACGAAGCCGGCGATCGAGACGCTCGCGTGGTGGCGGACGGAGTTCTGAAGGTTCTTCTCGGTCATTCCGTAGCCGATCAGATCGAGGACCGAGCCGATCTTGAGCGTGTCCTCGGCGGGCTGCATCGGCGGGACGGTGGGCAAGGTGGTGCCCGAGGCGGCGAAGCGCACCATCGCGAAGTCGTAGGGCTTGCTCGTGATCGCCGTGTACGAGGGGTGCACCTTCACCTCGACGACGTTGTAGGTCGCAGTCGGCGACTGGTAGTCGGGGCCGCGAAGGACGTGGAGGCTCCCGGGGGCGAGCGGGGTCGTCGTCGGGTTGCCCTTGTTGTCCATCGTGACGACGCAGTGCGCGGCGATCAGCATGTACCCGCTGCTGCCCTTCTGCGCGACCACCGTCCCCGTGCAGGACGAGTACTTGCCCCCGCCGTGGTCGGCCGCCAGCGCCATCACGGCGTCGGTCGCGGTCTCGGGCGTACCCTTGTAGATGGCGCCCTCGGAGGTCCCGAGCCCAGGGGCCTCGACGGAGCCGGAGGAGCAAGCGGCGATGACGGCGGCGGCGGACAGTGTCGAGAAGGCGAGAAGGCGGCGCATGGAGGACCTCGTTGAGCCGGGAGACTAGCCGATCGCGCGAGCCCTCGCGCGTCGAATCGTGCGCCGCATCACGTCGTGGATGGCGGTCCCGGCTCCGCGCGCGCCGAGCCGCGCGTCCGTCGCGAGGCGTCCATGGATGCCCGGGCGCCCCGCGCGGCGGTGCGGTGCGGTGCGGCGCCGCACGTCACGGCGCTTCGGCTGGCGCGCTGGGCGCGCGTCGGGCAAGCTCGAGTCATGCTGCTCTGCCTCGCGCGGCTGCCCGGGAAGCCGGACGACGTGGCGCGCATCGCCCGCGCGCTTGGGCTCGCCGCCGCCGACGTCGCGCACCGCGTCGCCGGGGTCCTCCCGCGCGCGATCCTCTCCTGCGCCGACGAAGGGGCCGTGCTCGCCCAGGCGCGCGCGCTCCTCGAGGTGGGCGCCCTCGCCTTCGCCGTCGAGCCCTCGGCCGCGCCGCTCGACGAAGACCGCGCGATCGCGCGCGCCGTGGCACCCTCCGAGGCGGGGCTCGGGTTCGACGACCGCGGCGGGCGACACGTCGTGCCGTGGGAGGCGGTGTCGCTCGTCCTCGGCGGCGTGCGCGCGAGCGAATCGACGGAGACCATCACGACGAAGGAGCGCAAATTTTCGCTCGGGCGCGCGGTCCTGACGAGCGGCCTCAGCATGAGCAAGACGACCGAGAAGACCGAGACGAAGACCCACGTCGCCCGAGAGTCGTTCCTGCTCGTCGCGCGCGGCGACGGCGAGCCCGACGTGATGCTGTACGAGCGTCGGCTCGACTACGCCGGGCTCGGGCGCGTCGAGCCCTCGAGCCTCGCCAACTTCCGCACCCTCGGCGAGCGCATCCGCGCGCGGGCGCCGCACGCGCGCTTCGACGATCGCGCGGCGCGGCCGGGCTTCGTCTCGGGGCCGCTGCTCGGGGTCCCGCACGGCGTCGACGTCGCGCTCCACCTGGTCCGCCTCGCGCTCGAGCACGGCGCCTGACACACCGGGAGCCTTGCGCCGGCGCGGCTCATCGGTTACCCCCGACGTGGCTCCTGGGTCTTCGACCCGGACCACCCCACGCGAAGGTGGCGGAATGGCAGACGCACCGGTTTCAGGTACCGGCGGGTAAAACCGTGAGGGTTCAAGTCCCTCTCTTCGCACTCGATCCATGGCCCCTCCGAGCCGATCGGAGCATTTCCCTTGACCATGAGACAGAACCCTGTTAGCTCGCCCCACACATGAAAACGATTTTCAACATCGATTCCTTGAAGCGCGGCCGCCTCGTCTCTCTCTTCCTCGCCTGCAGCGCGGGGAGCGTCGCGCTCTTCGCGTGCGGGGACGACGTGACGACGGGCGAGGCCGCCGCGGGCACGGCGGGGGCTCCTGCGGGCGCCGGGGGCGCGGGCACGGCGGGCGCTCCTGCGGGCGCCGGGGGCGCGGGTGCGGCGGGGGCTCCCGGGGGCGCCGGTGGAGCTGGGGGCGGCGCGCCCGCCGTCCCCGAGGTGCTCGCGCTGTCGGCGACGGGGCACAGCCGCCTCCTCGGCGTGACCTTCGGCCCCGATGGAAGCGCCTACGCGGTGGGGACCCTCCAGGACACGACCGACGCGACGGCCGACGTCGCGACGATCGTCGTAAAATTTGGGCCCAACTCGCAGCTCGATCCATCCTTTGGCACCGCCGGCGTCGCCCGACACAACCTCGTCGTCGGGACGAACGGCGAGTCTGCGCGCGGCATCGCCGTGCTCGCCGACGGGAAGATCGTCGTCATGGCCACCGTCGACCACACGGGCGGAGACCCAAAGGACCGCGACGTCGCGGTCGCACGGCTCTTGCCGACCGGGGCGCTCGACCCATCCTTCGGCGACGGCGGGGTGAAGGTCCACGATCTGTCCGCTGGCGTCGCGCTCCCCGACGGGGGCTTCACGGCCGACATGGCCCGGGGCGGCACGGCGACCCCGGACGGGAAGATCCTCATCGCCGCCGCGAAGAAGCGGGACGGCGCCACCGATCGCGATCACACGATGGTGCGCCTCACGGCCGACGGCGCGCTCGACGCCTCGTTTGGGACGGGCGGGCTCGTCTCCTTCGACATCGCGGGACAGGGCGCCGATCCGCGCGGGCTCCTCCTCCTCGCGGACGGCTCGGTCCTCGGCGCCGGGTACACGAAGGCGGCGGCCGGCGTCGTGACGCCGGTCCTCTACAAGGTGACGCCCTCGGGCGCGCTCGACCCATCCTTCGGCACGGGCGGCGTCTTCAACCAGCTCGTGCTCCCCCTCGTGACCGAGGCGTACGGCATGGGCCTCCAGGGAGACAAGCTCGTCACCAACGGCTACGGAAAGGCCGCCGACTCGGAGACGCTCGATTGGATCTCGCTCCGCGTCGACAAGGACGGGAAGCTCGATCCAACCTATGGCAACAACGGCCACATCCTCGTCGACGCGGCGGGCTTCAATGACAATGGCCGCGCCGTGCTCGCCCTCCCCGACGGCCGCGTGCTCCTCGCCGGCGCGGGACGCACCGACGCGAATTCCTCCGACGCCATGCTCGCGCTCCTGTCGAAGGACGGCGCACCGGACGCATCCTTCGGGCCCAAAGGGATCAAGCTGTACGACCTCGGGGGCACGAGCGACGTGTTCTGGTCCGCCGCGCTCTCGCCCGATCAGAAGCGCGTCGCCATCGTCGGCCTGACGGGCGGCACCGGGACCCACGACGACGCGGCCATCCTGTTCCTCGCCACGCCGTGAGCCCGGGCGCCCGCGCCGCCTGGGTTCTCTCGGCCATCGGGCTCGGCGTCACCGCCGCGATCACGCTCTCGTCTTGCCAGAAGACCGAGACGTGGTCGCGAAAGTCCTCTGCGCCGCCGTCCGCTCCCCGATGGGACGGCGGCACCGATCCCGGAGCACCACCCTTCAGCGAGCCCGCGCTGCTCACCGAGTTCTCGACCTGCGCGCTCGGCCGCTACCGGGCCTTCGTTCCGCTCGCGGCGAGCCTCCGCGACGCCGCAGGGGCCTGGGCCGCCGATCCCGAAGGTCCAGGGGCGGACGCGACCCGAGCTGCGTGGAAGGCCGCGATGGCCGTGTGGGAGGAGGCCGAGCTCTTCCAGTTTGGGCCCGCGGCGCCCGCGAGCCTGCCCGGCGGCAAGGGGCTCCGCGACCAAGTGTATGCGTGGCCCGTCTTCGCGCGCTGCACCGTGGACGAGCAGCTCGTCCAGCAGGCCTACCTGGATCCAGCGTTCGGGACGAGCCTGTTCTCGGCGCGGGGGCTCGGAACCCTCGAGTACCTGTCCTTCTACGGGGGGACGGACAATGCGTGCCCCGATCTCTCCAGCATCAACCAGACCGGCTCCTGGAAGGCCCTCTCTCCCGCCGAGCTCACCGCCCGCAAGGCGGGCTACGCAGCCGCCGCGGCGAGCGTCGTCCACGATCGTGCGAGCGCGCTCCTCGCCGCATGGGAGCCCACCCAAGGGGACTTCGCGGGGCAGTTCACGACCGCCGGGGCGGGGTCGACGGTCTTCGCGAAGCGTGGTGACGCCGTCGACGCCGTGATCCACGCGCTCTTCTACCTCGACACCCAGGTGAAGGATCTCAAGCTCGCGAAGCCGCTCGGCTACCTCGATTGCTCGACCGGCACGTGCCCCAGCGCCGTCGAATCGCCCTTCGCCCGGCGCTCGACCGATCACCTCCGGGCCAACCTCGCGGGGTTCCGTCGCCTCTTCCAGGGCTGCGGAGACGGCTACACCGGGCTCGGCTTCGACGATTGGCTTCGCACGGTGGGCGCGACCGACCTCAACACCCGCATGATGGATGCGCTCGTCGCCGCACAGGCCGCCGTGGACGAGCTGTCGCCGCCCCTCGAGGACGCCCTCGCCTCCGATCCACAGAAGGTCGCGCTGGTCCACGCCCGCGTGAAGGCGCTCACCGATCTCCTGAAGACCGAGTTCGTCACCGTGCTCCACCTCCAGCTCCCGAAGAGCGCCGAGGGCGACAATGACTGAGCTCCTCGAGGTCCTCCGCGCGGCGGGCCGCGATCTCGGCTCGCTCCTCGCGCACCCCGACCGGCGCGTCTACGTCCCGCACCTCGTCGGCGCCGGGGTCCTCGCGCTCCTCGTGTGGGTCCGCCACGTGCGCGGGCAGCGCGGGCTCTTCGCGTACCTCTTCCCCCCGGGCGTGTGGCTCCATCGCTCCGCGCGCGAGGACTACGCGCTCATCGCCCTCCGCGCCGTCCTGCGCGCCCTGTTCGTCGCGCCGCTGGTCTTCGCCGCGATCCCCCTCGCGGCGAGGCTCTCCGTGGGGCTCGGCTCGATCGTCGGCCCCTCGCCGATCCCCGCGCTGCCCCGGTGGGTCACCATCGTGGCCTTCAGCGTGGCGGCCTTTGCCCTCGACGACTTCACACGCTTCCTCTTGCACTACCTCGCGCACCGCGTCCCCGTGCTCTGGGAGCTCCACAAAGTCCACCACTCGGCCGAGGTGATGACCCCCTTCACCGTCCACCGCGTCCACCCCATCGAGGCGTGGCTCAACGGCCTGCGCGGCGCCGCGACGACGGCGCTCGTCGCGGGGGTGTTCGCCTGGGCCTTCCCGGGACGCATCGAGGCGCTCGAGATCCTGGGCGTCGGCGCCCTCGGCTTCGCGTGGTCCCTCGCCGGCTCCAATCTCCGGCACTCCCATGTGTGGCTGTCCTACGGCCGGGCACTCGAGCACGTCTTCATCAGCCCGGCGCAGCACCAGATCCACCACAGCCGCGAGGCCCGCCACTACGATCGCAACTTCGGCTCCGCCTTCGCCCTGTGGGACTGGATGTTCGGTACATTGTACGTGCCCCGGGGACGTGAGCGCCTCACCTTTGGTCTCCCGCCCGACGTCCTCAACCACCGCCCGGGCGTCCTCGCGATGCTGGTCGACCCGCTCCTCGCCATCGGGCGCCTCGGCCTCCTCCGCGCGAGATCGCTCGGCGCCCTCTTCGCGCGCGCGCTGGGGCGCCCCCGGACGAGCTGACATGCCCCCTGCCCTCCACCCCCTGCGGCTCCCGCCCGAGACCGGGGCGTCGAGCTCCAGACGAGCTGACATGCCCCCTGCCCTCCACCCCCTGCGGCTCCCGCGCGAGACGGGGGCGTCGAGCTCCAGGCGAGCTGACGTGCCTCCTGTTCTCGATCGCATGCTCCTCGACCTGCCCGGGCGGGCCGCGCCACGACGCTCTTCCCGCGGAGACGCCACCCCGTGAGGCGAGTCGCCTTCCTATCGGCCGCGCTCGTGGCGCTCTCGGTCCCGCGGCTCGCCGTCGCGGACGAGGCCGCTAGGCCGCCCGCCTCGGCCTCGCCGCCGGCAGAGGCTCCTCCGACCCCCGCGGAGCCTCCCCCGTCCCCCAGCCCTCCTTCCGAGGTGCTGGTCGTGGGCTCGCGCGAGACGCACACCGCGGGCTCCGGCCTCATCCTGAAGACCAAACAGCTCGAGCGCTTCGAGCACGACGACCCCACGAAGGTGCTGACGGCCGCGCCCGGCGTCTACGTGCGGCAGGAGGACGGCGTCGGGCTCCGACCCAACGTCGGGATGCGGGGGGCCGCGCCCGACCGGAGCAAGAAGATCACCCTGATGGAAGACGGCGTCCTCTTCGCGCCGGCTCCCTACTCGGCCCCCGCGGCGTACTACTTCCCGCTCATCACCCGCATGACGAGCGTGAAGGTGCTGAAGGGCCCGTCCGCGATCCTCTACGGCCCACACACCGTCGGTGGGGCCATAGACCTCGTCACCGCGCCGATCCCGGACACCGGGCGTGGCAGCGTCGATCTCGCGGCAGGGATGTATGGATACCAAAAGGTGCACTTCCGCGCCGGGACGAGCGACGAGACGTGGGGCGTCCTCCTCGAGGGGGTCCACCTGTCGTCGACGGGCTTCAAGACCATCGACGTCGTCGGGGGAAATACAGGCTTCTCGCGCAACGAGTGGATGGGCAAGGTGCGGCGCGCCCTCCCGTCCCACGGCGGCGTCGTCCAGGAGGTCGAGCTCAAGGTGGGCTACTCGAGCGAGGACTCGCACGAGACCTACCTCGGCCTGTCGGACGCAGACTTCCGGAGGGATCCGCTCCGACGCTACGCTGCCACACAGAACGACGAGATGCTCTGGACCCGGACGGCCTGGGCGCTCACGCATCGCGCGCGGATGGGCACGGCCGTCGAGCTCGTGACGACGGCGTACCGCAACGACTTCTCCCGCTCGTGGAACCGGGTGCAGGGGCTCCGCCTCGGCGATCTCTACTCGATCCTGAAGAGCCCTCAGTCCAACTTCGACGAGCTCGTGATCGCGGAGCTGCGCGGCACACGGCGCACGCTCGGGGGGAGCGACACGCTGCTCATCGGGCCGAACCAGCGGACCTTCGTCGCCTACGGCGTGCAATCGGCGCTGCACCTGACGGCGAAGACCGGGCCCTTCTCGCACAGCGTGGAGCAAGGCGTCCGCTTCCACCATGACAGCATCGCTCGGCTGCACACACAGCGTGGGTTCGTCCTCGACGGCGGCGCGGTGCTCTGGGACCGGGGACCGACGGAGACGACCGCCGACAACCGGGCGGCGTCGGACGCGCTCTCGATGTGGGTCATGGACGCGATCTCGTTCTCGCGGTTCACGCTCACGGCGGGCGCGCGCATCGAGAGCGTCCTCGGGCGGTACAGTGATCACCTGACCGGGACCGAGGTGGGGATTTCCCAGCGGTTGTTCTTGCCTGGCGCAGGGCTCTACGCGGCGCTCACGCGGGATCTCGGCGTCTTCGGCGGCGTCCACGAGGGCGCGACGCCCGCGCCGCCGACGGATCAGACGAGCGCGCGCCCGGAGCGCAGCACCAATTATGAGGCCGGGCTCCGCTACGCGCCGAGGCGCTTCCGCGCCGAGGTGATCGGCTTCTACAACGCGTACAGCAACCTGACGAGCGTCTGCAGCTTCTCCTCGGGCTGCACGAGCGACGGCGTGGACCGCCAGTACGACGCGGGGAAGGCCACGATCCGGGGCGTCGAGGTCTACGTCGAAAGCGAGCTCCGCGCGGGGCGCGGCTGGACGATCCCGGGGCGCTTCGCGTACACCTTCACGGACGCGCGCTTCCTGTCATCGTTCTCGTCGGACGATCCGACGTTTGGCCACGTGGCGGCCGGGGATCGGCTGCCGTACGTGCCTCGACAGCAGGTGACCGCGGCGCTCGGCGCCGAGCACCGCCGGGGCGGGATGCACTTGGGGCTCAGCTATGTGGGGCGCATGCGTGAGGTCGCGGGGCAAGGGGTGACCGATCCGACGGTGGTCACCGACGCGCTCCTCATCCTCGACGCGTCCGCGACGTACAAGGTGTCGAAGGGGCTCTCCGTCTACGTCAACGGACGGAACCTGACGAACCAGCACGCCCTCGTGTCACGCCGGCCCTTCGGGGCGCGACCCAATGCGCCGATCTGGGTGCAGTCAGGCGTGAAGGCGGAGTTCTGAGGGGGCGCGTCACAGAGCTGTCCAAGCCTCTCGCGTCGCTGGCGCGCCGTCGAGGCGGCGCAGCCTCACGGCGGTCCTTGCAAAGAGCACGTTCTGCGAAACACCCTCTTACAAGCGCCCAAGGATCTTCGGCGGCAAGATCGCCTCGCTCAGGCTGGCGTCATAGGCGTTGTTCGTGAAGACATCGATGCTGGAGACATCGGGGATCCACCAGTCGGCGCGTTGGCTGTCACTGTCGGTGACATTGACCCTGTTGTCCCGGACGGTGATGTCCTCGAAAGGTCCCGCTGACCCAGCGTATTGGTCCGCCACGATCATGCCGAACCCAGACACGTTCGGCACGCATGGACTGTAGACCCTGTTGTTCTCCATGAGCATGTGTTGCCCGCCCGAGATCGCGATTCCGTACATACCTGGACGCACCAGGACGTTATCCACCATGTGTTGATACGTGCCGCCACCATCGCCAAGGTTGATGCCACCGCCCGAGAGCGAGGGGCCGCCACCTCGCAGCCAATTCCCTCTGACGAGGATTGGACTCGCAACGGTGCCGTTGCAACTGTAGAGATTGATGCGGGTGGAGATCCAATCTGAGCGGACAGGGATCGCAGCATTGGAATCCAATGAGG
>CAYNEK010000098.1:0-16549 GCA_964396175.1 uncultured Polyangiaceae bacterium | reverse complement strand
CGCGACCGCGCCACCGCGCGTGCTCTTCATCTGGCCCGAGGTCGTCACCGTCGAGCGCGTCGTCGCCAGCGTCGAGTTCACCTGCAAGCAGCTCGCGGTCGATGGAACCGTGCTCGTCTACGCGGCCAGCGTGACGTTCGAGGAGATCCTCGACACGCGCGTCACCAGCGAGGAGCTGCGTGAAACCGAATCTAGTTGATGATGTCGCCTCCCGCGCCCGAGCGCAGGACGGATAGCCGCTCTCGCCACATCTGGAGCGCTTCAGGCGTTAGTCGCGTCCAATCGGTGACCTCTCTAACGATTCTTAGTGGGGAGCTGCTGCGGTACGAACGCGTGGGGTTGCCGGGGAACTTCTTGTCGGTCACGTTCGGGTCGTTGTCGAACGGGCCGGTCGGCGCAACCTCGTACACGTACGGAGCCGCCTCACCTTGGGCGAGTTCCACAGCAAGCTCGGCAGCCAATCCGGCGCCGTCGACGAGCGCAGTGAAGTAGACATGGTCCCCGTACGACGCCGTACGCGAACGCCTCTCAGGGGGCGGCTCTCAGAGAGACCAACGGATCGGAGCTGAGAAACGCGGGGTTCTGGAGGGGGGCGCCGCGATCGGATCCCCGTGCGTCGCCTTCACCCGGTCGGTCGCCGGCCAGATCCCAGAAAACCTCGGATCCTCCCGGCCGCGCGCGGACTTGCGGGTGCTGAACGGGTCGGCGGGCGCGGCGCGGCCTGGCGGGCGCAGGCACCCGTCGGGGCGACGGGCGACCATAGCCCACCGGGAGCCACCGTGGGGCGCACGTCGGCCGCGGTGGGGTGATCGCGCCCAGGGACGGGCGACGCGGGCCGGCGGAGATGTCGGTCGCGTCAGGCGGCGCGGCGGGCGTCGTCGCCGACGAGCTCGTACGCCTGCAGCAGGCCGTGCGCGTACGTCCGGCGGACGAGGCGTCGGGCCCGGAGGTCCTCGAGGTCCACGACCTCGGCCACGGGCCGGTCGTTCGCGACATCGTCGGGCGTGCGCCCGTCGAGCCCCTGATGCGAGCGGTCGGCGTTCGCGTAGCGGCGGTACTCGTCCAGGTAGAACTGGAGCTGCTCGGCGTCGGCGACGGGCACATGCCGCAGCATCTCGTACCGGATCGACCAGATCGCGCGCTCGGCGTAGCAGTTCATCGATGGCAGGCCCGGCGGCGTCACCTCTTCGGCGATGCCGAGCACGTTCAGCGCCCGCGTGAACTGCCCGAGGAAGTGCGCGCCGTGGTCGTGGACGACGCCGCCGGGCGCGCGGCCGGTGCGGCGGAGGATGCCGGCGAACGTGCGCGCGGTCCACGACGAGTCGACGTCCCACCCGTCGTGCACGCGCAGGTCGAGCAGCTCGCGCGTGTGGATGTCGATCACGACGAGCGCCTGCACCCACACGCCCTTCGCGGTCTTCACAGCGAAGAAGTCCACCGCCCAGAGGGCGTCCTTCACCGCGGAGCGCACGCGCTCGAAGTCGATCTTCCGTCCGGGCCGCGGCGAGAAGCCGTTCTCACGGAGGATGCGCTGGATCGTCGGCTGGCTGATCCGCACGCCCATCCGTCGCAGCTCCTCCTGGATGCGGCGCTGGCCCCACGACGGGTTCTCGCGCTTCAGCGTGACGATCAGCTCGACGACCTTCGCGTCGATCGGCGGCCGCCCGCCGCGGTGCGCGTGCTGGCGGAGCGAGCGGAAGCGCGTCGCCCAGCGGCGAAGCGTCGCGATCGACGCCGAGAGGTAGTAGCGCTGGAAGGGCTGGTCGCCGCGCGTGAGCAGGTACGCGAACACCTGCGCGGCGCGCGTGCCGAGGCCGACGCGGCGCTTGCTCTCGACGCGCGCGAGGAGCTGCTCGACGACGTCGAGTTGGGCCTTCAGCGCGATGTTCTCTCGGTACAGGCGCATCGCCTCCGGCATCGCGCCCTCCCGCGGCAGACGGCTCACGCGGTCCACGAGCGTGAGCAGCAGGTGGTAGAAGAGGAACTCGGCGGCGCGGAGGACGAGCACGGGCGCGATCGAGCCCGCGCGGGCGGCGGCGTCAAGGTCGGCGCGCCGCCCCGGCACCGGGAGATCCCGCTTGTTGGGTCGCGACCTCGCGTGCAAGCTCCTCACCGTGAGCCCGCGTGACCTGACGCCCGACGACGCCGGCTACGCCGGTGTGCTCGCCGACGTCAGCGCGCTCGTCGAGGACGCTCGCCGCGCGGCGGCCCGCGCGGTCAACACGGTCATGACCGCCACCTACTGGGCGATCGGTCGCCGCGTCGTCGAACGCGAGCAGGCCGGCGTTTCGCGAGCCGGCTACGGCGAGGCGCTGCTCCAGCGATTGTCGGCGGATCTGACCAAGCGCTTCGGCCGCGGCTTCTCGGTGGATCGCCTCGAGACGGCGCGGCTGTTCTACCTCGCCTACCCGCCGGCCGTGCCGCCACCATCATCCGTCGCCGTGCTCCCGAAATCCGCGCCGGCGTCGCGGAAATCCGTGACCAAGAAATCCGCGACAGCGTCGCGGAAATCGCCGGCGCCGGCGCTCCCCGAGTTCCGGCTGTCGTGGTCGCACTACGTGCTCCTGATCCGACGGGTCGACGCCGGCCTCCCGCGGGCCTTCTACGAAACCGAGGCGCTTCGTGGTGGCTGGACGGTCCGGCAGCTCGAGCGCCAGATCGACAGCCAGTTCTACGAGCGCACGGCCCTCTCGAAGAACAAGGTCGCGCTGCTGAAGGCGGGGTCCGTCGCTCAGGCCGATGACGCGGTCTCCGCGGAGCGCGAGATCAAGGACCCGTTCGTGCTCGAGTTCCTCGGCTTGAAGGACGAGTACTCGGAGTCCGACCTCGAGGACGCGCTCGTCACCGAGCTCGAGGGCTTCCTGCTCGAGCTCGGCAGCGGCTTCGCGTTCATCGGGCGGCAGCGCCGCCTCCGCATCGGCAGCGTCTGGTACCGCGTGGACCTGCTCTTCTTCCACCGCCGCCTCCGCTGTCTCGTGGTCGTCGACCTGAAACTGGGTCGGTTCACGCACGCGGACGCCGGCCAGATGCACCTCTACCTGAACTACGCGCGCGAGCACTGGATGATGCCCGGCGAGAACCCACCCGTCGGTCTGATCCTCTGCAGGTCGAAGGAGGACGCCGTCGCGAAGTACGTCCTCGAAGGGCTCCCCAACAAGGTGCTCGCGGCGGAGTACCGGACCACGCTCCCCGAGGAAGGCGTGCTGGCCAAGGCCCTCGAGAAGTCGCGTCGCCTGATCGACGTCGTGAAGCGACGACCTCGGCGGAGGTGACGGGCGACGAAGGCCGGAGGCCCGTCGGGGGAGAGCGCCGATCAAACGCGCGGATGCGGACCGAGATCGGCTGGAGTGACGTCGATCGGGAAGCCCGTGACGACCATCTCACCGCCCGCGCCGACGTGCACCTCGATCGACGCGGCGCCGGCCATGTCGGACGACCCGTAGCGGGACGTTAGGAAGTGGACCTGCTGGTTCGCCGAGCCGCGCCAAGGCAGATTCGCCGCGCGCTGAGCTTCCACGTATCGGCCCGTGACGACGACGTCGGTGAGTGCCAAGAGCGTGCGGTGTTCGTGCGTCGTCAGCTCCTCGAGCTCATAGCCCGTGAACACGAACACCGAGAGGCCGGCGCTGCGCACGGCGCGCGCCACTTCAACGAGGGCGCGCGCCTGCAGGAACGGCTCGCCGCCAGTGAACGTCACGCCTTCGATGCCGGTAGTCGCCAAGATCTCGGTGGCGAGCCCGATGACGTCTCGCAGCGCACGGCGCTCGAAGGCCCAGGTGTCGGGATTCCAGCAACCTGCGCAGGCGAGCGGACATCCCTGCACCCACACGACGAACCGATCACCCGGACCATTGGCCGCGCTACGCGGGAGGACGCGGGCGATGTTGAGGCGCATCGTCAATACGCCCGCTTCACAAGGACGAGGCGGAGCGCATCACCCTCGCGCTTCTCTTCGACGCGGTAACCCATCTTGGCCGCCCGTTCCAGAACGGCTTGCCGCTGGGCTTCGACCAGGCGCCGACGCTCGTCCTCCACGCGGCGGCGCTCCTCGGCGGCGAGTCGTTCGGTCTTCGCGGCCGAGTGGATCTGGTACCTCTGACTGAGCTGCGTGATCCAGTCGGTGCCGAAGCGGGGGTGATCGTAGCCACTGACCAGCGCCTGGTAGCCGGTGGTCGTCGCGAGGAAACCCACATCGTTCGAGGCGGCTCCGACGTGCTGCCGGCGAATCACGATGTTCGCGGTCTGCACACGTCGATCGCCCGCGTCCCCGACCAGCGGCACGGCCGTCGCGTGCACCTCGACCTTCGCCGTGTCGAAGCCGAGATCGACGAGCGCCGCGAGCAGGCACTCCTCGTCCGTCATGGGCGTGAGCAGCGTGAGGTAGGCGCTCATCGCTTCTTACCCACGTCCTGCGTGAGCGTAGTCGTACGGCGGGCGGTTCCACCGTCGGCCTTGCGCTCGACGGTCGCCGTCCCCGGTGAGAGCCCTTCCAACAGGCGCTCCAGGTCGCGCAGGCAAGCGTCTCCCGAGAAGCCCTCAGCATCGGCGGTGATCTTCCCGTCGTGGCTGATCTCGATCGTGATGCGCTGCTCCTTCATGCTTGCTCCGGGGCTACGAGCTTCGCGGACAACCTCGACGCCGCCTGCTCGCCGGCGTCGAGGTGCTCCCAGACTTCGATGACCAGATACCGTTGCCCCTTGTGGGTTCGCAGCGAGCCAACCTCCGGCAGCGCGTCCTCGGGCACACCGTTCGACGGGCGCGCGGCCGGGCCCGACGGAACGAACCGCTTGCCTTGTTGCTGCTGCCTCTTCGTCTCGAGCTTCGCCGCATTGAACGTGAACGGACGGGCGGCGTCGTCTTCGAGCTTCTTGAGGTCGTAACGCAGCTTCTTGAGACGTTCGGTGTGCTTCTTCCGCTCGTCGCCATTCTTCTTCTGCTTCACGTCGAGGTCCTTCTTCTCGTCCGACGCAGCGTCCTTCAATCGCACCTCGATGTCCTTGGCCTCATCGGCGAGTTCGGCGTCGCGCGCCTCCGCGTTCACGAGTGCTTCACGCGCAGCGGCGGCTTCCCTCTTCGCGCGCTCGACCTGTGCGGCCCACTCTGCCTGCTGCCTCTCTCGCTCCTCGTCCTCGCGCGCCTTGCGCTCCGCCTCTGCGAGATCGCCTTGGTGCTGCCTGGTGGACTCCTCCAACGTCTCGAGACGCGAGAGCAGCCCCAGCGCTCCACTGGGCCCGACCTTCGACGGGCGCTCGGCTTCGAGCGCCGAGACCTGTTCGAGCAGATCCTTGTGCGTGCGCTCGAAGCCCAGCAGACCGCTCAGCAACCGAGAGAACGCCTTGCCAATGCGGCTCCGCTCGCCGTCGGAACTCTCGAGCGCGTCGCGTACCGCCGCGAGTCGCTTGGTCCAGTCGTCATCGAGCTTCCGCCAGCGAGCGACCAGCGCGTCCTCCTCCGCGCCAGCTGGCACGCGGGGCGGCACCACAGTCCATTCGTAGCGGACGGCCAGCGCGAGCAGCTGCGCGGCGGGCGTCGAAGCGGGTGCGGTAGCCGGCACCTCGCGCAGCGAGGTCGCCGGAACGTCGGGCACCTGGACGAACTGCTCGGCCTCCAACCCACGCGCAGCAGCTCCACCGGGGAGCCAGAACTGCGCTGTGGAATGGCTGGCTTCACCGAGACGCACATCGGCCTGGAACTGCCACGCGGGCGGGGCCTCCAGCAAGCGCGCCACCTCGGAGGCTTGGTGGGCCGTGAGACGCAACCGCATGCGTCCGCGCGTGCCGGGCAGGAGCACCTCGCCGGCGCCGCCGTTCACGTGAAGGTCGGGCAGCCCCCGGTCGGCCCACAGCACCTCGACGCCCCCTTGGGCGAGCCTGGCGAGCCGCTCGTGGTGGTCCGGGCCAGCGGGGAACCAGAGCCGTCGGGGAGCGGTGTCCGGCGGGAGCCCGGCGCTGACGTGCATCAGCGCGCCGCGAGGGTCCCCGGTCAGAAAGGCATCTGGCGGCTCCCACCGCACCGACGCCGCCGCGGGCGCCTCGGGCACGTCGAACGGCCGTTCGCGTGCCGGGCGCCACACGAACTGGCGGCCCCCCGACCACGCCTCCTCGACCGCCTCGTGCCAGAACAGGCGCAGGAACGTCTGTCGAAGGGCCTCGGCCTGGGTCGGGTCGAGCCGAAGGATGAAGCCGCCCCCAATCCAAAGGCGCGCATCGATCCCGGCGTGGACTGCGGTGGCCGGTACCTCGGAGAGACGTCGGACCAGCACTCGAGGGGCCTTGAGCAGCTCGTTGTCGACCTGGTCCTTGCCCCATCCCGGCCCGACGAGCGCGTACACGCGCGCACCCGTTGACGCGTGGGCGAGCAGCGCGGCGCGCGCGTCCTCGTTCCCGTTCCCGAGAAGCATGAGGATCGGGGCGTTGCTGGCGGGAGCCGCGCGAGCTGGCGTGCGCGCCAGCCAGGTGCCGTCGGTCCAGGTCGGCTGAGCCATGGCCCCGCCGATCCACGCCGTGGGTAGGCGCGCGTCGGCTCGTGGCTCGACGCGCCGGCGCACGGTGCGCTGGATGGGTCCCCGCATCATCGTCCATCCCCCGCGAGCCACTGCCGCAGTGCGGGCTCGAGTTCATCGGCGCTCACACGGGTCGCCGCGAGGTCCTTCCACCGCAGCGGCGTCTCCGGGCCGGCGCTCTTCACGTCGGAGCGCGCGTGGATGGGGCTGTTGCTCATGTGCCAGCCGAAGCCCTGCCCCTGACCGGGGAGCACCAGCAGGTAGCGGTCATGCGGCAGACTCCGGCCGAACACCTCCCGGTAGCTCCGCGGGGACGTGTCGGTGATCGCCTGGATCCTCTTGAAGTCCGCCTCCTCGTCGCTGGTCCACACGTCCACCGCGACGCTGGGGGCTGCCGCGCGCAGGGCCGCGACGAGGAGCTTGAGCGCGTCCAGGTTCTCGTCGCCACGAACGTAGCGGTCGCACAGCAGCACGCGTCGAGGGGCGACGCCGGAGAGCAGTCTGTCCACGAGCTTCCGCATCGTCCAGCCACTCCGGTACGGGACCCGGACCACGCCGGGGGGCTCCATTGCGGCGATCGGAGCCGGAGAGCCGATGCGGAGCGGGCCGAAGTCGTCCGACGCGGCCGGGAACGGAGAGAGATCCGCGGGCGCGGCCAGGGACCAGAACCGCTCGGGGTCCTTGCTCGCCTGCGAAAGCAGGTCGTCGTGCGACGGGAGCGTTGGCGCGAACGTCTCCAGCGGCGTGCCCTCGGTGAGCTGCGCGAACTGGTCACGGACCTCGGCGCGGCTCCGGTAGCCAGGTTTCGCGGATAGGTGACGATCGAAACGTGCCATCGCCCACCGCTGCGCGTCCTGCGCCGAGGCAGGCCCCACGGGTACGTCCTCCAAGGTCACGTTCTCGTAGACGCCCTTACCGGGGATCTCGACCCGGCGGAGCGCGAGGGTCTTGCGGAAGGTGTCGAGCTCACCTTCTGTGAGGCCATCGAACGCGACGGCCAGTCGGCGTTCACCAGCCTGCCATCGCCCGAAGGAGGACATTGGCCCCGTGGCCCACGTCGAGGCGAGGTTCCCGAGGTCGAGGCCATCGGACTCGGGCTCGTGCTGCATCGGCCGCAGGGCGCGCTTGCCGTTGCCCTGCGGGGCCTCGATCATGCCGTCCAGCTGCCACTGGTCCCGCGCCTGGTCGAAATCGAGAGTCCAGCGAAGGCGGCACGTGGCGCGCGTGTCGCCCACGAGAGCGCCGAGTTGCCCGTGGTTCGTAGGCAGATCGCGGACCATGAACCGCTCCTTCCCATCGAGCACGGAGCGGAACACCTTGCCGCGATCGGGCTCGACCGCGAGCGGTTCGATGGACTCGAATCGCTGGTCACGGTGCGACGCGAGCCGCTCCACGGCGAGCACGCGCCGCCCGAGGACGGGGTGCTGGGCAAGCCACAGGCTGTAGACGCCCTGCTCTGGCACGGGAGCCTCGTCGGAGGCGGCTACGTCCTCGCCCAACGCCGTCAGCCCGCCGCGCCCGTCGCACAGGCCGAGCATCTTGCACCACGTGATGACGTTGTTCGCGCCGGCGTCAGGCAGACCCGGAAGGGCGGCCTGCGCGACAGCGATGGTGATCCGGTTGCCGTGCTCGCGCGCGGCACGGCAGAGCAAACCCAACTCGGGCCGACGCTCCATCCAGGCCATCTCGGCGAACACCGCAACGCGGCTCACAGGGATCTCGGTCGTCAGGACACATCTCACCGGCTTCCGCGCCTCCACCGCCGGACTTCCTGTTCCTCGATCAGCGGCGTCCGACGCGCGAGCTCCTCCAACTCGGAGATCCGGCAGTCGGCGAAGTAGTCGGCCTTGCCCACCACGACGAGCTGCTGCCGCGCCCGCGTAACGCCGACGTTCAAGCGGTTGGGGCTGTCGAGAAAGCCCACCCGCCGCGTGTTCCGCATCGAGAGCAACACGAGGTCGGCCTCTCGCCCCTGGAAGCGGTCCACGGTCCCGCACACGATCTCGACGGGGGCGTCGCAGACCATAAACCGCGTCTTGCGGTCGTCCTGGGTGACCTCGCGGAGCATGTCCGAGATGGCCCGCTCCTGCTTCACGTAGAAGCAAAGGCAGGCGACCTCCCACACGCGCGGCAGGTCCCGCGCGGGCGGCCCCTTCCGCCTCGCCCAGACGATGAAGTCGCGCAGCACGGCGGCCATCGCGTTGATCTCGTCGCCGTTCATGCCACTTTGCTCGCGGCCATCGACGTGCGCCCACACGCGGCGCGCTCGGAACTGGCCGAAGTCCCACCCGAGCTTCGTGTCGCGGATCTGGATGGTGTTCGCGTCGCGAAGGGCCTGACCCGCGTAGATGACGTCGCGGGAGAAGGAGGCGATCTCGGCGTGCATCCGGTGCTGGTAGCTAAGGGTCTCGAACCGGGCGGCGAAGTCCTCCCGCCGGGTGGCCTTCAAGCCGGCGGTGAGCGCGCTGCGTCGCTTCGCCCGGTCTACGCCGATGCCCTCCTGCAAGACCTCCAAGATGCTCGGCAGCCCGATGTCCTCGATCTCGGCGATGGGCTCCTCGATGCTGACGGCGCGGGGAAGTAGCCGACGGGGGTTCGCTCGAACGCGGCTCGCCGGAGCGGCGCCGTGCAGGTCACCATGAAGTCGATCCTTCTCCTTTCGGTTGGCGCTGTGCTTTAGCTCGTGGGTGCGGGTGAGCCGCCAAGCGATCTGCTGCGCCAGGTCGTTTCGCGAGAGCCAGTCGCGCTCGCACGACTCGCTCTCGGCGTAGGTCGAGACATGCTCCCGCTTGTGATGATGCTGGAAGTCCTTGTCTTTGTATGGTTCGGGCAACTGACCAGCCCGACGAAGCCACCACGCCTGCCGCATGAGCAGCACGTTGCCCTCGGCGAGCGGACCGCCCGTCCCGGAGAGATCCTCGGCGACGACCAGGTTGGCGGGCAGCAGGTCGGCGACCTCGCCGATGAGGTCGTCGCCGACCAGGACCCAATCCGCCGCCGCGAGCCGAAGCGCCTCGGCCTTGCCAGCGCGGATCTGTGCCGCCGTCACCACGTCCACCGGCCCGCTCGACGGGCCACCCTTGGCAACGACCCGAACCACCGACAGGTCGGGTGCAGGCTCGGCTTCGAGTTCGCGCGCGATCCACTCCAGCACACCTGGCCGCTCGACAAGCAGCCAGCGCATCCCCGGCTGACGCAGGCGGCGCTGGATGAGCCGAAACAAGAGGAGACACGCCCGCTGGTGGTCGGCCGGGAACACCGGCTTGTCGTTCTCGTCCACGAGGTCGCGGAGGTTGGCGATGATATCGGCCCGGTCGGCGAACGGCGGGAGTTGGCGAACGTCACCTACGACGATCCACCGCTTCGCCATGAGCGCCGGGACCATGAACTCCTGGATGAGCGTCTTGCTGGCTTCGTCCACGATCAGCACGTCCCAATGAGGCATCGTGGTGATCGGGCGCTCCCACACCTGCATGTCCTCGTCGCGGCCCCGGAACAGCGGGTGGTTCACGATGCCCATCGTCGTTCCGCAGGTCAGGTTGGCGGCCATGATGACGGTGCGCTCGGCCATCTCCGCCAGTTCGGCGTCCCCGAACTTGCCCATCGCCGGCTGCCGCCGCCACGCGTCGACGAGCGCGTTCACCCGCTCGTCGAGGTGGGTCGCCTGCACCTTGTCATCCACCTTATCGGGCTTGCCGATCCGCACGGCGTCGATGGGCGAGGCGGATTCCAGCAGCCGCTCGAGCACGTTGTCGATGGCGACGTGCGTGGAGGCGCAGAGGAGCACGCGCGCGCCCGTCTCGACGAGTTGCTGGACGATCTCGCAGATCGCCGTGGTCTTGCCGGAGCCCGGCGGCCCCTCGAGGAAGGCGAAGTCGGGGCTGCCGAGCGCCTTTCGAACGAAGGAACGCTGCTCGTCGGTGCCGCTGCGGCTGGCGTCCGTGAGCGCCCGCCAGCCGTCGTCGGGGAGCTGGACGGGGTTCACGCGCGGCCAGCGCGCGTGCTGGGGATCCTCGCACAGCCGGAGGAGTCCCTGGTGGTGCGGGAGCGGCGCGTCGGAAAGCTGCCGAAGCGCGCGCTTCTGGAGGTAGAGGTTCCGCAGGTCCACGGGCAGGTAGAGGGTGGAGCCCTCCGGCGGGTAGCGATCGAGGAGGAGCTGGTAGCGGTCCTGATCGACTTTCTTGACCTTGAAGGTTGTCTCCGGGCGATGACGCGGCTGCGTCCACACGGCGCCGTCATCGCCCTCGCAGAACGCAGCGCGCGGGTCGAGGAACTCGTCAGCGTCTGAGGTATCCGGCGGGAGAAGCTGAATCCAGCACCCACGGCGCCCGGCAGACCCGACCTCGTGCCAGCGGTAGCGGACGCCGTTGTCGCCTCGGAGAAGGCCGTCGGCCGGGGGTTCCTCAACGCGCAGCATCCCGCCGCTCACGTCGAAGGACGCGCCCGTGCGGTCCACCACGCGGCGCAGCCCTTCCGACGCCGGTAGTGCCTCGGCCTCGACCTCCTCGCCGTCCACCACGACGTCGCAGTCGCCCACTGCGCCTTCGACGAGGAGCAGCCAGTGCCGGTCATCAGCGTCGGCGCGCGGAGGGGCGGCGAGCTTCAGGACGCGTCCCTGCGGGTCGGTGACCTGGCTCGGCGGCGGTGGGACCGCCTCCTGCTTCACGGCGCTCTCGACCTGGCACCAGAGCACCCTGTCGGTGGTCAGCAGCGGCACGTCGGCGCGCACGAGCAGACCCGTCGCGGTGGGCGTCGCCGCCTCGAATCGCACCGGGACGCCGCGGTTCATCACGAAGCCCATCTGAGCGAAGTCGTGCGCTGTGCCCGCCGGCCAGTCCGCGAGTACCACGCCGGGAAGCCGACGAGGCACGCGCAGCAGGCTGTCCGTCGGCTCCAACCGGATCGACAGCAGGTTCCGCACCCGCTCCCAGGGGAGCTGGTAGCGGGTCTGCCGCTGCTTCGCGGTGTGGATGGCCTGGCCGAGGAACCGGTTAAACGGCCGCAGCACGTTCCCCGCCTGGTTCATCAGCGGCGGCGCGACCTTGGGGTGACCTGCGGTCGCGTGGAAGAACAGCACCTTCACGAGCGAGCACCGGGTATGAACGGGTTGCGGCTGCTCTCTTGCTTCAGGCGAGGTGCGGACGACTCGGGATTCTCCTGTGGCAGCGGCTCGGGCAACTGACCGGCGGCCAGCCGGGCGCGGACCTTCGCCCACTGCCGCAGGCTCTCGATCTGGTCGCGCATCGTGCGAGAGAGCGGGAACGTCTTGTCGATCGCGCGCTTCACGTGGTCGGTGTGAAGCTCGCGACCCTCGGCGAATGCGTCGAAGAGCCCTTCGCGCACGGCCTCCTCGAGCTCGGCACCAGAGAATCCAACGGAACCTTCCGCGAGCTTGGCGACGTCGTAGTCCTTCGGGTCGCGCCGCTTCCTCTTGAGGTGGATGGAGAGGATGTCTTCACGCACCGCGCGCGTCGGGAGGTCGACGAAGAATATCTCGTCGAAGCGGCCCTTGCGCAGCAGCTCGGGCGGAAGCATGTCGATGCGGTTCGCGGTGGCGACGACGAAGACCGGCTCGCGCTTCTCCTGCATCCACGTAAGCAGCGTGCCGACGACGCGCGCGGTGGTGCCACCGTCGGTCTGATCGGAGCTACCCATGCCCGCGAGCCCTTTCTCGATCTCGTCGATCCACAGCACGCAGGGCGCGAGCGCCTGCGCTACCTGGAGCGCCGTGCGGATGTTGCCCTCTGACTGCCCGACGATGCCGCCGAACACCTTGCCCATGTCGAAGCGGAGCAGCGGAAACTGCCACGTCGCCGCGACCGCCTTCGCGAGGAGGCTCTTGCCGCAGCCTTGCACGCCGAGGAGCAGCACACCCTTGGGCGCGTCGAGGCCAAAGTCGCGCGCACCAGCGCCGAACGCGCGGCCGCGCCGGTCGAGCCATTCCTTGAGCTGGTCGAGGCCACCGACATCGGTCATCCGCGCGTCGGTCGGGTAGTACTCGAGCACCTCGCTCTGCTTGATGATGCGCTCCTTCTCGCGGGCCACGACGGGGACTGCACCGTGGTCGAGCCGGCCGAGCTGGGCCGCCGCCTTACCGAACGCGAGTCGCGCCTCCATGACCGTCAGGCCACGGGCGGCATCGAGGAGCGCTTCGTCAGCCGTTGCGCGCACATCGAGCGCGCGCGCGGCGTCCTCGAGCACGACGCGCAGGTCATCAACGCCGGGCAGCTCGAGCTCGATCGTCGGCACCTCCTTCCGGAGGTCAACCGGCAGCCCGGGCTGCGGCGTGGAGAGCACGACGAGCTTGCGCGGCGACGCGGGGCTGCGAGCGAGCTCGCGGAGCCAGCGCAGGATCGGGTGATGCTCATCGCGAAGGAATGGCTGGAAGTCCTCGAGCAGCCACACCCCTGGCTGATCGGACCCATGGATCTGCTTCAGCACCTCGAGAGGATCCGTGGCGGCAGCGTCCTCGGCGCTCGCGTCTCCCTCGGCGGTGCAGCGCAGGAGACCCGTCGACTGGCTCCAGATCCGCATCGGGAACTTGAGATCTTCGGAGAGGGCGATCACCTGCCCGCGCACACGCTCCCACTCGAAGGAGGCGATCTGCACGACGGTCGCGCCGGCGCGCGTGATGTCCAGAAGGTCCGAGTAAGCGGGCATGTCGCACATCATCGCCGATCGAGCCACCGCAGGCACGCGGTGCCGACCGTGGATCCTCCCTGGCTACGCGTCGGCACCCGCACGCCTTCCTCGGTCGGAAACGCCCGCCGATGCCCCGACTATTCCGTTCGGGCTGGGCCGCTCGGGCCGGCGCCCCGGTCGTAGCCCATCAGGGGCTCGCAGCCGCGAGCACGACATCGGGCGGCAGGATCGACGCGAACACTCGGAAGCGCCCCCAGAGGTCGACGACGGAGAGCACCGTAGCGGGATCGTCCGCCGCTCGCCGCACCGCGACGGAGATGCCCGGCGGCACGTTGAAGGTCTCGCCCCCACGAATCATGACGGCGATGCGCGCCATCTCCTCGCCATGCCGGACGATGTGCGCCTGCACGCGTCGGTCGAGCCGCGTACAGGACCACGCGAGCGACCTTCTCCGCGATCGCCTCGATGGCGGCCCCTCGGAGGGGCAACGCTTCCGCGGACCGTCCCTCTCGCTCGGCGCCGGGGAAGGCGCCGACATCCGACTCTGGTACGAAGAGCTGAGCCTCAAGCCGTGCCCTTTTCGCGGCTCGTTCCCGCGCGTCCTTCTCGTCGCGCGCGTACGCAACGTCCATCGAGCGCCGGATCCGCTCCGCGATGCCTGCCACGCGAGCGTCGCGCGGGTCGATGGACAGGATCAGCGGGACGAGAACCTCCTCCTCGAGCATCTTCAGCCGCGCGTTGCACGCACGGCACGCCGGCGCCTTCACGCGCGGGCGATCCGCCGCCGACGACAGCGGATACCAGCTCACCGGAACGCCGTGGTCGTCGGTGACGCCCTCGGCGCGGACGCAGTGCACGCACATGGGGCGCTTCCGGGCCATCCGCCAGGGTGGCACGTCCGCGTCGGCTACGCCCCTTCCAGCGACGTCGCCTCCACGACCTTCTGCAGCTGGGCGAGCAGCTCCCCGTGCTTCTGGCCGAGGTACTTCGCGACGCGCGTGTTCCCGAGCAGCGTCTTCAGGTACCCGCGGGCGAGCTGGAGGTTCAGGGTGTCGCGGCTGTACGACTCCTCGAGGACGACGAAGTCGCGCTCGACGGAGCGCATCTCGCCTTCGAGCTTCGCCATCTGGTCGGGCTTGTCGCCGCTCTTCGGCTCCTTCACGAGCTGGTCGGCCGGCGTCGCTGCGAGCAGCACGCGCGCGTACGACGCCGTGTACGTGTTCGACATGGTCATGAGGTCGGCCATCTCGATCTGCCGGTAGGGCTTCACCTTCTTCAGCACGCGCAGCGCCATGTCGGCGATCGGCTTGTCCTTCAGCGCCTCGATCGCCTCCGGGCAGATGTCGGTGAGCTGCGTCCGGCTGTCGCGGATCGTCTTCGCCGAGACGTTCAGCGCCTTCGCGATCGCCTCCTCGGAGACGCCCTCCGCGATGGCGCGCAGGATCATGCGGTTCTCCTGGATCGGCGCCAGCCGGTTCACGCGGATGTTGTAGGTGCAGCCCTCGTCGTCGGTGGAGACCAAGCAGGTCACCTCCTTCCGACCGAGCTCGCGGAGGATCTCGAGCCGGATGTGGCCGTCGAGGAGCAGGAAGGTGCCGCTCTTCCCCTGCGGGTAGACGATCGGCGGCTCGATGATGCCTACCTCGCGGACCGAGGCCTCGATCATCTTGTACCGCGACGACGACTGCACTCCCGGCTTCAGCTTCCGGGACGGCAGGATCTTGTCCAGGGGCAGCGTCACCGCCTGCAGGAGAAATCCGTTCTTGATCGTGCTCACCGCGACACCCGCTCTTTCAACTGGTCGGCCAGATACTTCGGCATCTTGTCAAGCTTCTCCGCGCGCAGCAGCGTGACGAAGTGCTCGTCGGCCGTGAGGTCGCGCAGCGCGCCGCGCACGAGCCTCAGGTACGAGTCGCAGAGGCGGGCGCGCTTCACGAGCTGGGCCTGCTTCTGCATCGCGCGCTTGTAGAGCTTGACCAGGTCCTCGGTGCGCATCTTCTTATGCTTGCCCAGGCCGGGCGTGACCTTCTTGGTCCCCCCCGCGAGGCGGCGCTCGACCAGCGCGCGCGCCTTCGCGATCGCCCGCCCCTCGAGCTCGCCCCGGTCGAACGCCTCCGCGAGGCACCGCTTCAGGTCCTCGTCCTTCGTCGCGGCGAGCTGCACGGCGACGGTGATGGGGATCTCGCCGCGCTCGACGGCGCCGAGCAGCTTCTCCTCCCCCTTCGCGTGGAGGCGGAGCAGGTCGCGGACGTACGTCTCGGTGACGCCGACCTTCTCCGCGATCTGGCCCGGGTTGTACCCGCGCTTCTCCAGGTCGGCGATGCCGCGCACCAGATCCAGGCTGTCGGGCGGCCGACGCGCGATGTTCTCGACGAGGCTCATGAGGTAGCGCTCCTCGGAGGTCGCGTCGCGCACGATCGCCGGCACGTGCGTCTGCCCGAGCCGCTGGAGGGCCTCGAGGCGGCCCTGACCGCACACGAGATCGAACTCGCCGGGCTCGTTCCGGCGGGGGCAGATGGTGATCGGCCGCTTCAAGCCGACCTTGGAGACGTTGGTGACGATCTCGCCGAACTTCGCCTTGTTCCGGGCGCGCGGGTTCAGCACGCGGATCTTGGCGATCGGGACGAGCTCCACGGCGTTCATGCGCTCGCCTCGATCGAGACGAGCTGCGCCATCCCGAAGAAGTAGTCGAGGTTCTCGTAGCGGTAAGCGTCGACGCCGAAGAAGTTCTCCGACGCGACGCGGAGGCGGTCGGCGCGAAGGTGGAGCGACGGCAGGATGTAGTAGTCGAGCGCGTGCGCGTTGCTCGCGTCCATGCGCACCGCGATGGTGAGGTCCGGCTCGAGGCCGCGGTCGAAGCGGATGGTCCACCGAGGCGACCCGGTCGGCGTCACCTCGTACCGCGAGAGGACGATCGAGACGCGGAACAGGTCGTTCACGACGAAGAGGTCGGTCTCGGGGTCGCGCTCGACGCGGGCGCCGGCGCTCCCGAGCGCCTGCACGACCTCGTCGGTCAGCTGCGGGTAGAAGGTGCGCAGCTGCCGGTTGGTCTCGATGAAGGCGTAGTCGCGGTCGGGTGTGTACCCGACGAGCTGGTACGCCCGCAGCAGGCTCCCGAAGCGATGCCGATAGGCTGCCGTCGACGGCATCTGCTCGATTTCGTCGATGAGGACGCCCGAGAGCTTGCCCCGCTGGTCGAGGATCTCCCGCAGGCGCCCGAGTATTTCGTCGTCCGAGAGCCGACGGTGCCGCGCCAGGATGATGCCGCGCACTGTGTGGAACGCCGCGGCGTCGACGATCGGCGTGAAGGCGTCCTCGTCGCGCACCCACATCTCGGACGGCCCTGGGCGGAGCGTGTCAGAAAATCTGTGTTTCTTGCCCGGTTCGGGTAGCCCTTCTCCGAGA
>CAYNEK010000097.1:0-16779 GCA_964396175.1 uncultured Polyangiaceae bacterium | reverse complement strand
CGCCTCCGCCTCCGCCTCCGCCTCCGCCTCCGCCTCCGCCTCCGCCTCCGCCTCCCCTCCCCTCCCCTCGCGTCGCCCCGCCGCGCTCGGCGGCGTTGGCGCCCTCTCGTGGCCCTTCGGACGCGCCCGACGAGAGGGCCCTTGCGCGCGGCGGAAGACTCGCGTACCCTCTTCGATCGTCTCGCCCACGACGTTCGCCGATCCGCGGCACACCTCGCTCGGCGCGGACGCTGGCAAGAAGGAGACGAGCACCATGGCGACGAGGCACCGAGGACGGATCGCGGCGGCGACGCTGCTCATTGGCGCAGGTCTTGCGGGGGGGGTGGCGTACTGACCGGCTGTAGCGGCGGGGAGGACGCCGCGGGCGCTGGAGACCGCGTGGGCTCGCGGGAGGGGGCGCTGTGTCGCGAGCGCGCGCCCGACGGGACCTGTCCCCTGCCGAACAAGGCCCCCATCGACACGACCAACGAGTACAGCGGCGTCGTGAAGATCGCGATCGATCATCCGGTGTTCGGCGGAGGGGCCTGTACCGGCACGGTCATCGGCCGGCGCGCCGTGCTGACGGCCGCGCACTGTTTCTCGATGTACGACAGCGTCGCGGGCTGCCCCTCGGCCGCAACGGCGACCGCGTCCATCCACGCCTGCAACGCCGCCGGCGGGTGCAATGCAATCGCGATCGCGAAGTCGACGCGCTTCTCCTTCCCACGCCAGGCCGGGCTGGCCAACCTGCAGAGCTGCCCTGGGACCTGCACGCCCGACGGGCCCCTCTGCGCCGCGTGCTCGAACGACGACGCGAACTGCGACACCGCCGGCAACCCGCCCTGCTGCGACGCGCCGCCGTGCACCCCTCCCGGCGCGATCACGTGCAGCGCTCTTTCGGAGCGGTGCGGTGCCTCGCGCGGCACCGTCGAGGGCGAGCGGTACCTCGACTGGGCCTTCGACCAAGCGATCATCTACTTCGACAAGGACTTGCCCGCGGCCCTCCCACGGACGCGTGTGCTCGTGGCACCCGAGGACGCCGCGAAGAACCCCGCGTCGCTGGTCGCGTTTCCCGGCGTCGTCGAGTGGGGGGAAGGACAGGCGGACACCACCCAGGTCGGGTGTGACGGCGAGGCCGTACGACGCCACGCGGTGGCGCGGTGGGCCAGCTCGGACATCTCGGCCTCGCGAGGCTATGACACGTGCAGCCACTGGCGCGGCAACGGGACGTTCGCCGGGGTGGTGACCGTGCCGGGGCTCCAGATCGAGGGCGGCGACAGCGGCGGACCTCTCCTGCTCGGGCAAGGGCCTGGCTGGGTGCAAAACGGCGCCCCGGTGCTCCCCACGCCCCTCCCGGATCCTGGCAACACGCCCGGCGCGACCTACGCCCCGGGGGAGAGGATCCTGGCCGCGACGTGCTCGGCCAATGGCGCGGACGGCGACCGGTACGCTCGCACCTTCGCTCCTGGCAACAGCCAGTGGCTCGGCGAGGCGATGGACGACCCCGATCACGACGGGATCCCGACCCCGATCGACAATTGTCCCCACACGCCCGGCGAGGACCTCGACGGGGACGGGTTCTGCGGCGCGTACGACAACTGCCCGGACACGCCCAACCCCAAGCAAGCCAACTGCAACCTCGAGGCGGAGGTCGCGAAGCACGTGCCGATCCTGGGCGACGCCTGCGATCCGGTCCCCTGCTCGACGATGGAGCCGGGGCCGTACACGATCGAGCACACCATCTACCCTGGCAACATCTACTACAGCCTGTCTCCGACGAACAACGTCAAGACGACCCAGGTCGGCTCCTCGCCCCTCTCCCCGCACCTCATTCCCGCCAATCCAAACCTCCCACCACCCAAGCACGTCTACCCGTCCTACACCACCGTGCACCGGTATTGTGTCGACGGAGAGTATCCTGACCTAACCACCGGCTGGAAGGGCACCGCCTGCTTCGCCCCCGACGCGGTCCGCGACGCCTTCGCGAAGGTGCCCTTGGGCAACGAGAACGAGACGTCGCGGTTTCACCGCGTGACGTTGGACGGTGAGGACCCGACGAAGTCCGAGATCGCAGCGCCCGCCTGGCCAGCGACGCTCTTCTTCACCGCGACGTGGAGCTACCCAAGCGACTTCCTGCGCTGGACCGAGCCCGGCGCGTGGGGCGCGGCCTGGGTCAACCCCCTCTCGGGGCCGCCCAAGAACAACCAGGTCCAATCGGGCCGCTACTGGGTCCACGCCGACACGCCGATCGGACAAACCGTCAACAACGGCAACGGCATCCATCCCACCGCCTCGCCCTTCCAGCCAACCGAGGATCTCGCGAACCACTACCAGCCCGTCTACCCGACCTTCTCCACGAAGGCGATCGTCCCCGGCTGTGTCCCCACGTGCGCGCACCTCGCGCCCTTCGTCTTGAAGCCGATCCCAGTCCCCGTCCCCGGGCCCGGCCCGAGCGGGGGCGCACCCCCGCCGAGCGGCTGCCTCGTCTGCGGCTTCGGCCCGACCTCGGTGATCCACCGCCCCGGCGAGACGCGCCTCGTCGTGAAGGGACAGACGGGCGAGTACGGCTTCCTCGGGCGAGCCGGGGAGGTGGCCGAGAGCGACACACCCTTCCTCAGCGACGCCCTGCGCAGCGCCTTCGAGGCGCCGGGCGGGCTCTTCTTGGCGAGCGTCGATCCGCACCCGGCGATGGGGCGCGCCACCGACGCGCCGCTCGCGATCATCGTGGACGAAGCGAGCTTCGGCGTCCGCGCCGGGGTGAAGCTCCACGGCTACATCGCCGGCACCTCCTTCGAGCGAGGCGGCGGTGGCGTGGCGCCGCTGGCCGCCCCCGGCGGACCCGCCGGGAGCACCCCGAGCGCGCTTCCCCCGGCGCGCACGGAGGCGCAAGCTCTCTACTCCCACGCGGCGGGCGAGCTGTTCGTCCTCGGCGGGAAGAGCGGACCCACGCTCCGGCGCGATCTGTGGGTGTCGGACGCGGTGGCGCCGGCGACCGGCGGGCTCCAAGCCTGGAAGGAGCTCCCGCTCGAGGGCCCGGCCCTCGGCAAGGTGCTGGCGGCGACGTACGCGCACGCGACGCGGACGCTCTGGGTGCTCGACGAGACGACCGCCCCTCGGCGCGGCAGGCTGCTCCGCATCGATCGGCCGACCGGCAAGGTGACCCTCGTGGGGCAATGGCCCCGGCTCGGGCTCTACACGAGCCTTTGGCTCACGATGGATCTCGACGGCTCGGTCCTCTTGACGGGCGCTCGCGGCGGCCTCTTCGCGAGCCACGCGATCATCCGTGTGGCGCCGGACGGCTCGAAGGTGACGGGGGTGCTGCTCGACAAGGGCGAGCTCGCGATGGCGCCGGTCGTCGATCGCTCTGGGTACACCCTCGTCAAGAACGCGAAGAAGACGGCGCCGATGCCCTTCGAGGTGGCGCGCGTGACGACGCTGAAGCTGTGGCCCGGCTCGTGGACACACATCGGAGGTTGCCTGTGAGATCCGCGCTCACGCTGGTGCTGCTCACCGCCGTCGCTGCAGCGTGCGGCGGCGGCGAGCTCGACGCGCGAGAGCTCGCCCCCGCGACCGCCGGCGGCGCCGGGGGGGCGGCGGGCCGCGCGGGACGCGGCGGAGTCGGCGGGAAGGGCGGGAGCAAGGCTGGCACCGGCGGCGCTCCCGGAGGAGCCGCAGGCAGCGGCGGCGCTCCCGGGGGAGCCACCGGCACCGGCGGCGGACGCGAGGTGAGGGGCGGAGACTGTCCACCCATCGGGGACGTCGAGAACCTGGCGATTGACGAGACCTGGGGCCAATGGGCGGGCTTCAACTGCGATGCGCAGGTCCTCTACGCGCCGCTCGACAAGACATTTCCCAAGCTCAAGTGGGGTCCGTGCCCGAAGCAGCTCGCCGAGGTTCCCGACTGCGAGAAGCTTGAATGGTTTGGGTTCCCGCTGTATGGTCGGATGTGGTCTGCGGCGGGGGACAAGCCGGTCGTCTATGGCAGCGCAGCATTGCTAGACCCTCCGGTTCCCCTGATGGGGGCGCACGCCGTGGTGACCGTGGACGGAGAGGTGTTGCGAGCGTTCCTTCCAGCCTACAAGCCGGCCGTGCCCGGAGAGCTCCACTGGGGTTACTCGCCCGATTGGCTCGGCGACGGGGTGTGGCAGCTCGGCATTTCGCCCACCGGGCCCTGCGGGGGCGGGAGCTCGGGGCTCCTCGCGATGCGTATGGAAGACCAATACCCGAAGGTGACGCTGCACGTGCCTTGCGCCGGCGACACCAACTCCAACTGGGCGGTCTCGCCGAAGCACATCTTCAGGATGCAGGGACCGATCGAGCGGTACACGTGGGACGGGGAGGGGCCCTTCCCGGTGTACACGCCGGCGATGGACCCGGACGGACTGCCGGCGTACTTCCGAGACACCCTGGGGGACACCCTGTTCTTGAAGGTGAACTCGGGCGGCAAGGCGGGCGTCTTGGCGTGGACCGAGGAGGACGGGCTCCGGCCCGTGCTCCGGTGGCCAGGGACGTTCGAGCACTTTGCCGTGCGGTTCGGGACCGATGGGACGGACATGGTGTGGGTGGAGGGCGTCGGGAAGCAGAAGTCCACGTACATCGCGGAGAAGATGACCCTGATGACCGCGCCCTACTCGCTCGACGCCGCCACCCTCGAGGCGACCAAGAGAGAGATCGGGCCCGATCCGATCCAATCGGGCGGAGGGACCTTCCCGGTGGCGGTGGGCTGCGGGCACGCGGCGACGCTCTTCGTCACGCCAGCCGGGCCCACGCAGTCCGTGGGGCTCCTCATCGTGAGGCTCAGCGACGGGATGCGATGGACCGTGAAGGGGAACGTCCCCGCGTACCCGATCAACGGGGTCGGGGTCACGTGTGACTATGTGTACGCCGTGATAATTGGGCGAGGGCTCATCCGCGTGCCCATCGCCTCCTTGCCGCCCGGGGGCTCCCCGCCGTGACTCGGGCCGTCGCTCCGCACGCGAGGTGGGCGGCGCTGGGGGTGCTGGCGCTCGCCTCGGTGCCGGTCGCGTGCGGCGGCGGCGAGCTCGACGCGCGAGAGCTCGCCCCCGCGACCGCCGGCGGCGCCGGGGGGGCGGCGGGCCGCGCGGGACGCGGCGGAGTCGGCGGGAAGGGCGGGAGCAAGGCTGGCACCGGCGGCGCTCCCGGAGGAGCCGCAGGCAGCGGCGGCGCTCCCGGGGGAGCCACCGGCACCGGCGGCGGACGCGAGGTGAGGGGCGGAGACTGTCCACCCATCGGGGACGTCGAGAACCCGGCGGTCGACGAGAGCTGGGGCCAATGGGCGGGCTTCAATTGTGACATCCAGCTCCTGGCCGCGCCGCTCGGCACGACATTTCCCAAGCTCAAGTGGGGTCCCTGCCCGAAGCAACTCGCCGAGGTGCCCTATTGCGAGAAGCTCGAGTGGTTTGGGGTCCCGCTCTACGGGCGGCATTGGGGCACGCTGGGGGGCAAGCCGATTCTCTACGGGGGCGCGAGGCTGGGCGATCCGCCCGAGTCTGGGGGAGGTGGCGATGTCGTCATCTCGGTGGATGGTGAGGTCCTGCGCGCGGTCTGGTTCGAATTCCCTGGGACGACCCCGGGGCAATCGAAATGGAGCCTCTCGAACGACTGGCTCGGCGACGGGGTGTGGCAGTTCAACATCTTCCCTCGCGGGCCCTGCGGGGGCGGGAGCTCGGGGCTCCTCGCGATGCGTATGGAAGACCAATACCCGAAGGTGACGCTGCACGTGCCTTGCGCCGGCGACACCAACTCCAACTGGGCGGTCTCGCCGAAGCACATCTTCAGGATGCAGGGACCGATCGAGCGGTACACGTGGGACGGGGAGGGGCCCTTCCCGGTGTACACGCCGGCGATGGACCCGGACGGACTGCCGGCGTACTTCCGAGACACCCTGGGGGACACCCTGTTCTTGAAGGTGAACTCGGGCGGCAAGGCGGGCGTCTTGGCGTGGACCGAGGAGGACGGGCTCCGGCCCGTGCTCCGGTGGCCAGGGACGTTCGAGCACTTTGCCGTGCGGTTCGGGACCGATGGGACGGACATGGTGTGGGTGGAGGGCGTCGGGAAGCAGAAGTCCACGTACATCGCGGAGAAGATGACCCTGATGACCGCGCCCTACTCGCTCGACGCCGCCACCCTCGAGGCGACCAAGAGAGAGATCGGGCCCGATCCGATCCAATCGGGCGGAGGGACCTTCCCGGTGGCGGTGGGCTGCGGGCACGCGGCGACGCTCTTCGTCACGCCAGCCGGGCCCACGCAGTCCGTGGGGCTCCTCATCGTGAGGCTCAGCGACGGGATGCGATGGACCGTGAAGGGGAACGTCCCCGCGTACCCGATCAACGGGGTCGGGGTCACGTGTGACTATGTGTACGCCGTGATAATTGGGCGAGGGCTCATCCGCGTGCCCATCGCCTCCTTGCCGCCCGGGGGCTCCCCGCCGTGACTCGGGCCGTCGCCCCGCACGCGAGGTGGGCGGCACTCGGGGTGCTGGCGCTCGCCTCGGTGCCGGTCGCCTGCGGCGGCGGCGAGCTGGACGCGCGAGAGCCCGCCCCCGCGACCGCCGGCGGCGCCGCGGGGGTGGCGGGCCGCGGGGGCCGAATGTCCCGCGAGGCGGAGGTCGCGGGCGCCCGAGGACACGTGGACCTCGTGCGATGGAGGTGCGGCTCAGAATTCCGCCGGATCCGTGTGCGTCCCCATCACGTCCCGGAGGACGTCACAGATCTCCTGCAAGGTCGCGTACGCCTTCGCCGCGTCGATGAGGCTCGGCATGAGGTTCTCGCTCGTCCCCGCGCAGCGCCGCACCTCGGCGAGCACACTCGTGACGGCCGCCGCGTCCCGCTCCGCCTTCACCTTCCGGAGGTTCTCCACCTGCCGGCGCTGCACCTCCTCGTCAATCTTGAGCAGGGGGATCTTCGGATCGGCGTCGGTCACGTACCGGTTGACGCCCACCATCACCCGCTCCCCAGCGTCGAGCTGCCGCTGGAAGCGGAAGGCCGACGCCGCGATCTCCCGCTGCGGATACCCCTTCTCGACCGCCGCGACCATCCCCCCCATCTCGTCGATCCTCTGAATGTACGAGAGCGCCTCCGCTTCCAGTCGATCCGTCAGCTCCTCGACGAAATAGCTGCCGCCGAGCGGATCGATCGTGTTCGTGACGCCCGTCTCCTCGGCCACGATCTGCTGCGTCCGCAGGGCGATCGTCACGGCCTCCTCCGTCGGGAGCGCGTAGGTCTCGTCCAGGCTGTTCGTGTGGAGGCTCTGCGTCCCGCCGAGCACCGCCGCCATCGCCTGGAGCGCGACGCGCACGACGTTGTTGTAAGGCTGCTGCGCCGTCAGGGACACGCCCGCCGTCTGCGCGTGCGTGCGGAGCTTCAGGCTCTCGGGCCTCTTCGCGCCGTACCGGTCGCGCATGCAGCGCGCCCAGAGGCGCCTCGCCGCGCGAAACTTCGCGATCTCCTCAAAGAAATCGTTGTGAACATCGAAGAAGAAGGACAACCTCGGGGCAAAGGAGTCGACGTCCAGGCCGCGCGCGAGGCAGCTCTCCACGTACGCGAGGCCGTCCGCCAGGGTGAAGGCGAGCTCCTGCGCCGCCGTCGCCCCGGCCTCCCGGATGTGGTACCCGCTGATGGATACTGTGTTCCACCGAGGGACCTCCTTCGTGCAAAATTCGATCGTGTCGGTCACGAGGCGCATCGCCGGGCGTGGCGGAACCACCCACGCGTGCTGCGCAATGAACTCCTTGAGGCAATCGTTCTGCACCGTGCCTCCGATCTGGTCGCGCGGGATCCCACGACGATCGGCGAGCGCCACGTAGAAGGCGAGCAGGACCGCCGCCGGGCCGTTGATCGTCATCGACGTCGTCACCCGATCGAGCGGGATCCCGTCGTATAGAACTTCCATATCTCGCAGGGTGTCGACGGCGACCCCACACATCCCGACCTCGCCCAAGGACCGCGGCGAGTCGCTGTCGTACCCCATCAACGTCGGAAAATCGAAGGCGGTCGACAGGCCCGTTTGGCCCTCGGCGAGCAGGTACTTGAAGCGCGTGTTCGTCTGCTCGGGCGTGCCAAAACCGGCGAACATCCGCATCGTCCAGAGCCGCCCACGGTACATCGTCGGCTGGACGCCGCGCGTGAAGGGGAACTCCCCCGGCAGGCCCAGGTCGCGGAGCGGATCCTCACGCGTGCGCTCGAGGGGCGTCACGAGATCCGGGACCGAGAGGCCGCTCCATGTCTCGAACGAGGCCTTGCGCGGCCCAAGCCTCTCCGTCGCGCGCCGGAGCGTCCCCTCGCGCCACGCCGAGACGGCCGCGCGGAGGGCGTCCAACGTGCCTCCGTCGGGGGTCTCTCCGTCGGCCGCGTAGCTCCTGGGATCGTGGGGGACGTCGTTCGCCATCGCGGCAACCCTAGCAGGGCGAGCCGCGTCCCGAGAAGCCCGCGTCGCCTCGGATCGACAAGGGTCGAGCGGATCGTCGCCGAGCGCGGCGCGCCGCGCCCCGCCGCGCTCCCACGGCGACGTCGCTCAGCCGGGCTCGGGCGGCGCATCGCCGAGCACGAACCGCCGCACCCGATCGAGCGCCTCCAAGGTGACGAGGTTCCTCACGTTGACTCCGCCCGAGAGGTGCGGCTCGTCGAGCGCGCAGGGGCGTTTTCCTGCGACGGCGGGGTGGATGCCGTCCGGCCCGAGGCCGAAGCCAGGGAGCCTGCGGAGCTCGGCCCCGTAGTCGACGAGAGGCAGGCGCTCCTCCTCGGCGAGCTCGCGGACGACCGCGTTCATCTGGATGACGAGGGCGTCGAGATCGCGGCTGTCGCGACGCGGCGGGATCGTCGAGAGCACGGGCAGGACCGACTCGTCGAGGACGGCCGCGATCAGGCGGCGGAGGTTCTTCCGGTAGTTCGGGACGCCGCCGCCGTAGGTCTCGTTCGTGCCGAGCATCACGACGGCGAGCGCGGGGCGCACGCGCAAGAGCTCGGCGCGGAGCGGGCTATGCGTCGTGCCTCCGAGCGCGCCGAAGGTGGACCAGCCTATCCCCGCGGCCCGGCTCTTGCGCGAGAAGGAGTCGTGCTCGTCGTCGGCGCGCGTGCGCGAGAAGAAGGCGCGGGTGTCCTCGAGCTCGCCGTGGTCGCCCCAGTCGAGGTCGGCCGCGTCGGAGAAGCACTGGAAGAAGCCGCGATGCACCGTGATCGAGTCGCCGATCTTCGCGAAGACGTCCGGGCGTGCGCCCTTCGCGGCGCCGTCGGCGACGACGGCCTTCTGCCGCTCGACCACCTCGCGCGTCATCGGAGAGTGGCGCTCGCCCTCGGGGTAGCTCGCCGCCTCCGCGCGCGCGGCGAGCGACGACAGCGAAATCGCGAAGAGGAGCCAGCGCACTGCAGAGCGAGCGTAGCGCGCCACGCGGTGTCCTCGCCAATCGACGGCGAGCGCGGATCTCGTCTCCCCACGCCGCCCCTGGGGCGAGCCCCGAGCCCCCGAGCGTCGACCAGCCCAGCGGCCGCGAGCGCTGGGGATCGACGGCAGCGCGGCTCTCGTCTTTCCGCACCGCTGCTGGGGCGAGCCCCCGAGCGTTGACCAGCCCAACGGCCGCGAGCGCTGGTATCGTCCCTCCCCGAGCCATGGCGGCGCTGAACGCACTCGGTCGCGAGGTGGTGCTGAAGATCGTCTTCTACGGCCCGGGCCTCTCGGGCAAGACGACGACGCTCCAGCACATCCACGACACCGCGCTGCCCGAGCACCGCGGCAAGCTCGTCAGCCTCGCGACCGACGTCGACCGCACGCTCTACTTCGACTTCTTGCCCGTCCGCATCCCGACGGGCGACGTGGCGCGGCTCGGAGGGCTGTCCGTGCGCCTCCAGCTCTTCACCGTCCCCGGGCAAGTCTACTACAACGCGACGCGCAAGCTCGTCTTGACGGGCGCGGACGGCGTCGTCTTCGTCGCCGACTCGCAGGAGGCCCGCGCCGACTCCAACGTCGAGAGCTACGAGAACCTCGCCGAGAACCTCGCCGAGCAGCGGCGCGAGCTCGCCCTCGTCCCGCACGTCCCCCAGTACAACAAGCGCGATCTCGACCGGGTGCTCCCCGTCCCAGAGCTCGAACGGCTGCTCAACCGGCACGACGCGCCGAGCGTGGCCACCGTCGCGACGACCGGCGACGGTGTCTACGAGGTGCTCTCGCTCGTGACCCGCCTCGCGCTCGGCGCCTTCCAGCGGACGCTCCCCGCCGACGCGGCCGAGCTCCGTGAGCCCGTGCTCGGCGCCGTCGAAGGCGGGCTCGAGGAGGCGCTCCGGGGCGCGCCGCCGTCGCTCCTCGCGGGCGAGGTGTCCCCCACGCGCGCGCCCGTGACGAGCCACGCGTTCACCGCCCCGGACAACCTCATCGAGCGCGCCGCCTCCCGACGCGACGCGACGCCCGGGTTCTCGTTCGCGGCGCTCTTCGCGCCGGCCCAGGCGACGCTCGTCCGGCGGGTCGAAGAGGCGCTCGGCGAGGGCGACGGATCCGGGGCGATCGACGCGCTCGAGCCGCTGCTGTCGGCGGAGCTCTCTGCGATCGTCGACGACGTCCCCGATCCGCTCCAGGCCGTGCTGGCGCTCGGGGTCAGCGGGCGCCGACACCTCTCCTTCCGTGCGCTCCTCCGCGCGCGACGAGAGGGGCTCGGCGTGGACCTCGTCGCGGCGCTCGAGGCGTACGCCTTCGTGCTCGAGGTGCGCCGCGCACGCACGGGCATCCTCCGGTGACGGACGAGGCGCTGCTCGACGCGTGGAGGCGCCGGTGCGTCGCGGTGCTCGACCCGGGGATCCGGCGCGCGTACCTCCTCGTCGAGCTCGCCGCGCTGCCCGTCTCCCGCGCCGCGAGCGTGCTCGACCTCCTCATCGTGCAGTCCGACGAGGCGCGTCCCGGCGCGCGCGAGGTGCTCTCGGCCCTGGTCGGGGCGCTCGCGGACGGCTCATCGGCCGACTTCGTCCAGCGGCTCCGCGAAGAGGCCGTCGGCCGCGAACTCCCGGCGCTCCGTGGGCTCCTGCGTCGCCCGCCCTTCGACGGACGGCACCTCGACGAAGAGCCCCCGGCGCGGGTCCCCGAGATCGCCGGTCGACGCCTCACGCTCGGCGAGCGGAAGGCCCTCGCGAGGCGGCCGAGCCGTGCGCACTTCGACGCGCTCCTCCAGGATCCACACCCCGCGGTCATCACGAACCTGCTCGCGAACCCCAGGCTCACCGAGGACGACGTCGTCCGGCTCGCGGCGAAGCGCCCTGGACGCGCCGAGGTGCTCTCGGCCATCGCGCGCCACACGCTGTGGACCCAGCGCGCGAGGGTGCGCGCCGCGCTCGTCTTGAACCCTGCGACCCCGGCCGAGCTCGCCGTACCGCTCGTCGCCACGCTGTCCTCGACCGATCTCCTGCTCGTGTCGGCGATGACGACGCTCCGCGGAGAGCTCCGAGACGCCGCGAGGGAGCACCTCGCGAGGCGTGCGCGCGAGCCGACGAGCTGATCCGCGGGCCGCGGACCTGGCGTCGCCACGAGCTCCGCGCGCGCCGACGACTTGACCCGGAATTGCGCCGCGGCCTACGCTGACGTGCCTGGCCTTCGCCCTCGGACTCGCCTGCGGCGCCTGCGACGCGTGGAACCCGCTCTTCGAGCCGCGCTGCGCGCAGTGTGGTCACGATCTCGCGCTCTTCCGCGGCGGGCCGTCGGGGGCGATGGCGGCGGTGGCCAAGGTCCCGTCGAGGCCACCGGTGGCCGACGTCCGCGAGGCGCACCCCGCCCGGACGACCGTCGACCAAGCAGCCCCCGTGCGTCGCCGCGGCGCCGCGGACGAGCGCCGCGAGGCCGAGGCCTCACTCCGCCACGAGCCAAGGCCCGACGTCGAGCACACGCTCCGTCACGACCCCCGGCGCGAGGACGACGCGCCGCGGCGCCTGGACGGTGGTAGCCTTCGCGAAGGCACCTTCAAGACGAAGCAGTCCGCGCTCGCCTACCGCTCGCCTCCCGACTACTCCCACCTCTCCAAGGAAGACCTCATGGAGCAAGCCCGTCACTACCTCTGCTGGCAGTGCTACACGGCCGTCCCCTCCGGCCACAAATTCTGTGGCCGCTGCGGCGCCGAGACCCCACCCGAGATCATGGAGCTCCGGGACCGGTACTTCAGCGAGATGCAGAACCCGGCCAAGGCGCGGGTCGTCGTCATCCGCGGCGAGGGGCTCGAGGGGCTCGCCTACCACCTGAAGCAGGACCAGCACATCGTGGGCCGGAAGGGCGGCATCGAGTTCTCCGACGATCCCTTCGTGTCACCCAAGCACGCGAACCTCTTCTACCGCGACACCCAGCTCTTCATCCGCGACGAGGGCTCGCTGAACGGCGTCTTCGTCCGCATCCGCGGGACGGTGGACATCAGCGCAGGCGATGTCTTCCTCGCGGGCGAGCAGGTCTTCCGGCTCGACCAGACGCCGAAGGCCGGGGACCCCGTCGACCCCGACGGGACCGCGTATTATACCTCGCCGCGGGCGCCGAGCCCCTTCCGGGTGACGCAGCTCGTCGCCGGCGGCGCGCTCGGGATGACCGTGTGCGCGCGGACGACCAGCCTCGCCCTCGGGCGCGAGGGCGCCGATCTCAACTTCCCCGCGGACATCTACATGTCCGGCAACCACTGCCGCATCGATGAGCAGGGCGGCAAGTACACCTTGACCGATCTGGGCAGCCGCAACGGGACCTACCTGCGCATCAAGACCGAGCGCGAGCTCGGCCACGGCGACTACGTCTTCATCGGTCGCAAGCTCCTCCGCGTCGAGCTCAACTCCTGAGCCGCGCAGACGCGCGCCCCACGCGGCCCCCGTGCGGCTGAAGCACCGGCTCTCCATCACGCTCACGGTGGTCACCGCCGCCGCGCTCTTGATCGGGTTCGGCTCGTCGTTCGCCTTCGTGTACCGCGACGAGCTGCGCGACTTCGACGAGGCCGTCCACCTGCAGGCGAAGGCCGAGGCCATCGTCATCGGACAGCGGCCGCCGGGCGCGCCCATCGGGGATGGAACAGCGGAGGATCCAGACTTTCCGCGCCAGACACGTCGCTACGTCGCGCTGTACTCGCCCGGCGGCGAGCTCCGCTACGCGACCAGGACGCTCGTGGGCTCCGTGCCGACGTTCGCACAGCTGCACGTCCCGCACGGCGAGGAGGACGGCCACACGGTCGACTTCCGCGTCGGGCGGTCCCACGTCCGCGGGGTCCTCCTCGCCATCCCCGAGCGGCAGGAGCTCCTCCTCTACGCGCTCTCGCGGCGCAGCGTCGACGAGGATCTCGGCTTCCTCGTGCGCGTCTTCGTGCTGCTCCTCTCCCTCACCGTGACGGTGACCGCCTTCGTCGCGCGGTGGCTCGGGGGGCTGCTCTCGCGCGACGTCGCGACGATCGCCGCCACGGTCGAGCAGGTGGCGGCGGGCGATCTCTCCACGCGCGTCGGCGACGAGGTCCGCGGGAGCACCGAGACGCGCCTCCTCGCCGCGACGCTGGACCGCATGATAGGCCAGCTCGATCACCTCGTCTCCGCGCAGCAGACCTTCGTGTCCCACGCCGCGCACGAGCTCCGCTCGCCCCTCACGACGCTCCGCGGAGAGCTGCAGCTCGCGCTCCGGAGGCCCCGTGCGACCGCGGAGTACGAGGAGACCCTGCGAGATCTCCTCGTCGAGGTCGAGAGCCTCATCATGCTCTCGGAGGACCTGCTGACGCTGGCGCGGGTGACGCGGACCCCTCTGCCGGACGCGCGCTTCGAGGCCACCGAGGTCATCGCGGAGGCCCTCAGCATGGCTCGGGGCGTCGCCCAGGAGAAGGCCGTCTCGCTCCCCGATCCGCCCGAGGCGGCCTTCGCGGTCCGAGGCTCGAAGCGCGACGTCGCGCGCGCGCTCCGCAACCTCCTCGACAACGCGGTCCAGCACAACCCCCCTGGAGGCGCGGTCCGGGTCTCCGCGCGGACCGAAGACGGCGTCGGCCTCATCACGGTCGAGGACGACGGGCGCGGCATCTCGGACGAGGACGCGCCGCACGTGTTCTCGCCCTTTTACCGCGGCGCGAAGGACCGGTCGGAGATCGCGTCGGGCAGCGGCCTGGGGCTCGCGATCGCCAGGCAGATCGCGCGCGCCCACGGCGGAGACGTGACGCTCGACCAGGCCGTGGAGCGCGGGGCTCGCTTCGTCGTGCGCCTCCCGCTCGCGTCCGCACGCTGATCGTCGGCACAGCCCCGCTACGGCCGACCCATCCGCCCCGGCGCGAGGGCGGCGAGGCCGATCACCAGGAGATGTAGCTCACGGAGAGCCCCCCGCGCGGCCCGCGGAGATCGTCGAAGCGGTCGGCGCTGAGCGGCATCACGTACCCGCCCTGCAGCGTGACGAAGAGGTTCTCCTCGGCGTAGAGGTACAGCCCGCCGACGGGGGTCACGTGCGCGAGCGTCCCCTTCCCCTCGAGGCCCTTGTTGAGCATCGCGCCCACGCGGAGCCCGAAGTGCGGGATGAGGTAGCTCCGCCGGGGGTTTCGCTCCATCGAGAGATCGAAGGCGTACGCGAGGTCGAACGCGGCGGGCAGCCCGGCCTTCGTGGACGTGAGCAGCTGCATGTCGAGGTGCACGCGCCCATGGCTCGGGCCGCGCTTGTCGTTCTTGTGGATCCAGCTGGCGAACACGAGCTCGATGGCGGGGCCGTGGTAGGCGCCGTACCGATCGGACGCGCGCGGCTGGTACGCGCCGTACTGGACGCCCGGCATGAAGTAGGAATCCCACTCGTTCGACACGAAGACCGTGATCTCGGTGGACGCCTTGTGTGTGCCATCCGAGGCGACGAGGTGCAGCATGGTCTTGCCGGACGCGTGCTTGCCCAGCGGCCACGTCACCGTGGCCGTGACGCTCCCAGCCTGCCCTCGGGCCTCGAGCCGCGCTCCCTCGGGAAGATCCGGGCTCGTCACGGAGAGGTCGTCGAGATCGTCGTCCGTCACGACGAGCTCGATCACGAGCTCCTCCCCCGCGGTGGCCGAGCGATAGCTCTTCGCGGAGTCCCACCGAGGCGCGGACTGGTGCGGCGGTGGGCGGCGCGGCCTGCCGCTCGCCGTGTCCTCGGGCGGCCCCTGCTCCAACGCGACATCCCGCGGCGGGCCTGGCGCCGCTCCCGAGCCGGTCGGAGCGACAGCCGCGGAGGCGTACGGGGTCGGCACGGGAGCAGCCGGAGGCGGCGGCGCGGCGGCGAGCACGGCCGGCGCAGAGAGCATCGTCGGGACGAGGAGCCAGCACGCCTGCTTCGAGTGACCGAGAGAAATGCGCATGATGGCTCGACGCTACCATGGGAGCTCACCTCCCGCCGACGCGCGGCGCGGGCCTCGCGCGATGGGCCCCGCGCCCCCAACGGCTCACCTCCCGCCGGCGCTCGGCGCGATCGTCGAGCGGCGCGCGCCACCGCCAAGCACGGGGCACACGGCCGCGCCGCGACGCTCAGCCCGGGGACTCGGCTGGATGCGGCGCGCCCTTCACGCAGCGGAAGCCGAGCGCGGGGACCTGGTACGTGTAGACCGCGCTCCCGCGGAAGTAGGTCGTCAGCGCACGCGGAGGGCGGTTCCAGCCGCCGCCACGGATCGCATGGTTCGCGATGGGCAGGCGCACGAGGGGATCGATCTGATCACGCTCCTCGTACGGCGCGTACGAGTCCTCGGTCCACTCCCACACGTTCCCAGCGAGATCGAAGAGCGCGCCCGTGGGCCACACGCGCTTCCCGGCGGCGTGCGATCCGACCCTCGAGGGCCCTCCGCCGAAGCACCCGACGTCGCCGCCGGCGTGCGTCTTGGGCGCGCCGAGCGGCGTGAAGTCCGCGAGCCCCACGCCACACGCGGGCTCGGGGCCGTCGCCCCACGGGTACTTCGTGTGCTCGGGCCCCGACGCGGCCCACTCCCACTCGGCCTCGGTGGGGAGACGCTTGCCGGCCCACGCGCAGTACGCGCGCGCCTTGTCCCAGCTCACCATGTTGACGGGATCGTCGGGCTTGCGTGGGTACGTGGCGAAGCGGTCTTCCATGAACGGCAAACGACACGCCCGCGCCTCGACGCACGCCGCGTAGGCGCGCGTGGTGACCTCGGTCGCGTCCATGCAGTAGCCCTTCGTGAGGACCACCTTGTGCGGGCGATCGCTCGCCCCGCGATCTCCCCGGCCCATCACGAAGCCGCCGGGCCCGGTGGGCGGGATCGCGACCATCCCGTCGGGACAGTCGGCGGGCGCGGCGGGCAGGGACGCGGGCGGCGACGCGCCGGACGTGGCGGGCGCGTTCCCGGCGGCGGACGGGCTCGCAGACGGCGACGCGCTCGTCGGGGCGGGCGGGCCAGGGAGGCTGGATGAGGCCGGCGCCCGCACACGGTGATCGTCGTCCGCATCGCCACAGATGCGGAGACCGAGGGTGAGCAGCGGAAGCGCGACGGGGACGAGGCGCACGTCGCCAGAACCCTACGCCCCGCCCGAAGGACAACGCCAGTTTTCGTCGCGTCCGTTCGGCACGCCGCGCCACGCGCCGTGCTCCTCGATCGCACCGAGGCGTGACACCTCGTCTCGTCGTGGATCGTGGGCAGGGGGGCTGAGCGCCACGGACACGCCTCGATCGCGCCGCTGCTTGACACCTCGTCTCGTCGTGGATCGTGGGCAGGGGGGGGCTGAGCGCCACGGACACGCCTCGATCGCGCCGCTGCATGACACCCCGTTTCGTCGCGTCCGTTCGGCGCGACGCGCCACACGCCGTGCTCCTCGATCGCGCCGCTGCGTGACACCTCGTCTCGTCGTGGATCGT
>CAYNEK010000096.1:11487-17098 GCA_964396175.1 uncultured Polyangiaceae bacterium | reverse complement strand
TGATCATCAACGCGCTCAACTCGGGCGCCAACTGCTTCATGGCCGACTTCGAGGACGCCAACTGCCCAACCTGGCAGAACCAGCTCGACGGCCAGCGGAACCTCCGCGACGCCGTCCGCGGCACCATCACCTTCGAGGCGGGCGGGAAGCGCTACGCGCTCGGCGACGAGGTCGCGACGCTCTTCGTCCGCCCGCGGGGCCTCCACCTGCCCGAGCGCCACGTGCTCGTCGACGGCCGCCCCGCGCCGGGCGCGCTCTTCGACTTCGGGCTCTTCTTCTTCCACAACGCGAAGGAGCAGCTCGCGCGCGGCAAGGGGCCGTACTTCTACCTGCCCAAGCTCGAGAGCCACCACGAGGCCCGCGTGTGGAACGACGTCTTCCTCTTCGCGCAGGAGAAGCTCGGCCTGCCCCGCGGCACCATCAAGGCGACGGTCCTCATCGAGACCTTGCCCGCGGCCTTCGAGATGGACGAGATCCTCTACGCGCTCCGCGATCACTCGGCGGGGCTCAACTGCGGGCGCTGGGACTACATCTTCAGCTTCATCAAGAAGCGCGCCGAGGACCCCGCGGCCATCCTGCCCGATCGGGCGCAGATCACGATGGACAAGGGATTTTTGCGCGCGTACTCGCGCCTCCTCATCAAGACGTGCCACCGCCGCCGGGTCCACGCGATGGGCGGCATGGCGGCCTTCATCCCCATCAAGGGCGATCCCGCGAAGAACGACGCCGCCCTCGCGAAGGTGCGCGCCGACAAGCTGCGCGAGGTCGAGGACGGACACGACGGGACCTGGGTCGCGCACCCGGGGCTCGTCCCCATCGCCAAGGCCGTCTTCGACGAGCACATGCCCGAGCAGAACCAGATCGGCCGACGGCGCGACGAGCTCGTCGTCACGGAGGCCGATCTCTTGCGCGTCCCCGAGGGCTCGCGCACCGACGCCGGGCTCCGCCACAACGTGCGCGTCGGCATCCAGTACCTCGAGTCCTGGCTCCGCGGCTCGGGCTGCGTGCCGCTCTACGACCTCATGGAAGACGCGGCGACCGCCGAGATCTCGCGCGCGCAGGTGTGGCAAGAGATCCACCACGCCGCGCCCCTCGACGACGGCTCCATCGTCACGAAGGAGCGGCTCGAGCGCGTGATCGCCGAGGAGATGCAGAGGGTCTCCGCCGAGATCGGCGAGGACCGCTACCGCGCCGGGCGCTTCCCCGAGGCCGAGCGGCTCTTCCTCGAGCTGTCGATCGCGCCGCGCTTCGCCGACTTCTTGACCCTCCCCGCCTACGATCTCCTCCGCGACTGATCGCGCGAGGCTCCGAGACCCCGACCCCAACACCCCATCGCACACCCAAGGACCTCCTCATGACCACCCCGGCACACACGACCAGCGATCTCCAGGCAACGCGCTTCGCGGGCATCTCCCGCCCTTACTCGAAGGCGGACGTCGCCAAGCTCTCGGGCTCGATCAAGATCGAGAACACGCTCGCGACGCGGGGCGCGTGGCGGCTCTGGGAGCTGCTCCACACCCGAGAGTTCGTCGGGGCGCTCGGCGCGCTCACCGGCAACATGGCCGTGCAGCAGGTGCGCGCGGGGCTCGAGGCGATCTACCTCTCGGGCTGGCAGGTCGCCGCCGACGCGAACACGGCGGGCCAGATGTACCCCGATCAGAGCCTCTACCCCGTCGACAGCGTGCCCAGCGTCGTCCGCCGCATCAACGCCGCGCTCCGCCGCGCCGATCAGATCGAGCAGGCCGAGGGGAGCGTCTCGCGCGATTGGTTCGCGCCCATCGTGGCCGACGCCGAGGCCGGCTTCGGCGGCCCGCTGAACGCCTTCGAGCTCACCAAGGCGCTCATCGAGGCCGGGGCCGCGGCGGTGCACTTCGAGGACCAGCTCGCGAGCGAGAAGAAGTGTGGGCACATGGGCGGCAAGGTGCTCGTCCCGACGGCCCAGGCGATCCGCAACCTCGTCGCGGCGCGCCTCGCGGCCGACGTGCTCGACGTCCCGACGCTCATCGTCGCGCGCACCGACGCCGACAGCGCCAAGCTCCTCACGAACGACTCGGACGATCGCGACAAGCCCTTCGTCGCCTCGAGCGAGCGGACGGCCGAGGGCTTCTTGCGCATCAAGAGCGGCACCGACACGGCCATCGCGCGCGGCCTCGCGTACGCGCCGTACGCCGATCTCGTCTGGTGCGAGACCTCGACGCCGAACCTCGCCGAGGCCAAGAAATTCGCCGAGGCGATCCGCAAGCAATTCCCGGAGAAGATGCTCGCGTACAACTGCTCGCCGTCCTTCAACTGGAAGAAGAACCTGTCCGACACGGACATCGCGAAGTTCCAGCGTGAGATCGCGGCGATGGGCTACAAGTTCCAGTTCGTCACGCTGGCGGGCTTCCACGCGCTCAACCACTCGATGTTCACGCTGGCCAAGGACTACAAGGCGCGCGGGATGGCGGCGTACTCCGAGTTCCAGGAGGGCGAATTCGCGTCCGAGAAGGACGGCTACACGGCGACGCGGCACCAGCGCGAGGTGGGCACCGGGTACTTCGATCAGGTGACCGAGGTCATCACGGGCGGGAAGTCGTCGACGACCGCGCTCAAGGACTCGACCGAGGCGCATCAGTTCTGAGCGTCGCTCCGCCGGCGCCCCGCCGGTGGACGTCTCACGCAGCGCCCGCGAGCCGTCGCGGGCGCTGCGTCGTCTCGCGGCATGGCGCGAGCGGAAGGGGCGAGACGACCGACGGCGCCTCCGCCTCGGGTCGGCGTCGCGTCGCGCCACGACGCCGTTCCATGCGGAGATGGCGGCTCGATCGTCTCTCCGTCGTGCGGTCGGCGGGATCGCGGAGCGCGGTCCTCTTCGTCTCGCATCGCACGGGGATCGCGCTCGAGACGTCGACCGCCGCGAGGCGTGAGCGCGCCGACGAAGACGCGGGCACCCTGGCGAACCCGAGGGACGCATTCACATCCCGCTTGCCGATCACACCGCACCTCGCGCACGATCCACGCGATGCACGACCTCTGGCAGCTCCACTACTCGCCCTGGTCGATGAAGGCGCGCTGGGCGCTCGACCACCACGGCATCCGCTACGTCGTCCACGAGCACGCGCCGATGATCGGCGAGCTGTCGCTCCGGCTCGCCGCGGGCGGGCTCACGAGGCGGGCGACCGTCCCGCTCTTGCGCCTCGACGACGGCACCGTGCTCGGTGACTCGTTCGACATCGCGCGGTGGGCCGACAGGCACTCCGTGTCCAAGGCGAAGACGCTCTTCCCGAGCGGAAAGGAGGCGGCCATCATCGAGATCGACGCGCGCGCCAACCGGGCCCTCCGCGCAGGGCGCGCGCTCGTCATGCGCCGCACCGCCGCCGACGCCGAGGCGAAGCGCGAGGCCGTGCCCGCGAGCATCCCGGCGTTCCTGCGGCCCCTCATGGCGACCACCGTGCCGCTCGGGGCGCGCTTCCTCGCGAAGAAGCACGCCGCCGAGACGCGCCGCCCGACCGGCGATCTGGAGCAGGACATCCGCGACGAGCTCCTGTGGCTCCGCATGACGCTCGTCGGGAGACCGTACCTCTTCGAGGACTTCACCTTCGCCGACCTGTCGATGGCGACGATGCTCCAGGTGGTCCGGCCGCGCGACGGCTTCCAGCCTGGCACGGCGCGGGCGTGGACGACCGAGGACCTCGTGGTAGAATTCCCAGATCTGCTTGCTTGGCGCGACGACGTCTACGCGAAGCACCGTTGATCCGCGTCACCTGGTCTGGCGCATCCCGACGCCATCGGCCCGGCGCCGAGCACCCCGAGGCCGAGGCTCGCCTCGAGGGCGCCCTCACGGCGCTCACGCACGCGCGGCTCGCTGGGGTCCGCGTCGAGGAGCACGCACGCCTCGCGACGGCGGACGAGCTCTCCACGGTCCACGACGCCGCGTACGTCACGCGCCTCTTCGCGGTGCGCGACGTCGATCGCACGATCGAGCCCGAGACGCCGTGCGACGAGGGGACCGTGCTCGCCGCGCGCGCGTCCGCGGGCCTCGCGCTCGATCTCGCGGAGGGGCTGGCCCACGGGGAGACGGTCGGCGCGGCGCTCACGCGACCGCCCGGGCACCACGCGCACCCAGCACGCGCGAGCGGCTACTGCTTCGTGAACCACGTGGCGCTCGCCGCGCGCCGCTGCCTCGATCTCTTCGCGGCGAGGATCGTCGTCGTCGACTGGGACGTGCACGCAGGGGACGGCACGCTCGCGTGCCTCAGGGACGAGCCTCGGGCGTCCGTCGTGTCGCTGCACGAGGCGCGGCTCTTCCCGGACACGGACGATCCGCCTCTCGTCGTCGATCGGGCGACGGGCCGGTGCCTCCTGTCGCGGGGGCTGCCTCCGGGGACGAGCGACGACGATTGGCGTCGAGCGCTCGACGAGATGATGACGGAGGTCGCCGCGTTTCGCCCCGACGTCGTGCTCGTCAGCGCGGGATACGACGCGCACCGGGACGATCCGATGTCGAGCCTCGAGCTCACCGACGAGACGTACGCGTGGGCGGCACGCCGTGTCCGGGCCGTCGGGCCGCGTGTCGGGCTCGTCCTCGAGGGCGGCTACGATCCTGCGGCCCTCGGGCGCGCGCTCGTGTGCACGTTGGAGGCGCTGTCATGAGCCCCTTCGACACGCTCCCGGATCCGTTCGCAGGCGAGCCTGGGGCGCATCCAGCGCCCGCAGCCGACCAAGAGGCCTTCGACACGCTCCATGATCCGTCCGCAGGCGCGCTCGAGACGGCGACAGGCGGTGCGCCCTCGTCGCAGCGCACGCCCGCGCTCGACGATCCGCGCGCGAAGGGGTTCGGCGCGCTCGCCACACACCTCGCCGAGCTGGCGCTCGCGCAGGCGCCCTCACGGCCCGGGCGGCTGACGACCCACGCGATCCCTCACCCGGCGCCGCAGCCCGAGGCGCCGCTCGCGGAGCCTCGCTTCCGACGCGCGCTCCTCGCGCTGCTCGCGGCCGATTGGGCGGTCTACCCCGGGCCGTTCGATCGCGTCGAGTTCGCGCGGCTCGCGGCCGTGGTGACGCGCTTCCCACGGGGGTTTCGCGTCGCGTTCTGGACGCCGGAGGGCGGCGATCCGATCCCCGTGGGGTACACCGGGTATTACCCCGTCGGGCCTCGCGAGGTGGCCCGGTTTCGCGCGGTCGATCCGTCGCTCCTCGATCGGTCGCTCGTCCCGCTGTGCGAGACGACGGAGGGAGGCGCGCTCTATCTGTTCTCGTATGGCCTGACGCCTGCGTTCCGGCGCGCGCCGTTCTCGCGTGCGGTGCTGCGCGAGTACGAGGCCGCGTTTCGGCGAGAAGAGCCGGCGGCGCTCCTGGCGCTCTGCGTGTCGGGGAAGGGGCTCGACGTCGCGGGGCGGTGGGGGATCTCGTCGCGTGGGGTCCTCGTCGGCCCGGGCGGCGAGCACGAGCACGTTTGTTTGTGGGAGGGCGGCCCGGCGCGATCGTAGGGCTCGCGGCGCGATCGCAGGGCCCGTCCTGCGATCGTAGGGCTCGCGGCGCGATCGCAGGGCTCGCGGCGCGATCGTAGGGCTCGCGGCGCGATCGTAGGGCTCGTCCTGCGATCGTAGGGCTCGTCCTGCGATCGTAGGGCTCG
>CAYNEK010000096.1:4252-11387 GCA_964396175.1 uncultured Polyangiaceae bacterium | reverse complement strand
CTCGCGGCGCGATCGTAGGGCTCGCGGCGCGATCGTAGGGCTCGTCCTGCGATCGCGCCGGCTCACGGCTCGAAGCAGCCGTCGACCTTCACGATCCGCAGGACCGCCTTCATGCCGCCCGACAGGACGTACGCGATGCCGAGGTGACCGTCGTCGGCGTACGCGAGCGCGGGCGCGTCCACGACCGGGTTCTTCCCGTGGAGGACGAGCAGGACCGGGCTCGTCCCGCCGTCGTCGCCCAGCGTGACGACCGAGGGCCGCCCCATGAAGTCGACGAACGAGAGCGCCGTCCGCTCGCCCATCGGGACGAGCCGCGCGTGTGTGCCTCGCGCGATGGGGCGCGCCGGGCCGCGAGGGGCACCGTGCTCGTCGAGCGCGCGCACCATGACGAGGCGCTCGTCTCCCTCGTCCCACGCAACGAGGGCGCCGCTCTTCGTGTTCGCGAGCGCGGGCTCGTGCGCGCCTCTGCCGCTCAGCGAGATCGCGGCGCCGAGCGCACGCCCCGTCGCGTCGAACCGCGCGAGGTGGATCTCCTTCGGCTGCCCCTCGCGCTGATCCTCCCACGCCGCAAGGAAGCCATCCTCGACCTCCACGAGGGCTGGGTGCTCCGGGTTCGACGCGCCCGTCGACGTCCCGAGCGCCTTCACGGGTCCGCCGTCCTCGGACGCGAACTCGAAGAGCCCGAGCTGCGCCGTCGCCCCTCGCGCGAGCGGCGCGGTGGCGAGGACAGCGCCTGCCGCCGTGCGGAGGATCGCCGTGTGCGGCCCCTCGTCGGCGCTCACCGCGCGCAGGCGCTCGACCGAGGGCATGGTCGCCGCCCACCCCGACTTCGCGTAGAGCAGCCCCTCGGCGTCGAACCACAGCGCGAGCCACTGATCCGCGCGCGGGATGATGTGCGGAGGGTGGGTCAGGCCCTTGCCGAGCCCGTGCGGCGTCCCGAGCGGGATCGCCGCCGTCGAGTACCCAGAGAACGCGAGGAGCCCCTCGCCCTTCACCCTGTTCGAATAGAAGTACGCCACGGCGAACTCTTTGCTCTTCGCCGCGAGCGAGATCGCTCCCGACGCGAGCCCTTGGTCCATCTCGCGCGTCTTCGCGTCGCACGCCTTCTGCTCCTCCAGCGTACGCGTCGCGAGCGCCGGGGGGTGCAGGGGAGGCGCCTCGACCGACGCCGAGCCGGGGGCCGATGCGGACGAAGCCGCGGGGGGCGCGGACGCGGACGACACCGCGGTCACCGGTGCCATCCCTGGCTCGCCCCGGGGCGCCGGCGCGCGCCGCTTGCAGCCCACGGCGACGGGCAGCGAGACAAGCGCGAGGAGCACGAGGAGAGCGCACCGCATGGGCGCCGCCAGCGTACCGAGAGACCCGCGCTCGGGCCGAGAAACGCGCGCCGTTTGCGCCCTGCGCATCCCCACGCCGGACCCGCGACCCCTCCGGGCGCATCCGGGCCGAGACACGCGCGCCGTCTGCGCCCTGCGCATCCCCACGTCGGACCCGCGACCCCTCCGGGCGCATCCGGGCCGAGACACGCGCGCCGTCTGCGCCCTGCGCATCCCCACGTCGGACCCGCGACCCCTCCGGGCGCATCCGGGCCGAGACACGCGCGCCGTGGGCTGCACGACATCGCCGTCCGAGCCCCCCACCGCTCGACCGCACAAGGCAGGTCCGACGCGTCCCCGATCGTTGCCGTCGGGCTCGGGGTGCGCGCTCAAAGAGCGAAGGAGGAGCATCGCGTGGTATCGTCAGAGGCCATGCGGTCTCCGACGGGCAGCGGCGCGCAGCTCTCCTCGATCCCATGCCCCCACGCCTGGGCGACCACACCGCGATGAAGCGTGTCGCCCTTGGCGAGACCGGGCTCATGGTCCCGGCGATCGCCGTGGGCACGTGGGCCTTCGGCGACGCCCGATACTGGCACTACGGGGAGGAGCACGGCCCATCGGACATCGTCGACGCCTTCGTCGGCGCGGCGAGCGTCGGGTGCCGCTTCTTCGACACGGCCGAGGTGTACGGCCACGGAGAGTCCGAGAAGATCCTCGGCTACCTCGTCGAGAAGCTCTCGGCCGAGCTCGCAGACGAAGGGCGTCCGGCCGACTTCTTCCTCGCGACGAAATTTGGCCTCCTCCCGGGGAGGGACGGCGCGCGTGCCCTGCGCCCCGCGCTCCTCGCGAGCCTGCGGAGGCTCCGGCGGCGACGCATCGATCTCCACCAGATCCACTGGCCCGATCTCGCGATGGCCAGCATCCCCTCGCTCATGGACGCCATGGCCGACGCCGTCGAAGAGGGCCTCGTCGGCGCCGTCGGCGTGTCGAACTTCGGCGCCAGCGAGCTCCGCGAGGCCCACCGAGCGCTCGCACGACGCGGCATCCCGCTCGCGTCCCACCAGGTCCGCTACAACCTCCTCGATCGCTCCGTCGAGCGAGACGGCGTCCGCGACGCGTGCCGCGAGCTCGGCGTCAGCCTGCTCGCCTACAGCCCGCTCGATCAGGGGGTCCTCGGCGGACGATACGATCGCGAGCACGTCCCCAGCGCCCCGCGCGGCACGGAGCCCTGGTTCTCGGCAGAGGCCTGGATCAAGGCCGAGGTCGTCCTCACGATCCTCCGAGAGATCGCGGCACGCGAGGGCTGCGAGATCGCGGACGTGGCGATCGCGTGGGTGCTCGCGCAGGGCGCCACCCCGATCGTCGGGGTCCGGAGCCGCGCCCACGCCGAGGCGATCCCACGCGCCCTGGACGTCCGGCTCCGCCCGTCCGACATCACGCGGTTGGACGCCGCGACCGCCGGGTGAGAGCCTCGAGACCCGTTCAGACTCGTCACGCGCGCCCCGCGCACCGCGAGGCGCATCGCCGCGACCGCTCGAGGACGCCCTCCCGGCCCCGCGCGAAGCACCCTCTATCGCCGGCTCGGCCCAGGCGACGGGGACCATCGCCGCGGCCGCCAGAAGGCGCCCAGGCAGCCCCGTCGAGCTCGCGCACCACCCGCTGAAGGACAAGATCGCCGCGGCCGCCAGAAGGCGCCCCAGGCAGCCCTGCGCGAAGCGTGCGATAATGCTGGATAGATGACGCCAGCCGACAAGAACATCGTCCGCGCGCTCTGCGCCGTCGCCTGGGCCGACGGGCAGATGGAAGGCAGCGAGGGCACGGTGGTCGAGGGCCTGCTCGCCGGTTTCGACGCGAGCGACGACGAGGAGGCGGAGATCGTCGCGTGGGCGCGGACGCCGAGGACGCTCGACGACCTCGATCTCGCGGGCCTCTCGCGCGACGACAAGGAGCTCCTGCTCGGCAACGCGGCCCTCCTCACCCACGCCGACGGCGAGGTGTCCGAGAGCGAGCGAGCGATCCTCGCGCGGCTCTCGGGGCTCCTCGGCTTCGGCGACGCCGAGGCGCGCGAGATCGTCGAGTCCGTCCGCGGCGGCGCCCGCTCCGCGGGCTGACGGGCGAGGAGCGACGGCGCCGTGTGCGAGCTGCTCGGCATGGAGTGCAACGTCCCGACGGACATCGTCTTCTCGTTCTCGGGGCTCGCGCTCCGCGGCGGCGCCTCGGGCGATCACGCCGACGGCTGGGGGCTCGCGCTCTACGAGGGGCGCGCGGCCCGCGTCTTCCTCGAGCCTCATGCGGCGGCGCGCTCTCCGCTGGCGAGCTTCGTGCAGCGACACCCGTCGAAGACGCTCCTCGCCGTCGCGCACATCCGCAAGAAGACCCGCGGGCCCGTCTCGCTCGCCAACACGCACCCCTTCGTCCGCGAGGCGTGGGGCCGACACGTCGTCTTCGCGCACAACGGCACGGTGAAGGGCGTAAAGAAGCTCGACACGGGGCGCTACCGTCCTGTCGGCACGACCGACAGCGAGCGCGCGTTCTGTGCGCTCCTCCACCGGGTGACGAGCCGGCTCCCCGAGTACCCTCGCGACACCACGACGCTCGGGCGCGTCATCGCCGAGGAGGGCGCGAGGATCGGAGAGAAGGGGACCTTCAACTTCCTGCTGGCGGACGGGAGGCACCTCTTCGCGCGCGCGGCGACGCGGCTCGCGTACCTGGTGCGCAAGGCGCCCTTCCGACGCGCGACCCTGGCTGACGAAGATCTGACCATCGACTTCTCTGAGGTGACGACGCCGAAGGATCGGGTCGCCGTCGTCGCGACGGTGCCGCTCACGAGGGACGAAGCCTGGACCCTCGCGAAGCCGGGAGAGCTCTGGGTCTTCCGCGGGGGACAGCTCCGGGCCACCCTCGAGAGCGCGTAGCTAGACCGCGCTCGTGGAGCGGCACCGAGCCCGCGCCCCGTCATGGCGGCGTCGCCCGGCCCGAGCCGTGTCCGTCAGCGCAGAAGCACGAAGCCCGCGCCCGCGACGATCACGATCGCGAGGAACACCCAGAGGCCGATCATCCAGCCTGGCGTCGGCGGGATCGGGAGATCGACCGGATCGTCGTCGCCCGCCTTCGGTCCTCCAGGGAAGGCGTCGGGGATCGCTGCCTGGATGTCGCCCACGTTCATCGACACGATCGTGTGGGCGACCTTGAGCCCGCTCGACGGCGCGCCGTCCGTCGGGACCGACGCCGGCGGGCTGGCAGAGGTCGAGCCCGCACCGCTGCCCGACTCTGGGAGTGGGTACTTCCGGTACCGGAAGTCGGGGTCGTCCGGCTCGGGCTTCTTGAGCCCCGCACCCTCGAAGCGCGCCACGATGCAGGTGATGTTGTCGTGCCCGCCGGCCTGGTTCGCCCGATCGGTGAAGAGCCTGCAGGCGTCGAACGGATCGTGCCCGGCCGTCAAGATCGCGCGGATCTCGTCGTTCTTCAGCATGCCGGACAGCCCGTCCGAGCAGAGCATCAGGACATCGCCACGCCGCAGCTCGACGAAGGTGAGATCGACCTGCACCGTCTCGTTCGTGCCGAGGGCCTGGAGGATGATGTTGTTGTGCTCGAAGGTCTCGGCCTCCTCCTCGGTGAGCTGGCCTGCCTCGATGAGCTGGTTCACGAGAGATTGATCCCGCGTCGCCTGGATCATCTTGCCTTCGCGGACGATGTAGCCACGGCTGTCGCCGACCTGCCCGAGGAAGAGGTACTCGTCGAGGAGCACCGCGACGGTCGACGTCGTGCCCATGCCGCGCCGCGTGCGATCGGCCTTGGCCTCGGCGAAGATGCGCGCGCCAGCCTCCTCGATCGCGCGGACCATGCGGCGCGCGAGCTCGTCGTGGTCCTTGGGATCGTCGCCCCCGACCATCCGATCGTAGATGATGTCGACGGCGAGCTGGCTCGCGACCTCGCCGGCGGCCGCGCCGCCCATCCCATCGCAGACGGCCATCAGCGAGCCTCGCGGCCCGACGAGCTGCACCCGCTCGGCCTCGAGGAGCCCGCGGCTCTTGCGCGACAGGTCCGCGATGATGAAGTTGTCCTCGTTGTGCTCGCGGATCTGGCCGACGTCTGTCCGCCCGAAGAGCTGGACGCGGACGGGCCCGCCCGGGACGTGGTCGTCGGCACCCGCGTCCTCGGCCGGGGGCGGCGCGGCGGGCTCGACCGAAGGCGGCGCCGGCAGCTCGGCCGCTGCCTTCTCGTCGGGCTCGCTCATGCGCGCGGCGCCTCCGCTCCCATCGCCCCTCGGTCCTTCGCCGCGGCGGGGTACAGCTCGATGCGGAACATGTGGAGGCCCATGCGCAGGATGTCGCCGTCGGTGAGGGGGTGGTGACCTCGGATCGCCACGAAGGTGCCGTTCGAGGAGTTGAGGTCCTCTACCACGAACTCGCCGCCCGACGTACGGCGGATGATCGCGTGGCGTCGAGAGAGGAAGGCGTCGTCCGTGAACACGACGTCCGCGACCTCGCGCCCCAAGCTGAGCTCGGGGCGGGTCATGTGGAACACGTCGCGCGTGATGCCCTCGACGGTCCGCTGGCAGAGCCGCGCGTGGACCGGCGCCTGCGGCGTCCCGAAGAGAGCCGTCCCGTGCTGCACGGCGGGGCGCAGCGCCTGCTCCGTGGCGTTCACGACGTCAAACCTTAGCACCTGTTGCCCGAGGAGAATCAAGTCTCCGTCGCGGATGGGCGTCGGACCGCGGAGCCGGAGGTAGACGCCGTTCGTCGAGGCGAGATCGTGGACCACGAACGCCGCGCCGTCGCGCGTGATCCGCCCGTGGCGCGCCGAGAGGAAGGGATCTCCAGGGAGGACGACGTCCCCGTCGCGCCCGCCGAGGTCCGTGGAGTCGGCGGTGATGTCCCACGCCTCGCGATCGGTCCCGTCGGTGGCGAGCGCCACGATGCGGCCGAGCCGGGCGGGCGCGACGGGCGCCGACACGGCGACCGGAGGGAAGGCGGGAGCAGGCGCGCCGAGCGGAGACGAGGGAGGCACGGGCGGCGCAGGTGCGGGCGCAGGTGCGCGTGGAGGGCTCGCCTTCGCAGGCGAGAGCGCGAGCGTCGCGCCGAATTTTCGTGGAGCTTCGGGGACGAGCACCAGGGACAGCCCGCAGGTCCGGCAGAAGACGGCGTCCGAGTCGTTGGCGGCGCCGCAGCGCGCGCAGGGCCGAAGCGAGCCGGCCATCGCGGGGGAGGGCGTCGCCGGCGGTGAGGGTGAGGGTGACGCCGCCGCGGGGCTCGCGGTCGACTCCACCGAGATGGTCGGGCTCGCGTGGAGGGCCTGAGCCTCGGGGGGTGGCGCCGTCGAGGCCCCCGCGCGGTGCGCCGCCGCCGCGACCGCGGCGAGGCCGTCGGGCTGCGTGACCGGCGGCGCCGTGATGGGATCACCGACGGGAGCGGGCGCCGCGAGAGGGCCGCCGCAGGTGATGCAGAAGCGGAACCCTGGCTGGTTCTTCGTGCGACACGCCGCGCAGACGGGCCCGGGAGGACCCAGCTCGAACGCGGGCGCGACAGGGCGCGACTGCGCCCTCCGCAAGGTGAAGCCGCAGTCCTCGCAGTAGGCGACGTGGTCAGCGTTCTCTCGACCGCAGCGCGCGCAGCGCACGCCATGATGGGACTGCGCCTGCCTCTCTCCGTCAAGAGATTTCGGAAAATGACGGCTCAGCACCGCGCGTACGCGTGGCGCACCTCGAGCGTCAGCGACGGGCCGACGAAGTGCGCCGCGCCATCCCTGCCCGCCGCTCAGTGCTGCGCGTACGCGTGGCGCACCTCGAGCGTCAGCGACGGGCCGACGAAGTGCGCCGC
>CAYNEK010000096.1:1687-4152 GCA_964396175.1 uncultured Polyangiaceae bacterium | reverse complement strand
GCCATCCCTGCCCGCCGCTCAGTACCGCGCGTACGCGTGGCGCACCTCGAGCGTCAGCGACAGGCCGACGAAGTGCGCCGCGCCGTCCGGGCGCGCCTGCCCTGCGCCGTCCCTCCACGCTCGGAGGAAGACGACCTCGTACGTCGGCGCGATCCCGGCGAACACCTCCGGCGTCACCTCGAGCGACAGCGCCGGCCCGATGGCGAACCCGGCACCCCACGTCTCGGGTCGCCACTCGTCGCCGTATGCGACGACCCCGGCGCCCGCGTGCACGAACGGCGTCAGTCGATCGTCCGCGCCGAAGTACCGCCGCGCCTCGAACCGCGCCTGCTGGAGGATCGCGAGGTTCAGGATGTTCGAGCTGTCGTGCTTCGTGAACTGATAGACGCCGCCCAGGTAGAGCGAGCCACGGGTCCTGTGTCCCACGCGGAGGCCGAGCCCGCCGCCCGAGCCGAGGATGCACGGCTCCTCACTCTTCGACGGGCACACGTCCCCGCTCCGCACGCGGGTCTCGGCCACGAACGCCGCCCCGTACTGCAGCGCCGCAGGGGTGCCGAGGTCGTCCGCCCGGGCGGACGACGCGGTGGCGAGGAGCCCGAGCGCCGCCGCCGCGGCCACGCGAAGGGAGGTCACCCGGACGATCTTAGCCGGAAGGGGTTGACGCGGAGGCAAGAGACCAGAAAAAATGAGGGTGACTGTGCTCGCCCTCCAAGAACTGAAGTCACACCTGCTCCGCGCGGGGTTCGAGATCTACCGCGCGCGCGAGGACGTGGTGACGATCGCCGAGCGCCCGCGCGAGAACCTGGTGATGGACTCGGGCGTGCGCGTCACCCTCCGCCCCGACGGGTACGTGCTCCGCTTCGTGACGCGTGCCGAGCGCTCCGCCTTCCCCGGAGAGCCCGACGGGGCGATGTTCGAGCGGGCTCGAGACGTGCTCCGCCGGTCCGTCGTTCGCGCGTTCGACGAGGTCGAGGCGACGGCGCGCACGATCCAAGATCCGGGCGACGAAGCGCACACGCTGGACACGTGGTTCGAGGTGGTCTGGGAGACGCTCCTCGTCGACGAGGCGACCCTCCTCGAGCAGGTGGCCTTCCTCATGAAGCTCGAGAAGGCGGCGACGCGCTGACCGCGCTCCACCGCGCGGGGGCCGATTTGACGGATCAGTGCGCGCGCGCGAGGCTCGAGTCCATGGCGACCGACGCTCGCGTCCCTATCGTGCGGCGGGCTCACGAGGCATCTCCCCTCGAGGAGCGCTTCACCCCGATCGCCGCGGGCGAGCCCCTGCGTCGTGCGGCTGGCTCACGCGGCGTTCCATGAGAGCCTCCCTGCTCCTCGTCGCCGCGCTCGGGACGGCCTGCGCGAGCGGCCAGAGCGTGGGAAGTGGGGACGACGACAGCGGGGCTCCGGCCCTCGCAGGATCGGCAGGCACGACGTCCGCGGGGGCTGGAGGCTCCTCGGGCTCCTCCGGCGCGACCGGCTCCTCGGGCTCCTCGGGCAAGGGCGGCTCCTCGGGCAAGGGCGGCTCCTCGGGCTCCTCGGGAAAGGGCGGCTCCTCGGGCTCCTCGGGCTCCTCGGGCTCCTCCGGCGCGACCGGCGAGAGCGGCTCCTCCGGCGCGACCGGCGAGGGCGGCGCCTCCGGCTCCTCGGGCTCCTCCGGCAAGGGCGGCGCCTCCGGCGCGACCGGGAGCGCGTGCGCCACCATCCTGTCGAAGCTCGCGATCGATTTCGAGGCCGCGACCCCCGCCTTCACGCACACGGTGATGGACGGCGTCTCGGACGCGAGCTGGCCGCTCGACGAGTGGCAGCGCGGCACGCCGACCGGAGCTGGGCCGGGCGGCTGTCATGGCGGGACGATGTGCTGGGGCACGCGCCTCGACGGGAACGTCACCGCCTGCGAGCGCGCCGAGCTCCGCTCCCCCGCCGTGGACCTCACGGCGTGCGCCGCCGAGGATCTCCGCGTCGAGCTGTGGCACTGGTACGACTTCGTCGAGTACGCGGTCGGAGGGACGAGCTACGCGGACGGAGGCGCCATCGAGCTCTCGGGCGACGGAGGCACGACGTGGATCGGCTCGGGAGCGGGCAACGGTACAGTGAAGATCAACGGGAGCCTCCAGGGGAACTCGTGCCTGAAGCAGGGCTCCTTCTACCTGAACGGGAAGCCTGGGTTCGTCGGGCAGAGCGGCGGATGGCAGCAGGTGACCTTCCCCATCCCCGCCGCGCTCCGCACCTCGAAGTTCCGGCTCCGCTTCGCGTACGCGACGGGCGTCAACTACCCCTCGTCCAACGCGAAGGAGAACGCGCTCCACAAGGCGCCCGGCTGGTACGTCGACGACGTCGCCGTCGTCGCGGGTCCGTAGCGCGCGAGCCGACCGATCGGTCCATCGAGCGAGGGCCTGCGCTGCGCTCCACGAGGCGCCCGGCTGGTACGTCGACGACGTCGCCGTCGTCGCGGGTCCGTAGCGCGC
>CAYNEK010000096.1:0-1587 GCA_964396175.1 uncultured Polyangiaceae bacterium | reverse complement strand
GCTGCGCTCCACGAGGCGCCCGGCTGGTACGTCGACGACGTCGCCGTCGTCGCGGATCCGTAGCGCGCGAGCCGGCCGATCAGTCCATCGAGAAGGAGCCCGCGCCGGGGCTGCGCTCCACGATCGCTTGATCCACCAGGTACGAGAACGAGAAGAAGATCGCGGTCGAGCCGAGGTTCTGCGGCGAGAAGGCGCGACGCAGCGAGATCTCGGCGGACCATCCGGCGTCGATGTACCCGACCCCACCGGAGAGGGCGTGGGACTTCCAGAATTCGTCCCAGCGGTAGCCGACGCGCAGGGGGAAGTGGCCGCCCGCGAGGAGCTCCGCGCCGCCCATCGCGCGGAGCTGGGTCTTGTCGTACGTCGTGAAGTCCGCGTGGAGATCGCCCTCGATCGTGAAATCACGGGAGCCCACGCCGAGCCCTCCGCCGACGCCCGTCGGGCGAAAGCCGTCCCCAGGGTTCGTGAGGTTCGTTCCGACGACGGCGATCGAGATGAGCTCGGTCGGTCGCGCGGTGACGCCGGCGTCGAAGGAGAAGCCGCTCACGATGGGCTCCTTCGACAGGCCGTCCGACGCGAGGCTGCGACCGAAGGGCCCGAGGCCGTCCTGGTAGAGCTTCAGGTACTTGCCCGTGACGCCGAAGGAGAGCTTGTCCGAGATCTGGTAGCCGAGGGCCGCGCGGGCGTCGGTGCCCTTGCGCTTCAGCCCCTCGCGGTCTTGCAGAATGTACGCCGCCGAGACACCGAGACCATACCGTCGCGTGCCGTCCATCAAGATCCCGCCGTACGTCTGGCGCTTCGCGTCCGTCATCACCGCGCCGAAGCCGGACAGGTAGTAGACGGGCGTCGCGACGATGTTCGCCGGGTTCTGCAGGACCGCCGAGGTGTCGGGGCCGACCGCGCGGGTCGCTCCGCCGAGCGCGGCCGTGCGCGGCGTCTCGAGCTCGCCGTAGCTCCAGCCGATCTCCGGAGGGAGCTTGCTCGGCTCGGCGGATGACGCGCGCGACACCGTCGCGACGAGCGCGACGACGCTCCACGCGAGGAGCCGCGCCGGGAGAGACGTCGAGGCGAGCGACCGAGGGACCATCCGGGGCGCGCCTACCGGAGCTCGGTCTCCTGGGCCAACTTGCAGGCGGCGCCGCGCGTCCTCGCCGCCCCATCGCCCTCCAACGCCCGGCGGCTCGACAGGGCACGCTGGCGATCGGATCGCTCGAACCCACCGAATCCGTGTCACGAAGTCGCCTTCGGCACGCTCTCTGCTAGATGGCCCGGCATGCTCTCACGAAATCGGATCCTCGTTTCGCTGTTCACCTCCGCCACCGTCGCCCTCCTCGTCTCCGGCTGCGCGGACTCCGAGACCGTCGACGACTCGAGCCAGGGCGCCCACGCGGGCGCCGGCATGGGCGGGAGCTCGGGCGCCTCGTCGGGTCACGGCGGGTCGACCGCGGGCACCGGCGGCTCCACGGCGGGCAACAGCGGCACGGGCGGCACGTCCGGCAAGGGCGGCGCGAGCGGCGCCGGCGCGGGCGGCTCGTCCGGCAAGGGCGGCGCGAGCGGCGCCGGCGCGGGCGGCTCGTCCGGCAAGGG
>CAYNEK010000095.1:0-17271 GCA_964396175.1 uncultured Polyangiaceae bacterium | reverse complement strand
CGGGAGCGGCGCGAACGGCGGGACGGGCGGCGGGAGCGGCGCGAACGGCGGGAGCGGCGCGAACGGCGGGAGCGGCGCGAACGGCGGGACGGGCGGCGGGAGCGGCGCGAACGGCGGGAGTGGCGGGACGGGCGGCGGGAGCGGCGCGAACGGCGGGAGCGGCGGGACGGGCGGCGGGAGCGGCGGGAGCGGCGGGAGCGGCGCGACGGGCGGCGGGAGCGGCGGCTCTGGTGCCTCGGGTGGTGGCGCCGCGGGAGCGGGCGGTGGCGGCTGCATGCTGCCGACCGACGCGTGCGCCGACGGCACGCAGAACCGACGGGGCTGTGCGAACGGGCGGGTCATCTCGCGGAAGACCGCCTCGGCGACCTTCAAGAAGTCCGACTCGACCTGCTCGGCGTCCAACGACGAGGACAACAAGAGCGGCTGCTTCGACGCCGGCGCGGACCACACCTACCGGGTGTGGATGTTCGCCGGGGAGCAGCTGATCTCGAAGCTCGAGAAGGGCCTCCGCTGCGACGGCTCGTCGACGTACGACGCGACGCTGAAGGTCTACGGGCCCCAGGGGGCCGCCTGCGCCGCACCGACCGCGAAGTGCAGCGCAGCGCAGTCGACGGCCCAGCTCGTCTGCGAGGACTACGTCGGCAAGAAGGAGTACGCGATCACCGCGTCGGTCGACGGCTGGTACAGCGTCATCGTGGACGGATCGACCGCCTTCGACGACGAGGGGAGCTACACGGTCACGGTGAAGCTGACCTGCGGCACGGCAGGCTGCGGCTGCCTCTGACCCGACGCGACCACGGGCCAGCCCTCGACGACCCCTTGGCGAGACGCGGGGCCGCGAGTCGCGCTTCGGGACACGCCACGCGGCAGAGGCCCGCGTGCGCGAGGGGCGCGCCGCCGTGGTCTGCGCGGGCGTCGGCGAGCGCGAGGAGCACGCGCCGCTCGTCATGGCGGATCCGGACGCCATCGCGCCCCTCGAGCCAGCCCCCGAGGACGACGACGCGCCGTCCCTCGTCCTCGAGCGCTCCGCCGACCTGCTGGGCGAGCGAGGGCTGGCGGAGCGCCTCGTCGCGCTTGCCGCGGGATCGGCGGCTCGTGGACCCTGGCGGCGCAAGGGTCGACCCCGACGTCGCGAGGCATCCCATCGGTGGCCGCGCCGCCGAGCGTCCGTTCCTTCATGGGGGCGCCCAGGTCGAGTGGAGGGATGGGCTCATGGGGGTGACCCTGAGGTCGGGCCTTCGGTGCCCGAGCTGGACGGAGGCCGTCGTCGCTGCGCTCTCTCGTCGCGGCGCGCGGTGGACCGCGGTCCCTCTCTCGACGCCGTCCGCCCCGTGCCGTGGGTGCGGTGGCTTCTCGCCTCTAGGCCGTGACCACGCCCTGGTTGATGGCGTCGGTGGCGCTCGCGGAAAGGTGGAAGTCCGTGGGCACGCTCACCATGTAACCAAGTGGCGTGTTCTCCAGGTTGTGGTCGACCGTGCCCTTGGCGCCGTCGCGCACGGTGACGCGCATCGTCAGGTTGTTCTGGATGAGGGCGATGGTGTCGGGGAAGCGGTAGTCTATCGAGCTGAACGCGCCGGTCGCTCCGGCGCCGTGGAGCACGGTGTTGTGCAGCACGCGGGCCCCGTGATCGCCCACCGCGACGAGGCCTTCATCGGCGTCTCGCCCGCCATCATCCCGATGACGCCGAGGATGCGGCGCTCCCTGTTCGCGCTGCTCCGCAAGGCAGGTAAGGAGCCCTCGGGCGGCAGCGGGCGCGGCGTCATCGTCGTGCAGGTCCCGGCGCGGCCATTCCTGCGGCCCGCGTTCGACAAGTTCCGCGAGGGTGCCAGCAAACGGTTCCTCGAGCGCATCGCGAAGGAGCTGGGGCTCGCGTCGTAGCTCACCCGTCGTCGGGGTCGAGCTTGCCGAGGAGACGGTGTCCCTCGAGCACCGTGAGCACCACGATGCCATCGTCGACGATGCGGTAGACGATCCGGTAGGTGCGCTGGAAGATCTCGCGCGCGTCGTCGCGGGCGAGCTCCGGCACGATGCGGCCTGTGCGCGGCAGCTTTGACGCCTTCACCGCGCGCTGCCGGAGCTTCTCGACCCACGAGCGGGCGGCCACCGGATTGTCAGCGGCGATGTAGTCGCCGATCGCGATGAGATCGCTGACCGCGCGATCGGTCCAGCGAAGCATCACTTCTTCTTGGTGGGCTTGCTCACGGAACCGAAGCGCACGTCGAGGCGACGCCCGAGATCGTCATCGTTGACGACGCGGCCGGCGTCGAGATCGCCGAGCCCTTCCTGCACGGCGGCCACGAGCCGTGCGTGGGTCGTCAGGCGGTCGAACTCCTCCGGGGCGAGCATGACGGCAGCCGCCTTGCCGTTCTGCGTCACGACGAGTGGGCGACGCCTATCCTTGAGATTCCGAATCTTTTCGGAGAGGTGCGCCTTCAGCTCGCCGATCGGGACGATGTCCTCGGCAACCTGAAGCGCGAGCATAGGGCCGTTTTGTGACCTGTGCATGAGCCGCAATGTAGCCCGGTTTCATAGATCTGGCAAAGCGCATCCCTGCCCGTCCTGTCGTAGACTGTTCGCGAAGTGAGAGCCACGGGGTGACCGTGAGGTCGGGCCTTCTGTGCCCGAGCTGGACGGAGGCCGGCCCCGCCGCGCTCATCTGCCACGGCGCGCGGTGGATCGCGGCGTCTCTCTCGACGCCGTCCGCCCCGCGCCGGGAGTGCGGTCGCTTCTCGCCTCACGCGTGGTCCGGCGCGCCCGCCCCGAGCGGTCCGTGCGTGTCGAGATCCGACATCATCTCCTCGAAGGACAGCTCGGTCGCGTTCTTTCCGCCCGCGTAGCGGAGGAGACCCGCGTCGCGGTAGTGAGCCGTCATCCGGTCGTCGAGCAGGCCGATGTAGCGGAGGTTCGGCACGAGGCGCTCGAACATCGTGTGCCGGAATTCACTCATCCCGGGCGACGAGAGGACCGCCGCGTTCCACGCCTTGCGGCTCATCATCCCCTGGAAGCGCTCCTCGTACACCTCGTGCGCCATGAAGCGGTTTCGCATGAGCCTCGCCACCTCGAAGGCCCAGTCCTGCCGCTCGTGGATCTCCTTCTCGGAGAGGGAGGACCGGTAGTGCTCCTTCAGCGCGAGGACGCCATAGTGAACGTGGCGCGCCTCGTCCTGGATGACATACTTGAGGAGGTTCTTGAGGAGCGGCTCCGCGGTCAGCTTGTACAGCATCCCGAAGGCCCCGAGCGCGAGCCCCTCGATCATCACCTGCATCCCGAGGAACTTCATGTCCCACCGGGCGTCGTGCATCAGGGCGTCGATGATCACGAAGAGGTTGTCGTTCACGTCGTAGAGCTTCCCGAGCTTCGTCGAGAGGTAGCGGTGGAAGACCTCGACGTGCCGCGCCTCGTCCATCACCTGTGTCGCGCCGTAGAACTTCCCGTCTGTGAACTGGACACACTCGGTCACCTGGGCGCTCGCCATGAGCGCGCCCTGCTCGCCGTGCAAGAACTGGGAGAGCATCCAGGAGACCATGTCGTACCGGAAGCTCATGTCGTCCTTCGAGCCGCGTGCCATGTCGACGCCGAGCTCCTTCAGCCGCTCGACGTGGAAGAACTCATACGGCATGATCGGCACCTCCGGGTTCAGCGGATCGACGTCGGTGCCCCAGTCGAGCGCGACCTCTGCATCCCATTGGTTCTGCTTCGCGCGGCGATAAAGGTCGCGCATCTCCGGGTGATCGGCCTCGTAGCTCCAGTCGAAGTACGCCGCGTGCCCGCTCACCATGAGGCTCGGCACGCCTTGCTTCCCCCGCTTCAGCAAGAAGCCTCGCGCCGAGGACGGCAGGAGCGAGGCGAGCACCGAGGGGTTCTTCATCTCGCGCACGATCTCGCCGACCTCGCCGAGCTGGGTGACGGTGTCCTGCAGGCCTCCGGGGAGGGACGCGAGGAGACGATCGGTGACGGTGTGGTCGTCCTTGTTCATCGTGGTGGATCTCCTTCAGCCTAGGCGCTCGATCTCGACGTCGGTCTTGGGCCGGGCGACGCAGGTGAGGATCTTCCCTGCCTCTCGCTCGGTCTTGCGCAGGCAGTTGGGCTCGTCCAGGACGACCTCGCCCGAGACGAGCTTCGCCATGCAGGTGCCGCAGCCCCCCATCGTGCAGGAGAAGTCGAGGTCCATCCCGGCGTCGATCGCGGCCTCGAGGATCGTCCGGCCGGGCTGCACCATCGTCGTCTGGCCGTCCACGGTGAGGCGGACCGCCTCGGTCGCGACGTCGCCCACGGCCTCGCGCACGGTCGCGAAGCGCTCTCGAAGGATGGCGTCTTCCGGGACGCCGAGCGCGGTGAGCGCCGCTCCGACGGCGTCCATCATCGGCTCGGGGCCGCAGAGGAAGATCCGGAGGCCGTCGAGGTCGTCGCCCAGCGCGTCCTTCAGCACGTCGATGTCGACGCGCCCAGTCCGCGCACCCTCGAGCGAGCCGTCGTCCTCCTCGACGACGTGCAGGACGCGGCACCCGGGCGCGCGCGCGAGCTCATCCAGCTCTCGACGGAAGAAGACGGCGGAGGGGCGGCGGTTCGCGAGGACGAAGACGAGCTCACAGCCCGCGCGCCGCGCGACGTGCGAGAGCGACAGGAGCGGTGTTGCGCCGCTGCCGCCGCCGACGAGGACGACGCGCCGCGGCGGGGAGGAGGACAGGACGAAGTGCCCGGACGGCCCGCGCACGCGGAGCGTCGTGTCCGCGCGGACGTGGTCGTGCAGGTAACCGGAGCCGAGCCCTCCCGGGACGCGCTTCACCGTGACGCGGACGCTCGAGGCGTCGTCCGGATCGGAGCAGATCGAGTACGAGCGGCGCAGCTCTTCGTCGCCGACGGGGAGGACGAAGGTCAAGAACTGCCCCGCGTCGAAGGCGAGATCGCCCGGCCGCTCGAGCGCGATCGTGACGGCGTCGTCCGCCTCGTGGTGCACCGAGACGACGCGGAGCCGTCGCTCACCGGGGACGGCGGCCATCCCGGCGTGGTGCTCGTAGCGGCGAGCCGGAGCCCGAGGGCGCCCGAAGAGGCCCTGCGCGATGGCGAGCGCGTCCCGCGCGAGCGCCTGGACGCGCCGCGAGCGGCCGAGCGCGCGCCGGACGACGCCAGGGAGGCGCGAGGTCAGCGAGGAGAGGATGTCGCGAGGATCGTCGGTCGGTCGCTCGTGCGCCACGTGGTGAGCGTAACGGGGCGCGTCCGAAACACAACACCCGTCGAGGCCGAGCGCTCGAGCCGAGCCCCCGCGCGGCGAGGGGCCGTGGAGGTCGTGGGCTCCGCACCGGAGCCGAAGTCGAGCGCTCGAGCCGAGGTTCCGCGCGAGGAGGGACCGTGGAGATCGTGGGCTCGGTATGGGGGCGAAGCCGAGCGCTCGAGCCGAGGTCCCGTCCGCCCTCGGCTCGACGCGCGGCCGCGTGCGGGAGCCCGTCTCGCCCCTGCTCGGCGCCGCGCCCAGGCGCCTACCAGTGCGGCGGCTTCTCGGCGGGGGCGTGCTCTCCCGCGGGGAGCTCGGCGAGGCGCGACGAGAGCTCGCGCACCTCTCTCTCGAGGCGCGCGATGAGCTTGGCCTGCTCCCACACCACCCCAGAGAGCTTCTCCAGCCGATCGGCCTCGAGCATGTACTTGAGCTCGAGATCCGTGAGCCTGGCCTCGTCCGAGCGGGCCGTCATCCGGCGAAGAGGTGCTTGGCGATGACGAGCCGCTGCACCTCGCTCGTGCCCTCGCCGATCTCGCAGAGCTTCGCGTCGCGCAGGTGCCGCTCGACCGCGAACTCGCGCGTGTAGCCGTACCCGCCGTGGATCTGGACGGCGCGGTTGCAGGCGCGGCTCGCCGCCTCGCTCGCGAAGAGCTTCGCCATGCTCGCCTCGCGCGAGTAGGGCGTGCCCTGATCGGCGAGCGACGCCGCCCGCCACACGAGCAGCCGCGCCGCGTCGAGCTCCGTCCTCGAGTCCGCGAGCATCCACTGGATCGCCTGGAAATCGGCGATGGGCTTGCCGAACTGCCTGCGCTCCCTCGCGTACGTGATCGCCATCGCGAGCGCGCCCTCGCCGAGCCCGAGCGCGAGCGCCGCGATCGAGACGCGGCCGCGATCGAGGATCTTCATCGTGTCGATGAAGCCGTGATCGACTTCGCCCACGCGCTGGCGATCGTGCACCCGCACGCCCTCGAAGGTGAGCTCGCACGTGTCGCTCGAGCGCATCCCGAGCTTCTCGAGGTGCTTCGAGGCGCGGAAGCCCGGCGTGCCGTGCTCGACCACGAAGGCGGTGATCCCGCGCGCCTTCGACACGTCCTTGTTGGTCCGCGCGAGCACCACGCAGAAGCCGCCCACCGACCCCTGCGTGATGAACATCTTGGTGCCGTCGATGACCCAGTGATCGCCGTCGCGCACCGCGACCGTCGAGAGCCCCGCCGAGTCGCTGCCCGAGCCCGGCTCGGTGAGCGCCCACGCCGCGAGCCACTCGCCGCTCGCCGCCTTGGGGAGGTACTTCTGCTTCTGCTCCTCGCTCCCGAAGCCGTAGATGTGCCCCGTCCCGAGGCCGTTGTGCGACGCGATGGTGAGCGCGAGCGAGCCGTCCACCCGCGCCGCCTCTTCGACCGCGACGGCGTACGCGAGCGTGTCCATCCCCGCGCCGCCGTACTCCTCGGGGATGCGGATGCCGAGCAGCCCGAGCGCGGCGAGCTTCGGGACGAGCTCCGCCGGGAAGCGCTCCTCCTCGTCCCAGGCGCGGGCGTGGGGCCGGACCTCCTTGTCGAAGAAGTCGCGGAGGGTCTTCTGTAGGATCTGGTGCTGCTCGGGGAGATCGAAGTGCATGGGCGTCGTGGGTCCTCTCTTACTTCGTCGCCGCGTCGAAGAGCGCGCGGAGCCGCTTCTGCTTGTCCTCTCGGGACAGGCTCACCTTGTCGTGATCGGCCTGCGACTCGCCCGCCTGGAGCGCGAACGACTCGTCTCCGAGCCCGAGGACGGTCGCGCCCTTCCGCGCGACGATCCACTCGGCCTTCGGATCGCCCTCCTTCTCGACGAAGGTGAAGCGCACGGCACCTTCGCCGACGCCCTTCTCGTCGGTTGCGCCGCGGAGCTTCGCGAAGGACTTGAGGACGTCCTTCGCCTGGTCGGTGTCCGCCTTCGCGATCGCGAGCACGCGCCAGCGCTTGTCGCCGTCCTTGTAGTGACCGATCGCGGAGGGGCCCGTGCCGCTCGCGCCGAGCGCCTTGTCGAGCGTGAAGGTCACGCCGAGCGGGATCGCGTGCTCTCCGGGCAAGAGGGCGAGCGCGGCGGGCGGCTTGCCGCCTTCGGGGAGCTTCGCGAAGAGGGCCTGCGCGACGACGGGCAAGAGCTTGTCCGCCGAGGCGCGGAGCTTCGTCACGTCGCCGCTCTCGTGGGTGTTGACGTACGAGATGTCGACCAGGTGCGCGCCCTTCACGAAGCGGAGCGACCCGGTGCCGAGCGCGCCGTCCGCGCCGCCGACGGCGACCTTGCGCGGCATGTCGTCGCGCGAGGGATCTTCGTCGTTCGTGACGAGCTTGGAGTAGATGGCGCGCGCGTGATCGGGCGAAGGGAACTCGAGCAGATCGACCGTGATCATCCCCTCGCCGCCCCCGCCGTCGATGTAGTCGACGCGGACCGCGCGGAGCACCTTGCCGTCCTCGTACATCTTGCAGCCACCGTCGTAGATGTCGCAGATGCCCGAGATGGGCTTCGACGTCCTCTGCCCGAACGCGAGCGTCGTCCCGTCCGGGTTCACGCAGTAGCCGGCGACCGTCTTCGGGAAGTACGGCGCCGAGACGGGATCCTTCACCTCTCCGCCGCCGCTCGCGCAGGCGCTCCCCTTGGCGCTCGCCGCTGGCGGCGGGGGCGCGCCGCGGTGGCTCGCGCCCGGCGGCTCGGGACCTCGGTCGGGCTTCTTGTCGGGGTTGCAGCCGATGAGGGAGACGGTGAGCGGGAGGACCGTGAGGACGAGGGCGCGCACGCCCGTGGCTTAGCGGCGTCCTCGCGGCACAATCAAGGCTCATCGACCGCTACGCAGGAATTTCATACCGTCGCAAGGAGTGGGCGCCGTCGACGGCGTCGCTTCGACGTAATCTGCCACCGGCTTCATCGAGGCACGGGTCTTGCTTGGTCCTCGCCCAAGATGCGTGCGCCCCGTGCCCGCGGCTTCACCCTGCTCGAGCTGATGGTGGTGGTCGTCATCATCGGGCTGATGGCCGCGCTCGCCGCGCCGCAGATGGTCGAGCGGATCCGCGAGAACCGCACGACGAGCACGGCGCAGGACGTCGCGCGCTTCTACGTGACGGCGCGCGCGCGGGCGCTGGGTCGAGGGACGCCCCAGCTCATCCGGTACGATCAGGCCGCGACCCCGCCGTTCCGGCACCTCGAGCCCGCGGACCCGAACCCGATGCCCTGCCAGGGCATGGCGCCGCAGATGGTCTCCTGCGCGGACATGGGCGACTGGGTCTCCCCGCCGCCCAACGTCGTCGTCCGGCAGGTCGCCGCGTACGCGACGAAGCGCTCCGACTTCAACGTCTTCCTGACCTTCCTCGACGACCAGGGCGGAGCGAAGACCCAGTTCGACGTGTGCTTCTCGCCCGGTGGTCGCGTGATGTGGCGCTACGCTCAGGCCGCGCCGCTCCTCGCGCCGCAGGGGGTCCCGATGTTCCTCCTCCAGCGAGAGCTCGCGCCGCTCGGATCGGGCATCCCGGTCGGGGTGCGGCGGCTCGTGGCCGTCCCTCCGAGCGGCGTGGCGAGGACCTTCCTGTGACGACGCGCCGGCGCCTCTCGCGTGGTCAGACCCTCGTCGAGGTGATGATGGCCATGTCGCTGCTGATGGTCGCAGCGGCGGGCCTCGCCTCGCTCCAGAAGGTGTCCGTCGTCCAGAACGCGTACGCCCGCGAGCTCGGCGTGGCCAACGCCTTCGCCCAGCGGTGGATCGAGACCTTGAAGATCGACGGGCAGCGGTGGCGGTACTTCGCCGGGAACCCAGCGGGCTTCGCCAACGACGGCCTGGGGAACACCCTGTGGCTCAACTCGGTCACCGTGACGCCGAACATCTGGACCCGCGCCCTCCCGAACACGCAGATGAACGCGTGGCCTGCCGCCGACGCCTGGGGCAATTCGGCGCCGGACGCCGCCCCGGCCGATCACCAGTTCTGCGCGAGCGTGCGGCTCAACTGGCTGTTCCCGCGGACCCAGTCGGACATGCCGTCGATCCGCGCGGACGTCCGGGTCCATTGGGCGAAGGCGCGGAGCGTCGGTCCCCTCAACAACCTCACGGTCTGCGATCCTGGGCTCCCGTACGCAACCCTGTCGAGCCACGCCTCCGACGCCGGGAGCCGCACCTGGGAGCGCTACAACTTCGTGTACCTCTCCACCACGATCCTCCCCACCTACTTCAACTGATGGCGCCTCCCTCCGCTCCTTTCGCCGCACGACCGTGCCGTCGCCGGTCGGGTGTGCGTGGGTTCACGCTCATCGAGCTGATGGTGGCGATCATGGCGGGCGTCTTCGTCTCGGCGGCGGCCTTCGCCTTCGCTCGCGCGTCGTCCCGCGCGTACCAGCAGGACGTCCGCCTCTCGACGGCGACCTCGGCGGCGAACCTCGGCTTCCGCCGGCTGATGAACGACCTCCAGCGCGCGTCGTACTTGGGCACGCCCAACATCCAGCGCGATCGCCGCGATTGCCAGAACCTGACCATCGCGCCGCCGGGCATCCGGGATCTCGCGGGCATCCAGATCCGCCCGTTCGGCTCCTACAGTGGCCCGACGAACCCGTCGAGCGCCCTCAACGGGACGGCGCCGGACACCCTCATCGTGGCGGGCTCGTTCGACGCGACGGACGACTTCCCCGTCGTGGTCCAGGGCACGGGTCCCACGCTGACGCTCACGTTCAAGCGCAACTTCGAGCAGGCGGCGGGGGCGGACCGCCTCGGGGTAGCGGGGCTCCAGCGGGTGTTTGCCACCGGACGCATCGTCCGCATCGTCAACGAGCAGGGGCTCATGCAGTTCGGTACAGTGAACGGCACCGCCATCTCGGGCAACGGCGACTTCCAGGCGAACGTGGACGGCGTCTTCGCCTCGCCGCTCAATTGCCCGGCGAAGGCAGGGAGCGCGACCTCGACCCCGGCGACCCCGTTCTCGGGCTTCACGGGCGTGATGGCGAACGTCGTCAACCGCGCGCGGTACGAGCTCATGTCGCTCGCTTCGACTCCCGGTTTCGGCGAGCTCTATCCCGCGAGCGACAAGGCGATCGGCGCGGGGCAATCCGTGCCCATCGACACGACGAACAAGGTCGAGCTCGTGCGGACGGAGCTCGACTCGTCCGGGAACCCGCTCGGGACGCCCGAGCTCATCGCGGAGTACGCGGTGGACCTGCGCTTCGGCGGTCGCGTCGACGCCGCGACGAGCGTCGGCAACCAAGGGATGATGCCGAACATCGTGGGCTACGATCCGACCCTACCCTTCGGCGCGGCCTCGGCCTTCTACACCTACACGGGCGCCGCCTCGGCGACCCCGACCACCGCAGGCCCCGAGCGGCTCCGCTCGGTCTCGGTTCGCCTCGGGATCAGGTCACGCGAATTCGATCGACGCTACACGGGGAGTCCGCCGACGGCCGGCGCCGGCATGTATCGCTTCCTCCACCCGACCGAGCTGCGCTGGGCGAGGATGAGGACCCTGAGCGGCGAGGTCTTCCTGGCAAACCAATCGATTGGAGAGGGGGCCATCCTCTGATGTCTGCACGTCGCTCGCTCCGCCGGCTCCAGCGCGGCGCCTCGCTCTTCATCGTGATGCTGGTCACGGTGCTCTTGACGGGGCTCGGCATCTTCGCGGCCCGCGCTGCGTCGATGACCTCGCAGGCGTCCGGCTTCGCACGGCAGGTTACGCAGACCGCGTACGCCGGCGAGACCCCCGCGCTCCTCATGCCGTGGATGTTCGGCGGCCCGATGCAGGGGCCCAACCAGCGCCTCTACAACCAGCCGCCCAACACGTACGCGGCCATCACCGCGTGCAACACGACGTTGTACCGCTCGACGCCGCCCAAACCGAACGCGCCGAACCGCTGCTGGGCCGCGGCGGAGAACGCCTTCAACACGGCGCTCTCGGCGCGGCAGACGCTCGCGGGCGTCGCGCAGACGAGCGTCGTCGAGCTCGCGAAGCAGGGCGCGTCCGTCTCGCTCGACGCGAACCCCATGAAGAACGACGCGGGCTCGCTGGGCCCGTGGGCGCTCGACTACGCCGTGGAGGTGTCGATGGGGGAGGGCGGCCCCGCGCCGGTGGCCCTCGCTGGGAGCGCCGAGAGCTCCGAGAGCGGCAACACGGTGTCGGGGCCGCAGCGGTCGCTCGTCATGGTGCGCGCGATGCTCCGGCCGCGCGTCTCGGGCGCGGTGCTGGGCGTCTGTGGCGGCGTCCAGGACGGTTACGGCGCCTCTCAGGTGGTCGGGTTTGGGTTCCTCGAGTTCAACGACACGACGGGCAAGGGACGATGATGACAGCTCGGCGCTTCCTCCACACACTTCTGGGATCGGCGCTCGTGGCCGCGGCGATCGGGTCCGCGGCGCGGGACGCGAGGGCGCAGGCGGACACGAACCCGGCGCTCCCCAACGTCCTCCTCCTCGTCGACTCGTCGGGCTCGATGGAGTACACGCCTGGGCTCGATCTCGCGACCCAGCAGCCCAAGCTCCCTGTGTGCAACCCAGGCAACTCCGCGGCGAAGAACGAGCAGAGCCGCTGGATCTCGCTCGTCTCCGTGCTCACGGGCGAGCCGATCAGCTACTCTTGCGTCGCGCAGCCACGGAACGCGACCAACTTCCTCAACGAGTTCAAGATCGGCGGGACGACGGACCCGGTCGACGCGGGGTATTACCTCCCGTACAACCGCATGATCTCGAACGACTGCGTGATGGGGCCCGATCTCTCGGTGTGGCCGCCGTCGACGGGGCAGAAGGCCTTCGAGTTCCCGACGAACTCGCTCAAGAAGCACTCGTGGAATTCAGTGGGGGGCGCCTGCGGGTCCTTCCTGCAGCTCTCGGACGGGATCATCGACGCGTTCCAGGACTCGATCCGGTTCGGCCTGATGACCTTCGACACGGAGACGGGGGCTGGCACGGGGCTGAACGCGCCCAACGTGTTGAACCCATCGACCGCGGTGTCGGGCACCTGGTCCTACTATCCAGGTTGGAGCAGCAACGCCTCGACCTCGGCGAAGGGACTCCCCGTGGGCTGCCTCTCGGCCCAAGACATGGAAGTCGGCGCGCGGAACCCGGCGGCCCCGCCGTGGGAGGGTCGCATGATCGGCTTCGGCGATCCGTACGCGACGCCCGCCGACGTGAAGGCGCGGAACGAGAAGGTCCAGCAGGTCCTCCTCTCGACCCGACCTTACGGCGCGACCCCGATCGCGGGGCTCATGTCCGACGCGCAGCAGCTCCTCTGGTACGAGACTGGGGTCGATCCTTCGGACGGCAAGCCGTACGGGCCGGTCAGTGACGCGTACGCCGCGTGTCGAGACAACTACATCATCCTCTTCACCGACGGCTTCCCGAACCTCGACCTGCGCCCGTCGTGCGCGGGTGCGTCGCAGCAGACGGTGTGTCCGTGGGCGCCGGGGGGGGTGTGCCCGGACGGACAATGTCCCTACAAGACCCCCGCCCAGGTCGCGTACGATCTTGCGCACCCGCCCCCGGGGAAGCCGAAGATCTTGACCTTCGTCGTCCCGTTCGCGACGTCCATGGCGGGCCCTCCGGGCAACCAGGTCGATTGCCGCACCCTCGACCCAAACGGCACCACCTGCGTCGCGCCCAGCAACGAGGGCATCAAGGCCTGCTGCGAGCTCCACAAGATCGCCTTCAACGGCGACACGGGCAAGGCGCTCTTCACGAACGACAAGGACGAGCTGCGCTTCACCCTGGGACAGATCTTCAACGTCATCGGCAAGAAGGCGACGACGCGCACGCTCCCGGTCTTTGGCTCGAGCGGCAGCGGAAACTATCAGTTCTTCTCGTCTTTCAAGGTGCAGTCGGCGGGGCTGTGGACGGGGATCCTCGAGCGGAGCCGGCAGGTCTGCGTGGGGGCGACGCCTGGGCCGCAGCAGGCCCCCATCCAGTCGGAGGGCGATCTCTTCCACGAGAACCTGAAGCTCAACGATCCGACGAACCCGCGGCGCTTCTACACGGTCGATCCCAATGGCAACGCGCCGGTGCCGCAGGGGACGATCCGCGGGGTCTCGGTGCCGCTCGCGGGGGCGCCGACGCTGGGCACCGACGGCCTCGGGAACTATGGTGGCGCGCAGGTGAACGGCGCGGGGGACGCCTCCTGCACCGCGGCGTGTCCGCTGTTCCGGCCCGAGACGCTGCAGGTCATCTCGGGCTCGACCAGCACGTGCACGACGGCGGCCGAGACGCTCACCGCGACCCAGTGTCGCGATCGCATCATGAAGTTCAACCTCGGGCTGCCGACGGGGAAGCCGCTCGCGACACGCGAGACGTCGCCCTTCGGTGCGATCTACCACTCGACGCCCGTCCTAAGCGATCCCCCCAGGGACTTCGTCCGCGATCCGACCTACCAGCGCTTCCGCGAGCTGTACAGGACGCGGCCGACGGTGCTCTTCACGGCGACGACCGACGGACAGCTGCACGCCTTCAAGGTCACGGACAACACCGCCTCTCCGCCGAACGACAAGTTCATCAACAAGAACAACGAGCTCTGGTCCTTCTTGCCGCCGGCCGTCCTCCCGGGGCTGAAGAACCTCTACCCGGGCGTGCAACAGAACCTGCTCGACGGGCGGCTCACGCTCCGGGACGCGGTGCTCTCGCGCAACGCCACACAGGCGCTCGCGGCCGACACGGCAGGCTCCGGCTCCCAATGGGGGACCTACCTCGTCGGCGGCTTCGGTCCCTTCGTGGGTGGGTACTATGCGCTCGACGTCACGAAGGCCGAGCGGCTCGTCGCGGACTCCACCTCGGGGCCTCGCTTCCTCTGGCAGATCGTGTCGGACGTGAACGGCGAGCCCTTGTTCGGGGCCAACGGGAGCCCGGCCGTCGCCACCGTCCGGATGAACGTGAACTCTGTTCCGACCGAGGTGACCGTCGCGATCCTCCCGGGCGGCGACGCGGCCGCGCTCACGAACCCCGCCACCTGCACGACCTCGGTGGGGAGCTTCAACCTGATGGTCGGTGAGACGCCGCGCTCGGACACGCGGTGCTACCCTGCCACGACGCCCGCGCGCTCGGTCACGATCGTTCGCCTCGACAACGGCCAGGTGCTGCGGCGCTTCCAGGCGGGGACGGCGCTCTCGTCGAACGGCGCGCTCCAGGCGCTCACGACGCAGGTGCCGCCCCTCGCGCCGGTCATCGGCATCCCGGTCCCGTACCCGAACCGTCCCGGATCGATCTCGACCCGCGCGTACGTCGGGGACAAGGAGGGGCGGATGTGGCGGATCGATCTCTCCGATCCCGATCCGGGGAAGTGGGCCATGAAGATCGCGTGGGACGGCTTCCCGACGAGCAAGGCCTCGAGCTACGCGCAGACGGGCGGCCAGCCGATCCAGGGGGCGCCGGCCATCACCGTGAATTCGCTCGGGGAGCCCATCGTGGTGTTCTCCAGCGGCGATCAGGACGGCCTCACCGCGACCCCGAACCTGCGGAACGTGGCTTGGGCCTTCCGCGAGTACCAGGACAGCATCGGCGCGGTGCTCACGCAGAAGGTGTGGCGGCTTGGCTTCGGGGACGAGGCAGTGACCGTCCCGCAGAACGTCCCGAAGAGCTGGACGAACGGGATTCGCGTGACGGGGCCCATCCGGATCTTCAATGGAGCGGCGTACTTCACGACCTTCACGCCGGTGCCGCAGGGTGGCAACGTGTGCGCGCTCGGGGACAGCTCGGTGTGGGGCGTGAGCGTGCTCCGCGCCGAGTCGGACGCGCAGTTCGGTCAGATGGACGCCACCTTCGCGCCGGCGGTGTATTATGCGGGGCGGATCGTGTTCGGTGTGGGGATCACGCGCACGGCGAGCTGCTTCACGACTGCGTCGACCCCCGATCCGTTCGGCGCGGGATCGCTGCTCACGCCCGACCAGGCCTCGGAGCCGAGCTACCAGCTCGTCGTGCAGTATGGCAGCTCCGTGGGGACGCCCGCGGCGGGCTTCGAGACGAAGTTCGAGCGTACCGCTCGCCAGCCGCCGGCGCGCTTCGCGCGGATGGGCTCTTGGGCCATCGTCGCGGACTGATGGGGGTGCTGCTCGCGGTCCTCGGCGCCGCGGGGTGCCGGGGGCGCGAGGTGCCGCTCGCGGCTCAGCCTGCCGCGTCGGCGTCGACGGTGGCGGTCGTCGAGGCTCCCCCGATCGATGCGCTGCTTCCGGGAGAGCTCGCCGAGGGGGACGAGAAGGCGCTCGGTCTCACGCTGCCGAGGACGACGATCGTCGAGAAGCGCTTCGACGACTCGGTCTACGGCTATGGGGCCTACACGGTCGACGAGGCGTCCAAGTACTTTGCTCGGCGCCTCGACGACGCGAGGTCCGTCCCGAGCACGTCGCGCACCATCTTGAAGGGACGGCCGCGCGTGGGGCTCAACCAGCCGACCCTCTCGATCGAGCTTGTTTCTTCCGGCGGGAACACCCATTTCGTCGTCCGGGACATCACGGCGCCGGCGGCGGAGCCCGGGCTCACCGACGAGGAGCGCTGGCGGCGCGCGGGCATCGGCAAGGACGGGCGCTCGATCGTGACCGAGTGATCGCACGTCTTGGATAGACGGCGTGCGTCCCCTCTCGACCGCGGGGGCGCAGCTTGGTCGTCACCGAGCTACAGCCCGAGCTGCTTCGCCACGATGATCTTCATGATCTCGCTGGTCCCGGCGAAGATGCGCTGCACCCGCGCGTCCATGTAGGCTCGGGCGACAGGGTACTCGAGCATGTAGCCGTAGCCGCCGAAGAACTGGAGGCAGGTGTCGACGACCCGCGAGGCCATCTCGGTCTGCCAGAGCTTCGCCATCGAGCACTCCTTGACGAGGTACTTCCCGGCGACGTGCTCGGCGAGGAGGCGGTCGAGGAAGGCGCGCCCCACCTCGATCTCGGTCGCGCACTCGACCAGCTTGAACTGTGTGTTCTGGAACTTCGAGATCGGCTTCCCGAACGCCCTCCTGTCCTTGGTGTAGGCGATCGTGTCGGCGAGCACCTGCTCGGCCGCGGCCTGGGAGGCCATCGCCACCACGAGCCGCTCCTGCTGGAGCTTCTGCATCAGCATCATGAAGCCCATACCCTCCTCTCCGAGGCGGTTCTTCGCGGGGACGCGGCAGCCCTCGAAGAACATTTCGGAGGTGTCCTGGGACGCCATCCCCATCTTCTCGAGCTTCTTTCCGCGGACGAAGCCAGGGCGATCGGCCTCGACGACGAACAGGCTGATCGCCTGGTGGGCCTTCGTGGGGTCGAGATCGGTCTTCGCCGCGACGACGCAGAGATCGCAGAGCTGACCGTTGGAGATGAAGGTCTTCGCGCCGTCGAGCACGTAGTCGTCGCCCTCGCGCCGGGCGGTCGTCGAGATCGCGGCGAGATCGGAGCCGGTGCCTGGCTCGGTCATCGCGATGGCCGTGATGGAGTCTCCCGAGGCGCAGCCGGGGAGCCAGCGCCGCCGCTGCTCCTCGCTCCCGAAGGCCTCGATGTACGGGACGACGACGTCCGAGTGCAGCGAGAGGGCGAAGCCGCTCTCGTAGACGCGCGCGAGCTCCTCCGCGACGATGACGCTGTGGAGGAAGTCGCCGCCCGCGCCGCCGTACTCGTCCGAGAGCCAGGGGCAGAGGAAGCCCGCCTCGCCGGCCTTCCGCCAGGCGTCGCGATCGACGATCCCGGCCTCGCGCCACCGCGCCTGGTGCGGGACCACCTCGCGCTCGACGAAGGTGCGGAACGCCTTGCGGAAGAGCTCGTGCTCGGAGGAGAAGATGTTGCGGTCCATCGGTCGCGCGGAGCGTCGCACGAACCGCCGCTCACGTCAGCCGTCGCTCGTGCCCCTCGGATCGCCTGGAGCGCGGGTGACCCCGGCTGCGGTCGTGGTCGAGAGAGCCCCTGTCGCGCGCTGGCGGTGAGCGTGCGCGTCGCTTGTCCTTCGCTATCTGTCAGCCATGCGCGCATACTCGACTGTCGCGCGCTGGCGGTGAGCGTGCGCGTCGCTTGGAGCGTCACAGCCAGGACCACGCGGCCCAGCGTGACACGCGCGTGGCGGTGGCGCGGGCTTGGCGGACAGTCGGCGAGGAGCTCGACGCGGCTCCTGGTGCTCCAGATCT
>CAYNEK010000094.1:11678-17577 GCA_964396175.1 uncultured Polyangiaceae bacterium | reverse complement strand
CACCCTGGTCCCGCACCTTCACCACGAGCGCGTCGAGGTAGACGATGCAGTACACTGGGTCGAGCGGGCGGCTCTGCCAGGCGGTGACGTCCTCGCGGACGGCCTCGGTGACGCGGCTGATGAGGTCCGGGGAGACCGCTCGTCGCCTGGCGCTCCTGTGAAGTGGCCGAGGCACGCGCACGGAGATGGGGCGTCGCCTGGCGCTCACGCGGAGAGGCCGAGGCGACGCGCGGGAGCGCCACCTCGGCCTCGGGGCACGGCTCGAATCGACTCAGATGCGGTACATCGTGACGACGCAGGCGCCGCCGAGCCCCAGGTTGTGCTGGAGCGCGACCTTCGCGTCCTTCACCTGGCGCTTGTCGGCCGCGCCGCGGAGCTGCCACACGAGCTCCGTGCACTGCGCGAGCCCCGTCGCGCCGAGCGGGTGACCCTTCGACAGGAGGCCGCCCGACGGGTTCGTCACGTACTTCCCGCCGTAGGTGTTGTCGCCGTCCCAGATGAACTTCTCGGCCTCACCCTCCTTGCAGAGCTGGAGCCCCTCGTAGGTGAGGATCTCGTTCGACGTGAAGCAGTCGTGCAGCTCGACCACGTCGACGTCCTCGGGCCCGATCCCGGCCTTCTCGTAGACCTTCTTCGCGGCCTCCTTCGTCATGTCGTACCCGACCATCTTGATCATCGAGTCCTCGTCGAACGACGAGCGATAGTCGGTCGTCATCGCCTGCGCCGCGATCCACGGCGCGTGCTGGTGCCCGTGCTTCCTCGCGAACTCCTCCGAGCAGAGGATCGCCGCCGCGGCGCCGCACGTCGGCGGGCAGCACTGGAAGCGCGTCAGCGGATCGAAGACCTCGGGCGAGGCCATGATCTGCTCGAGCGACAGGAGCTCGTTGAAGATGGCGAACGGGTTCTGCGACGCGTGCTTGCGCGCCTTCTCGCTCACCTTCGCGAAGGTCTCCTTCTTGGTGCCGTACTTCCACCGGTACTCGCGCCCCGCGCCGCCGAACATCTGCGCGGCCGGAGGCGCCTGGTTGAAGCCCTGCACCTTCATCATCACGCCCGCGTGCTGCTCCATGGGGTTGGTGCGGTCGTTGAACTTGGAGCCGAGCGCGCCCTTCTCCATCTTCTCGAAGCCGACGACGAGCACGCACTCGGCGAGCCCGCCCTCGACCGCCTGGCGCGCCAGGTAGAGCGCCGTCGAGCCCGTCGAGCAGTTGTTGTTCACGTTGAAGACCGGGATCCCGGTGAGGCCGACCTCGTAGACGGCGCGCTGCCCGCAGGTGCTGTCGCCGTAGACGTACCCCGCGTACGCCTGCTCGATGTCCTTGAAGTCGATCTTCGCGTCCGCGATGGCGGCCTTCGCGGCCTTCGACGCCATCACATGATAGTCCTCGCTCTCGCCGGGCTTGGCGAACTTCGTCATGCCGACGCCGATGACATTGACCTTGCGACTCATGGTGTTCTCCTTGGTTCCTTGGGTGGTGCGCGCGGGGTAAGGCCTTCAAGAAGGCGAGCTTCGTGGCTGGACGCAGGTCGCCGTCGACGCGCAGCTTGCCGTGCTGGTGGAGCTCGTGCGCCGCAGCACCGGCCGCGAGCGCCGCGAGATCCGCGTCGTCGATCGTGCACGTCGTCGCGGGCTCGGCAGCCTTGCCCTCCTGGATCGTCTTGCCGTCGAAGAACCACGCGCCGTCCGGGTTCTTCACGACGAACTGCACGACGCCCCCGACCTCGGCGGCGAGCCCCGGGGTCTTCTCGAGCGTCTCCTTCGCTCTCGCGAAGATCGCCTTCGCCTTGGGCTCTGTCTTCGCGGCTGCGGGCGCTGCGGCACCCGGCGCCGCGGGGGCGGCACCCGGCGCCGCGCCCCCGTGCGCCGCGAGGTACGCCTTGGCGGCCGCGGCGGCGTCGATCTTCTTCAAGAACTCGAGCTTCTGCGCGGCCATCACGTTGCCCGAGATCTTGAGCTTGCCGCCGAAGTAGAGCTTCTGCGGATCGGCCTTGCCCGTCGACATCGCCATGAAGTCCGCGTCCGAGATCTCGAGCGTCACGTCGGCCTTCTCGGGCTCGCCGGGCCGCACGCCGCCCTTCCCGTTCTTCAGGTCGACGAAGTAGGAGGCGCTCGTCAGCTTGAACTGGAAGGTCTGGCCGACCTGCGCGACGAGCCCCGGGGTCTGCTCGATGTACCAGTTCATGCCCCAGAAGGCCTGCTCCGGCGTCGCCTCGGCGGGCGACGGCGTCGGCGCGGCGGCGGGAGCAGGACCCGCGCCCCCGCCCGCGCCCGCCCGCGCCTTGGCGGCGTCGAGGACGAGGGTCGGGTCGAGCTTCTTCAAGAACTCGAGCTTCTGCGAGGCCATGACGTTCCCCGAGATCTTCAGCTTGCCGCCGAAGTAGAGCTTCTGCGCGTCGGCCTTGCCCGTCGCCATCGCCATGAAGTCCGCGTCCGCGATCTCGAGCGTGCAGTCCGCCGCGGCGCTCCCCGGCGTGACCTTGCCCTTCCCGTTCTTGAGATCGATGTTGTACGCGCTCGCGGGCGACGTCAGGTCGAACTGGAAGACGGTCCCGACCTGCGACGCGAGGTTCGGGTTCTGCTCGATGTACTTCCCGATCGCGGTGAAGATGTCGCCGGTCGTCGGCTCGCTCGAGACAGGGCCCGCCGTCGCCGCCGCCTGCGTGGGCGCGGCCTTCGTGGGCTCCTCGAGCCTCGGGATCTCCTTGTAGAACTCGACCGCCGCGTTCGAGATCGCGACCTCGCCGCGCTCCTTCACCTTGGTCCGGAAGAGGATGCGCGTGTCGGACTCCTTCCACATCTCGGTGACGAGCGTATCCCCAGGGAAGACGCTCGCCGAGAACCGCGCCTTCACGCTCTTGAAGTAGCGAGGATCTCCACCCTTCGCGAACGTCTTGACGACGTGCCGCGCCGCGAAGCCGAAGGTCGCGAGGCCGTGCAAGATGGGCTGCTTGAAGCCGAAGGCTTGGGCGAACATCGGGTCGACGTGGAGCGGGTTCCAGTCGCCGGAGAGCCGGTAGATGTACGCTTGGTTCTCGCCCGTGCGCTCCTCGACGACGGCGTCGGGCGCGCGATCGGGCGGCACGTTGACGTCGGACGACGGGCCGCGGTCGCCGCCCCAGCCGCCCGCCCCACGGACGAAGGTCGTCACCTCGTTCTTGAAGAGGAGCCGCCCCTTCTCGTCGAAGCTCTGGGTCTCGGTGATGACGAGCGCGTTCTTCCCCTTGTCGAAGATGTCCTTCACCCGCGACTTGTGCGTGAGCTTCGCCGCCGGGGGCAGGGGCGCGTACACCTCGGTGAACTGCTCGCCGTGCAGCACGCGATCGAGCCCATAATTGAGCCCCGGGGGCGGCTTGTAGCCCTCGCCCTTCGCCGCGTCGAACATCACGCGCAGCATCGGCGAGACGGCGAACGTCGGGAAGACGACGAAGTCGTCCTTGCGCTCGTAGACGAGGTTGAGGTCGTCCTTCGTCGCGCCGATGCCGAGCGCGTAGAGCGAGACGTCGCGGTCGTCGTAGCGGTTCACCGCGTCGGGCACCTTCGCCGCGAGCGCCTCGTCGACGTCGATGAACTCGTTGCCGCCCTTGGAGGTCTTCGAGCCGAGGTTGCCGAGGATGGGCTGCATCGACTGCGTGATGTCGGCCGGGTGCGTCGTCTTGCCAAAGTCCGAGATCGCCGCCCAGCCGGCCTTCACCTTCTCGGGCGTGAGCGCCTGCGCGAGCTTGTAGAGCTTGCCCTCGGTGCGCTCCCAGCGGAGCTTGCCGATGAAGCCGCCGCCGACCTCGTAGAGCCCGCCCGTGTCGGTGTTCGACTCGTGGGCGAGGTAGGCGACGAGCGGCGAGACGAACTCGGGGCGGAGGGCCTCGATGAGATCGGGCGGGAGCACCGTCTCGGTCATGCGCGAGCCGGCGATGGGCGCGATGGTGTTGACGAGGACGTTCTTCTTCTTGCCCTCGATGGCGAGGGCGCTCGCCATGCCGACGAGCCCGAGCTTCGCCATCGCGTAGTTGACCTGGCCGAAGTTGCCGTAGATGCCGGCGGCCGACGCGGTGAAGAGGATGCGCCCGTAGCCCTTGTCGCGCATGTGATCCCACGCGGCCTTCGTCACCTTGTACGCGCCGCGGACGTGCACGCGGTAGATGAGATCCCAGTCGAGATCGGTCATCTTCTGGAAGGAGACGTCGCGCAGGATGCCCGCGTTGTTGACGACGATGTCCACGCCGCCAAAGGCCTTCATCGCCGTCTCGACGATCTTGTCGCCGTCCTCGACGGAGTCGTAGTTCGCGACCGCCTCGCCGCCCGCGGCCTTGATCTCCTCGACCACCTTGTCGGCGGCGGAGCTCGACTTGCCCTCGCCGCTGTGGCTGCCGCCGAGATCGTTCACGACGACCTTCGCCCCGCGGCTCGCGAAGAGGAGCGCGTGGGAGCGCCCGAGACCGTTGCCTGCGCCGGTGATGATGGCGACCTTCCCGTCAAACCTGAGCTCGCTTGCCATGTCCGTCCTGTCGTCCTCTCGTGGGTCCTCGTGGGTCTCCGCGTCGTCGTGCGCACGGAAGATCGCGCAACGATATTTCGCGTGCGAAGCTTTTGGTCCGCTCCTTACCGTCCGTCAAGGGAAAGCTTCGTGGACGGAGGGGCTTGGCGAGGGACCATGTGGCCCTGTATCGTCCAACCTGCGCTCCTGTCATGAAGGAGCCCACGAGGAGCCATGAACGACAAGGCCGAGAAAGAAGCGGCGGCGCGCCCGTCGGGTGGCCCGCCGGGCGCGGACAAACGCAAGCAGAGCCTCTACTTCCCCGAGGACATGCTGAACGAGATCAAAGAAGAGGCGGCGCGGCTCGATCGCTCGCTCTCCTGGGTCATCCAGCGCGCGTGGAAGATCGCGCGCCCCGACGTGAAGAAGCTGCCCAGCGTCAACGACGTCGACGACGAGTGACCGGGCCCTCGATCGAGCGCTTCGTCGCGGGGCCCGACGGGACGCGCCTGTACCTGCGCTCGCGGGACGCGCTCGTGCCGACGACGACGACGTCGGTGCTGTGCGACGGCATCCTGTGCGACGGCTTCATCTGGAAGTACCTGTGGCCATCGCTCGCCGAGCGCACGAAGGTCGCGCACTGGAACTACCGAGGCCACGGTCGCTCGGGCAGCCCGGTCGACCCCGATCGCGTCGACATCGGCGCGCACGTGGACGACCTCGACGCGGTGCGCGCGTCGCTCGGGGATCCAGACGTCGTCCTCTTCGGGCACAGCATGGGGTGTCAGGTCGCGCTCGAGGGCTACCACCGGCACCGGGAGCACGTGCGAGGGATGGTGCTCATCGCGGGGAGCCATGGCCGCGTGACCGAGACCTTCAAGGGCACGCGGATGCTCGCGGATCTCCTGCCGAAGATCATCGAGCCCGTGTCACGGCGGAGCGGCCTCGCGCGCGCGCTCTGGTCGCGGATGCCCGCGGATCTCGCGGCGAGCCTCGCGATCAAGCTGGGCGAGGTCGACAAGACGGTGAACATCGAGGATCTCCGCCCGTACATGCGGGGGCTCACGCAGATCGACTTCCCGATGTTCCTCCGCATGTTGAAGGCCGCGGGGGAGCACACGTCCGAGGGCTGGCTCTCCGAGATCACGTGCCCGGTGCTCGTCATCGCGGGGAAGCGCGACAGCTTCACGCCGCCGTACCTCGCCGAGGAGATGGCCGCGAAGATCCCGAACGCGGAGCTCTTCGTGATGGACGCGACGCACGTGCCACCGATCGAGCAGCCCGAGATCGTCAACCTGCGCGTCGACAAATTCTTGCGAGAGCGGGTGCTCTGAGCGCCCCGCACGCCGGGAGCGCACGAGGCGACGCGACCCGACGAGCGACGCGACCCGACGAGCGACGCGACCCGACGAGCGACGCGACCCGAC
>CAYNEK010000094.1:0-11578 GCA_964396175.1 uncultured Polyangiaceae bacterium | reverse complement strand
CGACCACCGCCGCGACCCGACGAGCGACGCGACCCGACGAGCGACGCGACCCGACCACCGCCGCGACCCTCACCCAGGCGTCACCACGTCGTCGAGACCGCTCTCCAACAAACTCGCGTCGGAGCTTGTCAGGAGCCGCGCCGAGGTCGCCGCGCCCGCACGTGCCACGAGGTGCCCGCTGGCGTGTCGAGCACCTCGACACCGATCGCCACGAGCTCGTCCCGGATCGCGTCCCCCCGCGCGAAATCACGCGCCTCCCGCGCGAGCCGGCGCTCGTCGATCCTCGCGTCGAGGTCCGCCGCCGTGAGCCCGAGGAACGAGAGCCGCTGCGCCGTCGTCCGCGCCGCGTACTCCCCAGGCTCGGACGCGACGAGCCCGAGCACCCCCGCCGACGAGTCGAGCGCCGCGAGCGCCCTCCTCGCGAGCACCCCCGCCGCCGCGCGGAGCCCCGCGTCCTTCTTCCGCTTCTCGGCGAGATCGCAGAGCCCATTCGCCGCCTTCACCAGCTCGAAGAGGTGCGCGAGCGCGACCGGCGTGTTGAGATCCTCGTCGAGCGCCTCGGCCACCTTGCCCCGCGCGGCGTCGATGATCCCGGCGAACGACGCGAGGTCCTTCGACGGAGGCGCGTCCCCCTCGGTCGTCGCGAGCGCGAGGAGCCGCACCTTCGCCGCGTAGAGATCGTCCACCTTGGCCTCGGCCTCGTCGAGCCCCGGGAAGACGACGCGCCCATCCTCGAGCTTCTCCGTGTCGAACTCGAGGGGCCCGCGCGGCTGCGCCGACAGGTAGAACATCCGCAGCGCCTCAGGGTCGTTCCGCTCGAAGCAGTCGCGCATCGTGACGAAGTTGCCGAGGCTCTTCGCCATCTTCTCCTTGTCGACGTTCAAGAAGCCGTTGTGCATCCACACCGACGCGAAGTCCCCCTCACCGGGGCGCGCGGCCTCGCTCTGGGCGATCTCGTTCTCGTGGTGGGGGAAGACGAGATCCATGCCGCCACAGTGGACGTCGATGCCGAACCCGAGGTGCTTCTCGACCATCGCCGAGCACTCGATGTGCCACCCTGGGCGCCCGTGACCCCAGGGCGAGTCGAAGCCCCACTCGTCCGCGGGCGCGCTCTTCCACAGCGCGAAATCGAGGGGATCGCGCTTGCCCTCCTTCTGCGCCTTGCCGCGCTCCTCGAGCCCCTCGCCGGCGCGCAGCTCCTCGAGGCTCCGCCCCGAGAGCCTCCCGTATCCCGCGAAGGATCGCACAGCATACCACACATCCCGGCCATGCTCACCGTCCGCGACGTAGGCCGCACCCACGGACACGAGCCGCGCGATGAGCTCGCAGATCTCGGGGAGGGTCTCGCTCACCTTCGGCGTGGCGTCGGGGACGATGCACGAGAGGCGCGCGAGATCCTCGTCGTACGCTCGGGCGAAGCGCGCAGACAGCTCGAGCGGATCCTCTCCGCGCTCCTTCGCGCGCTTCAGGATCTTGTCGTCGACGTCGGTGATGTTGCGCACGTACTTCACCGCGCGGCCGCTCGCGCGGAGGTGGCGGACGAGGACGTCGGGGAGCAGCGCGCTCCGACCGTGGCCCGCGTGGCTCACGTCGTAGGTGGTCGGGCCGCAGCAGTAGACGCGCACGACGTCGTCGCGCCGGGGCGTGATGGTCTCGGACCTGCGGCTGAGCGAGCTGTACACGCGGAGCGCCATGCGGAGGGGCCTCTATCACAGGGCCGCCGGCACCGGCGCGCCCTCGGCCCCCGCACCCCCGAGCCGAGCGCTCGCGGCCTCGGGACAGGCACCCTCGACGCATGGCCCCTCACCGTGGCGACGGGGCATCGGGAGGCGGGCTCCGGCACGAAGCCGGTCACGCCCAGCACGACATCGGGGAGGCGGGCTTCGCCGCATGGCCACGCGGGGCCAAGATCGCGCCGCGGCGAGCCCTCAGCGGGCGAACGCGCGCGCGCAGACGTCCGCGACGACATCGCAAAACTCTGCCTGGATCGAGGCGAGCTGCGCGCTCATCTGGGCAGTCTGGGGCCGCAGCCGCTCGGTGAGCTCGCGGGACGGCGCGGCGAGCGCGTGGGCCGCCTCGGTGAGGCGCGCCGAGAGCGCGACCACCTGGTCCGCGCGCCGCGAGATTGCCGCCAGCGCCGGCGCTCCGAAGAGCTCGTCGGTGTCGTCGAGCGACGAGGCGAGGCCTCCGAGCACCTCCTCGATGTGGTGCACGACAGCCAGCTGCCGCTGCCGCGCCATCTCGCGCCGTCCCGCCTCCTTGCCCTCTCGCACCGTGAGCGCGATGGTCTCGTGGACCGCCTCGAGGCTCGCGAGGCCCGCGCTCATCGCGCGCTCTTCGTGCTCGAGCCGCAAGAGCTCCTCCTTCTGGGCTCGAAGCTCCCCGAGCCGCGCCTCCGCGCCTCGGATCACGGCACCGCGCGCGCTCTGCGCCTCCGCGAGTCCCGCCCGTGCGCTCTCGACGCTCGGCGGGTGCGCGGGGCGCGCAGTCCCGAGCCCACGGGAGGCCTCGTCCTCGCGTCGCTCCGCGAGCGCGCGCTGCTCCTTCGCGTCCTTCGCCCACTGCTCGAGGAGCGCGATCTGGTCCTCCTCGGTGCGCTTCGCGACGGCCGCGCGTGACCAGTCGATCTTGAGCCGCTGCTTGTCGGCGGTCTTCTCGGCCACGGTGCGCGCGTGCGCCTCGAGCTCTTCCTCGAGCTCCAAGAGACGCCTCTTGTAGGCGTCCTTGCCAAAGACGAGCGGCTCCTTCCCGCGCTGCTCCTCGAGCTCGGCGCTCTTGGCCGCCCCCGAGGCGTCCAGGTCCGAGAGCGCCTTCCTCACCTCGTAGAGCGCCACCTCGGCGCGCCCGAGCTCTTCGCGAAGCGCCTGGAGCCCCGCGACGCGCGTCGCCCGCTGCGTCTCGTACGAGGCGACCGTCTCGTCCGCGCGCGAGACGGCCGCGCGCGCCTCCGCGTGCTCGACGAGCTGCTGGGCCTGGGCGATGCGCTCGTCGCTCTCCGCGATCGCCCCCTTGTCGAGCCCGATGCGCTGCTCGAGCGCCGTGATCGCCGCCTTCCTCGCCCGGATCCTCTCCTCGAGCGCCATCATCGCCTCGCGCCGCGCCTGGAGCGCGCGCTCGGCGTCGGCGAGCGCGTCCGCGTCGGGGACCGCGACGACCAGGAGCTCCTCGGGCAGCTCGGCGACGAACGGCAGACGCTCCGGGTAGTCGCCGCCGAGCGACTCACCCGCCGCCGACGCGAGCGCCGAGAGGCACTTCTCGAGGAACGGCCGGCAGGTCGACCAGGTGTGGGACGCGCGCGCGACGTAGTCCGCGTAGGCCTCTTTCGCCGTCTCTTCGGGCGTGACGTCGGGGATCGCGACCGCCTTCATCGCCTGCTTCGTCTGCAGCGCGCGCGCCCGCAGCGCCTCGAGGAGCGGCGCGATCTCGCGTCGCGACGTCTCCTCGTGCGCGGCCCTCGCCGACGCCTCCTCGACGACGAGGGTCGCGACGCGCTCGCCGAGCGCCAGCGGGAGCCGCTCGAGCTCGTCGAGCGCCGCAGAGAGCGCCGCGGTGTCGCGGCGGAGCGCGCCCACGACGCCGGAGAGGCGCGCGAGGTTCTCGTCGTCGACGCCCTGGAACGAGAAGCGCCCCACGACCTCGTACACGTCGCCGAGCGCCGCGAGCCCCTCCGCGTCGACGGGTCGCCAGAGCGCAAGGAGCACCGAGCCCTGCCCCTCGCGCACGAAGGGCGCGGCGAGCACGCCGGGGATCTCGGCGACGAGCGGGCGGTGGGGCGCCAGCAGCTCCTCGATCGAGCTGGCGCCACCCGCGAGCGCCGCCTCGAGCTTCTCGAGCTCCGCGACCACCGTCGTGTAGAAGCGGACGTACCCTTGGAGCTCCGGGAGGCCCCGCGAGGGCTCACGCCCCACGGAAGAGCTCCTCGAGCGCCGCGATGTCGTCTCTCGCGCGGTCCCGCTCGGCGAAGATCGCCGCGAAGCGGTGCGGCCAGACACGCCGACACTCGCTCCGCACCCAGCGCCGCAGCGACTGCTCACCCTCGCGATCGAGCCACGAGTCGTGCACCGTACGGACGGCCTCCTCGTGGTACTTTTGGAGCCCGCGCGGGTGCTTCGCGAGCGCCTCCAAGAAGGACACGATGCGATCGACGTCCGCACGGACCCGGGCGAGCATCTTGCTCCAGTCGCGCGGCGCGCCCGGCGGGGCGGCCGGCTCGTCGTCCTTCTTCTCGTCCTTTTTGCCGCTCGGGAAGCTCGCCTCGACCTTCGGGAAGGCGAAGGTCGCGGGCTTCTTCTCGTCCTTCTTCTCCTCCTTCTTCTCGTCGTCCGCGCCGAGGCCGATCTTCGACTTGACCCGATCGACCACGCCCTGGGGCTGAGCCTTGTCGGCGATCGTCATCCCGAAGAACTGCTCGAGCCCTGCCATCTCGCGCTCGCGAAAATCGCGGTCCCCCGGATCGGTCGCGTCGAGGATGTCGACGATCTGTCGCGCGAAGTAGCGAGAGAGCACCTCGAAGGCGACGTCCGCCTTCGCCATCTCCTGGTTCTGGTAGCGGACGACGCTCTCCGAGACGTGCCCCGAGCGGCCGAGCGCGTCGATGCGCGCGACGACCGCGGGCCCCGGCGGGAGCAGGACGTCGAGCCGACCGCCGTCGTAGCTCGCCCCGCTGAACATCTCGCCGAGCATCTTCTCGACGCTCTCGCGCGCCGTGTTGCGGAAGTCCTCGCCGAGCCCCGCGATCCGCGCCGCCACGCGCTCGCGCATCTGCTTGCGCATCTCGATCTCGACGGCGGTCTCGTTCATGAGCCCCGGGCTCGGCATCTGCCGCCGCTTCGCCTCCGCCTCGTCGGGCGTCAGCCGCGCGAGCAGGTCGCGCTTGATCCCGGCGATGCGCTCGTCCGCCTTCGACGCGCGCGCGTGGCGCTCGGCCTCGCTCATCTCGCGGTCCAAGAAGGCCGAGAGGCGCTTCCTCATCTCGGGCAGGAGCCCCACCGGGTCCTCGCCCGCGCGGATGTGCTCGAACAGCTCGTCGAACACCTGCTCCGCCCGCCGCTCGAACTCGCGATCGGAGAGCGCGTCCTTCACGGACACGAGCGCGCCACGGAGCTGCGTCTCGACCTCGGCGAACTCGCTCGACACCTCCGTCGTCGTCCGCTGATCGAGCGCGTCGACCTCGGTCGAGAGATACCGGAAGACGGCGGTCTTCAGCTGATCGAGCCCGGAGACCGGGGTCGCGGATCCGTAGTGCTGCATGAGCTGCTTCGCGACCGGGTGCGCCTCGTCGACGCCCTGGTTCGCCCACGGCTGCGAGTACGGGAAGATGCGGTCGATCCCCTGCTCGCGGAAGTTGCGCGTCGCGAGCTGCCAGGCCCAGCTGCCGTTCTCGTCGGGCTTGTCGAAGAGATCGACCTTGGTGAGCACGACGAACATGCGGTCGCGAAGCGAGATGCTGCGATCGGCCGTCTGCGCGGCGCGGAGCAGCTCGAGCTCGCCGCGGACGAGGGAGGGGCGGGTGATGTCCTTCACGAAGAGGGTGACGTCGACCTCGTTCGCCATCGCCTCCTCGGTGTCGCGGCGCGCCTTGTCGCTCGGCGCGTCGATGCCCGGGAGGTCCATCAGGACGACGCCCGGCATCGCACCCTCGACCGGGATGCGCACGGTGACGAGCTTGACCGCGCGCACGCCGGGGTACGGGCGGTTGCCGCCCTGGGTGTCCTTCAGGGCGATGAAGGGCCGGATCTGCGTCGCCAGCTCGTCGAGGCTCTGCGTCTTCAGGACGAGCTCGGGCTGCCCGAGGCGCGCGCGCACGTCCTTGAGCCCGGCGGCGATCTCGGTGAGCTCGACGAAGGCCGTCTGCTCCTTGCGTCCGGCGCGATCCGGATCGTCGACCTCGTAGCCCACGCGCTGCTTGAAGGACGCGCGGAGGCGAGCGAGCTCGGCGCCGTCGAGGACGCTCCAGCGCGAGACCGAGCCCTCCTCGAGCGCGTCGAAGTAGCTCCGGATGCGCTCCTTGAACTCGTCCTCCGCGTAGAAGGTGATCGTCGCGGAGAGCTCGCCGCCGACGCTCGGCTCGACGACGGTCGTGCTCCACGTGCAGCGCTCGGCCTCGCTCGGCAGGAGGCGCTCGCTCCGGAGCCACGCCGAGAGGAAGGCGCTCTTGCCCTGCTTCTCGAGGCCGACGACGCCGATCTTGACGACGCCCTTCGCGAGGCGCTTCTGCCGGTCCTGCGCGCGCGCCTGGAGCCCCTCGAGCCGAGCGAGGAGCTGCGCGAGCAGGCGAGCGTTGTCGCTGTCCGCGGGGAAGTACGACGAGAACCTCGCGGCGAGCTGCCGGTAGCGCGCCAGCTTCTCGGCGAGGATGGATAGGGTGCGCGCGCGCTCCTTGCGGCTATCGGGGCTCCACATGGATGAGCGGAGAGGCTAATCGACCCCGGAGGGGCCGCAACCCCCGTCCGCGCGGTTCTTCTGGGGGGCTTGGGGCGCACGGAAGCCGTGCGCCCCCTCCGTGCGCGAGTCTCGGCCGGATTGGGCGGGGCGACCCAGCGCGGAGACGCGGCGACGGACACGCTCGGCTCCTCGGCAGGTGGAGAGGTGCGGCGCACGGAAGCCGCTGCCCCATCCGCGCTCAGTTCTTGACCGGAGGGACTGTCCAGGTCGGGCTGATGTTGTTCGCGCCGAGGTCCTGACCGGGCAACCACACGGGCGGGAAGCTCGGATCGATCGTGAGCACGCCGCCGGGCCCCGGGAGCTTCGCCTTGTCGATGGCCGCGATCCAGAGCTGCTTGCACTGCTTCACGCCGTTCTGCACGCAAGCGGGCGAGGTGTTGCCCAGCGTGAGGAGGTGACCGTAGTCGCGCTCGCTCGCGAAGAGCACCCAGAGGTGCTGCCCGGTCGTCAGCGGCGCCCAGCGCGGCCAGGTGATGTCGAGATCGCCAGGGCCGTTGGCCGCGGAGAGATCGACGATCCAGCCGCCCTTCGGATCGGCGAGGAAGAGCCGCTGGCCCGCCGCGGCAGCCGTCGAGAAGTTGCGCCACGCGCTCCGCGCGCCGTTCGCGACGAGGACCGAACCGTCGGGCGAGAACGAGGGGAAGAAGAAGTTGTCGTAGTGCCCCTGCGGGATGTCGAGCGCGTCGAAGAGCTTCGTCGCGTTGCCGAAGGTGTGGGTCCCTCCGGCGTAGGAGTAGGTCATCGTCGCGAGCCGCGCGCCCGAGACGTCGATCCAGTTGCCCAGTTGGGGTGTCGTCGCGAGCGCCACGAGCTTCCCGTCGGGCGACCAATCGGGCATCGTCGCGGTGGCGCCGGCGGCGACCGACGCGCCCTGGATGTTCGACGGGAGGACCGCGCCGGAGTCGGGATCGTACAGCTCGAGGTGGCTGTTGCTGAGCGCCACGATGGCCGCCGCCTTCGAGTCGTCGGGGAACGGGTTCCCGACCGGGGCGAAGGTCGAGTACGAGCCGGGGATCTGCTGGTTGTTCGCGTCGACGGTCTCGACCCAAGACGAGGTCGGCTGATCGAAGCGCATGAACCCCTGCTTGAGGACGCTGCAATTGTTCCCGACGCAGCGGCTGTACCCGAGCCGGGTGCCCGATCGCGAGAGCGAGTGGCACGAGGTGCAGTCGGCCTTGAGGGTCGACGGCGCGCCCGTGTTGCCGAAGGTCTGGTAGACGAGCGCCCCCTTGGACGACGCCCACCAATAGATCGTCGTGCCCGCGATCGCGTCGGGGGAGACGAGGTGCGAGACGGGCGCGCTCACGACCTTCGACGGAGGGTCCGTGTTGTCGACCAGCGACTCGACCGTGAAGGTGAGCGCGCTCCCCGCCGCGGCCTGGGTGGCCATCTTCCAGTGCTCGGCGGGCAGCGACGCCTCCTTCTTCGACGTGTAGACATCGAAGACGACGTTCGGCCCCTTCACCTGGAGGTGGTGGAGCCCGAGCGGGGTCGACCACTGCGCGACCGGGGCCGGCATGTTCTTCGGCGTGACCGATCCGTCGAGCGGGTACTCGACCTTGGGCTGGGCGCCGGGGTCGTTGCTCGTCTTCGCGCCGGCGAAGACGGCGGGCGTGCCCTGCGGGACGGTCGGATCGATCGTCCCGCCGTGCACCGTGACCGAGAGCGTCCCCGAGGCCGTCTTCGCGCCGCAGGTCGCCGTCACCGCGGTCTGCCCCGGGTGGTCCTTCACGAACGCGATGGCCCCGGTGAACGAGCCAAAATCTGGATCGCCGAGCGAGAGCGCGCAGGTGCCCGTGATGTCCTTCTTCGTGCCGCCGAAGAAGCCGCTCACCTTGAACACCTGGGTCTCTTGCCCACCGATCTCGACGGTGAGGCTCGCCGCGGCGGGCTCGAGGACGATGGCATCCGGCACGGGCGCTCCACCGCCGCCCGCCGTGCCCGCCCCACCCGCGGCGCCGCCGAGGCCTGCTGCGCCGCCCTGACCCGCCTTGCCTCCCGCGCCCGCTCCAGAAGCGCCGGACGCCCCCGCCCCGCCGACGCCGCTGCCCCCAGCAGCGCCAGCCGCGCCCCCCTTCGCCGCGCCTCCCGTGCCGGCGCTGGCCGTCCCGGCGGCGCCGGACTTCCCCGCCTGCCCAGCGCCCGAACCACCCGCGTGCGCGCCGCTCGAGCCCGCGCTCGCGGGCCCACCTCCGACGGCCTCGTCGCCACCCGAGCCTCCGCATGCCGCCACCAGCACGGCGACGCCGAGCGAGGCCCACAGCAAGTCGGTGTCACGAAGGCGGAGCGAGCGACGAGGGAGCATGGCCGCATTGCAAACCTTCTCGGCCGCGACGTCAACCAGCCCGCGACGTCATCCCAGCAGCGCGGCCCCCTCCGTCCCGCCTCGGCTCCTCGCCCACGACCTCACCGGATCCACGGCGTCGGGCTCGACGGGTGAGGCGGGCCTCTCGGTCGTGGTCGGCGAGAGGACGGCCGCGCCACGGTGACGCCTGGGGCAGTCCACCGCGATCCCCGCGACGAATGCGGCGCCCAGCACGCCCATCGGTCGATGCTTCAGGAGGCGGAGCGCGCTTGGGCGGAGCGGAGCCGCCGGCTTCCTTGCGATTTTCTTGACCGCCAGAGCTTCGCGAACCAAGGTGGTGGCCCATGACCATGTCCATCCGACTTTCTGCTCTTGGTGCTCTCATGATTTCGTCCGCGCTCATCGCCTGTGGAGGCGGAGACAGCGACTCCGGGAACGGCCCCGCCGCGGGCGCGGGCGGCGCGAGCGCCGGGAAGGGCGGTGCGACCGCGGGCGCGGGCGCAGGTGGCTCGACCGCGGGCGCCGGCGCAGGCGGCGCGGGCGCAGGTGGCTCGACCGCGGGCGCGGGCGCAGGTGGCGCGGGCGCAGGCGGCTCGACCGCGGGCGCAGGCGGCTCGACCGCGGGCGCGGGCGGATCGAAGATTAGCTGCAGCGACGGCGGCCTCGGGTTTGGCGCGCCGGGAGATGCTACGTGCACGTCCTGCGAGGACTCGGCCCAGGGGCCGGGCGGCTGCTGCGAGACCGAGTACGATACATGCGGATCGAACCCGGACTGCACCGATCTCCTCACGTGCCTCGGGACGTGCGCTGGCGGCGATGCTGCGTGTCAGCAGGACTGCGAGACCGCTCACACGGACGGCGTGGACGATCTGCTGGCTGCGATGCAGTGCGCCTACGGGAAGGACCAGGCGTCCGGCGCCTGTGGCCTCGTCTGCCAGTGACCGCCACGCCGCGGTTAGACGCACACCAACCAAGGTGGACCGCTCCCTCATCGCGGTGGAGCTGCCCACCTTGGTCCATTTGGGGCGTCCTTCAGGCGGACGGTCGAGAGAGCACGGGGGACATCTCGCTCGGCTCTCGGGTGCGCTCTCCGCGATGAGCCCTCGGCTTCGAGCCACGCCTCCGACGCAACGAGGCTCACGCCGGCTCGATTGCGCGGCGACACGGACGACGCGCGTCGAAGCGCGAGAACGACCAGCTCGCTCCACGAGCGGCTTCGCCCGCGGCGCTCGTCCGCGAACGAGGTCGGGTCGAGGACGAGCGGCATGGGAGTCGATCGGGCGCGAGCGGGCGATCGGCGAGGGCGACGCCGCTCCCTTTCGATCTTGACGGGATCTTGCTCGCACGGCAAGTCAAGGGGGACTGCCCATGAAGACCCTTCCTGCCTCCCTCGCCGTCACGGTCGCGCTGTCCACCGCCCTCATCGCGTGCGGCGGCACGTCGAGCGACGGAGCCGCGCCACCCGCGAGCCAAGGCGGGGCCGCGGGCTCGGCTGGGGGTGCTGCGGGGGCCTCCGGTGGGACGGCGGGCACCGGCGGTTCGAGCGGCGCAGCCGGCAAGGGGGGAGCGACGGCGGGAGCGGCTGGCTCGACTGGGGGCACGGGCGGCTCCTCTGGGGGCACCGGGGGCGCGTCTGGCGGAGCAGCCGGGACAGGCGGCTCCTCCGCTGGCACGGGCGGCTCCATCGCCGGCTCTGGCGGCGCGGGTGGGAGCGTCGGGCCTTGTGTCGATGGGGGCGCCGAGTATGGAGCCCCTGGAGACAAGGCGTGCAACTCCTGCCAGACCAAGGAGACCGCCGCCGGCGGCTGCTGCGCCGACGAGACCACGAAGTGCAACGCGAGCGACGACTGCGTGGGCTTCGTCCAGTGCGTCGTCGCGTGCAAAGACGCCGCGTGCAAGCCCAAGTGCGAGAGCGACAAACCCAAGGGAGTGCTCGACGGCAAGAGCTACATCGCCTGCCTGTTCGGGGCAGCGCCGCCTGCCGTCGGGGCGTGCGGCGTAGCGTGCGGAGACTGAGCCCTCAGCCCCGACAGGCTCGGTGCCCTCAGCTTCGATCGAGGCTCCTGAGCCCTCAGCCCTGACACGCTCGGGGCCCTCGGCCTCGATCGAGGCTCCTGAGCCCTCAGCCCTGACACGCTCGGGGCCCTCAGCCTCGATCGAGGCTCGTGCCGCCAGGCCCCGAGACTGAGCTGGCCACCCGACACCCCCGAGACAGCGAAGAGGAGCCTCACGGCGCGGCCAGGCTCTTCGCCGTTCCCCGGGGAGGAGAGGAGATCCCCGCGGACCCAGCCCGGATCCCTCCGGGGGCACCGACGCACCTACGTCCGCGCGTGAGGAGAGGCGATCCCCGCGGACCCAGCCTGGAGGGCTCCCGCTCGTCGCCGAGCAACCTGGAGTCGGGGGGCCATCGTCTCCGTTCGCCGGCGAACGGATCGAGCCGCGAACGCCGTCGTGACCAGACCCACGGAGCGGGACCCGCCGGCGTACCCTGCCCGACCCAGATCCAGACTCGCGATGTCGTTTCTTCACTTGACAAGCCGCGCCCGACGCAGCACTTGGCGTGGATCATGATGAAGCTCTCCACCTCGTTTGTCCTCGCATCCCTCGCGCTCTCCACCGCCGCCGTCGCGTGCGGTGGCTCGTCCGACGACAGCACCGGCGCGCCCATCGGCGCGGGCGGCGCGGCTGCTGGCACCGCCGGGAAGGCAGGAAAGGCCGGCTCCACCTCCGGCAACGGCGGCTCCAACGCCGGCAACGGCGGCTCCAACGCCGGCAACGGCGGCTCCAACGCCGGCAACGGCGGCTCCAACGCCGGCAACGGCGGCTCCA
>CAYNEK010000093.1:10526-18867 GCA_964396175.1 uncultured Polyangiaceae bacterium | reverse complement strand
GATTCTATCCAATCTTCGTCGAAGCTGTGTCACGCAACTGCTAACAGTCATGGGCCGCGCCGGAGAGCTCCGCCGTCGCGCCGTCTCGCGACATCGGACGAGCCGACTCGGTCCATTCGTCCAGCCTTTGGACCGAGGCGCGCTCGGTCGCGTGGCTCAGAGCTCCTCGAGGAGCGCGCGGGCCTCCTCGAGCTTCGCCCGCTGGGCCTCCAGCCCCGCGACCTGCGCACGCGCCTCGGCGACGACCTCCTTCGGCGCCTTGTCCACGAAGGCGGGAGAGCCGAGCCGCTTCTTCATCGTCTCGAGATCCTTGTCGAGCTTCTTGAGCGCGCGCTCGATGCGCTCGCCCTCCTTCGCCTTGTCGACGTGTCCCTTCAGTCCCACGAGCACGTCGACGCCGCGCACCGCGTCGAGCAGGTAGCCCTCGGGTCGCGGGCCGCCAGGGGCCTCGACGACGCACGGCGCAGCCTTCGCGAGCGCCGTCACCGAGACGAGCTCGCGCTCGAGGAGCGCGCGCGCCTCGCCCTCCGCGCGCACGATCACGGCCACCTGGGCGCCGGGGTGTACGTCGTGCTCCATGCGGAGCGTCCTCAGCTTCGTGATGATCTCCTGCACGAGCTCCATGTCGCGGAGCGCAGCCTCGTCCGCGCGGCCATCGCTCGGCGCCGGGTACGGCGCCAGCGCGACGACCGACGGCCGCGACGCGGGCCGCGCGACGCGGTGCCATAGCTCCTCCGTCACGAAGGGCGCGAAGGGGTGCAGCGCCCGGAGCGCCGCCTCGAGCGACCAGGCGAGGACCTCCGCCGTCTCGGCCTTCGACGCCGCGTCCCCGCCCTGGAAGACGGGCTTGGTGAGCTCGACGTACCAATCGCAGAGATCGTTCCAAAAGAAGCGGTAGAGCGCGAGCCCTGCGTCGTCCAATCGGTAGGCGTCGACCCCGGCGCGCGCCTCCCGGATCGCGCCCTCGAGCCGCGCGAGGATCCATCGGTTCGCCAGGGTCGTCGCGGCGGGCGGCGCCTCCCCGAGCGTGACGCCGCCCAGGTGTGGCCCGACGAAGCGCACCGCGTTCCACATCTTGTTGCAGAAGTGTCGGTAGCCCTCGATCCGCTTCGGCGCGAGCGCGATGCGCTTCGAGCCGGGCGAGTACGAGGCGAGCGTCAGCCGCAGCGCGTCGGTCCCAAACGCCGGGAACCCAGCGCCCATCTGCGCCGCCGAAGGATACGCCTTCTTGAACTTCGCGAGCCCCTCCTCCTTGGGGGCTCCAGGGAGCGTGCGCAGGGCGATGTCCTCGAAGGTCGCGCCGTGGATCAGATCGAGCGGATCGATCACGTTGCCCTTCACCTTGCTCATCTTGTCGCCGTTCTCGTCGACGAGCAGCCCCGAGAGCAGCACCCGACGGAACGGCACCTCCCCCATGAAGTGGAGGCCCATCATCATCATCCGCGCGACCCAGAAGAAGAGGATATCGTACCCCGTTTCCATGTCATGGGACGGATAGAACGTCTCTAGGAGGTCCGTCCTCTCGGGCCACCCGAGCGTCGCGAAGGGCCAGAGGGCCGACGAGAACCAAGTGTCGAGCACGTCCTCGTCGCGCGTGAGCTCGGTCGAGTCACAGGTCGCGCACCGCGTCGCGTCCTCCCGTGACACCGTGACGTGCCCCTCCTTGCAATGCCACGCCGGGATCTGGTGCCCCCACCAGAGCTGGCGCGAGATGCACCAGTCCTGGATGTTCGACAGGAAGTGATCGTAGGTCTTCACCCACTCTTCGGGCAGGATCTTCGTCCGGCCGTCACGCACCGCCTCGAGGGCCGGCCCGGCGAGCGGCCCCATCTTGACGAACCACTGGGTCGAGATCATCGGCTCGACCACGGTGCCGCTCCGCTCCGAGCGGGGGAGCGTCAAGACGTGCGGCCGCGAGCCGCGAGCCAGCCCGAGCTCGGCCAGGCGGCGCTTCACGGCCTTCCGGGCCTCGAAGCGCTCGAGCCCCCGGAATTCGCCCCCCGCCTCGTTGATGCGCCCGTCCTCGGTGAGGATCGAGATCTCGGCGAGCTTGTGGCGCTTCCCGGTCTGAAAGTCGTTGAAATCGTGCGCCGGGGTGACCTTGACCGCGCCCGTGCCAAACGTCGGATCCACCAGGATCGCGTCGGCCACGATGGGCACCTCGCGGGCCACGAAGGGGTGGCGGAGCCGCTTGCCGATGAGGTGCTTGTACCGCTCGTCGTCGGGGTGGACCGCGACGGCCGTGTCGCCGAGCATCGTCTCGGGGCGCGTCGTCGCGACGACGATCTCGGTCGCCTCGTCGTCCACGAGCCGGTAGGCGAACTCGAAGAGCTCGCCGTTCGCGCCCTCCTCGTTCTCGACCTCGAGATCGGAGAGCACCGTGCGCGCCTCGACGTCCCAGTTGACGAGGCGGGTGTCGCGGTAGATGAGCCCCTCCTCGTGGAGGCGCACGAAGGCCTCGCGCACCGCGCGCGCGTAGCCCGGATCCATCGTGAAGGCGCTCCGCGGCCAGTCGGCGGACGCGCCCAGCTCGCGCTGCTGGAGCGCGATGCGGCCGCCGCTCTCCTGCTTCCAGGCCCAGACGCGCTCCAAGAAGGCCTCGCGCCCGAGATCGTGCCGCGTCTTGCCCTCCCGGCGGAGCTGCCGCTCGACGACGGTCTGCGTCGCGATCCCCGCGTGATCGATCCCGGGCTGCCAGAGCGTGTTGTGGCCGAGCATGCGGTGGTAGCGGACGAGGATGTCCTCGAAGGTGCAGCGCATCGCGTGCCCCATGTGGAGGCTGCCGGTGACGTTGGGCGGCGGCATCTGGACGCAGTAGGCCGGGCGATCGCTCTTCGCCGAAGCAGCGAAGACGCCCGCTTCTTCCCAGGCGGCGTACCACTTGGCCTCGACGTCCTTCGGCTCGAAGCCCTTGTCGTCGCTCGCGGCGGGGGTGTCGGTCATCTCGCGCGTGACCTACAAGAGGCGCCGGATCGCGCCTAGTCCTTCCACGATCCGCCGCGCACCGCCCGGAGATGGCCCCCAGCGCGCGCCGGAGGCGGCTCGGCCCGCGCCGAGCCCTCCGTCGCTCCGCCACGCCGGGGGCTACGGGATCGTGATGAGCGCCGGGCGCTCGGTCCAGTCCGCGGTGGCCGGATCGTACGCCGATGGCCACGCCGCCTGCCCGCCCGCGCGCCCCACGACGCGGTAGTGAGGATCGTCGAAGTGCCACGGGAGGGGCTGATCGAAGCTCTCTCCCAGGTTGTAGAGTCGAGCGTCCGTGACGCCCGGCCCGACGAAGTAGAGGCCGAGCGCCCAGTCGGAGTCTCCGGTCCCTCCCGCCACCCCAAGGCCAGGCATCCCGTTGCCGCCGCTGCCGAACCAGCGCACCCGCGTCGAATTCCGAAGGACGAGCTGGTAGACATTGGCGATCGTCGAGGCGTCGCCTCCGCTCCCGCCGCCGCCGGACTCCCTCTTGTTGCCGTAGACGAAGAGGCCGTCCGCCCCCTCGACGAGCGTGTTGATCCCTGGGGCCGGCTTCTGCGCGCGATTGCCATACTGGGCGTGGAGCCCGTAGTATCGGCCCGCGCCCGAGAGCCGGAAGCTGCACGCGCTCGCGTCGTCGATGCGCGCCGTGGGCATCGGCGACGGCACCCGAAAGACGCGCCCCGCGCTCCTGAAGTCGTGGAACGGCTGCGTGCACCCCGGCGTCACCGCGGGGGGAGGGCCCGAGATCATGACGTTCTGGCGAAAGTTCACCGCGACGAGATTGACGACGCTCTTCGGCCCGCCCTCCCACAGGATCCCGTAGGCGCTGGCGGTCGCGGACGCCGCGTACGAGGCGGTGCCCGGCAGGGCGACCCCATCGGTCCAATCGGGCGCGTCGAAGAGGCTCACCGCGTGCAGCTCGCTCGCGTCGCCCGCGAGCTCGTGGATGATCGGGACGGGCCCGCCGCCCACGAACGCGCCCGAGCTCGCGGGGAGGAGCCGCACGTACGCGGCCGCGGTGCCCTTCACGCGGACATTGCCGGAGAGCGTGAGGCTGTCCGTGAGCAGATACTTCCCCTTCGTGAGGAAGAGGAGCCCCCCTGGGTTCTCCTGGATCGCGTCGGCGAGATCCGAGGACGGGGTGAGGAGGACGGCGTCGGCGCGGTCGAACTCGGCGAGCTCCATGTCCCCGTGGCGCGAGCCGAGCGCGCCCACGGTGCTGCCGGCGGCGAGGGGCGGGACGACGGCGGGCGCGCCCTCCTCGATGAGCTCGTTGCACTTCCCGCCTGGGCAGGCGGGCGAGTCCTCCCACAGGTGGGACACCATGGGCGCGTTCCCTGGGGAAGACCAGAGAGGAGGCTGGGTCGTGCCCTGCGGGACGCCGAAGGGCATGGTGAGGGCGGCGCGCAGGACGTGGCGGAAGTCGTCGGGTGCGCCCTGGGTGACGTCCAGCGTCTCTCCGTCCGGCTTCCGTGCCATGGCGTGCGCCGCACGCCGCACCCACACTTCGTCCAGGTTCGCCGGGCGCGCGGCGCGGACCACCGTGTTGTCGGGCGCCGCGGCGGCGAAGGACACCACGCTGTCGACGAGGGAGAAGCGCGTCGACGCCGCCGTGTCGAGCACGTCGAAGGCGGTTTGTCCGAGGAACCCATCGACCGAGACACCGACGGCCATGACCGTGGCGCCGCCCGCGACCAGCATGACGCTCTTCGATTGCCCGATGGCGGTCAGGGCGACGACGGTGGGTTGCTCGCCCGGCTGGGTGTAGTCGAGCGCGACGTCGCCGCCCTCCACGCGGAGGTTCACGACGCTGCCGCCGCTGCCCGGTCCGCCCGAGAGCCCGGTGCCTCCTGGGCCGAGCCGCATCGTGAGCCCGTCGAGCGCCGTCCCTTCGGCCGAGCGCATCCTCAGCGCCGTCGCGCCTGGGGCCCCCGTCGTGTCGAGATCGAGCTGGCGGAGCGCGTGGTTGTAGTTTCTCGTGTAGTTGTTGGCGACGCGCTTCCCCTTCCCGTCGTCGCGGGGGCGCGGACCTCGGCGAGCGTCGCGCCCGGCGAGCTCGCGACGAGCTTGAGCGTCGCGCGCTGGGTCCCGCAGGACGCCCCCACCCACACACACGGCTTCCAGCGCGTCGCGAGCTCGTCCTGCGTCGGATCGTCCGACACGATGACGCTCGCACAGTCGAGCGCGACGGCGTCGCGTCGATAGGGGTGCGGCATGGTCCAATCCTTCGGGTTGCCGGGCTGGGGCGTGACTTCGTAGGTGCCCGCCGCGAAATAGAGGACCTCCTGGTTGTCCTGGGCGAGATCGATCTCCTCCTGCAGACGCACGGTGCGATCCTGCGCCGACTCTGTGCCCTCGTGGGGCTCGACGACGCGGACGCCCGGGATGGCCTTGACTTGGTCGAGGCTGCGGCAGCTCCCGGCGCACCCTGGGGCGGCGGCGTCGGGCGCGCAGTCGCAGCGGTTCGCGCTGCAAGAGGGCGCGCGGCAGTGTCTCGCCGGGCAATCGGAGGCGAGGGTGCACTCGCCCACGGCCGCGCCGCCGCCAGCCCCCGCCGAACCCGAGGTGCCGCTGTGGCCAGCCGTGCCGCCAAGGCCCGAGGCGCCGCTGTGGCCGCCCTCTCCAGCGTGACCGCTGGCGCCGCTGCTTCCCGCGGCGCCACTCGTGCCCCCCGCTCCGCCCCCCTTTCCCGAGGCGCCGCTGCTTCCTGCCTTCCCGGAGGCGCCGCCGGCTGTCGCAGGAGGGGCGCCGGAACCCTCGTCCGAGCCACCGCAACCCGACAGCGCCGCGGTGGCGGCCGCGAGAGCGACGGCGAGACAGCGGATCGGGAGCCGGATCTGGGTCATGGTCGGCGATGGTCTCGCCCGGCACCCTCACTGTCAAGACGCTCTCACGGCGCGCTCGTCGCGACGACGCCCCGAGCTCGACCGAGCGGCGATGTGGGGCCCCGTCGATCGCGCCGCCCCCTCAGGCCGGACAGGCGACGTGGGGCGCGGCGAGCCCGCGTCGTCAGGCGGGCTTGCCGTCGTCGAGCACGACGTCGCGAACCCAGCCGTCCTCCACCCACGCGCAGAAGTACGAGCCTATGTTCTCCTCGAGGCGCGCCGCGTCGGTGGGTCGCGCGGCCGCGAGCGCGTCGAGCGCCGCCCCGAGCGATCGTCCGTCGCCGAGCGCCTCGAGCGCCGCGAGCTCGAGCTCGTCGAGCTCCTTCCAGGCGAGGACGAGGTTCTGCCGATGGACCACGACGGCAGACGGCCGAGGATCGGGCAAGGCCCAGGATTCCCCGTAGGCGATGGCGTGGCGGAGCAGGTGCACCGGGTACGCGAAGCGGTGGAGGCTCAGCGTGTCGTCGAAGACGACGACCGCGTCGTCGAGCCGCGCGCGCGCCGCCTCGAGGCGCGCAGGATCGAGCGGCGGCCTGTCGCGGGCGAAGTAGGCCTCGACGAAGGCCCAATCGAGCCGCGCGAGCTCGGCGACGAGCGGCTGGTGGGGCAGCTCGGCCGCGGCGATGTACGCGGGGAAGTCGCGCCCGAGGTCGTTCAGCGAGACCATGTCGGGCGGGCGCTCGACGAGGAAGCGCGACGCCAGGTGATCGAACACACGGCCTCCGAGGACCGCGCGGACCGCCTCGAAATCCTCGGCGAGCGCGTCCAGGTGGCGAATCGTGAATTGCTCCCGGTAGATGTCGAGCTGATCGACGGGCGCGAGCCGGTCGTTCCCTCGGGCGATCTGGGCCGCGAAGGCGTGCTCGCGCTCGTGCTGGCGGAGGGGCTCGGGGACGCGGAGCGCGCGGGCCATGCCGAGCTGGATGTCGCGGAGCTTCATGAGAGCGCCTCCGTGCGTGCGGCCCTGGCGAGCTCGGCCTCCTCGATCAGCACCTCGAGCTCGGGGATGTCGTCGTCCCACTCGATGAGCGTCGAGACGGGCCCCGTCCGCTTGCAGGCCAGCCGGTAGAGCTCCCACACCTCGTCGCAGACGCGCGTGGAGTGGGTGTCGAGGAGGTACCTTCCGCGATCGAGGTGCCCGGCGAGGTGCATCTGGACGACCCGATGGTGGGGGACGTTCTCCAGGTAGGTGACGGGATCGAACCCGTGGTTGTGCCCCGAGACGTACACGTTGTTCACGTCGAGCAAGATGCCGCAGTCCGCCCGCTCGACGACGAGCGTCAAGAATTCCCACTCGGGCATCTCGTCGTCGGTGAAGGTCATGTACGAGGAGGCGTTCTCGACGGCGAAGCGGAGCCCGAGGGAGTCTTGCACCTCCGCGATGCGATCGGCGACGTGCTCGGCCGTCGCGCGCGTGAAGGGCAGGGGCAAGAGATCGTGCAGGCTGACTCCCCCTGCGCCGGTCCAGCAGAGGTGGTCGCTCGCCCAGGGGGGCCTCAGCCGGTCGACGAGGGCGCGGAGCCTCCGGAGGTAGTCGCGATCGAGCGGATCGGTGGAGCCGAGGTTGCACCCGATGCCATGGGGGACGACCGGGTATGCTGCGCGGAGCGCGTCGAGCTTGGCGAGGGCCTCGCCGCCGTCCACCATGAAGTTCTCGCTGATGATCTCGAACCAATCGATCGGCGGACGCTCTGCGAGGACGCGGTCGTAGTGAGGCACGCGGAACCCCACACCCATCCCGAGATCGGGGACTCCGAGGCGCGCAGTGGTCATCGGTCGCATGGTACCCCGAGCGCGCTGCCGTGGGGGCGAGCTTCTTCGGGCGGGTGCGGTGGCCCGTCCAGCGCACGCTGCCCTGCGCGCTTCTTCTGGGGCGAGCTCCTTCCGGTGCGAGAGATTTGAAGCTCGCGGGGATTTCTGTCACGGTGACGCGTACTCCGGTCATGCGCCCCGCCCACCTCCTCAGCGCGCTCGTCGTCTTCGCCCTGCCGGCCTGCAGCAGGGACAACCCGCCGCCCCAGCAGCCTCCGCCGCCAGGATATGGGTACCAGCAGCCGCCTCCGGGGTACCAGCAGCAGCCGCCTCCGGGGTACCAGCAGCCGCCTCCGGGGTACCAGCAGCCGCCTCCGGGGTACCAGCAGCCGCCTCCGCAGCAGCCGCCGCCCGCGGCGCCACCGCCGCAGCCCACGGCGCCGGGGGGCTTCCCCTTCCCGGTCCCGCCCGGCTTCCCGAGCGCCATGCCCCCCGGGGTCCCCGCCCTGCCGTCGGGTCTCCCGTTCCCGTTCCCCGGCGCGACGCCTCCGGCGAAGTGAGCGCCGCCGTCGGGCGGACGAGACCACGATCGCCCAGATGAGCCGCGAGCGCGGGGCAGGCGCCGCACGACGATCAGCGGCGTCGTCGCGCTCGCTTCTGCTCGAGGCGAGCGCGGGGGCAGAGGCGCCGCACGACGATCAGCGGCGTCGTCGCGCTCGCTTCTGCTCGAGGCGAGC
>CAYNEK010000093.1:0-10426 GCA_964396175.1 uncultured Polyangiaceae bacterium | reverse complement strand
GCGGCGCCTCTCTGTGGCGGCGGGGGCCTCGCCCGTGCCCTCCGCGACCAGCTCGAGCGCGCGATCGAGCCGCTTCACGTGGTGCTCGTAGAGCTTCGCGAGCGCGAGCCGCACGGCAGGATCGTCCGTGTCCCGGAGCACCGCCTCGAAGTCGACGATGGCGCGATCCCGCTCGCCGCGAGCCTGCTCGGCCAGCGCGCGCTCGCGGAGCGCCTCGGCGCCAGCGCCAAGGGACAGGGCCAGCTCGGCGGCGCGCGCCGCGTCGTCGGGGCTCCCGGCACGTCGCAGGGCCTGCGCCGCGCCTACGAGATCGGTGGGGCCGAGCGCCGAGAGGGGGCCGCCGTACAGCCCCACGAGCGCGGCGAGCGAGACGATGTCCCAGGCGTTGTGATCGATGACCTCGACGAGCGCTCGGTCGTCGCCCACGCGAAGGTAGTGTCGGTAGCGTGCCGCGATCTCGGCTCCCGCCACGTCCCCGTGGCGCTCGTAGCCGAGCACCCCGTCCTCGACGGCGCCGAGCGTGCACCGCGCGAGCCGTGCGCCATGGACCCGCCGCGCGACGTGGACCAGATCGAGGTGCGGTAGCGGCGGGAGGGGCGCGAGGCGGGAGAGCACCGAGCGCGTGCGGAGCAGCGGCAGATCGAACGATTTCCCGTTGTAGCTCACCACGCCGCTCGCCGTGGTGAGCGCCCGCGAGAGCCGCGCGAGGATGGGCGCCTCCTCGCCGAGCTGACGCAGGAGGAGCTGCTCGAGGACGAGCTCGTCCCGGTCGAAGCACGCGATCCCGACGAGGAAGGGCACCGTGCCCGTCCCGCCCGCGAGCCCCGTGGTCTCCGTGTCGAGGTAGACGAGCCGACGCGGATCGAGCCCCGCGAGCGACGGATCGCGCGCGAGGAGCGCGACCATGGCCATCTCGGCGCGCGCCGCGTCCGCCGCGGCGAAGCGCCCCACGCGGTGCGAGATCCCGTACCGGACGATGCGCCGATGGATCGGCCCGTCCGGGGTGTCCTCGCGGACGAAGGGGAGCTCCGTCGGAGCGCGCGGCGAGCTCCTGGGCGACGAGGCGCGCGGCTCCTTCGCCATGATCCTCGAGATGCGCGCGCGCAGCTCGTCGAGCCCCTGCGCCGGCGGGTCGACGCGGGGAGCGGCGTCGACGTGGGCGCTCGCCTGCGACGCGAGACCGCGCTCGTCGGGATCGTCCGTGAGGCTCGCGCCTGGCGCAGGATCGTGGGGGGCGCGGTCGAGCCGGGAGAGCCGCGCGCGGAACGACGGGCGCGTCACGGCTGCCAGATGACCGTCGCTTCGTCCTGGAACATCGGGCTCGCCTCCCACGGCTCGTGGCGGATCATCCCCGCGGTGAGGAGGCCCGCGGGCTGGATCTCGTGCAGCATGTCGAGGACGCAGACGGCCGCGGTCGTCGCGGCGCTGAGGGACGCCGCGATGGAGAACGAGCCATCCCAGCGGCTCGCGTGCGCCTGCCAGAGCAGGACACCGCGATCCGGCTGGGGTGAGGCGGCGAGCTCGACGAGACCGATGCCGTCGTCTGCGTGGAGATCGTAGAGGTCGGAGCTCGCGCGCGCGGCGCGCAGGCCGGCGGCGCGCGCGAGGACGAGCCCTCGACCCTCGAGGAACGAAGGATCCCAGAGGCGCTCCATCGCGCGCCCGAGCTGCAGCTCGACGTGCGCGAGGTAGATCGGCGTCGCCGTGGACCAGGTCGTCGTGATCCCGCGGCGTCGCAGGATCTCCTCCAGGGCGCGGCCAAAGAGGCGCGCGTTCGGCGCCAGGGTGCCGAGCACGAAGCGATCGATCGGGCGGAGCGCGCGCCACTCGGTGTGTGAGAGCGGGTGGACCGCGGCGGCGGCGCGCTCGACGGTCGGCGGCAAGGAGCCGCCGTCGGGGGGCTCGACGTGCGGCGAGACGAGCTTGAGATCGGGGAGCGGGATCCCCGTGATCGCGCGGCGGACGTCCTCGGGATCGATGATCGCCGAGAGCCCGAGCCTCGCGAGGTCCCGGCGGCGGCCTTCGGGGAGCTTGCGCCACCCCCGCGGCGCCACGACGATCCCAGCCGCGAGGAGCGCGCGAAACGCCGCCAACGGCGGCCGGGGAAGATCCTCGGAGAGCTCCTCGAAGAGGTAGGCGGGGGACGTCACGCGGCCGAGTGTACGACAGGTCCGAAGCCCTCGTGCGCGAGTCTCCGCGTGATGGTCGTCTACGAGCAGGGCCCCGCTTCCCGGATGCCCTCGCGCGCGAGTCCCCGCCCATCGGCGGTCTCGCGCGCGAGGGTCGTCCCTTCACTTCGCGAGCGAGCGGAGCACGTACTGGAGGATCCCGCCATGCTCGACGTACTTGATCTCCTCGGGCGTATCGACGCGGATCGTGGCGGTGAAGGCGATCGTCTGCTCGCCCTTCTTCGCCGTGATCGTCGCCGTCTTGCCCCCCGAGAAGTGCGAGCGGATCCCCTCGGCGACGCCCTCGATCGAGAAGAGCTCCTCGCCCGTCAGGCCGAGCGATTGGACCGTCGTCCCCAGAGGGAGCTCGAGCGGGATGATCCCCATGCCGACCAGGTTCGACCGGTGGATGCGCTCGAAGCTCTCGGCGATGACCGCGCGCACGCCCTGGAGCATCGGCCCCTTCGCCGCCCAGTCGCGCGAGCTGCCCGAGCCGTACTCCTTGCCCGCGAGGACGACCGTCGGCACGCCCTCGGCCTTGTAGCGCTCGCCGGCGTCGTAGATGCTCATCACCTCGCCGCTCGGGAGGTGGCGCGTCACGCCGCCCTCGGTGCCGGGCGCGAGGAGGTTCTTCAGGCGGATGTTCGCGAAGGTGCCGCGCATCATCGCCTCGTGGTTGCCGCGCCGCGATCCGTACGAGTTGAAGTCCACGCGCCCGACGCCGTGCTCGAGGAGGTACTTCCCCGCGGGGCTGTCGGCCTTGATGCTGCCCGCCGGCGAGATGTGGTCGGTCGTGATCGAGTCGCCGAGGGACGCGAGCGCGCGCGCGCGCGTGATGTCCGTGACGGGCGCCGGATCCCTCGTCATCCCGTCGAAGTAGGGCGGGTTGCGCACGTACGTGCTCGCGCCGTCCCACGCGAAGGTCTCGCCCGCGGGCGCCTCGATCGCCTGCCAGCGCGCGTCGCCGGCGAAGACGTCGGCGTAGGTCTTCTCGAAGAGATCGCGGGTCACGGCCTTGCCGATCGCCGCGTCCACCTCGGCGCGCGTCGGCCAGATGTCGCGCAAGAAGACGTCCTTGCCGTCCTTGCCCCGACCGAGCGGCTCGGTCTCGAGATCGATGTTCATCGTCCCTGCGAGCGCGTACGCGACGACGAGCGGCGGCGACATGAGGTAGTTCGCGCGGACGTCGGGGTGGATGCGGCCCTCGAAGTTGCGGTTGCCGGAGAGGACGCTCACCGCGACGAGATCGCGGTCGTGGATGGCGTACGAGAGGGCGGGATCGATGGGCCCGCTGTTGCCGATGCACGTCGTGCAGCCGAAGCCGACGAGGTTGAAGCGGAGCGCCTCGAGCGCCGCGAGGACACCCGCGGTCGCGAGGTAGTCGGGCACGGCCTTCGAGCCGGGGGCGAGCGAGCACTTCACCCAGGGCTTCGTCGAGAGGCCCCTCTCGACCGCGTTCTTCGCGAGGAGGCCCGCCGCGAGCAGGACCGCCGGGTTCGACGTGTTGGTGCAGCTCGTGATGGCGGCGATGACGACATCCCCCTGCGAGAGCTCCTTCGCGTCGAAGCCGAGATCGGTCGTCATCGACGCGGGCGCCTCGGGTCGCTTCTTCTCTGCGACGTGCATCGAGAGCGCCTTCTCGGCCTTCTCCCAGGCAGCCTTCGCGCCACGGAGCGCGATGCGATCCTGCGGGCGCTTCGGCCCCGCGAGGCTCGCCTCGACGGTCGCGAGGTCGAGCTCGAGGACGTCAGTGTACTCGGCGCCGTCGAAGGCCTCGACGCCGAACATGTGCTGCTCGCGGTAGTAGGTCTCGACGAGCCGGACGAGCGCCTCGGGGCGGCCCGTGAGGCGCAGGTAGTCGAGCGTGACCTCGTCGACGGGGAAGATGCCGCAGGTCGCGCCGTACTCGGGCGACATGTTGCCGATGGTCGCGCGATCGGCGACGGGGAGCGAGAGCGCCCCGTGACCAAAGAACTCGACGAAGCGCCCGACGACGCCGCGCTTCCTGAGCATCTCGGTGACGGCGAGCACGAGATCGGTCGCGGTCGCGCCGGGCGAGAGCTTGCCCGAGAGCTTGACGCCGATGACCTCGGGGATGAGCATCGAGAGCGGCTGCCCGAGCATCGCAGCCTCGGCCTCGATGCCGCCGACGCCCCAGCCGAGCACGCCGAGCCCGTTGATCATCGTGGTGTGCGAGTCGGTGCCGATGACGGTGTCCGGGTACGCGATCGGGTTGCCGTCGCGCTTCGCGACGGGGTTGTCGTCGGTCGTGAAGACGACGCGCGCGAGGTACTCGAGGTTCACCTGGTGGACGATCCCGGTCGCGGGCGGGACGAGCCGGAAGTTCTGGAAGGCCTTCTGCCCCCACTTGAGGAAGCGGTAGCGCTCGCCGTTGCGCGAGAACTCGTACTCGACGTTGCGCTCGAAGGCCGCGGCGCTCCCGGCGACGTCGACCTGGACGCTGTGGTCGATGACGAGATCGACGGGCGCGAGGGGGTTGATCTTCCTCGGATCGCCGCCGAGCTTCTTCATGGCGTCGCGCATGGCGGCGAGATCGACGACGACGGGGACGCCGGTGAAGTCCTGGAGGATGACGCGGCTCGGCGTGAAGGCGATCTCGGAGGAGGGCTTCGCTTTCGGGTCCCAGCCGAGGAGCGCCTCGACGTGATGCTTGGCGACGCTCGTGCCGTTCTCCTGACGGAGGAGGTTCTCGAGCAGGATGCGCAGGCTGTACGGGAGGCGCTTCGCGCGATCACCGAAGGTGTCGAGCCGGTAGAGATCGTAGGTCTTGTCGCCGACCGCGAGGGCCCGACGCGCGCCGAAGCTTCCAGTGTGGGTCATGTCGGCGGGGTGCTTGCCGCTTTTCTCCGTCGAGGACAAGGGCGCGCGTTGACGCACGGCGCGTGACGGCCGAGAATGTGGGGATGCACGCTGCCTCGCGCCTCGCGCTCTGGCTCTCTGCCGCTGCGGCCCTCTCGGCTCTCGCGTGCGGTGGAGGGGCCGACGCCGGGGCAGACGGCGCCGGAGGGACGACCTCCGCGGCCGGATCCGCGGGCACGGGCGGCGCGGCGAGCGCAGGCGCCGCTGGCACCGGAGGCAAGGCCGTCGCAGGGGCGAGCGGCGTGGGAGGCGTCGGCGGGAGCGCGGGCGCGGGCACGAGCGGCGTCGGCGGGAGCGCGGGCGCGGGCGGCAAGGCGGGCGCGGGCACGAGCGGCGTCGGTGGGATCTCGGGGAGCGCGGGCGCGGGCGCGGGTGGCGGCGCAGGCGCCACGGGCGGGACGGCGGGAGGCGCGGGCGGCCCGACGCTCATCCCTGGCCCCACGGTGCGGGTCGTCACGTTCAACGTCCGGACCGGCAACGCAAACGACGGCGACGACGCTTGGGGCAAGCGAAAGGGCGCGCTCGCTACGGTCTGGAAGGAGCTCGCCGGCGATCTCTACGGGATCCAAGAGGCGATCCCGTCCCAGCTCGCCGACATCTCGGGCGCCTTGCCCGCGTACGCGCGCTTTGGCCAGGGGCGCCTGGGCGGCCAGGCGGGCGAGCACAGCGACATCTACTACAAGACCGCCCGCTTCACGGTCGTCGAGAGCGGCACCTTCTGGCTGTCGCCGACGCCCGAGAAGCCCGGATCGAAGGGCTGGGACGGCGCCTTCGAGCGCGTCTGCACCTGGGGCCGCTTCGAGGAGAAGGCCACGGGCTACCGCTTCTACCACTTCAACACGCACCTCGATCACAAGGGCCCGACGGCGCGCCAGCAGGGGATGAAGCTCATCGCTGCGCGGATCGCGGCGCGGGCAGGCAAGGGCGAGCCGGTCTTCTTGACGGGCGACTTCAACTCGGACGAGGACGGCGTCCCGGAGCAATTCCTACGCGGCGACGCGGCCATCGACGGCGTGAAGATCTCCGAGCCGATGCGGGACAGCTTCCGCGTGCTCTTCCCTGGTGCGAAGGGCGTGCGGACGGCCCACGGCTTCAATGGGGGGACCGACGGCGCCAAGATCGACTACGTGTTCATTGGGAAGGGGATCACGCCCACGGGGGCCGGGATCGATCACTCGAAGCCCAATGGGCGGTTCCCGTCCGATCACTACCCCGTGTGGACGACGGCGAAGCTCCCCGATCAGCAGAAGCCCTGAGGCCCACGCGGGCGCCGCGGGGGCCCTACCGCCCGCGGAGGCAGAACCCCTCGCAGTCCTCGTGGCTTCGGATCGTCGGGTGCTCGCCGCACGCTGGGCATCGAGGGTCACGGCGGTAGCGGAGCCCGCGGAGGGTGAGCCGGAGCGCGTCGTAGACGACCAGGCGGCCCCGGAGCGGCTCGCCCTCGCCGAGGAGCAGCTTCAGCGCCTCGGTCGCCTGCAGGACGCCGACGAGGCCCGGCAGGACGCCGAGGCCCCCCGCCTCGGCGCAGGAGGGCGCGAGGTGCGGCGGGGGTGGCGCCGGGAACAGGCACCGGTAGCAGGGCCCGTCGAAGGGAACGAACGCGTCGCTGCGCCCCCGGGGCACCGCAAAGGGGCGATGAGCGCGAGCGAGCTGAGGCTGCGCTCGGCGTCGACGAAGACGAGCCCCTCGCGCGCGACACGCGCCGCCTCGCCGATCACCCGCGCGACCATCCCCGGCGGAAAATGACGCGGGCTCTGCGTGCAGGTGAACACGTCCACGCCCGGGCCTGCGAGGTTCGTGAGCGAGAGCGCGGCCTGCAGGACGAACGACACGCCGCGCCCGCGCTCGCGCTCGGGTGCCGCGCCGGCGCGGAGCGGGCGCGATGGCAAGCGGTCCGTGGCTTACGCGCACGTAAGCACCTCCGGCCTCCTCAGCGCGCGAAGCCGTGTGAGCATCGCGGCCGATGTCCCGATGGGCTCGCGCGGCGGTCGCCTCGATCCTCGTCATCGTCTCCTCGCGCACGGCTTCTGCGCAGGGAGCGACCGGCTCGACGTGGGTGCTCGATGGGAGCGCGGGCGTTCCGCGTCTCCGTAGCTCGCGGGACTTCAGCTTGGTCGGTGACCTCTTGGCGGGATGGACCGCGCCCCGCTGGGGGGTCGTCGCGGCCGGCTCGGCCCACACCTTCGCGCTCGACCGCGGCGAGACGCTGTCCGATCTGGACGCCTACCGAGGCCACGTTGAGGGCTGGCTCCGTTTCGGCGACGAGCGCGCGGCGTTCGAGCTGCGGGGCCGCTTCGGCGCCTCGCTCTACGACACGACGTTCATCCAAGCGCCCGCCGGGACCGTCGCCTTCCGGGACGAGACGAGCGCGACCTACGACGGGACGCTGCTTGTCGGCGCGCACCTGCGGGCGGCCGAGCGCTTCGTCGTCGACGGACTCGTCGGAGGGGGCGTGTACCGCGAGGAGTACAACGCGACGCGGCTCGACGCGGGGGCCGGCGCGAAGACCGACGGCGGGATCGTCGACACGAGCCGCCTCGCAGGCCGTGCGGAGGGGCGCGTGCAGCTCCGCTGGCTCGCGATGCCTCAGGCTCTGTCGTTGCGTCTGCGAAGCGAAGCGCGGCTCTCCTCGCTCACGCGCTCGGCGGACGTCATCGCCATCCTCGGCGCCAAGGTCGCCGCGACCTCGACGACCGACACGTCGCAGCAACTCGAGACGTCGAGCCGCTTCTTCGTGCAGGCCGACGCGCTCGCGGTCGCCGACATCGTCCCCACGCTGTTCGTCGGGCTCGACACCCTCAGCGTCGCCGCGGCCGGCGCGAGCAAGACCGACGTCGTGCCCGTCGTCGGCGTCGGTCTGTTCAAGAGTCAGTTGTAGCAGGAGAAATCGCCATGGATGCGTTCACGCAAAGAGCACACGATTCAACTGGGTTCGTCGTTCCATGCTTTGGACCCCCGACGCGGGAAGACCTGCGTCGTCGCGTCTCGAGGAGGCGTCATGCCGCGTAGTCGCCCATCGGGCTCCGGTTTCGTCGGTTCCTTCGTGGCCGGGGGCGCGCTGGCGCTCCTGGCCATCGGAGCGGTGCCGGCGTGCTCCTCCTCGGGGGACGCATCGTCGGACGGAAACGGCGGGCGCGCTGGCGGCGTCGACGCCGCATCCGGCGCCGGCGGCGGCGCGAGCGCGAGCGGGAAGAACGCGGGGGGCGGCGCGGCCGGCAAAGGCGCGTCCCCCCACACACCGACGGGCTGCGCGACCGATGGCGACTGCGCGCCGCCGGCGACGGTGCCGGCGGGCTGCGCCATCGGCAAGTGCGACGCGGCGACGGGCGCCTGCTCGTTCCGGGCGAAGGACGCGGACGGCGACGGGCACGCGACGAACCTCTGCAAGTCCACCGATCCGTCGATCTCGGTCAAGCTCGGCGACGACTGCGACGACGGCGATCCGCAAGCGTACCCGGGCGCGTGGGACGGCCCGAAGGGGGATGGGCATCCCGATCGGTGCGACGGCATCGACCAGAACTGCGACGGCCTCGCCGACGACGGCAAGCTCACCGACGGCACGACCTGCACCTGCCAGCCCGGTGACATCGCGCCGTGCAGCCAGAATTCGCAAGGCCAGCCCATCACGTGGCCGACGGGGACCCCGACCGGAGCGTGCAAGTACGGCGGGCAGACCTGCTTGGCGAACGGCACCTGGGGTCCGTGCGCCGACGCGGTGCCCCCCGGGACCGAGTACTGCAATGGCGCCGACGATGACTGCAACGGGATCGTCGACGACGGCCCCGCGCCCGACAAGGTCCCGGTGGACGCGCAGTACTGGGCCTACGACGGCGACGACGATCTGCACGCGCGCCTGCCGGGCAACGGCTACTCCATCGTCCACGCCTGCTCGGCGCCGAAGGATGCTCCGGCCGCGTGCGTGGGGGGCTCGCTCGCCGGCTGCACGATGGGGACGACACCGGAGGAGTGCTGCCCGCCCGGCAAGTGGAAGCTCGCGAACGCGCTCCCGAGCGACGACTGCAACGACCAGGACGGCGCCTCGAACCCGAAGATGCCGGAGCAATGCATCAACGGGCGTGACGACAACTGCAACGGCCAGATCGACGAGGGGTGCGTCTGCGCTCCCGGCATGACGGACAACGCCTGCGGCGCCGACAAGTACGGAGCCCCGATCCAGTACCCGGGCGGGGTGCCGGCGGGGACGTGCAAGTACGGCTCGCGCAACTGCGGCGGCGACGGCACCTACTGGGGCGCCTGCCAAGGGGCGATCGCGCCTGCGGCGGCGGACGACTGCTCGGTCTTGCCGAACGGCGCCGACGCCAACTGCGATGGCACGATCGACTGCCCGTGCGTGCTCGGCAACGTGCACGACTGCGCGAACCAGACCGGCTCCTGCAAGGGGGCGACCCGGACCTGCATCGCACAAGGGAGCTCGAGCGCGTGGGGGCAGTGCAGCAAGCAGCCCTCCGCCAACGACACCTGCGAGGCGGGCAACGACGACAACTGCAACGGTGCCGCGAACGACGGGTGCGCGCACGTGAACGGCTCGCCTTGCGGGAGCGTGGACACCTGCAACGTCGGCGTCTGGCAGAGCTGCACGTCCAACGGCGGCTGCGTGTGCAGCGGCGGGCCGGCGCTGCAGAAGACGGTGTTCGCCTACGACGGCGACGGCGACGGCTACTGCCTGCTCGACACGACGGGAACGTACGCTCTCCAGGCGGTCTGCCCGAACGCGCCGACGCTGCCGAGCGTGCCGTGGAAGCCGCTGTCGAGCTGCACCTCGCAGACGCAGGCCGACTGCGACGACACGAAGGGGGAGGTGAACCCGGCCCACGTCGAGGTCTGCATCAACGGGCTCGACGACAACTGCAACACTCAGGTCGACGAGGGGTGCGTCTGTCAGCCAGCCTCCATCGACAACGCGTGCGCGACGAAGACGGACGGTACGCCGATCTCCTATCCGGGGGGCTCGCCGAAGGGGGAGTGCAAGTACGGCTCACGGACCTGCGCACCCGACGGCCGCTCGTGGGGATTGTGCACGGGAGCGATCGCGCCGCTTTCGGCGGACGACTGCTCCGTCGCGAATGGGAGAGACTCGAACTGCGACGGCACGATCTCGTGCCCCTGCTCGCCGATCGGAGCCGAGCAGCCTTGCGCGAACCAAAAGGGGGCGTGCGCGGGCTCGAAGCAGTCGTGTACGAACAGCGGTTGGGGGGCCTGCTCGGCCCAGCCCGCGGCGCAAGACACCTGCGACCTTGGCAACGACGCGTCGTGCGACGGCGTCGCGAACAACGGCTTTCCAGGGAACAAGTCCGTCTGCGAGTGCTTGAACGGGCAGAGCCAGAGCTGCGGCAACTGCTCGGTCGGCACGCAGTCGT
>CAYNEK010000092.1:862-19312 GCA_964396175.1 uncultured Polyangiaceae bacterium | reverse complement strand
ACCCGGCATGCGTCCTCAACACCTCGGGTGGCGGATCTATTTCCATCGACCCGGACCGAACTTCTGGTCAGCTGTACTAGGCTCCTTCCGCATCAATCGAGTGGAAGGTTCCGTTCAGGTGGACGTCCGGTGGCCCTCCGGCGCCGCGAAGCCCACGTGGATCGCGTTGAGGAACGCGTTGTAGCATGCTGCAAGCGGGCGCTCTTCGAGGAGTCTAGGCCGCTGCCATGGCGGGGAGCGCGGCGATCCTCGTCGTCACGAGCGCCGTCGTGCCCAAGCGCCGCTCGGGCGCGGCGGCGCCGGAGTGACCCGAGCTCCCCGCGCAGACGATCTCGGCCTTTTCCCTCGCTGGCATGGCCCCCGCGCCCGTCTGCGCGTGTGGTCATGCGTCGTACTTCTCCACGAGCTTGCCGAGGCGGGTCGTCGCGCTGACGACGTGCTCCTTCGCCGAGGGGCGGAGCTTGTCGTACGTCTTTGCGACGACGCCCGTCTGGCCGGGGCGCTTCGCGCGCTCGTCGGTGATCTCGAGGAGCGCCTCTGCGGCCCGCTGCGCGTCCTTCTTGAAGGCGTCGACGATGGGCGTCCCCGACGTCTTCGCGCCCTGGTAAAATGGGTCGAGCTTCTCGGCGAAGGGATCGAGCAGGCGGTCGACCGCGTCGCGGATGAAGCTCGGCTTGACGCCCTTCACGACGCCGTAACCGGCCTTGATGGCGAGGCCCGAGAGCCCTCCCTTGTCGGACACCTAGGCGTCGATGAGCGCCACGACGTCGTCGAGGACCACGCTGCGCTTGTCTTGGAAGAGCTCCTTCAGGCTGGCCATCGTCGCGCCCTCTAGCACGTCACCCGTGGACGCGTCGCCCTCCGACGTAGCGCTCGGAGACGACGGGCGCGTGGCAGAGGACGGGCTGTCCGGCGGCGCCGGTGCGCTTCCCGATGGTGGCGATGATCGTCTCGCCGGCCTCGAGGGTGGGGACGACCGCGCCCACCGTCATCTTGACGCCGTCGTCCTCGACGACGAAGCGCGCGCGCGCCGCGTCTCCCTGCTTCAGCGCGGGCTCCTCGAGCCAGGGGAGCTCTTCGGGGACGTAGCCGCGGGTCTGCCCGAGGTTCGCCAAAGGGACCCACAGCTCCTTGCACGCTCGCGTGGCCGGCGCGTGTCCGTAGAGCCCGCGCACCTGCCAGACCGTGGCTTTGTCGGGCACCCGGAGCGGCGACGAGGCGCCCGGCTCGAGGAGCTCCTGGTCCGTCGTGGCGACGACGCGCCCGGAGGGGAGGATGGCGAGGGCCGTGATGGGCGCGGCCGCCTCGTGGCTCACGAGCTGGCCCGGCGGCGCGCGCACGACGAGGCGCGCGCCCGAGGCGATCGCGACCGTGCCGTCGGCGCTCACAGCGACCGCGACGGGGCGCCCGATCGCGACGTGCAGGTCTTCCCACCGCCCCCCCACGAAGCGCGCGACGTACGGCGTATCCCCACGGACCCCGGCGAGCACGACGCCGCCCTTCGGGTGGGATGCGTGGGCGAGGACGGTGCCCGGCGGGAGCGGTACGCGGGAGATCGAGGCCCCCTCGACGGCGAAGACGCCGGTCGTCACCGTGGCGCGCGCGGGCAAGAGCACGAGCATCGGGTTGCCCGAGACGATCTCGCCGCGCGCGGCGTCCCACTCTGCCGGATCGGGCAGGGGCGGCGCGGGCCCTGGGTCCATCGCGCGCATGACGGTGAGCCGGGGCCCCTCGTCCGACCGCAGGATCGCGAGCGACCGCGCGCCGTCCTCGCCGAGCGCGATGGGTGGGGCGTCGTGGAGCGGCGCCGCGGCGGGTCCCCAGCGCGTCGCGTAGTAGCGGTAGGTCCGCTCGCCGATGGGCTGCCCGGTCACGCGGGAGTAGAGCCGCGTCGAGAGCCAGGCCGGATCGGGGAAGACGCCGGAGACGCCGAGGATCTCCGAGGCGTTCTCGACGCCGGCGAGGAGCCGGGGCGTCTGGACGACCGCGCCCTCGGCGTCGAGCTCGAAGAGCAAGGCGCCGCTCCACGCGACGACCGTGTCTCCGAGCGCCGCGACCCGTGTGCTCTCCGTGGCGCGGAGCACGGGCGAGAGCGGCGCGCCGACCGACGGCTCGACGAGGGGTGCCGAAGTCGCCGTTGGAGGGCGCGCGGTCGACGACGTCGAGGGGGTCGCCTTCTTTCCACACCCGCCGAGCGCGAGGGCCGCGGTCGCGACGAGGAGCTTACTTGCAGGCACCACCGGACGGCGCACAGTCGAACCACTGGCACGACTTGGAGCAGAACGCCCACTGTCCTCCGCCGCAGCACTTGTAGTGCTTGCCTTCGTCCCAGGTGCACGCGTTCCCGGACTTGAGGGAGCAGGCGTCCCATTGGCACTTGTCGTTGCACACTTTCTGGGCGCAGGCGTCGCAGTCGCTCTGCGTGGTCGTGCCCTTGGCGCAGACGCCCGTGCCCGTGCAATCTCCGTAGCTCTCCCACTGACACGACGTCGAGCACTTGCGCGTCTGGTGTCCGCAGTTGCCGCAGTCCTTGGTCTCGGTCGCGTCGGGCGTGCACACGCCTTCGTCCGCGCACGTCGGGGCGCCCCAGGTGCCGTCGGCCTGGCACGTGGCGGTCTTCTTCCCGCACTTGCCGCAGCTCCCCTGATCCTGCTGCGCGCCGGGCGTGCACCCGGTGGGTGGCGCGCCCGCCTGGCCGGCGCCAGCGGTCCCTGGGTCCCCCGCGGTGCCCGCCTCGCCCGAGTCCCCCGCGCCCCCCGCGCTCCCCGCGGTGCCCGCCTCGCCGGTCCCGCCATCGGGGAAGGGAGACACGCCGCCGCCCATGCCTGCGCCCGAGGTCGCCTCGGAGCCCGCGCTCGCGCCCGTACCCGCGCCTGCCGCTCCGGACGTCCCCGAGAAGTGCGTCGTGGGATCGTCCTCCTGGTCGGCGCTCGCGCACGCGGCGACGACCGTGAGGGGGACGACGGAGGCGATCAAGGCTCTCGACCAGCGCACGGCGACCGTCATTCTGCAGGCTCGCTGGAGCGAGGTAAAGGAAGAAGCACGAGGTGCCGGACGGCGGGCGTTTTCTTGGGGAGGTTCTTCGCTCGTCGGCGTAGGATGCGGGCACGCATGCGCATCCTCGTGGTCGAGGACCAGGACAGCATCCGCCGGATGATCGAAGCGCTGGTCTCCGCGCGCGGTCACGTCGTCTCGGCGGCTCCGACGGGGCCCAAGGGGCTCGAGGCCGCCATCGCCGCGCCGCCCGACGTCGCCCTCCTCGACGTGAACCTCCCGGGCGGCATGGACGGGATCGAGGTCTGCCGGCGCCTCCGCGCCGCGCCCGAGACCGCCGAGATCCCCGTGCTGATGATCTCGGCGATGGACGACGCCGAGACGCGCGAGCGCGCCAAGGAGGCCGGCGCCACCGCGTACTACACGAAGCCGTTCAGCCCGATGGCGCTCCTCCGCGAGATCGACGCCTTCGAGGCCGAGCGGCGCTGAGCGGCGCGAGACGCCGCGCCCCGCTCCAAGGACGGAGGAGCGATCCGTGCGCGAGGCGATGCGCCGCGCGGCCGAGCCGCTGGGGCCAAGGGCTCCTCGCCACCGGGTCGTCGCGTGGCTGGGTCGAGCGCGTGGGTCTGCGGGGCCGAGAGGCTTGGTCAGGGGCGCGCGCTCTCGACGGCCTTCGTCTGGACGAACGCGGCGAGCTTGCGGAAGGGTACGTGGGTCGGACAGATCGACTCCTTCGCGGCGAGGATCTCCTCGGGGACGTGGGCGAAGGCGCGCGCCGCGGCGTCGTGATCGGGCATCGATCGCGACGACGCGAGGACGAGCTGCATGAGCCCCGGGTAGGCGCCGCGCGACGCCGCCATCCGCGCGCCCTCGCCTTCGTCGCAGAGCCCGCACGCGATGCAGCGGCTCTGCGCGGGGAGCTCATCGCGCTCGCTCGGTGAGACGGGTGGCAGCCGGTCGGGTGCGTAGTTCGACAAGAAGCGTCGCATGCCCGTCTCGCGGCCGAAGATCCGCGCCGCGAGCGAGCGGAGGAGGGCGAGGGCGAGGATGACGAGGGCGCGGAGTCGACCCGACACGGAGTCGACTCCCTCGCGCCGATGACGGGCTGCGTCAACGGGCCCTGTGCCTTGCGCGAGCGGGGCAGCGTGCCGATAAGAGGGCCCACCATGGACCGAAGCACCATCCTCGTCACGGGCGCGAACCGCGGCATCGGCCTCGCGCTCGTCCGGCAGCTCCATCCGATCCACGACGTCCTGGCGACCGCGCGCGACCCCGAGCGTGCGACGGAGCTCGCGGCGACGAAGGCGCGCGTCTTGCCGCTGGACGTGACGAGCGACGAGAGCGTGGCTCGGCTCGCCGCGTCGCTCGCGGGGCTCCCTGTCGATGTGATCATCAACAACGCGGGGGCAGCGGCGCCGTGGGGTGGGACGATCGACGACCTGGACCTCGAGGTGTGCAAGGCGCTCTTCGATCTCAACGCGCTCGGCGCGATCCGCGTGTCGCGCGCCCTCCTGCCGAACCTCCTCGCGGGGCGCCGAAAGACCCTGCTCCACCTGAGCTCGCGCATGGGGTCCATCGCGGACAACACGAGCGGCGGATCGCACGCGTACCGGATGAGCAAGGCGGCGCTCAACATGGCCTCGCGCGGCATGGCGATGGACTGGAAGGGGAAGGGGATCTCGTCCTTCGTCGTCCACCCCGGCTGGGTGCAGACCGATATGGGCGGGCCCGGCGCAACGGTCACGCCCGACGAGTCGGCGGCGGGGATCCTCCAGCTGCTCGAGGGGGACCCGAGGGTTCGGAGCGGTCGCTTCTACACCTTCAAGGGGCACGACTGCCCGTACTGAGGCGTCGCTCGCGGTCCTGGCGCCGGGGTGAGGCTCCGCGCCGCCGGCCAGCGCGGCTGCCCCTACTGCGCGGTGGCGAAGCGATGGATCGTCGGGTAAGGAGCGTCATGCGTCACGGTCTACGCCTCGCGTTTGTGTCTCTGTCGTCTGTCGCGCTGCTCTCCGTCGCTTGCGGCGGTGGCGGCGGTGACGATGACCCGGCCCCTCAGGGGGCCGCGGGTTCGAGCGCGTCCGGGAGCGGCGGCCAGGGCCCAGCGGGCGAGGGCGGATCGGGCGGGACGGCGGGCACGCCCGCTGGCGCTGGGGGCGTCGGAGGCGCTGGCGCCGCGGGCTCGTCGCCCGGCAAGGACGAGCCCAAGACGACCTCGTGCGGGGCGCTCCCGCCCGCGACGAGCGGCGTCTGCGACGTCACCAAGGGCACGTCGAAGGCAGTGGTCGTCCGCGGCCGGGTCGTCACGCCGACCGAGGTCTTCGAGGGCGGCGAGGTCGTCGTCGACGACAAGGGGATCATCACCTGCGCCGCGTGCGACTGCTCGAAGGACGCGGCCTACGCCGCCGCATCGAAGGTGGTGTGCGCAGACGGCGTCGTCACGCCCTCGATGATCAACACCCACGACCACATCACCTTCGCGCAGGCGGCGCCTCGCGCCCACACCGTCAAATATGATCACCGCCACGAGTGGCGCAAGGGGATGAACGGCAAGCCCAAGATCAGCGTCCCCTCGGGCTCGCCGACGGCGTCGGTCGCGTCCTGGGGCGAGCTTCGCTTCGCGATCGCGGGGGCGACCTCGACCGTGGGCTCGGGCGGCGTGAAGGGCATGCTCCGCAACCTGGACATCGCGGCCAATCAAGAGGGGCTCGGCGCGAAGCCCGTCGACTTCGAGACCTTCCCGCTCGGAGACTCGAGCCCGACCAGCCTCCCGACGACCTGCACCTACCAGCCCAAGATCGGCGACGCCGACGTCGAGCAGGACGCCGCCTTCCTCCCCCACATGTCCGAGGGCGTGAACGCCTCCGCGCGCAACGAGTTCCTCTGCACCAACGGCGCGAGCGGCTCGCTCCGCAACTTCGTCCGGCCCCAGACGGCGATGATCCACGCGGTGGGGCTCGGGCCTCAGGACTCGGCCCTCATGGCGCAGAACGGCACGGCGGTCATCTGGTCGCCCCGGTCCAACATCGACCTCTATGGCTTCACGGCGCCGGTCGTCGAGTTCGCGCTCGCCGGCGTCCAGATCGCCCTCGGCACCGACTGGAGCGCGTCCGGCAGCATGAACGTGCTCCGCGAGCTCGCCTGCGCCGACAGCTACAACAAGCACAACCTCGGCGGCTTCTTCTCCGACTACGCGCTCTTCGGCATGGTCACGTCCGAGGCGGCCTCGGTCACGGCGACGGCGGACAAGCTCGGCGCGATCAAGCCCGGCCTCTTCGGCGACCTCACCGTGTGGAGCGGCAAGGGCAAGCCGACCTTCGACGCGGTCATCCGCGCGGGGGTGTCCGACGTCGCGGTCGTCCTTCGTGGGGGCGCGATCCTGTCCGGCGAGGCCGATGTCGTCGACGCGCTGTCGATCGATGGCGGAGCAGGCTGCGAGGCGCTCACCGACTGCCTCGCCTCGCACAAGGTGTGCGCGAAGCGCGAGCTCGGGAAGTCCATCGCGGAGCTCCAGGCGAGCATCTCGGGCGAGCTCTATCCGCTCTATTTCTGCGGGGCCCCCGACAAGGAGCCGTCGTGCGTGCCTTCTCGGCAGGGGCAGTTCACCGGGGTCCCGTCCGCGACCGACGCGGACGGCGACGGGATCGACGACGCGAGCGATCTCTGTCCCACCGTCTTCTCTGCCATCCGGCCCATGGACTCGAGCAAGCAGGGTGACGCGGACGGCGACGGCATCGGCGACGCGTGCGATCCGTGCGCGCTGAAGGCCAATTCGACCGACTGCGCGCCCGTCTCCGGCGACACCGACGCCGACGGCGTCCCCGACGCGAGCGACAACTGCCCCACGCTGTCGAACCCGGACCAGGCGGACACCGACAACGACGGCAAGGGCGACGTCTGCGATCCGTGCCCGAAGGACGCGAACCCGGGCTCGCAGGCGTGCCCCACGAAGGCGCTCACGGTCCCCGAGGTGAAGGCAGCGCCCGACGGGACGCCTGTGACGGTGAAGGGCCTCTGCGTGACGGCGAGGCGCGGGTCGGGGAGCTCGTTCCAGCTCTACGTCCAGGATCCGACGCGCACCGAGGACGCCGGGCTCGTCGTCTTCTCCAAGAAGGATCTCGGCTTCGTCCCGGGCGATCTGCTCGACGTCACCGGCACGACGATGACCTACCAGGGCCTCCTCGAGCTCGCGACGCCGACCGCGACGAAGGTCTCGTCGGGCTGCACCGTGACGCCCACCGTCGTCACGCCGACCTCGGTGGCGACCGACGGCCCGGACACGAAGAAGTACATGAGCATGCTCGTCACGCTGGCCGACGTCGCGGTGACCACCGCGGGCGACACCTCGAGCGGCAACGAGTTCACGCTGGACGGCGCGCTCCAGGTCGACGACTTCCTCTTCGCGTACGCCGTCGCGGACTATCCGGTGGGGACGGGCTTCGCGTCGGTGACCGGGATCCTCGACTACTACCTCGATCACTCGAAGCTGTGCCCGCGCAGCGCGGCCGATCTCGTGAAGAAGTGAGGCCCTCACGTGCGTGCGGGTCCGCGAAGGCGTGCCCGCGCGTGCACGGCCGATCTCGCGAAGGAGTGAGGCCCGGCGGGCTCGCGGGTCCGCGAAGGTGCGCCCGCGCGAGCGCGGCCGATGTCGTGAAGGAGTGAGGCCCGGCCGGCTCGCGGGTCCGCGAAGGTGCGCCCGCGCGAGCGCGGCCGATGTCGTGAAGGAGTGAGGCCCTCACGCGCGGGCGGGTCCGCGAGGGCGTGCCCGCGCAGCGCGGTCGATCTCGCGGAGAGGTGAGGCCCGCCGGGGCTCGTCGGTCGGCGGCTCAGGTGCTCGTCAGCTTGCGGACGGCAGCGACGAGCAGCGAGGGCCTGACGGGCTTGACCATCCAGCCCTTCGCGCCGAGCGCCTTGGCGCGCTGCACGAACTCGGGCTGACCCTCGGTCGTCAGCATGAGGACGGCGAGCGTCGCGGTCCGCTCCGACTCGCGGAGCTTCGCGAGCAGCTCGAGGCCGTTCATCCTCGGCATGTTCACGTCGCAGATGACGAGCGCCACGTCCGGCTCCCGCTGGCTCTGAGAGAGGCCGTCCTCGCCGTCCACCGCCTCGATCACGTCGAACCCGGCGCCACCGAGCGCGGCCGCCACCTGCTGGCGGACCGTCATCGAGTCGTCTACGATCAGGACCTTGGGCATCGCGCGTTGTTGGTTAGAAGAGGAGGAGATCGCCCTCGCCGACGGCGTGGGCGTCGTCGTCGCGGGGACGGAGCTCGAGATCGGGATCCACGATGGCGTCCCAGAAGACCCAGACCTCGCCAGCGGACGACGAGAAGACCATCGGTCGTGCTCGCTTCGACTTGGGTGTCGCGACCGCGAGCGCGTTGCCCGAGAGCGCCGTCGGCGTCGCGATGCGGAGGTTCACGCCCAGCGAGAAGAGGCGGTTCTTGATGCGCCCGATGAGCTGGTTGGCCAGCTCGGACGCCCAGTCGCGGAGGTAGAGCCAGTCCCGCGCGAGCTGCTCCGAGAGCGCCTGGTCTCGCACCTCGAGGGGGCGCGTCTCCGCGAAGAGCGCGAAGGTCGAGGCGACCATCAGGCCGCCCCGCATCGCGTCCGACGTGAACCCGACGAGCCCCGCGATCGTCGCCTGCATCGGGCGGTCGGGCGTCGGCCGCAAGGTCAGCGTGATCCCGGCGTGCTCGAAGAGCGAGATGGTCGCGCTCGCGACGACCTCGTCGAGGGTCGCTTGGACGTCCACGGGGGGAGACGGCTGTGTCATCGGGGGACCCTCGTCGCCTCTCGCGGCTTGGGGATGAAGAGCCCAACCATCGTACCCTTGCCCTCCTCGGTCGTCACCTTCATCGTGCCATGGGCCTCCTCGACCGCGGACCGGACCGCGCTCATCCCGACCCCGCGCCCCGACACGTTCGTCGTCACGAGCGCGGTCGAGAGGCCGTCGACGAAGATGAGCTCGATGCCGCGATCGGGCATCTTCGCGATGGCCTCGGAGGTCGTGACGCCTCGTTCGATGGCCTTGCGATGCAGGAGGGCGAAGTCGATGCCGCGGCCGTCGTCCTCGACGAGGACTCCCCAGCCGTCGCCGCGGTCCTCGATCCGCACCTTGATGTGGCCCCTCTCTCCCTTCTGGATGCGATCGGTCGGGGCCTCGATGCCGTGGTCGATGGAGTTCCGGATGAGGTGAGGGAGGGACATGAGGACCGGACGCATCGTCTCGACGTCCACGATCGTGTCGGCGCCGCGGACCTCGAGCGCGACGTCCTTGCCGAGCCGCTCCCCGAGCTTGCCGGTGAAGTCCTCGATCGGACCGAGCATGTGCTGCGCGGGCTTCGAGAGCACCTGGCTGGTCCAGGCGGCGAGGCGCTCGGCCGCAGGACCCGAGAGCTCGGCCTGGATGCCTCGGAGCGACTCGACCTGCGCGGGCGACACCGCGTAGTCATGCTCCGAGACCCGGTCGAAGTCGATCATCAAGACGGCCATGTGTCGACGCAAGAAGCCGCGGAAGCAGCCGAGGATCTCGTCGAGATCGGCCTCGGAGCAGCCGTCCTTCTCCTCGATGGCGTGGGCGAGGTCGACCACCTCGGACAGGCCGTAGGAGGCGGCGTTTCCCTTCACCGTGTGGATCACCCGCCGCACGTAGGCGACGTCGCCCTGCTTGGCAGCCCCGCGCGCCCCGCGGACCTGGAGCTTCGTCTCGATGAGGAGGCTCTGGAAGGCCTCCTTCTGCTTCAAGATGGTGACGAGCGTCCGGTTCGTCGTGCTCTCGGCCGTCGCCTCCTCGAGCGCGGTGATGTCCGAGATCGAGAAGAGCATGCCGCGCACGGTCTGGTCCGAGGCGCGGATCACGCTGCCCTCGGCGCGGAGCACGCGCCGGTCCGCGAGCACGAACTTCTGCGGGAGCTGCCCCAGGCTCACCTCCTCCGGCAGGAGATCGTCGAAGACCTGATCGGCCGCGAGCTCGAGGTGGGCCGCCGCGCGGGGCGTGAGCCCGAGGAGCTCGGGGAGGCGCCGCCCCTCGATGTCGCGCGCGCCGAACAGCCCGACGCACGAGCGGGTGCTCTCGGGCTGGACCACGAGGGCGCGGTCGGTGACCAGGAACCCGAAGGTGACGTTGTCGAGGATCGTCTTGATCGCCTCGGTCCGGCGCGCGACCTCGTCCTCCAGCGTCGCCGAGTAGCGCGCGAGCTCGCCCGCGCGGAGCTCCGCGAGCTCGCGCTTCCTGCGGTTCTCCTCCTCGCGGCGCTTCGCGGACTCGAGCGCGCGGTCGAGCGAGCCTCGGTCGCCGTTGTAGAGCTCGAACACCTTCTTCTTGAGCACCGCGACCGTCTTCTCGGCCGCGAGCGCCCTCCGCTCGAGATCGCTCATCGTGCCTCGGCTTCCCCGTAGAGCGCGAGCCCCACGAGCGTCTGGTTGATGTGGAGGCCGTTCAGCTGCTCGCCGTAGGTATCGAAGCCGATGACGTGCTCGGCGTGCTCGGTGAGCACCTTGCCGAGCGCCTCGTGCTCGCCGCGCTTGGTGCTCTCGAGCGCGCGGAGGATGCAGTTGCACGCGACGAAGAGATCGGGTCGGCCGTGCTCCGCGGTGAAGGCCGACAGGTCGCGCGAGAGCGCCGTCGCCATGTCCTCGTGATCGCCGATCGAGAGGACCATCCCCTCCTCGATGCCGCAGTAGAAGACGAGCGAGCCGTCGGGCTCGACCCGCTGGATCGAGCGCACATAGATCTGTCCGCCCGAGACGAAGGTGAGCGGGTGCATGAAGCACACGTCGCCGTCGACCTCCGAGGGCGGCATGCCGAGGGCGCGCGCGTACGCCTCGACCGCGGGGCAGCCGTCCATCTCGAAGACGCGACGCGAGGCGACGTCGGCGCGCGTGATCACGAGGAGCTCTGGGGTCGTCGTGTAGTGCTGGTGCTTCAAGATCGCGAAGGGGCGCTTCGCCTCTCCGAGCAGGAAGACCGCGGCGCCCGCGAGGGCCTCGTCTCCCGCGAAGACCCGGGTCTCCCGGAAGGCGAGATCGTCACCCGAGCTGCCGCCGAGGAGCGGGACGCCCTCGAGCGCCTCTGCCATGAGTGAGACGATCTGCTCCTCGCGCATCGAGAGCCCGTCGACGAAGGTCAGGCAGAAGTGACGCCGCGGGTCCAGCTCGTCGCGTGTGCGCCCGATGCTCGCGAAGAGCCCGTCTGCGGTCGCGCGTGCGCCGTCCGCGTCGAGCCCCCCGACGTCGCGGACGACGCCGAGCGCCCAGCGCACCTCCGGGGACCACACGGCCGACACGACGAGGCCGCCGTTGGAGTGTGCGGCGTCGACGAGCTCGCCTGCGGTCGTGCAGCCCGTCACGATCGACGTCGGGAAGCGCGCGCGCAGCGCTTGGAGCACGCGGGCGGAGTCTTGCTTCGTCGAGGCGAAGGCCAAGACCACGTCGGGAGGGGGCGCCCCCTCGGCGAGGCTCGAGAGCGCCTCTGTCACCGCGCGTGCGGCATCCGGATCCGTGGAGCTTCCTTGGACGACCTTCATGGTGAGCGTGGGGTGTCGGCTGGGGGTGGGACGGACGAGCGCGTGCCTCGCGTCACCGCGTGGACGCCGACCAAGGTCACGTCGTCGTACGGGGGCGTGAGCCCCGCGAACAGCGCGAGGCGCTGCGACACCACGCTCCCGGCCGTGCGCCCCCTTCGCCGCGCCTCCTCGAGCGCGGCGAAGAGGCGCTCTTCGCCGAAGGCCTCGCCCTCGCCGTTGGATTGCTCGGTGATGCCGTCGGTGTACACGTAGATCGCGTCTCCTTGGGCGAAGGTGGCCTCGTGGAGCGAGTAGGTGGCGTGCTCGGTGACGCCCACGTAGGTGCCGCCCCCCCCGAGCTCGCGCGCACCGCCGAGGGCGGCGAGCAGCACGGGCGCCGGGTGCGCCGCGGTCGACCAGCGAATCTTCCCCGCCGCGAGGTCGACGTCGAGGCAGATGGCGGTGAACTGGAGGCCGACGTTCGCGTAGGTGGAGACGTAGCGCTCGTTCAGCGCGGTGAGCACGGCGTCGGGGCGCGCGGCCTGGCGCTTCGCGACCTCGTACTCGCTCTTGATGCTCATCGTCATCAGCGAGGCCCGGACGCCGTGCCCTGGCGCGTCGGCGAGGAAGATCCTCAGGCCGCCGCCGGGGAGCTCGTAGAAGTCGTAGAAGTCGCCGCCCACGAGATCCGCCGGCTGATACGTCGCCTCGACCGCGAGCGCGGGGTGTCGTGGCGTCGGCGGAAGGACGCTCTGTTGCAGCTCGCGCGCCTGCATCAGATCCTGCGTGAGGATCGAGTCTCGCTCCTCGAGGGCCCGGAGCGCGTCGAGCAGCTCTCGCTCCTGTCGGCGGACGCGTACGAGGTTGCGCACGCGGGTGCGCAGCTCCTCGACGTGCACGGGCTTGACCAGGTAGTCGTCGGCGCCGAGATCGAGGGCCTCGATGCGACGGCCGAGCTCGTCCTTCCGGGACAGCAGGATGACCGGTGTGCGTCCGAGCGCGCCGGGATCGGCCTTGATCGTCTCGCAGAGCTCGAGCCCAGTGAGGCCGCCGAGCTTCACGTCTGCGAGCACGAGATCGGGCTGATCGCATCGCGCGAGATCGAGCCCGGCCGCGCCGTCGTGAGCGACCGACACCCGATAGGCGCGGCCGAGGGCGCGCGCGAGCTGCTCGCTGCGCGTCCGCGACGCGTCGACGATGAGCACGCACCCCTCCTCGTGGGGCTCGTGGAGCCGCGCCCTCGACGATCCGTCGGCCGCGATCGCGGGGTGCTCGTCGTCGTCCTCGTCGAGGCGCAAGAACTCCAGCCCCTCGACCCGGATCGAAGGTTGGCTGGGCGGCTCGCCCCTGGGGCTCTCGGTCTCCACCAAACTCGGGGCCCCACCGTACAACACGGACCGCCTCGCCGCCAGGCGACCGGTCGTCAGGGCTTCTTCTGCTCGAGCGCGTCGAGGTCGTGGAGGTTCTCGGTGGCGCGTGGATCGTCTGGATCGAGCCGCTTCGCCGCGACGAACGAGGCGCGTGCTCCCTTGAGATCGCCCTTCTTCGCGAGCGCGCGGCCGAGGTTCAGGTGGGCGGAGGCGAGCTTCGGATCGAGCTCGAGCGCCTTCTTCGCGGCCTCGATGGCCGCGGGCACGTCGCCCTGCTCGAGCCTCGCGAAGGAGAGGTTCACGAGGACGCCGGGGCGCTTCGGATCTATGGCTCGCGCGCGCTCGAGCAGCGGGATGGCGCGCTCGTGCTCGCCGCGCAGGAGGTGGATCGTGCCGAGGCTCGAGAGCGCCGTCACGTTGTCGTGATCGAGGTCGAGCGCCCTCGAGAAGGCGAGGGTCGCCTCGGTGAGCCGCTGCTTCATCAGAAGGGCGGCGCCGAGATCGTCGTGGCGTGAGGGCTCCTTGGGGTCCAGCGCCGCGGCCATCGCGAGCTCGTCGACCGCGCGGTCGAGCGCTCCAGTGGCGAGGAGCGCCATCCCGAGGAGGGAGCGTGCGCTCGCCGCGCCGGGGAGCGCCTTCGCCGCCGCCGTGGCCGCGGTGAGCGCGCGCCCGGCGTCTCCTCGACGGGCCCACGCGTCCGCGAGCGCGAGCTCGGCGAGCGGGTCCCCTGGGGCGAGCGCGAGCGCCGCGTCGAGCTGCTGGATCGCCGCGGTGACGGTGGGGTGCTTGGGCGCGGCGCCGAAGCGATTCGGCGTGTCGTGGCGGGCGAGGAGCGCGCGCGCGATCCCGACGAGGGGCGCCGGGTCCTTCGGCGCCCTCTTCGCTGCCTCGCGGAAGCGCCGCTCCGCGCCCTTCGTGTCTCCGCCGTCGAGGAGCGTGTCTCCCTCGGCGAGCAGCGCGTCCACGGGCCCGCCGTCTCCTCGCGCGAGCGTGAGCTTGGGAGGGGGAGGAAGGGACGGGGGAAGGGGCGCTGGCGCGCTCGACGCGGCGGCGGCTGGCGACGAGCGCGCCGCCGACGAGGCGACTGGCGGCGCGGACGAAGAGGGAGCCGGGTGCGCGGGGGCCTCGAGCGTCGTGGAGGCCGCGGGCGCGCGGGGCTCGGGTGCTGCGGGATCCCGCGCGGCGCAAGCGACGAGGGCGGCGGCCGCGGCGCTGAGGAGGGCGTCGCGGCCCGCGCGGATCACTTCACCTCGATGTCGCGGACGACCTGGTTGCCGGCGCGGTCGAAGACCCTCACGGCGACGAGCGCCCCTGCCTGCCCGAGCACCGGGGCGAGGTCCACGTCGAACTCCTCGGCCGCCTCGTCGAAGACGCCGTCCTTGGGCAGGAGCGGCCGCCACTCGGTGCGACCGTTCAGCGCGAAGTCGATGCGCGAGATGGGGCCGATCCCGTCCACCACCTCCCCGACGAGGCGCTTGCCGCGCACCTCGAGCTTGCGGAAGACGGGGGGCGTGTTGTCGACGAGGATCGGCGCGGACTCGAAGGTGTGGGACGTCACGCGATCCGGTGGGTTCGCGAGCTCGTCGGTCGCCTCGACCTGCACGCGATAGTAGCCCTCCGGCAAGGACGTCGTGTCCCAGTCGAAGTCGGCGCGCGTGTAGACGTCGTCGGGCTTCGTGAGATCGCGCCAGGTCGAGTGCCCGTCGAACCGGAACTTCAGCCGGTATCGGAGCTGATCGCCGTCGGGGTTGTCGGAGCGCCACGAGAGCGAGACTCCGCTGGCCCGGGCGGGCGTGTCCGAGCCGGTCGTCGGCAGCGGCATCGGCGGCGCGCTTATCCCCGGGGGCTTGGGGAGCGTCGCGCCGCCCGGCTTCGAGCCGCCGAACGGTGGCCCACCGAAGGGGAGACCTCCGCGCGGCCGCGCGTCGATCTGCGTGATGACGGCGCGCGCGTTGTCGGTCAAGAAGGCGAGCTCGACGTTGCGGAGCTGCGCCTTCCCGTCCTTGGAGAACCGGGCGCGGACCTGGACGAACTGGCCCGGCGTCGCCGTCGTCTTGCTGGGGGCGTTCACCGCGGCGGTCCAGTCGGTCCAGGTCGCGTCGGGGGTCGCCGAATTCCCGGTGCGGAGCTGCAGCTCGACCGGTCCATCCGACTTCCACGACAGGCGCCCCCAGGTCGCGCGGAGCCCTGCGTCGAGCGCCTTGCTCGTCCAGACGGCGTCGGCGCCGCCCATCCCGCGGATCTCGTGGAAGACCGCCGCGTCGCTCGACGCGATGAACTTCGTCTTGCCGGTCAGGATCATGGCGCCGATCTGGCGCGCCTCGACGTCGGCGACGAGGGTCGAGGTGTGGTTCTCGTCCACGGTGTAGACGCGGCCCTCCACCGCGGTCCCGACGTAGGGCTTCTCGTGCTCGTCGAGGGCCGCCGAGACGAAGTGCGTGTCGTTGCGCTGGAGGAGCGTCTCGTTCTTCCCGTCGGGATCGATGCGCAGCACGGTGCCGCGACCCACGCGCCCGCGGGCGCCGCCCATCCCCGGCGGCATCGGCGGCATCGCCATGCCCCCCATGCCGGGCTTGCGCGGCATCTCGAAGGACTCGCCGACGTCGTTCGAGACGACGAAGAGCGCGCCGCCCTTCGTCGGCAGGATGGACTTCACCTCGTCGCCGGGGCAGTCGAGCAGCACCGTCGCGCGGCCAGGCCCGGTGATCTTGAAGACCAGCCCCTTCCCAGTGGACCCGGCGTACACGGCGCCGTCCGCGCCGATCGCGACGGCCGAGAGCTGCGGCTCGTCGCTGTCGAAGACGAGGCTCGGCTCGCCCTTGGGCGTCACGAAGAAGAGCTTCCCGTTGGGGCCCGTGGCCGCGTAGAGGCCGCCCTTCTTCGCGTCCCACGCCATCGCGAGGATGTGGTCGCCGTCCGGGATGCCGCCGATCTCGGTGGCCTTGCCCTGCCCCTCGATCTTCCAGATCTTGCCCTTCAGGGTGGCGGCGTAGACGCTCGCGCCGTCGGTCACCATCGCCGTGACGCCGAGCTGTTCGGTGCTCGCCCACTCGGACGCCTGGCCGCCGGCGACGCGCAGGATCTTCCCGTTGGGGGCCGTGCCGAGGAGCACGCTGCCGTCGGGGAGCGCCACGGCCGAGAGGACGGCGGTCGCGTCCTTCAGCGTCAGGGAGCCGAGGTTCCACCCCGCGTGCAGCCTCCCGAGCGAGTCGACCGCGACGCCGCGGAGATCGCCGCCTAGGAAGTCGTCCTGGGACGACATCTCGAAGGTGCGCGTCCCCACGGCACCCGCCTGCGGGGCCACGAGGGCCGCGGAGAGCGCGAGGGCGGAGGCGACGGCGCGGAGGGCACGGCGAGGGCGGGCAACGGGCTTGGAGATCATCGGAGAGGTGGTCTTTCGGAAGGATGGAGAAGGGTGGGGCGTGTGGCTCGCGGCGGGGCTCACTTCGTGGGCTCCTTGACGCGGACACGGACGAAGGCGCGACCATCGACGAACTTCCCCATCGGGAAGGCGTGGCGCGAGAGCGAGGGGAAGCTGTTCGGCGCGTCCGGGCCCGAGGACTTCAGGGTGTCGAGGAGCGAGGTCGGGAGCCGCTGCACGACCTGCGTGCCCTTCGCCACGCCGCCGTCGGGGAGCCGGTAGATCGCGATGAGCTGGTCGGGCGGGAAGGACATCTTGGGCAGGCTGTCGAGGATCGAGCCGAGGCTGTCGGGCACAGGGACCTCGGGGCCATCCATCCAGCCGGGGACGAGCTGGATGTCGAGATCGCGCCCGGCGAGCTCGCGCGGGATGGGCACCTCGAGCGTGCGCACGTCGTCGGCGCCGTTGAACTGCTCGAGCTGCACCTTGATGCGCGCGCTCTGCCCGGCCGTGACCGCGTCCTCGTCCGTCCACGCGCCCTTCAGCGACCAGATGTTGCGGCCCCACTCGAGCTTCAGCTTGACGTCGACCTTCTCGATCTGGCCCCACTCCCAGGGGTTGTTGAGCACGATGCCGACGGCGCGCGTCGCGCGGGAGCGGAAGAAGTCGTTCGCGTCCGGGGTGCCGCCGACCGACACGCCGAAGTCGTCGAGGACCACGTCGCCGTAGCCCTTGACGCTCACGGTCGTCTTCGCGGTCCAGGTCGCGTCGCGTCGCTCGCTGACGGTGCTCTCGACCGCGTTGCCGAGCGCGACCGCCATGAAGATCGGCGCCATGAAGCGCTCGTGGGCGACCTCCATGCTCCAGCTCGTCTTCGGCGCGCCCTCGACGCCCGCGATCGAGATGGTGATGGGGAAGGTCGGCGCCTCGACCTTCGTGTCGACGACGATGCTCGCCTGGAGATCGTTGACGAGCGTGCCGAGGGGGCGGACCGGCTCGCCGATCTTGAAGCTCCGCGCCTGGCTCGCGAGGATCCAGTGCACCTTGCCGATGGCCGTCGGCAGCGCGCTGATGCCGCCCTGCTGCATCGGGTGCCCGAAGGCGACGAGCTTGTCGCCCTCGACGCGCGTCACCGTCCCGAGCCCCTGCATGCCCACGTCGCCGCGGACGAGCTGCACCGTGATCGCGCCGCCGTCGACGAACTTCGTGGGCGCCGAGGGATCGGGCGCGGCGCCGCCTGCCCCCCCGCCCTGCAGCGTCTCGTAGCCGAGGGGCGTGAGCTGATCCGCGAGGGTCCGCATCATCCGATCGCTGAGCCCGCCGACGACGAGGGGCGTCGTCGCGGGCGCGAGGTTCGATCCTGCGGGGACCTTCCGCAGATCGCCGAGGGCCGCGGCCATCTGCTTCGCGTGGGCGCGGACGTCGTAGTCCATCGGATCGCCCTCGAAGGGGCGGCCGTACGGGTCGTTCGACGCCTTCTTGATGCGTCGCCCGGCGGTCGTCTTCTTGGGGGCGCGGGAGCTCGGCGGGGCCTCGGGGATGGGGCGCAGGAGGTTCGCCGGGACGGGGCGCGCGAGGTCGGCGAGCATGTTCTTGATCGGCGTGACCCCGGCGATGGGCTCCGACCCGAACTGCCACCCGTACGCGTACGCGCCGATCATCTTGCCGTCGAGGTAGATGGGGCTCCCGCTCATGCCGGCGACGGTGTGCGCGATGTTGAGCCGCTCGTGCGGGGTCTTGATGAGGATGAGATCCTGCCCGGGGCGGAACTTGGTGAGCACCCCGACGACCTCCACGTCGAACTTCTCGGGCTCGGTGCCCTTCATGACGGTGAGCCCGTAGCCCTTCGCGCCGACCTTCACGTCGGGGAGGTCCATGGCCCAGCCGGGGACCGCGCCGCCCTCGGCCGAGGGGGCCCACGCGACGGCGGGGATCGCCGCAGCGAGGAGCGCCGCGGGCAAGAGAGGGAGAGAAGAGAGGTGGCGAACCCGGACGAAGGGGGATGGGAGCCGCACGGTGGCGCGCCTTCTAGCACCGATTCGACCCGGATGAAGCCCGACCGCTCGCGCCCGTCCCAGACGCTCCCAGCGCCCGCCGCCGTCGGGCCGCCCTGCGCGCCGGTGCGGGCTCCGCGCGAGGCCCGCGGTCGCGCTCGTCCCTAGACGTGCGCCGTCGGGCCGCCCTGCGCGCCGGTGCGGGCTCCGCGCGAGGCCCGCGGTCGC
>CAYNEK010000092.1:0-762 GCA_964396175.1 uncultured Polyangiaceae bacterium | reverse complement strand
GCGCCGTCGGGCCGCCCTGCGCGCCGGTGCGGGCTCCGCGCGAGGCCCGCGGTCGGCCGCGACGTGGGACGGGCGTCCGCGCGGGGTCGATCGCGCCGATTCGGCGGGGAGGGAGCCCGAGCGCTTGTATGCTCCCCGCCCGCGTGAAGGACGCCCTCGTCGTGTTCGGCCTCGTCTCGTCGCTCTCGACGGCGGTGACGGCGTGGCTCGCGACCGCGTATGGGCTCGTCTTTCGACCACCCCGGTGGCGGGCTCCCGTCGCGCTCCTGTGTCCGCCCCTCGCCGCGGTGTGGGCCTTCCGCGAAGGGATGGCCCTGCGCGGCCTCGGGCTCGTCGCGGGGACGGTCGTCTATGGGGTCATGTACGTCCTCGCGAGCCGCTGATCCAGGCTCGTCGTGGTGCTCACCCGCGGCCGCGGCCGTAGGATCGACGCGCCGCCTCCCGGAGCGCCAGCCCGATTTCGTTTCCCTCCGCCGAACCGGCCCGCGTACGCTGCCCGCCCCCGGCATGTCTCTCAAGATCCTGGTGTTCGAAAGCGATCCCTCCTTCGCGTCCGAGCTCCGCGACGAGTTTGCGTCGCTCGGCGCGTCCGTCCGCATCGTCGACGACGGCAACGTCGGGATCCAGGTGGCGATCACCGACGTCCCGGATCTCATCCTGCTGGCGATCGAGCTCCCGAGGCTGAACGGGTTCCGCGTGTGCAACACGCTGAAGAAGGACCCCGTGCTGAAGGACGTCCCGCTCATCGTCATGTCGAGCGAG
>CAYNEK010000091.1:12314-19985 GCA_964396175.1 uncultured Polyangiaceae bacterium | reverse complement strand
GAGGCGGAGGCGGAGGCGGAGGCGGAGGCGGAGGCGGAGGCGGAGGCGGAGGCGGAGGCGGGCGAGGTCGGTGATCGGTCAGAGCAGCCGCGCGAGGACCGCTCCGGTCGGCGTCAGCTTCTTCGCGACCTCCCTGGGGGTCCCCGCGGCCACGATCCTCCCGCCGCCGTCGCCGCCCTCGGGCCCCAGCTCGATCAGGTGATCCGCCGACGCGAGGACGCGTGGGTGGTGCTCGATGACGACCAGCGTGTCTCCGCGGTCGACGAGGCGCCCGAGCACCGCGAGGAGCCGGCTGACGTCCGCCAGGTGGAGCCCCGTCGTCGGCTCGTCGAGCACATACATCGTCGGCTCGTGGCGCGCTCCCGCCGTCAGCTCCGCCGCGAGCTTCAGCCGCTGCGCCTCGCCGCCAGAGAGCGTGTGCGAGCCCTGGCCGAGCTGCAGGTAGCCGACCCCGAGATCGTCCAGCACCGCGAGCGGCGCCCGGATCTTTGGGTGCGCGTGGAAGTGCTCGACCGCCTCCGACGCCGAGAGCCGCAGCACCTCTCCAATGGACAGCCCGAGGTACGACACCGCGAGCGTCCGCGGCTCGAAGCGGAGCCCCGAGCAGCCGCTGCACGGCGTCACCACGTCCGGCAAGAAGGACATCTCGTGCGTGATCGAGCCCTGCCCCTCACACACCGGGCACCGGCCGCCGCCGCCGGTGTTGAAGGAGAAGCGCGTGGGCGAGAAGCCTGCCACCTTCGCGTCGGGGCTCTCGGCGTACAACCGGCGCACGAGATCCCACACGCCGAGGAAGGTCGCGGGCACGCTGCGCGGCGTCCGTCCAATCGGCGATTGGTCCACGCTCTCGGCCCTCCGGAGCGAGCCCAGCCCCGAGAGGGTGTCGAAGGCGCCCGGTGGAGTCGTCGCGAGGCCGAGCGCCTTGCGGACGGCCGGGAGCAGCACCCGCTGCACGAGGGTGCTCTTCCCCGAGCCGGAGACGCCCGCCACACAGACGAAGCGACCCTTCGGGACGCGGAGCGTCACGCCGCGGAGGTTGTGTGCGCGCGCGCCCTCGAGCACGAGACAATCGTCCGTGGGCGGGCGAGGGGGGGGCGGAGCGAAGGGCTCGGCGAGCGCCTGTGCCGTCGGAGAGTGTGGGCTCGCGAGCACCGCCTCGGGCGGCCCCGAGGCGACGATGCGCCCGCCGCGCCGACCCCCCGTCGGCCCCAGATCCACGAGGTGGTCGGCCGCGCGGATCGTGTCCTCGTCGTGCTCGACGACGAGCACCGTCGAGCCCAGATCGACGAGGGCTCGAAGGTTCTGGAGCAGCCGCGCGGTGTCCCGCGGGTGGAGCCCGATCGTGGGCTCGTCGAGCACGTAGAGGGCCCCCGTCAGGCCGGCGCCGAGCTGCGCCGCGAGCCGCAGGCGCTGCATCTCGCCGCCGGAGAGCGTGTGCGCGCGGCGCCCGAGCGCGAGATACCCGAGCCCCACCTCGGCCAGGAAATCGAGGCGCCGTCCGAGCTCGGCGAGGGCGACGTCGCCCAGCTTCGCGTCGCGTCCCGCGAGGTGGATCGAGGCGACCAGGGCGCGCGCCGCCGCGACGGAGAGCCCCACGATCTCGTGGTAGCGGCGACCCGCGAGGCGGACCCCTCGCGGCGCTGGCGCGAGCTGCGAGCCGGCGCACGCGCGGCACGGCGCTGCCCCCTCGACGTCGAGCGCCTCGAGACCCCCCTCGACGCCCGCGCCCTCGCACGCCTCGCAGCGACCCTGCTTCGTGTGAAAGGAGAACCACCGCGGATCGAGCTCGGGCAGCCCCTCACCGCAGGCGGGGCACGCGCGCGACGTCGATAGGACTTTGTTTGTCCGACCTTGGAGCTCGAAGCTGCCGCCCCCGAGGGCGACCGCGGCGTCGAAGCGCTCCCGCGACAGATCGCGGAGCCTCGCCGCCTCGGACACGACGATCGCGATGGTGTGCTCCTTCGTCTTCGCGAGCCGCGGGGGATCGTCGGTGGAGACGAGGGCCCCGTCGACGATCGCCTTGGGGAAGCCGGCGCGGGCGGCGGCCGTGAAGAGATCGAGGTAGGTGCCCTTCCGCGCGCGCACCGCGACGGCGAGGAGGGTGGGGGTCCCGGGCGTGCGGCGGAGCTCTTCGTACACCTCGTCGGGCGAGCGCGTGGTGACGAGCCCGTCGCATCGGGGACAATGGAGCTCGCCGATCTTCGCGAAGAGGAGGCGGAGGTGGTGCGCGACCTCGGTCACGGTCGCGACGGTGCTCATCGAGCCGGCGCGCGTCGTGCGCTGCTCGAGGGCGACGCTCGGGGGCACGCCGATCACGCGGTCGACGTCGGCGCGGGGGAGCATCGGCAAGAACTGGCGCGCATAAGGTGTCAGGGTCTCCAAGAAGCGCCGCTGCCCCTCCGCGAAGATCACGTCGAAGGCGAGGGTGCTCTTGCCGGAGCCGCTCGGCCCAGTGAAGACGACGAGCCTTCCGATCGGTACGTCGCAGGTGAGATCACGGAGGTTGTGCTCGCGCGCGCCCTCGATGTGGATGCTCGTGGGCGTAGGGGCGCGTGGGGAGGCGGATGGCCTTGGGGTGCGCGCGCCGTGGGAGGCCCGTAGCGCCTCCGCCGTTCGGCCTCGGCCGCGCGCTTGGAGCGCGGTGGGCGTGCCTTCGTCGACCAGCCTCCCACCGTCCTTCCCGGCGCCGGGCCCGAGATCGACCACCCAGTCCGCTGCGCGGACGACGTCGAGATCGTGATCGACCACGATCACGGTGCTCCCTCCCCGGACGAGCGCGCCGACGGCCTCGAGCACGTGCGAGACGTCCTCCGCGTGGAGCCCCGCGCTCGGCTCGTCGAGGAGGAACAGTGTTCCTGGGGTGGCGGCGCCGAGCGCGCGCGCGAGCTTGAGTCGCTGCGCTTCGCCGCCGGACAAGGTGGAGAGGGGCTGCCCGAGCGGCAGGTAGCCGAGCCCGAGCAGCTCGACCGGCTGGAGCGCGCGCTGGATGGCTCGATCGTCGGCGAAGAGCTGGCGGATTTCGGACACGGTCCTCGTGAGCACCTCGTCGACCGAGAGCCCCGCGTGGCGGATCTCGAGCACCCGGGGCTGGAAGCGCTTGCCGTGACAGCTCGGGCAGGCGAGCACCACGTCGGCGAGAAACTGCATCTCGACCGTCTCCGAGCCCTCTCCCGAGCACGCCTCGCAGCGACCGCCCGCGACGTTGAAGGAGAAGCTCGCGGGGGTGAGCCCTCGTGAGACGGCGAGCGGCTCCGCCGAGAAGCGCGCGCGCAGCCGATCCCACGCCTTCGTGTAGGTCGCCGCGTTGCCCCGCGAGGTGCGACCGAGCGGCGCCTGGTCGACGAACACCACCTCCCGGATCGCCTCGAGCCCCGAGATCCCGTCGTGTGCGCCGGGCGTCTCGACGGAGACGTCGCCCTTCTGCCGCGCGATCCCGCGGTGCAGGATGTCGCGGAGCAGCGTGCTCTTGCCGGAGCCGCTCGGCCCCGTGAGCGCGGTGAACGCCCCGATGGGGAAGCGAACGGTGAGATCGACGAGGTTGTGCTCGCGCGCCCCGTGGACGACGAGGTGCCCCGTGCCCGGGCGCGGCGCCGGGGCAGCGACGGCGCGGCTCGGCTCCCGCACGGCGTGGGCGCGCGGCCCTCGGGGGCGTCGGGGGAGAGGCGATGGTGCGGTGGTCCCCGGGGGAAGCGCGTCGGGGACGGCGGCGCGTGGCTCCTCGGATGTATGGGCGTGCCGTGATGGGTTGGGGGTGGCTCGTGCCGCCGAGAGGGCGCGACCCGTCGGGAGATCGTCGCGCTTCGCGAGATCGTGCGGTGTCCCATCGAAGAGCAGGCGCCCTCCGTGGGGTCCCGCACCCGGGCCGAGCTCGAGGACGCGGTCGGCGGAGGCGACGATCTGCGCGTCGTGTTCGACGACGAGCACCTGATTGCCTCGGGCGGAGAGCGAGCGGAGCGCGCTCGTGAGGGGGGGAACGTCGGTCGCGTGGAGCCCCACCGTGGGCTCGTCGATCACGAAGAGCCCGCCCGAGAGCGACGAGCCGAGGGCGGCCGTCAGCGACACCCGCTGGGCCTCGCCGCCCGAGAGCGTGCGCGCCTGTCGATCGAGCGTGAGGTACGAGAGCCCGACCTCCTCCAGGAAGCCGAGCCGCGAGAGCAGCTCCGTCGCCGCGAGCTTGCCCTGGCCGGTGTGGGTGGAGAGGGCGGCGAGCTTCGCGTGGGCCTCGCCGAGCTCGAGGGCGTGCCATTCGGCGAGGTGGGCGCCGCCGACTTGGTACGCGAGGGCCGTCGCGTTGAGCCGCGCGCCGCCGCAGTCGACGCAGGTCTCGTACGATCGGAAGCGCGAGAGCAAGACCCGGACGTGCATCTTGTACGTCCGCCCCTCGAGCCACGCGAACCAGGCGCGCACGCCCGGGTACCGCCCGCCGCTCCACGTCCCCTCGCCGTCGAGCACCGCGCGCCGCTGCGCGTCCGTCAGGGTGCGCCACGGCGCGGTCATCGAGATGCCCCGCTTGTCGCAGAACTTCGTGAGCACCTTGCGCTCCCACTGGGACGATTTCCCCGTCCAGCAGCGGAGGACGCCCTGCTTCAGCGAGAGCGAGTCGTCGGGGATCACCTTCGCCCAATCGACGCCAATCACGCGCCCGAAGCCGCGGCAGGTCGCGCAGGCGCCGACGGGCGATTGGTAGGAGAAGAGGGAGGCCGTCGGCGGATCGAAGCCGCGAGCGCAGCGTGGGCAGGTGATCCCACGCGCCACGGTGGTCTCGGCGGCGCCGTCTTGGGCGCGCGCGCGCGCGACGCCGTCGCCACGACGGAAGGCCTCCTCGACGGCGGCGGCGAGCCGGGCAGGGCTGCGCCTCGAATCGACGCGGTCGACGACGACGAGGGCCTCTCCGCGCCCGAGCACGACGTCGCTCGGGCGAACCTCGTCGAGATCGCGGATCGTGTCGCCGACGAGGAGGCGGCGGTAGCCGTCACGCGCGAGCGACTCTCGCAGCTCGAGGTACTCCGCCGTGCCGGTCGCGCGGGCGGGGTAGGTCACGATCACCTTCGCTGTGCCGAGCGCGCGCGCGATCTCGCGGGCCGCGGCCTCGGGCTCGGTGAAGACGCCAGGGACGTGGCAGTCGGGGCACACCGGGACGGCCTCGCGCGTGAAGAGCGCGGCGAGGTACGCCTCGAGATCGGCCATCGTGGCGACGGTGGAGCGCGAGCTCTTCACGGGCGCGCGCCGGTCGACGGCGATCCCGGCAGGCACCGGATCGAGCACGTCGCACGGTGGGCGCTCGAGCCGCTCGAGGAACTGCCGCGCGTACGGGCTGAAGCTCTCGATGTACCGGCGCTGCCCCTCGGCGTAGAGCGTGTCCATCGCGAGCGAGGATTTTCCGCTGCCGGACACGCCGGTGACGACGGTGAGCTCGCCCTCGCGGAGATCGAGCGACAGGCGCTGGAGGTTGTGTGTGCGCGCGCCCTCGAGGTGCGTGTCGCGCATGAGGCGCGTCATCGCGCGCGGCGCTCCTCGGCGCTGGGGATGGACTCGGCTTCGAGGCGAAATCGCCTGGTCTGGGTGGGCATGGTCGGCGGTCCGGATGCGCGGATCGTGCTCCTCGTGGAGCGCATGAGGCTCGGACCCGTGCGACCGCGGAGGTCCTCGTCGTGATCGCGCGCCAAGGACGCGGTGCGCCTCGAGCGCGCGCGCGTCAAGCCCGGCGGACGGCGTGCGCGTCGGGCTCGCGGGTCGCGGGACGCGGGCGGACGCGCCGAGGCGTGCCGCGAGCGCGGGTGGAGGCGCGCGAGCGGCCCGCCCCGTGAGCGACGAGCGCCCGACGCCCTCTCGTCGCTCGGCGTCGGCTCGCGCGGGTTGCGCGCGGCACGGGGACGGAGGTAAGGGGCCCTCACCGTGTGCGGCATCTTCGGAATTTTTGGGCATCCCGAGGCGGCCAACCTGGCGTACCTCGGGCTCCACGCGCTCCAGCATCGGGGCCAGGAGAGCGCCGGGATCGTGACGACCGACGGCGCCTCGCTCTACGCGCACCGCGCGATGGGGCTCGTCCAGGACGCCTTCTCGGGGGACGTGCTCGCGAGGCTCCCGGGCGAGTCCGCGATCGGCCACGTGCGCTACTCGACGGCGGGTGGCACGGGGCTCCGCAACGCGCAGCCCATCGCCGTCGACTGGGCGCGAGGGTCGCTCGCCGTCGCCCACAACGGCAACCTGACGAACGCGGACGAGGTCCGCCAGCGGCTCGAGGAGTCGGGCAGCATCTTCCAGTCGAGCGCGGACACCGAGACCATCGTGCACCTCATCGCGAAGGCCGAGCAGCCGACGATCGAGGATCGCATCGCCTGGGCGCTCTCGCAGGTCGACGGCGCCTACGCGCTGCTCTTCCTCACCGAGGACAAGCTCGTCGCGGTCCGCGATCCGCGCGGCATCCGCCCGCTCTGCCTGGGGAGCCTCCGATCGAGGGGCGGCGTGCACGTCGTCGCGTCCGAGTCCGTCGCGTTCGATCTCATCGACGCGGAGCTCCTCCGACCGATCGAGCCGGGCGAGATGGTGGTCATCGACAAGGCGGGCGTCAGGTCGAGTCGCCCCTTCGCGCCCAAGCAGAAGAAGGCCTGCATCTTCGAGTACGTCTACTTCGCGCGCCCGGACTCGAACCTCGGGGGCACCACGGTGTACGCGGCCCGCCGCGCGCTCGGGCGGAAGCTCGCGGACGAGCACCCGGCCGAGGTCGACGTCGTGGTCCCGGTGCCGGACTCAGGCGTCCCCGCGGCGATGGGCTTCGCCGAGCGCTCGGGCGCGCCCTTCGAGCTGGGGCTCATCCGCAGCCACTACGTCGGGCGGACCTTCATCGAGCCGCAGGCGAGCATCCGGCACTTCGGCGTCCGCTTGAAGCTGAACCCCGTCGGCTCGGTGCTCCGCGGCAAGCGCGTGGCGGTCATCGACGACTCGATCGTGCGCGGCACGACGAGCCGGAAGATCGTGAAGATGATCCGCGACGCGGGGGCGAAGGAGGTCCACATGCGCGTCGCGAGCCCACCGACGAGCTGGCCCTGCTACTATGGCATCGACACGCCGACGCGGCGGGAGCTCATCGCGGCGAGCCACACGGTCGACGAGATCGCGCGGTACATCACGGCGGACTCGCTCGCGTACGTGTCGCTCGAGGGGATGCTGGACGCCGTGATCGGCGCGCGGGGTCGCGCGGCGTCGCCCGACGATTTCTGTCACGCGTGCTTCTCCGGGGACTACCCGGTGCCGTTTCAGCCCGCGGGAGAGCGGCGCCAGCTCCGGCTCATCGGCGTCTGAGCCGCGGCCGCTCCCGCCTCGGCGCTGGAGAATGTCCACATGGGCGCGAGGGCGGACCCCTGGACGCCAGGGACGAGTGCGTCCCATGGCCGAGTAGATCACGCGTGGGCGCCAGGGGCTCTCTCCTCGGCGGAGGAGCCCCTCCGTATCGCCGCTCGGGCGCGCACAGGCTGACGCGACGAGGGCGATGCGCGTGGTTCGTTCGCGCGACGGACTGGGCTCTTGCCCAGCGCAATCGCCGCGTGGTCCGTTCGTGTAGGGGACTGGGCTCTTGCCCAGCGCAATCGCCGCGTGGTCCGTTCGTGTAGGGGACAGGGCTCTTGCCCAGCGCAATCGCCGCGTGGTCCGTTCGTGTAGGGGACTGGGCTC
>CAYNEK010000091.1:0-12214 GCA_964396175.1 uncultured Polyangiaceae bacterium | reverse complement strand
GGGCTCTTGCCCAGCGCAATCGCCGCGTGGTCCGTTCGTGTAGGGGACTGGGCTCTTGCCCAGCGCAATCGCCGCGTGCGCTCGCGCCGGACGCCGCGAAGCGCAGGCTGGACGATTGGGCTCGTGCGAGCCTGGGCTTGGCCCTACAGCCTGTGCCCACCCGTGCTGGCGAGGCCTTCGAGGAGCGGGCCGAAGCCCTGGACCGCCGTGCGCTGCATGTAGAGCAGCATCCCGCGCGTGCCGCCGAGCTCCTCGCCGCCGCCCGCGCGCCCGGGGCCTCCGTGGACCATCTGCGGAAGCACCGTCCCCGGCCCGAGAGAGACGCCGGCGACCTTCGTCCCGCCGACGAACACTCTTCCATGGTACGGCGCGAGCCCGAGGACCACGTCGCGCGCCCACACTTTGTCGTCCGTGTAGACGCTGCACACGAGCCCGCCCTGGCCGAGCCGGACCAGCGCGACCGCGGCCCTCGCCGAGCCGTCGTACGGCGCGAGCGTCGCCGACGGGCCGAACACCTCGTGCTCGTGGACCACGCTCGCCGCGCGGGCGTCGGCCGCGAAGAGGAGCGTCGGCGCCACGAAGTACCCCTTGTCGCCCGCGAGCCCGACGAGATCCTTTGGGCGCTCGAGTCCGCCGACGAGGCGGGTGACCGCCCCCGACTCGATGAGCCGCCCAATGCCCGCGCGGACGTCGCGGAGCTGATCGGCGGTCGCCACCGGGCCCACCTGGACGCCCTCGGCCGCAGGATCCCCGATCTTGGCTCCCAGCAGCCGCTCGACGAGATCCTCCCTCACCGCGTCCACCATCGCGACGGGGACGAACACCCGACGAATGGCCGTGCACTTCTGCCCAGCCTTCTGCGTGATGTCCCGCGCGACGTCGGCGAGGAAGAGCTGGTAGGTCTCGCCGCCGCGCTCCGCGTCGGGGCCGAGGACCGCCGCGTTCAGGCTGTCGGCCTCGACGTTCGTGCGGACGGCCCACTCGAGCAGGTTCTTCCCGCCGCGCAAGAGGGTGCCGGTCGCGTTGGAGCCGGTGAAGGCGAGCGTGTCCATCGGCCCGAGACGCGACAGGAGATCGCCCGCGCTGCCGTAGAGGCACTGGAGCGTCCCGTCGGGGAGCACCTTGTCCGTCGCGAGCTTCTCGACGAGGCGCGCGGTCATCATCGCCGTCGCCGTCGCGGGCTTCGCGATGACGGGCTGCCCCGCGAGGAGCGCCGACGCGAGCTTCTCGGCGAGGCCCCAGGCGGGGAAGTTGAAGGCGTTGACGTGGACCGCGACGCCCTCGCGCGTCGTGTAGAGGTGCTGCCCAGACATCCGTGACGAGCGCCCGAAGGGGATGGGATCTCCGTCGACGAAGAAGGTCGTGTCCCCGAGCGCCTTGCCGAGCTCGGCGTAGGCCATCAGTGTACCGGACGCGCCGTCGACGTCGAACTTGGCGTCGGAGCGGGTGTTCCCGGCGTTCGCGATCCCGAGCTCGATGAGCTCCTCCCGCATCGCGTGGATGGTCTTGCTGGCGGCGGCGAGGAGCTCGCCGCGCTCGCGGAAGGTGAGCGCGCGGAGCGCCGGTCCCCCCACGTCGCGCGCGTACGCGACGACCGCCCCCATGTCGATGCCGGCGGTCCCCGCCTCGGCGAGGGGCTCCTCGGTCGTGGGGTTGACGAGCGTCGCCCGGGGACCGCTGCCGGCGACGAAGGTTCCGTGGACGTAGCTCTCGAGGATGCGCATGGTCGTGTCTCGGGGGGAAGGGTGTGCCGGTTGGCCTCAGCGCATCAGTTCTTGATACGGGAATTTCGGACGCGGTCGACGCCCTCGCCCTTCACGTAGTCGAAGTCGACGGGCTTGCCCTCGACGCCCTTCGCGGGCGGCGCGATCCACGGGGCGCACTCGCCGGGGCCGACGTGCGGGATCATGAGGCTCTTCACGTAGGCGCGGTCCTCCTTCGTCGGGAGCCAGGCGTCCTTCCTCGCCTCGAATTCCTCGGCCGTGATGGCCTTGCCGCTCGGATCGAAGGAGAGGCCCGCGTAGATGCCCATCTTCCGGTGGAAGCGCCGGTGGGGCAGCGCGAGCTCGAAGTCGACGCCCGCGGCGGCGATGGTGCGGTTCCACTTCTTCACGGCGCGCTCGCAGTCGCTCACGTACTCGTCGCGGAGGACCTCGTTCATCGCGTTGCGGAGCGAGATCTCCTGGGTCGTGAGCCGCCCGTTCTCGGGGACGTCCATCACGTACACGCCCGAGAGCGCGACGTGGTCCTCGTACTTGTCCTCCTTGTAGCGGCCCTTCAGGCCGGTCGCGAAGAAGTCGCTCGCGTTGTTCGAGATCTCGCCGCCGAAGAGCTCGACCGCCGACGAGAACCAGTAATTGATGTACTTCTGGAGGAGGGGGAGCTCGACGCCCCCGAGCCGCCGGGCGTCCCCGTTGGGGTCCTGTTTCGTCAGCTCGGCCGAGCGCTTCGCGACGCGATCGATCCCCGTCTCACCGACGAAGAGGTGGAAGGCCTCCTCCGTCAGCATGAAGCGGGTCGCGCGGGACAAGGGGTCGAACCCGCTCTCGGCGAGCGACGCGAGCTGATACTTCCCGTCCCGGTCGGTGAACATGGTGAAGCAGAAGAACGACAGCCAATCGCTCGTCTCCTCGTTGAAGGTCGAGAGGATCCGGGGGGTGTCGGGGTTGCCGGCGCGACGCTTCAGGAGCGCCTCGGCCTCCTCGCGCCCGTCGCGGCCAAAATACTGGTGGAGCAGGTGGACCATCGCCCAGAGGTGGCGGCCCTCCTCGACGTTCACCTGGAAGAGGTTGCGGAGATCGTAGAGCGAGGGGGCGCTCTTGCCGAGCTCGCGCTGCTGCTCGACGCTCGCGGGCTCGGTGTCGCCTTGCGTGACGATGATGCGGCGGAGGACGTTGCGGAGCTCACCGGGGACCTCGTTCCACGCGGCTTGCCCGGCGTTGTCGCCGAAGCCGATCTTGCGGTCGGCGTCGCTCGGCGTGAGGAAGATGCCCCACCGATAATCGGGCATCCGCACGTAGTCGTAGTGTGCCCAGCCATTGACGTCGACGCTGATGGCGGTGCGGAGGAAGACCTGATCCTCCTGGAAGCCCGAGGGCCCCATCTCCTTCCACCAGTCGATGAAGTCGGGCTGCCACGTCTCCAGCGCGCGCATGAGGCGCTTGTCCGAGGAGAGGTTGACGTTGTTCGGGATCTTGTCGTCGAGGCTCATGTCAGACTTTCGGGTGGAGGGCGGGCTGGACGGTGCGGGGGCGAGGGGTGGCCAGGGTGGCGAGGAGGGCCGAGCGGCGTCGTGGTGCGGACAGAGGGACGGCCCGCGGGCCAGCCCGCCCGGGTCGCGCGAGCGCGATCAGCAGCGGCGGTAGTCGAAGGAGGGGCGCTGGGGCTTGCCGTAGAGGGAGAGGGCGCCCGTCTCTCCCACCGCGTTCGGTCGCTGGAAGATCCAGTTCTGCCACGCGGACAATCGCCCGAAGATCTTGGTGTCGCAGGTCTCGGGGCCACAGAACCGGAGGCTCGCCTCCATGCCCGTCAGGGCGTCGGGGGAGAGGCTCGCGCGCTCCTCGATCGCGACGCGGAGCTCGTCGTCCCAGTCGAGCTCGTCGGGCGCGAGGGTCACGAGGCCGGCCGCCTCGGCCTCGACGGTCGAGAGCGGCGCCTTCTTGCCGAGGAGCGCCTCGAGCCGCGCGGGCTCACCGAGGAAGCGCGACTCGAGCCGGGTCAGCCCGTGGCCCATCCGGTGGACGCCGAAGTTGGCGCGCGAGAGCTGGAGGGCGACGGGGCGCTCCGGATCGTTCAGCATGTAGGTGCGGTCGGCGCCGATCGCGAGCTCGAGGAGGACCCCCGCGAAGCAAGCGCCCGGATCGGCGACGGCGAAGACGCTCTTCGCGCTCGTCTCGAGGCGGCGGAGCACGCGCGACTGGAGCGCCAGGATCTCGGCCGCGAGCCAGTGCCCGCGGTGCGCGACGAGCGCCTCGTCCGACGCGACGACGGACGCGTGGTCGCCGCGGGTGCGGAGCACGAGGAGGCCGATCTCCGGGTGGTTCGTCCGGAGGCGGAGGAGCGCGTCGTCGAGCTCACGGAAGGCACGGAGCGACCACTGCCCGTCGCCTGCGGCCTGGATCTCTGCGGCCGTCGTGGGCTGGGCCGCCTTCGGCGCGTGGATCGTGACGTCGGCGACGCGCGCCTTCGTGTGGAGAGCGACCTCGACGTGCTCGTACCGGATGGCCTCGCCCGTGACGCTGGGGGCGAGCGGCGAGAGGCGGATGCCGGGGCCCACCGTCTCGAAGGGCGAGGGCTCGCCCGCGAGCTCCTTGGCGCGCGCGTCGATGGCCGCCTTCCACTTGCTCTTCGGGATGACGGCGTCGACGAGGCGCCACTCGACGGCGCGCTTGCCCTTCACGCCCTCGGCGACGGTGCAGAAGACGTCGGCGAGATCGCGGCGGACCTTGCGCTTGTCGACGACGCGGGTGAGCCCGCCCGTCCCCGGCAGCACGCCGAGCAGCGGCACCTCCGGGAGGCTCACGGCGGACGAGCCGTCGTCGACGAGCGCGATCTCGTCGCACGCGAGCGCGAGCTCGTAGCCGCCGCCGGCGGTCGTGCCGTTCAGCGCCGCGAGGAAGCGGAGCCCGCTCGTCCGGCTCGCGTCCTCGATCGAGCTGCGCGTCTCGTTCGTGAACTTGCAGAAGTTCACCTTCCACGCGTGGGTGCTCGAGGCGAGCATCGGGATGTTCGCCCCTGCGCAGAAGACGCGGTCGTTGCCGCTCGTGACGACGACGGCGCGCACCTCGGGGTGCTCGAAGCGCAGGCGCTGGATCGCGTCGGCGAGCTCGATGTCGACGCCGAGATCGTAGCTGTTCAGCTTGAGGACGTAGCCGGGACGGAGCGGGTGGGCCTCGTCGACGTCCATCGTGAGCGTCGCGACCGCTCCGTCGAAGCCGAGTCGCCAGTGCTTGTACACCTCGGGGTGCGTCTCGAACGAGACCTCGGTCGCCGTCATCGCGACCCCTCCCTACCGGGCTCACTCCCAACCGTCAACCAGGATGATGGATACGGGCGCGCAGGAGAGCGGGCTGACTTCCAGGATGATGGTCGATGCCCCGATGGGGCTCGATCCCCGCTCGTCTTGCGAAAGTAGTCCGTCAAACGGAAGCTTCAATCGATGGTGGCGCCAGCCGTCGCCTCGCTATGTCATCCATGATGTTGGTGGTCTGGGTGCATTTGTCTGCGCGATATCCATGATCATGGTAGATGGCGCTTCGTGCGTGGACCGTCCCGCTGGTACGACGTGGGTGCGCTCGCGCTGCGGCTGCAGCGGCGACGGCGGGAGCTTGGATGGTCCCAGTCGCACGCGGCGGGCGAGGCGTGCCTCTCCCCGCAGTACGTGTCGCTGCTCGAGAGCGGGAACGTCAACCCCTCGATCGAGAAGCTCTCGGCGCTCGCGCACGCGTACGGGCTATCGCTCTCGCAGGTCGTGACGGGCGAGGCGCCCCTCTCGGTCGCCGACGCGATCGCGCGGCGCGAGGGGCGTGAGGCGCTCGAGACGGCGCTCGGGCGCGGGATCGCGGAGCTCGGCCTGCGCGTCGGCACGCGCGTCGCCTTGCTCGGGATCCGCGGGGCGGGGAAGTCGACCGTCGGCCCCGAGGTCGCTCGCTCGCTCGCCGCTCCCTTCGTCGAGCTCGACGCGCTCATCGAGGCGCGCCTCGGGCTGAACCTCGAGCAGGTCTTCGAGTTCCAGGGCGGGGACGCCTACCGGCGTGCGCAGGCCGAGAGCCTCGCCCAGCTCCTCGGCTCGCACGCGTCGTTCGTCGTCGCCGCGGGTGGGGCCATCGTGACGCGCGAGCGCGAGTTCGCGTGGCTGCGCGCGACGACGGTCACCGTCTGGCTGCGCGCGTCGCCCGAGGAGCTCTGGGGACGCGTGGTCGCGCAGGGCGACGCGAGGCCGATGCGCGACAGTCCGCGCGCGATGGATCAGCTCCGCCGCATCCACGCCGAGCGCGAGCCGCTCTACCGGAAGGCGGCGCACGTGGTCGAGACGTCCGGGCTCGGCGTCGCGGGCGTCGCGGCGGCCGTCCTCGAGCGGCTGCGCGGGTAGCGGCGCTCTCGCCGCGCGCGGGAGCCTGAAGAGACGCTCCCCGGCTCGCGCCCCGAACGATCCTGTGCGGGCAGCGACGCCCGAGCCCCTCGCTCGCCTCGCCCGACCGCGCTGCTGGCGTCGCTCTCGTCGCGGAGGTAGGAGCAACCCATGCGCTTCGTCGCCGCTGCCGCTGCCCTCACCGCTACGTTGTCCGTCTCGTCGCTGGCGCTCGCCGACGAGGTCGTGATCAGCCGTCCCGGAGCCCACACCCCGTACGTCCTCGACATCGAGCCGCACGTGATCACCAATGACAACACCGACTTCTTCGGCCCCGGCGCGCGCTTCACCCTCACGCTCGTCGACAACGGCTTCGTGAAGAGCATCAACAACAACGTCGGCCTCGGGATCGGCACCGATCTCCTCCACAGCCGCTACGGAGACACCCTCTTCATCCCCGTCGCCATGCAGTGGAACTTCTTCATCTCTCGCAACTGGAGCGTCTTCGGCGAGCCGGGGGTCGGCTTCTACCTGAACGACAACGGCCTCCACAAGAGCTCGCGCGGGCTCGGCGACTGGATCTTCATCGCCGGGGGCGGGCGATACCATTTCTCGAATTCGGTCGCGCTGACGATGCGGCTCGGCCTCACGCGCTACAACCTCTTCACGATCGGGGTGAGCTTCTTCCTCTGAGGCTCAGAGCGCGAGCCCCTGGACGAGCGGCGCGAAGGCCGCGCAGCGCTGGCTCCGCTCGAGGGCGACGGCGATCTCGCGGTCTCCGCCCTCGAGATCGCGCGTCTTGCCCTGGAGGAAGGCGCGATCGCTCTCGACGGCCTCCCTCGAGCACGATCGAGCCGCCGCGGCGAGGGCGCGCCCGAGCGCGAAGGACGGGATCTTCGTGGCGAGGGCGTCCCACCGCTCTCGGACCCACCGGGACGTCGTCTCGCGGGTCTCGACCGCGAAGGCGGCGCCGAAGACGTAGCGGAGATCTTGCATCTTGATCGCCGGGGTGAGCGTGAGCTCGAGCGTCTCGCGGAGGAGCGCGGGATCGCGGAAGGAGGCGAGCGCGCGGACGAGGCGCACGCGCTCGGTCGGCGCGGTCGTGCGGGCGAGGCGCTCGACGAGGGCGCGGTGGAGCGTCGCGTCGCCGTCGAAGGCCGCGATGGCGAGCGCGACGTCGGCGTCGTCGGGCTCGATCCGATCTCCCGCGAGGAGCCTCCGCACACGCTCGCGGGCTGCGCCGACGAGCGCGGTGGACTGCCCGAGGGTCCCGAGGAACACGCTCGCACGACGACGGACGAAGGCGGCGTCCTCTGTCGTCATCCCCGCTGGGAGCGGCCGCCTCTCGTCCACCCACCCGAGCTCGCCGACGACCGGCCCGAGGAGGCCCTGCGCGAAGGTGGCGAGCGAGGGCCATCGGCTCGCAGGGAGCGCCTCGTGGAGCGCCTCCAGGGCATCGACGAGCGCCTCGAGCGCGATCCGGTCGCGCCCCTCGGCGGCGGTCGTGAGCGCGAGCGAGAGCCGCGCGGGCGGCAGGAGCCCGACCTGCGCGAGGGCGAGCTGGTTCGACACGAAGCCCGCGCGCTCGCGCGGGGTGAGCCGCGCCTTCGCGAACGGCTCCTCGAGGCGCGCGGGGAGCCGGTAGCGGTAGTATCCGACGTCATCGAGGTCGGGGATGACCGCCTTCGGGCACGCCGTCAGCGAGATGTCCGTCGAGGGCGCGTCGAGCAGGATGACGCGCTCGGCGCCGTCGAGCGCGATGCGGACCGGGATGACCCACGACCCGCTCCGAGCCGCGCCGCCCGCGACCCCGGGGAGCGCAGACTGGCGCAGCGTGAGCGTCGCCCCGTCGCCGCGGCAGGTGACCTCGACGTCGACGAGCGGGACGCCCGGCTGCTCGACGAAGGAGCGCGCCACGCGCGAGAGCGGCGCCCCCGTCGCGGCGTCCAGCGTGCGGAAGAAGTCGTCGGTCGTCGCGCTGCCGTGCGCGTGCGCCGCGAGGTGCGCGTGGATCCCTCGCCGGAACGCCGCCTCGCCGACGGTCGCCTCGAGCATCCCGAGGACGGCGGCGCCCTTGTCGTAGGTGACGCCGTCGAACGCCTCGAGCGCCTCGCTCGGTGAGGTGACGGGCTGACGCACGGCGCGGGCCGAGGGGAGCGCGTCGAGCGCCATGACCTCGGTCTTGTCTCGGATCGTGGCCTTCACGGCGGAGAACCCGGCGGCCACCCGATCGGCGACCTTGGGCGCCATCCACGTCGCGAAGCCCTCGTTGAGCCAGAGATCGTCCCACCACGCCGCCGTCACGTAGTCGCCAAACCACTGGTGCGCGAGCTCGTGCGCGACGACCATGGTCATCCTCCGCTCGTCCCCGAGCGTCGACCGTCGCGGATCGAACAGGAGGAGCTCCTCGCGGAAGGTGACGAGGCCGGGGTTTTCCATCGCCCCGGCGGCAAAATCAGGCACCGCGGCGAGATCGAGCTTCGGGTAGGGGTAGGGGACGCCGAAGTAGCCCTCGAGCGCGCCGAGGAGCTCCCCCGCCCGCCGCGCGGCGAACGCTCCCTCCGCCGCGCGTCCGGCCGTCGCGACGAGGCCCGCGCGTCCAACCTGGACATGATCGAGCGGACCGACCGCGAGCGCGACGAGGTACGTCGGCAGGGGCGGCGTCTCGACGAAGCGCACCGTCCGCCACCCACCGGCGCTCTCGCTCTTCGCGATGGGCATGTTCCCGAAGACCGTGTTCGGCTCGGGGGTGCGCACCGTGACGTCGAAGGGCGTCTTCCAGCCCGGCTCGTCGAAGCAAGGGAAGGCCCGCCGCGCGTCCATCGGCTCGAATTGGGTGAAGGCGTAGGCCTTGCCGCCGTCGACGACGCGGTAGAGCCCGGCCAGCGCGGGATCGAAGCGCCCCTCGAAGTCGAGGGCGAGCTCGAAGACCCCCTCCACCGGCCGCTCGAAGGTGAGGAGCAGCTCGTCGTCTTCTCCGCGCGCGCCGGGCGATCTCCGCGGTTCGGCCTTGGCTCTCGCCTCGCCGAAGGCGCCCGTCGCGCGCGCGGACGAGACGCCGAGCCCGCGGGCGTGGAGGCGGATCTCCCGGCGCGGATCGAGCGTGTGGGCCGTGATCCGGCTCGTCCCGCGGAAGGACTCGCGCGCTGGGTCGATCTCGAGCGAGAGCGCGTACCGCTCCGGGGCGACCCTCCGCGAGAGTCGCCCGGGCGTGAGCGCTTCGGGCGCCTGAGCCGGTGCGCGCGGCAAGCTCGCGCAGCCCGAGGCGAGCGCGAGCGCCGTGAGGCCCCAGGAGCGCAGCGCGAGGGCCGTAACTTGCCGGCGGCCTGGGCCGCCTGGAGCGCGTTGAAGCCGCGGAGGGAGACCGAGGTGACGACCCCCGCCTCCACCCGTGCGTCGAAGTAGCCGAGGCTGACCGGCTTGCCGTCGATGATCCCGGTCGCCGAGATGCGCACGGGCCCGGGCACCACGTTGAGCGCGGTGTAGAGGCCGAGCGAGCTCGTGCCCTCGGTCTTGCGGTTCGGGTCCGGGAGCGGCGAGTCCTCGTTGTCGGTGAAGTAGCCGCGGTAGGAGCGAGGCGAGGAGATGTCGACGGTCGCGTGGGTCAGCCGGATGTTGCCGCAGTCGTGGACCTCGCCGGCGATCGCGCCCTTGTCGTCGTCGATCATCGAGCCGGTCGCCGTGCTCGGGATGAGCTGGTAGTCCGAGTCGAGCGCCACGCGCACGTCGTGCTCGAACTTGTCGCCGCTGAGGTCGGGATCGCCCTCGGAGATGTAGACGTTGTACTCGTGGAGGGTCGCGTACCCTTGGCCCTTCGTCACGATGACGAGCTCGGTGTCGGTCGGGACGCCGGCGTACTCGAAGCGGCGCCACCGGCGCTCGTTGCCCTCCTCGCACTTCTTCTTGACGATGACGGGCTTGCAGTTGGGCTCGGCGCACGGCCCTCCCGCGACGGTCACCTTCGCGCCGATGAGCTCGCCGATGGTGCCGTCGTCCGCGCCTCCGGTGCGGTTGACCTTGTGGACCTCGATCTCGCCGCCGGCCGAGTCGCATCCGTTCGCAAAGTTTCGTGCGTAACCCGTGATCGTCACGGTCTTCGAGGCGCCGGGCTTCTTCCAGTTGGATTGGACGAAGCACGAGACGTCGGGCGCGCCGGTGCCGGCGTATTCCATCGTGGTCGTGGTGCGGGTCAGCTCGGCGGGCTTGCCGTCGGTGCCCTTGGCGGCGTCGATGAGCACTCCGCAATTTTCGATCGCACGGCCGGCGCCCTTCGAGCAGTCGGGGCTCGGGCCCTTGGCGGGGCAGATCTCGTGGTTCTCCGCGACGAAGCAGCCGCAGGGGCCGGCGGTCCCGGTGAGGTTCGTCGTGTTGCAGGTGTTGGCGGTGCTGCCGCCCTGGCCGCTGCCGCCCTGGCCGCTGCCGCCCGCGCCGATCGGATCGCCGCCGCCGGAGGCGTTGTCGCCGCCGCACGCGGGCAGGGAGAGCGGGAGGAGGAGCGCGCCCAGGCAGAGGGCCGCGAAGGGGAGGGAGGTCGTCGAGAAGGCGATGCGCATCGCGCGGACCATACAGGCTCCATGGAGCCTGCGCACGCGCCATTTTCTGGGGGCTCGCCTTGCCCTCGTGTTTGGCGCATGCTGCGCTGCGTCCCTTGTCCCTCGAGGCGCGGGTGCGTGAGGCAGCACTTCGGCTCGGCTTCGACGCCGTCGGGTTCGCGCGGGCCGACGTCCCGCTCGAGGCCGACCACGCAGCGTACGAGCGCTACCTGGCCCGAGGGCTCCACGGCGACATGAAGTACCTCGCGGAGAACCGCGCCGTGCGGCGGCGGCTCGACACGCCGGACGTCCTCGAGGGCGCACGGACGATCATCGTCGTCGCGTCGCGCTACGGAGGAGACGGCGCCGATAGGGGCCTCGCGCCGCGCATCGCGCGGTACGCGAGGGGCCGCGACTACCACAACAAGCTGCGCAAGCGCCTGCGTCAGCTCGCCGTGTTCGTCCGCGCGCTCGCGGAGGGCGTGACCGCGCGGCCGATGACGGACACGGCCCCGGTGCTCGAGAAGGCCTGGGCCGCGCGGGCCGGCGTGGGCTTCGTCGGCAAGAACGGCCTCGTGATCGTCCCTGGGATTGGCTCCTACGTGCTGCTCGGGGAGGTGGTGACCTCCCTCGCGCTCAAGCCCGACGAGCCGATGGAGTCGCGGTGTGGCGCCTGCACGCGGTGCCTCGACGGGTGCCCGACGCGCGCGTTCGATGCGCCTCACGTGCTCGATCCTCGGCGCTGCATCTCGTACCTCACGATCGAGCACCGGAGCGAGGTCGCGCCCGAGCTTCGCGCTGGGATGTCGGGGTGGGTGTTCGGCTGCGACGTGTGTCAGGAGGTGTGTCCGTTCAACGGGGCGCGCGGCGCGGTCGCCGAGGCCAAGGAGACGTACCGGGCGCTCCCGGTGTGGAGCGAGGGCTCGCTCGCCGCGGCGCTCGAGTGGGACGAGGAGACCTTCCGTGAGAAGACTCGCGGCACGGCGGTCGTGCGCGCGACGCACGAGGGGTTCTTGCGCAGCGTCGCCATCGAGGCGGGGAACGCCCGCGACGCGCGCTGCTCGGCGGCGCTGCGTGGCCTCATGGAGCATGGCTCACCGGCCGTTCGCGACGCCGCGCGCTGGGCGCTCTCGCGGATCGCCGAGGGGTGACGGGGCGTCGGGATCGGCCATCGCCGTCGCGCTCGGTTCCGTGCAGGGTTCGCGCGCTCCCCGACGCGACGAGCCGCTCGCCCGGCAGCGATCGCCGTCGCGCTCGGTTCCGTGCAGGGCTCGCGCCGCTCTCGCTCGTGGGCGCCGCGCTGCGGATTCGGGGTCGCCGCGGTCGCGTCGTGGTATCCTCCTGAGATGCGTCACGCCTCGGTTCTCCTCGCCCTCGGCACGTCGGTCCTCCTCGCTGCTTGTGGCGGCTCCTCGGAGGACGCCTCGGGCGACGCGCCGGGCGCGGCCGGCCAAGCCCCCAGCGCTGGCGCCGCGGGGAAGGCGTCTGCAGGGAGCGGCGGCGGCGGAGCCAGCGCGGGGACGGGCGGCGCGAGCGGCAGCGGAGCCAACGCCGGAGCTGCCGGCGCGAAGGCGGGGGCGGGCGGCGCGAGCGGCAGCGGGGCCAGCGCGGG
>CAYNEK010000090.1:0-20127 GCA_964396175.1 uncultured Polyangiaceae bacterium | reverse complement strand
GGCCGCGTGTTCTGCGGCTGGATCTGCCCCTTCGGGTCGATGCACCACTTCGTCGCGTGGGTCTTCCCGTCGCGCGTCGGGCGCGGCGCCTCCCGCGTCGAGGCGAACAGGACGCACCGCTACCAGCGCGTGAAGTACTATCTGCTCTACGCCTTCCTCGTGGCGAGCCTGGCGGGGAGCGCGATCGGCGGTCTCTTCGATCCGATCTGCATCGCCGTCCGCGCCGTCGGGCTCGCGGTCTTGCCCGCGGCGCAGTATCTCTCGGGCAGGGGCCTCTCGGTCGCGTCGGAGTCGAGCGCGCGCGTCCTCCAGTCGTTCGGCGACGGGACCCAGGACTTCCTCGCGGGGCACGTGTGGACGACGAAGCAATTTTACTTCCACCACACCTGGTTCGTCGGGTTCCTCTTCGTCGCGCTCCTCTTCATGAACCGCTTCATCCCGCGGTTCTGGTGCAGGGTGCTCTGCCCGCTCGGCGCCTTCTTGGGCGTCTTCGCGCGGTTCGCGCTCTTCGGGATGGAGAAGGACCACTCGAAGTGCACCGACTGCAACCTCTGCATCGTGCACTGCCAGGGCGCCGACGGCCCCGAGGGCGGCGTGAAGCACCGGCAGGACGAGTGCCACATGTGCCTCAACTGCGAGCACGCGTGCCCGGAGGACGTCATCAAGTTCCGCTTCTTGCCGAACCGGAGGTCCTCCACGCAGAAGCCGGACACGGTGCGGAGGACGGCGCTCGCGGCCGCGGGGGCGGGCGCGGTCGCGCTCCCGGCGATGCGCATCGCCGACAGCCTCGACGTCAACTACCACTCGCGCGTCATCCGGCCGCCCGGGAGCGTCGAGGAGCGCGAGTTCTTGGAGCGCTGCATCCGGTGCGCCGAGTGCATGAAGGTCTGCCCCAACAACGCGCTCCACCCTGCCTTCTTCGAGGCGGGAGTCGAGGGGATCTGGACGCCGATCTTGATCCCGCGCATCGGCTACTGCGAGCACTCGTGCGTGCTCTGCGGGCAGGTGTGCCCGACGGGGGCGATCCAGAAGTTCACCGAGAAGGAGAAGCTCGGCCTCGGCGTCCCGCCGATCCACATCGGCACGGCGTTCTACGACCAGGGGCGGTGTCTGCCGTGGGCGATGGCGACGCCGTGCATCGTGTGCGAGGAGTTTTGTCCGACCTCGCCGAAGGCGATCTGGGTCGAGGAGGTGGACGTCCCGAAGCGCAGCGACAAGCCCGCGGCCGACGGCGGTGAGCCCGAGATGCTGACCGTCCACGTCCAGCGCCCGCACGTCGATCCGTCGCTCTGCATCGGCTGCGGCGCGTGCGAGAAGGTCTGCCCCGTCCAGGATCAGCCCGCCGTCTACGTGACGAGCGTCGGCGAGACCCGCTCGCGCACGAACGTCATCCTCCTCGAGGGCGAGAGCTACAACCGGAAGACCTGACGAGCCGCCCCGCGGCGGAGCGTGCCGCCGGTCCGGGCCTGACGGTCCCCGACGAGGCCGGCGCGTGGCGAGCCCCGGGCCCTCGCGCTCGGCGCCCGGAGCGCTGACCGAAGGCGGAGCGTGGGCCTCCGAGGCTTCCGCCGAGCGCCCCGTGCTCGGCGCTCGGGCGTCCCCGACGACGCCTGGAGCGCGCGCGGGGGGAGTCCTCGAACTTGCGCGTCGCGTCATCGCGCCGTGGTAAGGATTTCCGCGCGAGGACGATGATGACCATGGCGCTACCGGAGAGCATCGAAGCGGCGTTTCAGATCGTGAAGACGCGCAACCCCGGGGAGGGGGAGTTCCACCAGGCGGTGAAGGAGGTGCTCGAGTCGCTCGGGCCGGTGCTCGTGAAGTACCCCGAGTTCGAGCATCAGAAGATCATCGAGCGCATCTGCGAGCCCGAGCGCCAGATCATCTTCCGCGTGCCGTGGCAGGACGACCGGGGTGAGGTGCACATCCACCGTGGCTTCCGCGTCGAGTTCAACAGCGCGCTCGGCCCGTACAAAGGCGGGCTGCGCTTCCATCCGTCCGTGTCGCTCGGGATCATCAAGTTCCTCGGCTTCGAGCAGATCTTCAAGAACGCGCTCACCGGGATGCCGATCGGCGGCGCGAAGGGCGGCTCGGACTTCGATCCGAAGGGCAAATCCGAGGCCGAGATCATGCGGTTTTGTCAGAGCTTCATGACGGAGCTCTACCGCCACCTCGGCGAGTACACGGACGTGCCCGCGGGCGACATCGGCGTCGGGGGGCGCGAGGTGGGCTTCCTCTTCGGCCAGTACAAGCGCCTGACGAACCGGTACGAGTCTGGTGTCCTCACGGGCAAGGGGATCGGCTGGGGCGGCGCGCTCGTGCGCAAGGAGGCGACGGGCTACGGCGCGGTCTGCTTCGTGCGCGAGATGCTGAAGGTGCGCGGCGACTCGCTCGAGGGCAAGACCTCGATTGTCTCCGGCTCGGGCAATGTGGCGCTCTACACGATCGAGAAGCTCCTCGAGCTGGGCGCGAAGCCCATCGCGTGCTCGGACTCGAACGGCGTCATCGTCGACGAGCGAGGCCTCGATCTCGAGCTCCTGAAGCAGCTGAAGGAGGTGGAGCGGCGTCGCATCGCCGACTACGCCCTGCACCACAAACACGCGCGCTACCTCGCCGGCGGGAACCTCTGGGAGCTCCCGTGTCAGGTGGCGATGCCGTCCGCGACGCAGAACGAGATCCACGGCCGCGACGCGGCGACCCTCGTGAAGAACGGCTGCATCGCCGTCGGCGAGGGCGCGAACATGCCGACGACGCCCGAGGGCGTGCGCGTGTTCTTGGACGCGGGGATCGCCTACGGTCCAGGCAAGGCGGCGAACGCGGGCGGCGTCGCGACCTCGGCGCTCGAGATGCAGCAGAACGCGAGCCGAGACGCCTGGAGCTTCGAGTTCACCGAGCAGAAGCTCGACGAGATCATGACGAGCATCCACCAGACGACCTACGAGACGGCCGAGGAGTACGGCTCGAAGGGCAACTACGTCGTCGGGGCGAACATCGCGGGCTTCATGCGGGTCGCGAAGGCGATGCTCGCGCTGGGGCTGATCTGAGCGGCGACGCGCGCGGCGCGTAGGGGAACTGCGTCGTCGGGGCGGCGGTCGCGCGGGTCGAGGCGGCGAGGCTCGCGCTCGGGCTCCTCGGCGCGGTCGCGGCACGGTCGCGGGCGCGAGGGCGCGCTGCGAGCACCCGACCGGCCCCCTTCATCTGCGCCACGCGGCACGGTCGCGCGCGCGAGGGCTCGCTACTGGACGTTGATCTCGCGAAGATCCGTCCCCGCCGCGTACGAGTAGCTCACGTACGAGTCGAAGCCAGACACCAGGACGCCGACGGGGCTCGTGCCGACGACGCGGTGCACGCCGTCGTTCTGCTTGCCTGGCTTCAGGTTGTCGGGGGCGTCGAGCTTGGGGTCGATCGTCGCGAACGAGAGCTGACAGACGAAGACCCAGTGCTCGGGTGGGGCGCCCTTGCGCTGCGCGTCGGTGAGGCCGTCTCCCGGGGTGCGCACGCACCGCGGCTCCTCGACCGGATCGCCGTCGAGCGTCGCCGTCCTGCCCTGAGGGACGACGATCGTCACGAAGTCGAAGGCGTACTTGTCCGGCGTCAAGAAGACATACTCGCTCCGCCACTGCTCGATGGGTGGCACGATGAGCAGGCTCGGATCTCCGCCGGGGAGCCCGCGCTTGATCCCGGCGGCCTCCTGGCTCGGCGACACGTTGCCGAGGAGCACGGGCTGGCTCGCCACCACCGTGAAGCTCGCCTTCGCGCTGAGATCGCGGAGCGCGCCGCGCCCCTCGAGCGAGAAGCTGTCGTCCGGCGGCGGGAGCGACGTCTTCACGGTCGTCGTCCCCGGGAGCGCGGTCACGACGCGGAAGAAGTCGGGCTCGTCGATGAGCGCGACGCTCGCCCCGGCGGCCTTCACCGCGGCGGTGCGGCTCGGGCCATGCGGCGCGATGAAGCGCATCCCCGCCGTGCGGATCGGATCGAGCTGCTCCTCGAGGTGGTCGGCGCAGCACGAGCGCTCGGAGAGCTTCTGGAAGAAGGGCGCGTCCGACGCCTCGGAGCCGCTGAACACGACGACAGGGCCGTCCGCCTCCACGATCGAGCCCGTGAAGTCCGCGTTGAAGCCGCCGGTCTCGAGGTTCAGGACCTCGTAGGGCTGGAGGACGAGGTCGACGACGCCGCCCTTCGGGGTCTCGGGGACGGGGCCCCCGGGGATGATGCGCGCGGTCGTCGTCAGGCGCACGCGCGTGTCGGGGCGTGTGCCGACCAGCGTCAAGAAGGCGCGGAGATCGATGGGATCGGTCGCGCTGAAGTTGGTGTTGGGGTCGTCGGTGTGCGCGATGGTCTGCGGCCAGCCGAGGACGGCGTACGCCGGCAAGAGCTCGCCCTTCGTCAGGCTGGGCGCGAGCGCGGTGACGGGGCGGAGGAGCGAGGCGTCGTTCGAGAAGACGTTGGCGTTCTCGAGCGGGTTGAACTGGTACGCGACGACGGGGAAGTCGGCGACGACCTTGAACGCGCGCCGCGTGAGCGCCGTCCCCGTCCCCGTATCGTACTCGCCCTCCGGGCTCCCGTCCACCTCGCGCGGACCGAGCTTGAAGACCGTGAGCGACCGCGGCTGCACCTTCCCGGTGGCGATGACGGAGATCTGGGGCGGCTCCCCGGGGAGCGAGTCGTCTTGTGTGATCGTGACGCGCGCGGTGACGTCGCGATCCGGGTTCGACACGACGACGGCGTACTGCTGGGCGGCGGCGTTGGAGGTCGGGTCGATGTATGCGTTGTCGAGATCGACGGCGAAGTACTCGCAGCCCACGTTGCTGCGGACAGAGGCCGCGTCGGCGCAGAGATCGACGCACTTCCCGCCACGGCACGAGAGCCCCGCGTCGTGATCGCACGCCTCGGCCACGTCGGAGCCGGAGCCGTCGGCGCGGCAGGTGGCGACGTCCCCGCCGAGGCAGCCCCGCGCGCCGGGGGCGCACGACAGGCACCGGAGCGCGTCCTCGTCGCACACCGCGCCCCGCGCGCCGCAGTCGTCGACGACCTTCCATGCTTGGCCGCGGCCGGCCTGAGCGCACTCTTCGACGGCCATCGTGCACCGGCGCTTGCCGAGCTCGCAGGTGGGCTCGTCGCTCGTCCCGAGCCAGCGGTCCGCGCGATCGAAGCGGCACGCCGACGCGAGGAGGAGGGCGCCGAGGAGCGCCGTGCGGGCGAGCGCGAGCGAGCGAGGCGCGCGCATCGGCTCAGGGGGGCAGGACCGCCGGGAACACGTCGCGCGCGTACGCGCTCCAGCCTCGGGTCGAGAGGTGCCGATACTGGAGCTTCCCGTAGTCGAACTTGCCGCCGCTCGCCGCGTCGGTCGTGAGGATCCGCGCCGCCGAGACCTGGACCGTGAGCGCGCCGGGGACGAGCCCCGCCTTCGGGAGCGGGCGGAGATCGGGCAGCTTGAAGGTGGGTACGGTCCCGGGTGAGACGACGATCCAGTCGACGAGTCCGCCGCCGCTCGAGACGTCGAGCACGAAGAGATCGGGCCCCGCGCCGCCGGGCGCGAGGGCGACGTCGAAGGACGAGCCATCCCAGAGGACGCCGGCCTTCGGGGCGGCGAGCTCGGGGACCGCGAGGAAGCCGTCGAGCCACACGACCTGCGACGCGCTCGTCGTCGCGACCCTCGCGACGGTCGAGGTGGGCAAGAGCCCCGAGGGGCCGGTCTCGGCCTGCGCCGACGTCATGTACGTGAGCCCGGCGAGCGTGCCCGAGACCGCAGGCAGGCCGACGAACGTGAGATCCTGATCGAGCGGGAGGAGCGTCGACCTCTGCGCGTTCGGGAAGACGGCGTACCCGTAGTTGCCGAGCGTGAGGGCGACCGAGGTGCGCACGCGGTCGGGGCCGTTCTTCCCGGGCTTCGGGGGCTCGACGTGCACGACGACCTGCTGATCGAGGGTGTGATCGAGTGTGATGACGACGTCGTCGACCGTGCCGCTCGGCTTCGTCGCGATGCCCTTGGTCACGCCGAAGACGTACGCGGTGAACTTGGGCGGATCGACCGAACGATCCTCGATGCCAGCGAGCGCGTACGCGGCCAGGTTGCCGATCGGCGCGGACAGCGCGAAGCCGTACCCGACGCCGCCGCTCGCGTCCTCGGTGATCGCCGCGGACGCCGGCGGGAGCTGGAACCTCGCGCGAGGATCGGTCGACGCGAAGAAGACGTACGCGACCTTGCGCTCCTTGTCGCCCTTGGGCGACGGCACGCCGACCCACGGCGACTTGCCGAACTCGGGGCCGCCCTCGAACACCACCTGGCCGTTGATGACGGACGACGGGCCGGCCTTGCCGCCCACGGGGGGTGGTGAGCCCTCGTCGGGGGGGATGCAGTCGGGCGAGAGGACGGGATCGAGGTACGCCGTGACCGTGTCGACGGGCACCGCGACGAAGCTCTGGGGCTGCATGCACTTCATCGCGATCGTGACCGTCACCGCGCCAGCGAGCGATGGATCCTCGAGCACCGCGACGCCGGCCGCGCCGACGACCCCCGAGACGCCCTTCGTCGTCTCGCCGACGAAGACGCGCGCCCCCGCGAGCGGCGTGCCCGTGTACGAGTCGAAGGCGAGCACCTTCAACTTGCCTGCGAGCGGCGCGCCCGAGAGCCCGCCCTTGAACCCGTCCTCGCTGTCCGCGTACGTGAAGGCGTCCTGCACCGTCTCGCTGACGCCGTCGCTCGTCGTGACGGTGAGGGGCTTCGAGCCGGGTGTCCCTGGCGGCGTGGCGCAGGTGAGCTCGACGTCCGAGAGCACCGTGACGCCGGTGCAGTCCTTGCCGCCGAGCTTCACGGTCGGCGCGGCGCCCTTGCTCCAGTGGGTGCCGTCGCCGTGGAGCGCGAGCGTGTACTCGCCCGCCGTCGGACCCACCGAGGGGTCGGCGTAGAAGGCGTCGTAGGTGTAGCCCTTCGGCAGGGCGCGCCTCGTCGAGGTGTCGTCGCCGATCTGCGCCGCCACGTCGACGTCGCCGGCCTTGCCCGGCGGGACGATGACCTGCACCTTGGTCTTCGAGACAGGCTGCACGTCGCTCGTCGGGACTTCGGCGTCGCCGAAGAAGATCCGCGGCTTCGCGGCGTACGACGCGGCTGACACGACGACGCGCTGCCCGCCGACGAACCGCCCATGGCTCGGCTCGACGCCGAAGAGCTGGCTCGGATCGTCCGGAGGGCCGGAGTCGGTCGCGGGGGGGACGCCTCCGTCCTGCGTGACGAAGCCGTCCGCCTCGCCCGCGTCGGAGCGGTCGTAGAGCCGCCGGGTGTCGCCCTCCTCGCGCGTCGGGAGACACGCCACGAAGGCGACGACCACGACCGCGAAGGCGATCGCCGAGCGAGAGCCGAGAGCCACGATCGCGGCGACTCTAGCATGCTCTTGCCGAGACCCGGCGTTGCCCGGTATGCGTCCCCTCGCCCGTGCTGCCCGCCCTCGTCGTCGAGAAGCTCGAGGCCCTGCCGGCGAGGCCGGGCTGCTATCTCTTCCGTGGGGGAGAGGGCGCCGTCCTCTACGTCGGGAAGGCGAAGAGCCTCCGATCCCGCGTGCGGAGCTACTTCCAAGAGGGCTCGAGCGACGATCGCTTCTTCCTCCCGCTGCTGCGCGAGCTCATCGTCGACCTCGAGACGGTCGTCGTCGGGACCGAGAAGGAGGCGGCGATCCTCGAGAACGCCCTCATCAAGGAGCACAGGCCGCGCTTCAACGTGAAGCTCCGGGACGGCAAGGAGTTCTTGAGCCTCCGCCTCGATCCGACGGCGGCGTACCCGCGGCTCGAGCTCGTGCGCAAGCCCGCGACGGACGCCGCGCGCTACTTCGGCCCGTACCCCTCGGCGACGAGCGCGCGCCGGACGCTCCACCTCGTCAACAAGCACTTCCAGCTCCGCACCTGCACCGATCAGGAGTTCTCTCGCAGGAAGCGACCGTGCCTCCAGTACCAGATCAAGCGCTGTCCGGCGCCGTGCGTCTTCGAGATCGACGAGGAGGCGTACCGACAGCAGGTGCGGGCGGTGACGCTCTTCCTCGACGGGCGCCACAAGGAGCTCGCGCAGGACCTCGGCGAGCGCATGAAGGAGGCGTCGCGCGGGCTGCACTTCGAGCTGGCGGCGGTCTATCGAGATCAGCTCCTCGCGATCGAGGCCGTGCACGAGACACAGCGCCTCGTCGGGGACGCGGGCGATCACCAGGACGTCATCTCCCTCTACCGCGAGGGAGAGCTCGTCGAGGTCGCGATCCTCTACGTGCGCGGAGGTCGGGTCACGGACGCCGCCACCTTCTCGCTGAAGAAGGTCGAGGTCCCGGACGACGAGCTCGTCGCGGCGCTCCTTCGCGAGCATTGCATCGACGCGGCGAGCCTCCCGGACGAGATCCTGCTCCCGGTCTTGCCCGAGGGCGCCGACGGCGTCTCGGACTGGCTCTCGGAGCGCCGCGGCAAGAAGGTCTCGCTCGCCGTACCGCGGCGCGGACACAAGGCGCACCTCGTCGCGCTCGCGCGCGAGAACGCGGAGCACGCCTTCAAGGAGAAGCGCCGCGCGGGCGACGACGTGGAGGACCGGCTGCGGCAGATCCAGGAGCGGCTCCGGCTCCCGCGGCTCCCCCGGCGCATCGAGTGCTGCGACATCTCGCACCTCGGCGGGGAGGACACGGTGGGCGCCGTCGTGTCGCTGCGCGACGGGCTCCCGGACAAGGCGCGCTACCGCGTCTTCCACGTGAAGGGCGTCTCGGGCGGCGATGACTACGGCGCGATGCGTGAGGTGCTCTCCCGGCGCTTCCGCCGCGCGATCGAGCACGCGCCCGACGAGGACGACGAGCGCTGGGCCTTGCCCGATCTCTTCGTCGTCGACGGCGGCCGCGGACAGCTCGGCGTCGCGCTCACGGCTGCGGCCGACCTGGGGCTGCACGATCTGCCCATCGTCTCGCTCGCGAAGGAGCGCGAGACGGCGCTCGGCGAGGAGCTGGTCGACCGCGTGTACCTGCCAGGCCAGAAGAACGGCATCCCGCTGAAGAAGGAGAGCAACGCGCTCTTCTTCCTCGCGAGGGCGCGCGACGAGGCGCACCGGTTCTCGAACGCCGCGCGCGTGAAGCTCGGACGTGGTCGTCGCATGCGCTCGTCGCTGGACGACGTGAAGGGGCTCGGCCCGAAGACCAAGAAGGCGCTCCTCTCCGCGCTCGGGACCCCCGAGGCCATCCTGGAGGCGAGCGACGAGGCGCTCCTCGCGATCCCTGGCGTCACGAAGCGAACGGTCACCGCGCTCCGGGCGCACTTCGCGCCGCCCGTGGAGCCGGAGGACGTCGAGATCGAGGCCGACCCCTGAGGGCGCCAGCAACCCACGTCCAGCGCCACCCCGAGGGGATTCGCGCGCGCCGGCGATCGATGCCGACCCCTGAGAGCGGCTCCGTCCTCGCGAAGTCCGTGGCAGGTGGGCGCGCGCGCCGGGGATCGAGGCCGACACCCGAGGGCGCCAGCAACCGACGAGCGCGCCCGCCAACCGAGTTGTCACTTTGGCTGCGTCGAGCGCGCCCAGCGTGCAATATTCGGCTGGCACGGTGACTGCACACTCGCCCGCTGGATATCGTGCGCCCACGCACGGAATCCGTTGACCGAAAACCTACCGAGTCAGTACCTTCTGGAGCCAGCCATGCCCCGCCCTCTTCGCCAGCGTCTCCTCACGAGCGTCAGCTTCGCCGCCCTCGCGGGCACGTCCCTGTTCGCGCAGGGCTGCCTCGATCGCCCGATCGCCAAGTCCGATCCTCGCACGAGCAACACCGTGGTCGAGAAGGTGAAGCTCGCGGCGGTCGACAAGATCGATCTCCTCTTCGTCATCGACAACTCGGCGTCGATGGCGGACAAGCAGGCGATCCTCGCGCTCGCGGTGCCGGACCTCGTGACGTACCTCGTCACGCCCCGCTGTGTCGTGACGGACCCGAACGGCAAGGTGTCGCCCGCGGCCGACCAGTCGAAGAACGCGGACGGCTCGTGCAAGCAGGTCGGCGCCGCGCCCGAGTTCGAGGCGGTGAAGGACATCCACATCGGGATCGTCACCTCGAGCCTCGGTGGCCACGGGGCGAACACCTGCGAGCCGGGCCAGACCAACTACAACCCATCGAACAACGACCACGCGCACCTCGTCGCCCGCAAGCCGGGGACCGCGAAGGACGCGAACCCGGCGAAGGTGCCCTCGTACCAGGGCAAGGACTTCTTCTTCTGGGATCCGGCGAACAAGGCCGGCGGCGAGGCGAACGCGGCGACCCTCACCCAGAACTTCCGTGACGCCGTCGTCGGCGTCGATCAGGTGGGCTGTGGCTACGAGGCGACGCTCGAGTCCTGGTACCGCTTCCTCATCGAGCCGAACCCCCCCGCCACCGTCAATTTCGCGAACCCTGGGGGAGCTTCGGGGCAGCCTGGCGTCAACATGGCCGACGTCTCGGGTGCGACGGATCTCACGCTCCTCCAGCAGCGCGCGGACTTCCTGCGCCCGGACTCGCTCGTCGCGATCATCAGCCTGTCGGACGAGAACGACTGCTCCATGATCGACGGCCGGTTGCCAAACGCCTTCTGCGACGAGCCTCCCCCCGCCGACGACAACGGCGTCATCCCAGGCGGGCTCGACGACAACGGCAACCCGACGGACTGCAAATCGGGGCTCGTCTCCTCCTGGGACAACGGCACCTGGAACGACGAGCAGCGCGCGCGCCTCGCCCCGTACGGGGTGAAGCGCGCCATCGCCGCCGGCACGACCTTCCGGTCCAACTACCTCCCCGCCGTCTCGAGCGGCGGCTTCCGGATGCGTCCTGGCACCTCCGCCTGCGAACAGAACCCGAACAGCCCCGACTGCAAGAGCTGCTACGAGGGGAGCGCGGGGGGGGATCCGACCTGCCAGGCGAGCCCGAGCGGGCTCGACATCAAGCAGGACGGTGTGAGCATGCGCTGCTTCGAACAGAAGCGCCGGTTTGGTCTGGACATGCTGTATCCGACCGAGAAGTACGTGCGTGCCCTCTTCGAGGACACGGTCTACGATCGCAACGGCTACCGGGTCGCGAACCCGCTCTTCCAGGATCTCCCCTACGAGAAGAAGACGGTGACCCGCGCGAAGCTGCCGGGGCGCTCGAAGAGCTTCGTGTTCTTCGCGGGCATCGTGGGCGTGCCGTGGCAAGATCTGGCGCGTCAGGCGGACCCCAAGGATCCGAAGAGCGTCGATCTCTCGCTCGGCTACAAGCCGGGGGCAGAGGTCGACTGGGATCTCGTCGTAGGCAACCCGCGCGGCGAGGATTTCGCCAAGCCGGGCAGCGCGTACTCCAACCCGCCGATCGCGCCGAAGGATCCGCTGATGGTGGAGTCGACCGAGGTGCGCTCGGGGACCCAGCCGATCACGGGCGAGACCATCGGGGCGAACGGCTGGAACTCCGTGAACGGCAACGATCACTACCCCGAGAAGGAGGCCTCGAGCACGGCCGCGAAGGATCTGATGTTCGCGTGCATCTTCCCGCTCTTGAAGCCCCAGGACTGCTCGAAGGAGGCCTGCGCCGACTGCTTCGCCGATACCGCCAAGCTCGCCGGCACGAACAACCCGCTGTGTGCGCCGAGCAAGTCCGACGGCACGGGAGATTTTGGCAAGATCAGCGGCACGCAGTCCCGCGCGAAGGCTTACCCGGGGACCCGCTTCCTCGAGGTCATGCGCTACTACGCGCAGCTGAACCCTGGAGGCGTCATCCCCGCGAGCATCTGCGCGCGCAACGTGACCGACGACCAGAAGCCCGACTATGGCTACCGCCCGGCGGTCAGCTCCATCGTCGACGCGCTGAAGGTGCAGCTCGCGGGCAAGTGCTTGCCGCGGCAGCTCGATCCGGCCGAGGACGGCACGACCCCGTGCCTCATCGTCGACGCGCAGTACCGGAAGCCCGCGGCGGGCTCGGCGCCCAACAACCCCGACGAGGTGAAGACTTGCCAGGCGTGTGTCGGCGCCAACAATTCGCGCAAGAAGCTCGATCCGAAGACCGAGTCCCTCATCCGCAGCGCCGGCGGCGAGGTCGCCGAGTACGACTGCCTCTGTGAGGTCACCCAGCTGACGAACCCAGCCGACGTCAAGGAGTGCCGCACGGTCCCGGGGACGCTCGGGAGCCTCAGCTCCGGCAACGGCGGGTGGTGCTACGTCGACCCGACGGCGAAGGGGCTGTCGGACGCGGACGTCGCGGCGGCCGAGCAGATCGTCTCCAAGTGCCCCGCGACGCAGAAGCACACCATCCGCTTCGTCGCCGCCGACACGACCAACAAGGACCTCTTCATCACGTGCCTCGGCGCCGCGTCGGGAACGACCGAGATCAAGAAGTTACGAGCGTCGGACGATGGTAGAAAGGGACGCTCCCGCTGTGGGGCGTCCCTTTTTCGTCCCTCGATGCCGCCCTCCACGAAGAAGACCATCCTCCTCGTCGAAGACGAGCCCCACATCGCGATGGGGCTCCGCGACGCGCTCGAGTTCGAGGGGTTCTGCGTGCTCCACGCCGCGAAGGGGCGCGACGCGGTGAACCTCGCGCGCGCCGAGGGGCCCGACTGCGTCTTGCTCGATTTGATGCTGCCCGACATCAACGGCTACCAGGTGTGCGAAGAGCTGCGGCGATGGAACGCCTTCGTCCCCATCCTCATGCTCACGGCTCGGAGCCAGGAGAGCGACAAGATCCGTGGGCTCGACGCGGGCGCGGACGACTACGTCACCAAGCCCTTCAGCGTAGGCGAGCTCGTCGCGCGGATCCGCGCCCTCTTCCGGCGCGCCGGACGCCCGACGGACGTCGCGCACGACGAGTTCACCATCGGCGCGGTGTCCGTGGATCTGTCGGCGCACGTGGTCTCGAGCGGCAAGACCCGGCATGAGCTGTCCTTCTACGAGGCGGAGCTCCTGCGCTTCTTGAGGGAGCGGATGGGACAGCCTGTCTCGCGCGACGAGATCCTGAGCAAGATCTGGGGCCTCGAGAGCACGGCGACGAACCGCAGCGTGGACAACGCGATCGTGAAGCTCAGGAAGAAGATCGAGCGCGCTCCCGACAAGCCGGAGCACATCCTCACGGTCTACGGCTTCGGCTACAAGCTCGTCTGACCGAGCAGGAGGAGCGCCGCCGGCCGCACGACGTCGGCGAGCCCGTCCCGCATCGACGCCTGCTCACGGTCTACGGCTACAAGCTCGTCTGACCGAGCAGCAGGAGCGCCGCCGGCCGCACGACGTCGGCGAGCCCGTCCCGCATCGACGCCTGCTTCCTCTGGTCGGACAGGCGCCCGTGGCGCGCGAGCGCCAGATCGTCGGGGTCCTCTGGGGCGGGGGCGGGCGCGGGGTGGGAGAGCGCGTCGCGGAACGTCCGGGCGACGGCGTCGTGGACCCTGGGCCCGCCCGTATCCACCGCCCACCGGACGAACTTCCACGCGAGCTCGGCGTGCCTCGCCTCGTCCTCGGCGATGAGGGTCAGCGCCTCGCGGCAGGCGGGCTCGGTGACGAGCTCGAGCGCGCTCGCTGCGTCGAGGGACGCGAGCGTCTCGCCGACGCAGCCCTCGACGACCGCCGCGAGGGTGATGTCGAGGAGATCGAGCGAGCCGAGGAGATCGCCGCCGAGGGGGAGCGGGCCTGGACCCACGGGCTCGCCGCGGTACGCGGACGCGAGCGCGAAGCAGAGCCGCGCGTGGTGGATCTCGTCGAGCGCCGCGCGGTGGGCGAGCTCGAGGAGGTGGGGCGGCGCGGCGACGGCCTGGAGGTGCAGCGAGAAGCGAGAGAACGACGCGATGGATGCGTGCTCGAAGAGCGCGTCCCGCGTCCACGCCTCGCCGATGCGGGCGCGCACGCGCGGCTCGAGAGCGGTGAGATCCATCTCTTGGAGCGCGGCCCACGTCGCCGTGAGGGGGCGCTCGTCCGCAGTCGTGACCACGCGCGCGCCGGCCGTCACGTCGCCCTCACCCGCCACCGGGAGCGGAGATCCGACGAGCCCGGGACGGGCCCGCGCGCGGCGCTCACGGCGCCCTCGTCAGCAGCTCCACGCGCAGCCTCGTTCGCCCGACGAGGAGCTCGTCGCCCGTCGTGAGCCGGGTCTCGTCCTTCACCTGCACGAAGGTGCCGCCGCGGCTCCCGAGGTCCGTGAGCATGATGAACCCGCCCTGATCTTCGATGAGACAGTGCGCGTCCGACAGCCAGAAGTCGCTCGGGAAGACGACGTCCCCCTCCGAGCGGCCGATCTGGAGCGACGCCTGCCGCGCGACCACGGTGAGCCCCGCCGCTCCACCCTCCCAGAGCTGCTGCACTCGGAAGGTCGTGGGCCACTTGGGGGAAGAGTAGAAGTATGTGGGGAACGCGTCGGGCCCGTCGTTCGGCGTCGGGTTTTGGTCGACCTGGAGCAGCTGATCCCCGGCCACGAAGAGATCTCCGTACGCGAGCTCGACCGGCGTGCGGATCCGGATGAAGGTGCCGTTGACCGAGCCGGCGTCGGCGATGCTGAGCGTGCCGTCCCGGAAGGACAGCTTGGCGTGGAGCTTCGACGCGAACCGGTCGCCCACGATCTTCACGGCCCCGTCGCTGCCGACGGTGAGCTCCTCGTCCCGCACCTCGTGGAGGATGGGGCCGTCCCCGAGCGCGCGGATGACGTGGAGCTTCGCGCGCATCGGGCGCGCGTCGCTGGCCTGACTCGGGCGGACGGCGGGCATCGCCGCCTGGGACGTCGCGCGCTGGGGAGCGGCGGGCGCGGCGGCGGCGAGCGCCTCCTTGGCGGCCTTCAGCATCGCGTCCGGATCGGGCTCTCCTTGACGCTCCTCCATGCCGCCCTTCTCGCGGCCCTCGATGACGCCGTCCATCGCGCCCGAGCGGAGCAGCACGTACATCTCCTTGTGCTGGCCCTTCATCCAGGCGCGGACCTGGTCGGACAGGTTCGCGCTGCCGACGAGATCGGCGTAGCTCCTCTTGAAGCTCTTCAGGATGCGGCCGCCGTCGGCGAAGAGGTGCGTGATGATGTGCGGCCGCTTGACCCCCGAGTCCTCCGTCTGGATGTGGAAGACGTTGTTCTTGTACTTGACGTTGTTGTTGTACCCGACCTCGGCCTGCCAGCCCTGCGCGGGCCTCCGCTGCTCCTTGTCGAGCGCCTCGAGCTTGTCGTGCGGCCACTTCGCGCGCGCGGCGGCGAGGTTCGCGTCGTCGCCGGCGATGCCCTCCATCCGGGCGAAGGCGGCCTTCGCGAGCGGGTGATCGGCGCCGCCCTGCCGGAGCGCCTCGGCGAGGAGCTTGTGTCCATCCGCGTCGTTGGTGACCGACGCCCACGCGGTCAGGATCTCCAGGGCCTCGAGCTTGTGCCCCTTGCCGAAGAAGTGCTCGGCGACACGTGAGGCGAGGGCACGCGAGGAGGCGAGGTCGGGGTCGGCCATGGGGGGAGTGCGCCGCAGAAAGCACGGCGACGCTACCAGAGAAGCGCCGCGACCGGCGGGGAGATTTCCGCACGGGGCGTGCTACAGGCCGTGCGCGATGCGCGGTTCGATCGTTCCCGTGGGGGTCGTCGCGGTCGTCGCCCTCGGGGTCCTCGGTCCGCTGGCCTGCGATCGGGCCGCGCCTCCGGCGCCGGGCGCCACCGGATCGCCCCCGAGCGCGGCGCCGTCGCCGGCTGCTCCTCCCGGATCGGGCCCGCTCTCCGCCTCTCTGCCGTCGCCGGCTGCTCCTCCCGGATCGGGCCCGCTCTCCGCCTCTCTGCCGTCGCCCGCGTCCGCGCCGTCGTCCGGACCCTCCGCGCCGGGCGCGGCCGTCGCCTCGGTGCAGATCGGGGCGCCCGCGCCTTCGACGTCGTCCTCGACCCCAGAGCCGTGTCCTCCCGAGATGGCGCTCGTCGGCAAGGGCACCTGCGTCGATCGCTGGGAGGCGCACCTCGTCTCACGGGCCGAAGACGGTTCCTTCTCGCCGCACCCGCACTTCGAGCGCCCCGAGCCCGGGGTCGACTACGTCGCGCGGAGCGAGCCCGGGGTCTTCCCGCAGGGCTACGTGAGCCGCGTCGAGAGCGCGACGTACTGCAAGGCCGCGGGCAAGCGCCTCTGCACGCTCGGCGAGTGGTCGCGCGCGTGCAGGGGCAAGCGGTGGTCGACCTTCCCGTGGGGCAACGGCGCGGCCCGCGACGCGTGCAACGTCGCGAAGATCCACCTCTTGTCGAAGCTCTTCGGCGAGAACGGTCGGGCGTGGAAGTACGACGAGCACTTCAACAGCCCCCGGCTCAACCAGGAGCCCGGCTTCCTCGAGAGGACGGGGGAGCGCGCGCGGTGCGCGGGGGACGACGGCGTGTTCGACATGGTCGGCAACCTCCACGAGTGGGTGAGCGACGCGGTCACCGACGACCTCGTCGAGCGCCTCGAGAAGGAGCCCTACGAGCGCAAGAAGCAGCCGTGGCACGAGGGGAACGGCATCTTCATGGGCGGCTTCTTCTCGACGCTGAAGGAGCACGGTCCAGGGTGCACCTTCATCACCATCGCCCACGAGCCGCGTTACCACGACTACTCGACGGGCTTCCGCTGCTGCAAGGCGGCCGACGTCCCGCCGCCGCCGCCTCGGCGCAAGAGGCCGTGAGCTCGCGAGACCGACGAAGGGCGCCCGTCGCTCGCTGGGCCTCGGCCGCCGCGTGACGCGCCGAGGTCACGTCCGCCGTCACTCCGCGAGATCCTCGAAGAGCGCCTCGTCCGACTTCGGGGTCGGGAGCAGCTCGCCGTTCGCGCCGTCGCGTCGGACGATGAGGAGCCGCTGCGAGACCGTGTCGGGCGTCTCCCGCGCGAAGAAGCGGATGTAGTTGATCCCCGGGCGGAGCGGCACCTCGAGATCCACCGGGAGCTTCTTCGGATCGGCCGCGCCCTTGTTCGAGCGATAGGAGATCTTGCGGGCGTTCACGAAGAGGTAGGCGTCGAGCAGGTCGTCGGGATCGGACGCGACGCCGGACACCTTGATCTTGCCTTCGCGCGTCGCGAGCGCCTCGGCCGCGAGCTCGATGAGCGGCGGCGATTTCGCGAACGCCTCCTCGAGGGTCGGCGGGTCCGCGGGGGGCTGGGCGGGCTCGAGATCCTTGTCGGCGACGAAGGCGAAGCGCCCCTTGCCGAGATCGATCTTCTTCCACCCGTCGGCCTTGGCGAGCACGCGCACGGCGGTGCCCCCAGGGAGCCTCGCGAACGCTCTCGCGCCCGCCACGGGGGCCTCGAGGAGCTGGGTCTCGGCCTTCGTCTTCGCGCCGGACGCGTCGGGCGTGAGCGCGCCCGGTCCGTCCATGGGGATGCGGATCTTCTCGACGGCCGCCTCGCGGAGATCGCGGTCGGCGATCGACAGCTCCACCTTCGCCTCGGGGTCCTCGAGCGCGGTCATCACGTCGAAGGTGAGGGCGAGGTGGCGGACGTCGCCGGGGTTCATGTTCGAGATGTCGAAGCGGCCCTCTCCGAGGAGCACGCCGTCGCCCGAGAGGTTGCGGAGGTTCGCCTGCGTCTCGAAGGAGCGGCCCTTCCCGACGTTCTTCACGGCGAGGTAGAGGGTCACGCCCTCGCCGCGCTGGATCCGTCCGTCGCCGTTCGCCGCGCCGCGGTTGTCGACGAGCTGGTAGCCGTAGGCGAAGGCCGGGCGATCGAGCGCGCGGATGGTCGGGCGGAGCTCGGCGTCCGCGGGGGCCGCGCCCGTGTCGGTCTCGAACTTCACCTTCACCCCGTCTTGTCGGGTGACCGCGTCCTTCGGGATGCGACAGACGCGCGGCCCCTCCGCGGGCTTCGTCTGGCCGGGCTTTCTGCCCTCGGTCTCACAAAAGCCCATGGGCGCGCTCGCGGACTTCGTCTCGCCGGGGAGGATCTTGCCGAAGACGAGCTCCTTCCCGTCGTAGTAGCCGGCGTCGCTCTGGGTCTTGGCGCGGAGGTGGTAGACGGGCTCCTTGCCGGTGTTCTTGACGCTGACGGTGAGCCGGAGCGGATCGCCCGCGGTGACCTGGGCGCCGGGAGGGACGGTGTCGACCGTCACCTCGAAGTCCTTGGCCGAGGGGGCGCCCTCGGGCGGCGTCGCCGCGGGCGGATCGCTCCAGTCGATCGCGAGCTTCGACAGATCCTGGCTCACGCGGGTGAGCTCTTCCTTCTGGAGCTCGCGGAGGAAGTCGTGGACCGAGCGCACCATCTCGGCGCGCTTTTGGCCCGGCGTGGTCCTCGCGGCGATGTCGCGCGCGACGCGGATCGGGAAGTCGGCGACGAAGTCGTCGTCGACCTCGGAGCCGCGCTCGCGCATCGCCTCGCGATCGGCGACGGACATGTAGTAGCGGAGGTCTTCGGACGGCTTCTGGCCCTCTCGGGCGCGCGCGTTCGACAGGTGGGCCGAGAGGTCTCGCTCCCTGGTGACGCGCGGCTTCGAGTAGAGATCCATCTCGCGGGCGTCGACGGTGACCGGGTCGAGCTCGATGTCCGGCGCGATGCCGACGGACTGGATCGACTCGTCTCCCGGCGTGAGGTACTGCGCGATGGTGAGCTTCAGCGCGGCCTTCTCGGGGGTCACGTCGTTGAAGATGAGCTGGACCGAGCCCTTGCCGAAGGTGGTCGTCCCGACGATGAGGGCGCGATCGAGGTTCTTGAGGGCGCCGGCGACGATCTCGCTCGCGCTCGCGGAGGAGCCGTTCACGAGCACGACGATGGGGTAGTCGGGCTCGGTGCCGGGGTCCTTCGCGACCTTCTCCTCGCGGCCCTCGGCGTGGCCGACGGTGGCGACGATGACGCCCTTGCGGAGGAAGAGATCGGAGATCTTCACGGCCTGATCGAGCAGGCCGCCCGGGTTGCCGCGGAGATCGAAGACGAGGCCCTTCAGCGGGCCCTTCTGCTTCATCTCGGCGAGCGCGGCCTCGACCTCGCGGAGGCTCCGGCCCTGGAACTGCTTCAGCCGGAGGTAGCCGATGTTGCCGTCGAGGACCCGGGAGAGGACGCTCTTCACCTGGATGATCTCGCGGGTGAGCTCGATCTTCTTGTCGCCCTGCCAGCCGCCCTCGCCCTCGCGCCGGACCCAGATGTTGACCTTGCTGCCGGGCTCGCCGCGGAGGCGCCGGACCGCGTCGTCGAGGGGCATGTTGAGCGTCGACTCGGCGTTGATCTTGACGATGCGATCGAGGCGGCGGAGGCCCGCGCGCCCGGCGGGGGTGTCGGGCATCGGGTTCATCACCGTGAGGAGCTGATCGCGGACCGAGATGACGATGCCGAGGCCGCCGAACTGCCCCGCGGTGCTCGCGCTCATGTCCTTGTACGCCTCGGGCGACAGGAAGACCGAGTGCGGATCGAGCGTGTAGAGCATGCCGTTGCAGGCCGCGTACTCGACCTCGCGCAGATCGACGTCGGTGTCCTTCAGGTTGTCGCGGAGGAAGCCGAACACCTCGCGGAGGCGCGCGGTCACGTCCCAGGGACCCTGGACGTTGTCGACGCGGATCTTCTTCTCGGCGGTGCCGACGCGGACGGTGATGTCGGCCGAGCCCTCGTCGTGCAGGACGATGACGGGGGCGACGTCCTGCTGCACGCGGTTCAGCGCCGAGATGAGCATGTCGCGCGGCTTGACGCGCGAGGGGTCGACGTATTTGTCCTTGATGAGCTTGAGGGTCGCGTTGACGGCGGTGAGCTTCGTGATGTCGTACGGGGCCTTGGGCTTCTTGCCGGTGGCGGCGGCGAGCGTCGCGGGCTCGAGGGCCTTCCAGATCCCGCCCGAGCCGAACCGGAGCGACAGGAGGCTCGCGACGCCGAAGGCGGTGAAGACGCCCGTGTAGAGGGCCGCGCGGTGGAGGGGGCGCATGAGCGGCGGACTATAGCGCATGGGGGCGGCCTCGCGGAGGCACGGCGCTCGTGGGGGGAGTGTCGCCTCGTCGGGTGCGAGGAGACGCGCCCCGCCGCCCGAGGCCGCGCCGCGCGGGCGGGCGGAGCCGGTTCGCTGTCGTCGAGGGGCGCGGGAGGCTCGGCGGGCGCCGGTTCGCTGTCGTCGAGGGGCGCGGGAGGCTCGGGAAGCGCCGGTTCGCTGTCGTCGAGGGGCGCGGGAGGCCCGGCGGGCGCCGGTTCGAGGTCGCCTGGGGGCGCGGGAGGCTCGGGAAGCGCCGGTTCGAGGTCGCCTGGGGGCGCGGGAGGCTCGGGAAGCGCCGGTTCGAG
>CAYNEK010000089.1:0-20725 GCA_964396175.1 uncultured Polyangiaceae bacterium | reverse complement strand
CGGCGAAGAAGCTGGGACGCCCTCGCAAGGCCGACCCGCAGCGCGTCGACTACCACCAGCTCGACACGCTGCTCGTCATGGGCGAGATGCGCGTCGACGCCGAGCGCGGCCCGGTGACCGAGTACCCGTCGTACCGCGAGCTCGCCAAGCGCTTCGGCATCAGCCACAGCCTCGTCGCCGCATACTCGTCGAGGCACAACTGCCTGCGCCGTCGTGAGGCGGCCTCGGAGAAGATCCGCAAGGTCACCGACGAGAAGGTCATCGCCCGGCGCGGGACGGCGCTGGCCGAGGCGAAGGAGCGCATCCTCGCCATCATCGACCGCTTCCTCGAGGAGTTCGGCAAGGCGCTCGAGGAGGGCCGCGTGCGCGTCGACAGCGTGGCGGACCTCAACATCATGGTGCGCCTGCGCGAGTTCCTGCAGGGCGGGCCCGACTCGCGGCAGGAGGTGCGCGGCATGCCGTCGCTCGACGAGCTGTCCCGCCGCTACGCCGAGGCGCAGCGGCGCGAGAGGGAGGAAGGGCCGAACGCGGGCGGCGTCGTTCGCCGCGAGCGCGACGCCTCTGGTGAACGCGCACTGCTCGCGCAGCCCCCGGCCACCTCCGTCGCGAACGGCTCTGCCGAACTGCCCGGTTACATCGAGGACGATGTCGACGAGGACGACGAGGTCGCGCTCGATGCCGAGGACGATGGCGCCACGGACACCGCCGCTTCCGGTTGAAAGCGGCCATCTTCGGCGCGAGCAGGCACGGGTTCTCGCGGACCTGGCGCGCGTGACGGATCGCGAACAGGCCGAGGACGATGGCCGCATTCCGAGCGTACGCCGTCGCGAAGAGCGACGATCGGCCGGCGCCGCCCGACGACGATGGCCCCCGGGGGGGGAGGGTCAATTCTCGTGGCGCCGCCCGCGCCGGGAAGAGTGCCCGGGGCCCCTTCCGATAGGGGTCGATTCGAGGAAGTGACCAGGGCCCGCGCGCCGAAGTGAGCGGTCAGAAACACCGGTCGCGGCGAGCGCGCTGGTCACTTTCGACGTGCAAGTAGCTCCTGGACTGCGCTTCGGCCTCAGCAGCGGAGCTGCTCGACGGCGCGCGCGAGGTCGTCGTCGCTCGGGTGCGTGTAGACCATCGTGGTGACGACGCTGCGATGGCGGGCAAAGCGCTGGGCCAGCCGGATGTCCTTGGTGCCTGCGTAGAGGCTCGAGATCGCCGAGTGCCGCAGCATGTGCAGGCTCACGTGCCGCTCGAAGCCCGCGCGCTCCTGCCAGACCGCGAAGGCGTGCCGGAGCTGCCGCGTCGACAGCCGCGTGCCTCGCTGGCTCACGAAGAGCGGCGCGGCGCCGTCCAGGCTCTCGCCGTCTCCGGCCTTCCACGCACGGAGCTTGACGATCTTGGCGCGCAGCCCTTCGGGGAGCAGCACCTCCTGGCCGTCGTCGTCGCCGCGTCCGTCACCCTTGAACACGCGCAGCGCGAGGCGGCGCCGCACGCGCCCGGCGTCGTCGAACACATCGCCCACGTCGAGCGCGACGAGCTCGTGCGCTCGCAGCCCGGTAGCGAGCGCCATCGCGAAGAGGACATGGTCCCGCCAGCCAGCGCGGTGCTCGCCCGTCACACGGAGGAGCGCCTTCTGCTCGCGCTCCGTCAGCGTGCGGGGCGCTCGGCGGACCGACTCGACGTACGCAGCCATGCGCGGATCACGGCTTCCTTCCCAAAGGAAGGCAAGGCCAGGGGTGCAGCGGGAGCGCGTTCTTCGCCGACCTCGCAGATACGCCTTGATGGTCGCCGAAACCGAAGCCTGTATCGGACACGCGCGGACCGCTCCCGCGCCGGAGGACGAGCATGACGAAGACGATCGGCACCATCACCACCTACGACGGCGACGAGCACCCGTACCTGCGCGGGCACAAGGTCCGCATCGTCGCCGTGCTCCCGCGCGCCGCCGCGGTGGACTGCAACCCCGACCGCGACGGTGCCCTCCTCCGCGACGACGAGGAGGTCGAGCGAGCCGGCGGCGTCACCGCCGACGACCGCGTCGAGGTCCAACCCTGGCTCGAGCGCGAGCAGCGCTGGAGCTTCGTCACGAGCGACCCCCGCGCGATCGACCTCGCGTGCTTCCGCCACCTCTTGAAGACCCGCTGACCCAGACCCGCCCGGTGACCACGCCGGGTGGTCCGGCGGCGGCGCCGGGCACCAACACGAAGAAGGAGCCCACCACCATGAACGCCACCACCCGCCGCACCATGAAGACTATCGAGAAGCTGCGCCTGCCCGAGCTGCAGGCCAAGTACGCCGAGCTCGTCGGCGAGAAGACCCGCTCGCCGAACAAGAAGCACCTGCTGGCCAAAATCGCGCAGGCGCTCGAAGCCCGCGAGCAGGACGCGATCGCGCCGACGGCGATCGCCACGCCGACGGAGCCGACCGCCGCGAAGGTGAAGCTGACGAAGCTCTCGGTGCCGGAACTGCAGGCGATGTACCGCGAGGTCATCGGCCGCCCATCGTCGTCGAGCAGCTCGGCCTACCTTGTCTGGAAGCTGCGCCAGGCCCAGAAGGGCCGCATCCGCGTCGGGCCGATCGAGCGGCGCGCGCCCGGCGAGGCCGCCGACGTGAAGGTCCTGCCGTTCCGCATGACCGCCGCCGAGGTCGAGGCCCTCGACGAGGCGTGGCGGCGGCTGGGGTTCAAGAGCCGGACTGCGATGATCCGAAAGGCGATCGACGGGATGCTGGGGTAGCCGCGGCTTATCGAGTGGGTTTCAACGTCGAACGCATCGGTGGTATCATCCTCGTTCTATGTGCTCGATGTTCTTCTACGATCTGCCGCTCCTCGGCCCTGGGACCGAGCGCGATCGTGCGTCGAGCGCGAAGGGGCGTTGGTGACCGACGTACCAGGCGCGAAGATCGAACCCACGGACGAGGGGCAGAGCGAGAGCATCCTCTCGTTCGAGGACTTCAACGCGCTCTACTGCGCGCTGACTGGTCACGACGGCGCGTGCCGCTGGCAGCACCGGCTCTTCACGGACATCGAGGCGGGTCGCTTTCCGACCGACGTCGAGCTGGCCACCGGCTTGGGGAAGACCTCGATCATCGTGCTCTGGGCCTTGGCCTTGGGTCGCGCGCTGGCTCGCCACTCGAACGCTGTCCCTCGTCGCATGGCGTACGTCGTCGATCGCCGCGTGGTTGTCGATCAGGCCTCGGAGTTCGCCGAGAAGGTGCGCGAGCGTCTTGAGGAGGCGGCGAAGGATGAGAACCACGCGCTCTACGCGATCGCGACCACGTTGAAGAACGCGGGTTGTACCTCCTCGGTCGTCGAGGTCTCCACGCTGCGCGGGCAGCGGGCACTCGACACGCGCTGGCGGGATGACCCGACGCGCCCAGCGATCATCGTGGGCACAGTCGACATGATCGGCTCTCGGCTGCTTTTCAGCGCTTACGGTCGCGTGGGCCCCTGGGGCCGCGCGCTCGAGGCCGGGCTGGTTGGACAGGACTGTCTGCTCGTCCTCGACGAGGCTCACCTCTGCTCGCCCTTCGCTACGACGCTCACCGCGATTGAACGCCGTGTCGGCACGCTGGCGCCGTTCGCTGTCGTGAGGATGGGCGCAACGATGGAGCCCGTTCGGGACCTGCTCCGGCGAACGCCAGGACTGCCCGAGGAGTCGAGCCAGCGACGAGTCTTCCAACTCCTCGACGTCGCCACCGACATCGAGGGCCAGACGTGGCCGAAGGAGACCGACGACCAGAAGGTCAGCGATCGCCTCAACGCCAAGAAGAAGCTCGAGGTCGAGGCGCTGGACGCCGACAAGGGCGTCGGCGCTCAGCTCGCGGCGTGGGCCATCGAAAAGTCGAAGGCCGATATGGGCGCGGTCATCGGCGTCGTGGTGAACACCGTCGCCGAAGTTCGAAAATGCGCCACCGCGCTTCGTGAGGGCGGCGTGCCTGACGAGCAGGTGGTGACGCTCACGGGCAGCATGCGCGGGTGGGATCGCGATACAGTCGTCGAGTCCGAGAGATACGCGCGCTTCAAGAGCCAGCGTGACCGCACGGCGGTCTTCAACTCGCCGATCTTCCTCGTCGCGACCTCCTGCGTCGAGGTCGGCGCGGACATCGACTGCGATCACCTCGGCGTCGAAGCCTGCGCTGCCGACAGCCTCATCCAGCGGCTCGGCCGCGTGAACCGGCTTGGTGCCAGCACCCGGGCCGTCACAGTGAAACTGGTGGGCGACAAGGAAGGCACCGACCCTGCCGGAAAGATCTTCGTGCGCGTCCAGACGCTCGTGACCGACGGTCAGGAAGTTCACGGCTCGCCAGCAACGTTCCCCGCACGTCTGCGGGATGGGATCGAAGACGCGGAGGCACGCGGTCTTTTCGATGTGCGCGTTCCTCCTCCGGCGCTGACCAGCGCGGTGCTCGACGACTTCGCGATGACCTCGAGACACCCGAGCGCCGGGGCTCGCCCGGATATCGGCCGCTGGCTCCACGGCAGCGTCGAAGACTCCTCGCTCTACGTCGAGATCGCGTGGCGCTCGGAGTTGGATTGGGTGACCGAGCCCGAAGACGCCGAACGGCTCGTCGCAGCGTTCCCGATCGGTGCGCGTGAGACGGCGCGGTGTCCGCTCTTCGAGGCAGTCGATCTACTCAAGGCCGTTCGTGGTCGCGCCGTCGAAGACGACGCACTCGGAGCACGTGTCCTGCTCGTCACGCGTTACGGTGAGACCACGACGTTTCGCCTTCGCGACCTCCCCACCGACGACGACGGCGACCTTCGCGCGGCCCTTCACGACGCCACGGTGGTGCTGCCGGCCAGCGCCGGTGGGTACGACGGGCAGTTCGTGAACCCTGCCTCGAAGCAGCCGGTGACCGACATCGCGGAGCAGGCACAGCCGACGAGCCGCGCGCAGCGTCGACGGCTCTGGATCGACTCCGGGAACGTCACGGCAGCCACAGCAAACGGCGACGAGCCGCAGAAAATCGAGTCGGACACGGACGCCGAAGATCTCTTGAGCGAGGTCGAAGATGTCGCGGACGAACTGCTCGGCGGTGGCTGGCGCCTCGTCGAAGCGGCCGGAACCGGAGCGCGCGGCGTGGTCGTGGCCCGTGAAGATCGCCGCGCCCTCGAAGAGGCCGAGGACGACGATGGCTCACTCGGCTTCCAGAACGACGTTCTGCTCACCCAGCACCTTGGCGATGCTCGCACCAAGGCGACCGAGCTGTGCCAGCGGCTGTCACTACCCGAGGGGCTGCGCGACACCGTCATCGAGGCAGCTGGCCAACACGACCTCGGCAAGGATCGCCCGTGGTGGCAGCGCGCCGTGGGTCGCATCGAGAAGCCGGCGGTCGCGAAGTCGGACCACTCCCACTTCGATCACAAGATCAACCGAGGCTACCGCCACGAGCTGGGCTCTGTTGCAGACCTCGGAGACGGCAAGGCGAGCTTGCCGACTACGGTCGACCGTGAGCTGTGCCTGCACCTCGTGGCCGCGCACCACGGTCACGCTCGTCCGGGCTTTCGCGTCGAGGCGAACGGCCCGGTCGTGACCGATGGAGCGAAGCGTGTCCTCACCGAGACGCCTGTGCGCTTCGCCAAGCTCCAGGCCCAACATGGCTGGTGGGCGCTCGCGTGGCTCGAGGCGCTGGTGAAGGCCGCCGACGTGCTCGCCTCGCGCGACGAGGAGAACTCGCCGTGACGACGATCCAGCTCGCCATCGATGCCCGCAACCCTGGCGAATACCTCGCCGTCTGCGGCCTGCTTGAGGTGCTCAGCCGCTACGACGCGAACGTAACCTCGGCGTGGCGGCGAACGCCCGGCGTGCTGCCGTCGCTGCCGTCCGCTGCCGCCGACGTGTGTGAGATCAACACGGACGTCGACGAAGCCGCCGTCGCGGCGGAGGTGGCGAAGCATCTCGGCTCGAAGGACGCATGGAAGGCGATCGCCGAGAACGGCCGCGTGCCGCTCGCTGCCTCGGTTGGTGGATGGTGCGGTGCCCTCGAGTTCTCGCTGCCCGAGAAGTCGCCTGTCGTGGTCGACCATTGGTACGAGTGGGCGCACGCATCGAACGGTCGCATCGTTCAGCGCCTCGAGAAACGCGATGGCAAGAGCCGCTGGAAGTTCTGGGCAGGTAAGCAGGACGAGGCGAGCATCAAGAAGGGCACGTACTCGGCGAGCCTGCGCGGCATTGCCGGGCTCAGCCTGGACCTCGTCCAAGCGGCGCAACTGTCGTCACCGCAGAAGCTCCAGGACATCATCGCGTTCACGTCGCCGGGGGCGAGCCGCTTGAACCTCGACGCGGTGGCAACCCGGTCGTCGATCGATCGTGGCATCAGCGCGAACGACGCGGCCAAGAGCGGGGGCACCTCCCAAGGTCGCCCCGCGATGGAGTTGCTCGCTGCCATCGGGATCTCGACGTTCTTCCCTCCGCGCCGCGAAGGCGACAACGCCCCCCACGGCGTCGTCGGGGTGCGAAAGCGTCTCTTCACCTACAGCACCTGGAGCCCGCACCTGCCGTTGGCGCTCGCGCGCATGACCGCGCGAGGCGTGGCGGTCGCGCCCTCCGAGCTGGTGAAGCGCGAGGCCATCATCGGGATGATGGGGCAATACGGCTACTTGAAGCTTGCTCGTCCGGCCGGACTTACCGAGTCGGTGGACTCGGGCAACGACGACGAGATTGATGACGAGGACAGCGATGAGTAACGACACGACCCTGACGCAATACGACCACCTTCTCAAGGACGACGCAGATGTCGCCGCCATCGTCATCCGCGAGCGCCTCCGCCCGGTACAGGGCGCGCGCGGTGTGTTCTTCCCGCCGACCTTTGCGGCCAGCGGCCGTGGCAAGAGCGACTACCAGCTCGACTGGTTCGCCCCACGCGACGAGGAGCGAAGGACGCCCGAGGAGGCCGCGAAGGCGGGCGTGATCGCGAACCGCTGCACCGTCGACTCGGTCCCGTCGCAGGCGAACCGGCTCGAGGCCCGGCTGCTCAAGTACTCAGGGACGTCGATCCCGAAGGTCACCATCTCGGGCAGCCGCGTCGGCCAAGGATCGATCGACCTGCTCGAGGTCGGCCACCGCGTGGGCGATGCCGTCGTTCGCTACAGCAAGAACGGTGACAAGGACGGCTTCGAACCGTTCGAGGCGGCGCTCCAAGCCTACGTGAAGGGCGACGCCGCTCCGCTCGCGAAGCTCGCACCGACGTCGCTCGTGTTCGGGCACTGGGACAGCCGCGACTCGGCCACGAAGAAGTCGACCAAGTCCAAGGCGCGCAGGCTCATCCGCAGCGAGATCGTCGCCTTCAACGTGCAGAAGGTCACGAAGCGCAGCCAGTACTGGTCGAGCATCGATCCCGAGGTGAGCCAGGAGCTCGAACAGATCCTCAAGGAGGCGAAGGAGGCGAAGGAGGCGGCGCAGGACAATCCGGAGAGCAAGAACCCGGCGTCACAGCTCGGCATGACGGACGTCCCGGCGCCCGAGTCTCCTGGCGGTGTGATCGCCTTCGGTCCCATCGAGCGCACCGCGATCATTGCGTTGTCGGGTGTGCGCGCGCTCGCGACGTTCAAGCCCGCGACCGATTCCGGTGTGACCGAGATCGACGCCGACAAGACCCTCGCCTTGCGTCGGTATCTGTTCGCGCTCGCGCTAGCGTCGGCAGCGGACCCCGGCGTCTGGGACCTTCGCGAGGGATGCATCCTCGTGCGCGAGAGCAAGAAGGAAGGCGAGAAGACCGTCGCCGATCCGACGGCCTTCACCGCCGTGACCGTGAAGCACTCGGGCGCGGAGGACGCGTTCGCCGCTCCGGCGAACGGAGCCGCCAAGAGCTATCTCGACGCAGCGGCCAAGGCCTTCTTCGGGGAGGCCGCGTTCCCGGCGCCCGTCACGTTGGCGTTCGATCCGAGTGGCGCGAAAGCAGCCGTCAGCACGAAGGGTGGAAACAACGCGGGAGAGCCGAAGAAGAAGCCCGAATTCGTGAAGGCGCTCCTCGCGCTGCCCGCCTACGAAGGCCAGGAAGCCGAGCTGAACAAGAAGAAGGTTGGAGAGCTGAAGAAGCTCTGGGAGGAAGCCAAGCCGAAGAGCGGTGATGCGTCTGTCACGAGCGAGGCGTCGACCGATGCCGAGGAGACCGCGACGGGCGACGACGACGCGGAGTCCTGATGCCTCTCGCCATCCGCGTTCAGTTCCTCGCCGGATACTCCGGCCGTGAGTGGCCGCCGAGCCCTGCGCGCCTCTTCAAGGCGCTCGTGTCTTCGGCGCGCGCGGGCTGGTCGCACAGCAACCGCAAGGCGATCGACGACTCACTTCGCGTGCTCGAGCAGCAGGGCTGGACCGAGGACACGAAGCTGCCCGAGATCGTCGCGCCTCGCGCGGCGCTGCGCCCACCGCGCCAGCGTCGGTTCGTGCCCAACAACTCGAAGAACTGGCCCACTGAGCGGAAGCTCAACCCCGAGAAGGGCATCGACCTCGAGCCCGAGCCTATGGTCGGCTGGGACATCGAGGCCCCAAGCACCGTCTGGTACTGGTGGCCGAACGTCGCGGCGTCGCACGTGCCCGTCATCCGCGACGTCTCGCGCAGGGTCGTCAGCGTCGGCAAGGGCGAAGACCTCGCCGTGCTTGATGCCTCCGATGTGGAACCACCCGCCGACGCCGTGCGCTGGCAGCCTGCTTCGAGCGGCGCGTCGCTGGAGGTGCCTGAGGCCGGGTGCCTCGACGTCTGTGACGCCGTCTTCGCTCGCGACCTCAACGAACTGCCCCTGGCTGCGGCGGGCGTGCGAGCCGTAACGTACGCGTCGGATGCTCGCGGTGCTGACCAGGAGGTTCCCACCTTTGTGCTGGGCCTCTGGCGCAGCGGCAAGCGCCGCTCGTGGGACGCTCGCTTGCTTCGGCAGGTCGTCGGTCCCGTGCGCCACCTCCTCGACGAGATCCGCAGTGAGGTCGTGGACGTGCTCACGAGAGGCCAGAGCGAGCGTCCCGCGATGGAAGCGCTCGTTCGTCGAGTGCTCGTCGGCCACGACGAGAGCGACAAGCCGACCAGCGAGCCACACCTCGCGATCCTGCCGCTGCCGAGCGTACTCGGCCCGTACCCGGATGGCCGCGTGCGCCGCATCGCCCTCGCAGACTTCGGTGCGGATGACGACCCGACTCGGCGCGCGATCATCGAGACGGCGCAGGTGCTCCTCCACGGTCGCGAACTGGTCGACAACGGGCGAGGCACCGGCATCGTTCTCGACACGGAGCCCGACGGTCAGTGGCTGCGCGCCATCACCAAGCGCTCGCGCACCTGGGCGACCTTGACCCCGCTCGTGCAGCAGGCCAAGGAACTGACGGGAGACGAGTGGAAACGCCTCACCGAGGCGCGTCGCAACGCCGAACAAGAGCCCGCGAAGGCCGCTGCCCGCGAGTTGCACCTCCAGAAGCGCCGTCGCGAGCTGATCGAGCGCAGCATCCGGCAGGCCATCGCAGGCCAGGGTGCAAGCATCGAGTCCATCGAGGTCGTGGCTGGTGGGCCGCTCGCTGGCGTTCACATCGCGACGCAGTACCGCGCCAACGGCTACCTCGGCGAGACGCCCAAGCTGCACGTGCGCGTCACCTTCGACCAGCCGATCGCGGGCCCGATCGCCATCGGCAGGGGCCGTCACGTCGGCTTCGGCGTGCTTTGGCCGGTCGAGACGTCTGCGTTCAATAGCCGGTCGGCTGAGTAAAACGCCCCGCGCATCGCGAGCCCCATTCTCCAGGAGAAGACCCCGCCGAGAACGCCCTCGCGGTCGTCGACGAGCCCCTCGACAAGGCCTCCCACGTTCTCCTCGCGCACGACGGAGAACGCCACGCGCTCGCCACTTCGCCGCACATCCCCGCGCCATCCCGCCAGAAATGCAGAACCCCGAGAAGCTCGCGCCGCTCGGGGTTCCGTTCAACGTTGGGTCGGCTTCGTTGCGCCGACTCGAAAATGGCTCCAGCTCCTGGACTCGAACCAGGGACCCGGCGGTTAACAGCCGCCTGCTCTACCGACTGAGCTAAGCTGGAATCGGGCCGCGGACCCTACCCGAACCGCTCTCCCTGTCAAGCCCCTCTCCCCGCACACCTCGTGACCACGCCGTACGACCTGCCCCGCCTCGAAGCTGCCGCGGGCGCGCTCGTGTCGCTCCGCGAGACGACCTCCTCGACCCAGGACGACGCCAAGGCCGCCGCCGAGCGCGGCGCTCCGTCGGGCTCCGTCTTCGTCTCCCTCGCCCAGACCGCAGGCCGCGGGCGCCACGGGCGATCCTGGTCCACTGCGCCGGGCTCCGCCATCCTCGCCTCCGTCGTCCTTCGCCCCACCGCGCCCGTCGAGTCACTCCCTCGCCTCGCCCTCGTCGTCGGGCTCGCCCTCGCCGAGTCCCTCGAGCGCCTCGTCGACGGCGTCGGTATCAAGTGGCCCAACGACGTGCTGATCCACGGGCGGAAGGTCTCCGGCGTGCTCGTCGAGGGCGTGTTCCGCGGCGGCACGCTCGGCGCCGTCATCGCGGGCTTCGGCGTCAACATCCGCCGCAACGCCGTCCCACCCGAGCTCGCCGTGCGCGCGACCTCCCTCGAGGCCGAGGGGCTCACCGAGCTCGATCCGACTCCCGTGCTCGCCGAAGTCCTCCGGCGCGTCCGCGAGCGCACCTCCACCTTCGGTCAGACCAGCTGGAACGACGCTCTCCCCGCCCTCCGCGCGCGCGACGCGCTCCTCGGGCGACGGGTCCACGGCCAGGATGTCACGGGGCTCGCCGCAGGGATCGGAGACGACGGCGGGCTGCTCGTCGATGTCGGCTCGTCCCTCGTGACGGTCCAAGCCGGCGAGGTCACGCTGCTCTGAGGTCACGGCGCGCAACGCTTGCGCGCTTGACGGGTCGAGGACCCTTGCTTAGGAAGGGCAGCGAGTCGCTCGCCATGTCGCGCCCCAGTCCAAGCCCAGGCGAGCGGTCTCCTTCGTTCGCTCGCGCCGGTCACGCCGCGAGCCCCTTCGCGCCGAGACACGCCGCCCCCGTGCTCGCGCCGCTCTTTGCTTGGTCACGGGGCAACGGAAGGACCTCCTCGATGGCAGGTCAACGGATGACGTGGGCCGAGCTCTCGCGCTCGGACCGGTACCGCGGCCGCTGGGTCGCGCTCGATCAGTGTCGCTACGACAAGGCTGGCGGCAACCCCTCCGAGGGCGAGGTCGTCGACGCCGACGTCGACCTCCAGACCCTCTGCAATCGCGTCAAGAAGGCCGAGCGCCCCTACTGCGCGATCGTCTTCTGCGGCGAAGGATCCTGAGCATCCTTTCCGTGGTCCGGCCACGATGTTGGCGTCGCCACCGACGTCGGTCAGACTGCCGCGCATGATGTCCGGCGCCCGGCTCGCCTTCGCCCCGCTCGCCGCCGCGCTCGGCCTCGCCGCGCTGCCTGCGCTCGCGAGCAATCCCTTCCTCGGCACGCTCACCGACGAGGAGGCGAGGACGGCGCCCGCGCAGCGCCACGCGGCCCTCGAGCGAGACGACGCGCTCCGCGAGCTCGAGCGGCTCGGCGTCGCCTTCACCAAGGTCCCGTCCGACGAGGCCCCCGGCGTCGACGCGCCCATCCGGCTCACCGACAAGCTGAACGGAGTCTCCTTCCACGGGATGGTCAAGCCGACGGCGCGGAAGACCTCGCCCTTCGAAATTGTCGACGCCCGGCTCGCGCTCGCCCTCCACGACTTCGCCCGCCTGCTGCGCGAGCACGACATCGTGGAGGTCACGCACTACTCGATGTACCGGCCCCCCGCGCGACCGCGCACGGCGAAGCAGCCCGTGCCCCCCGCACGTTCGAAGGACACCGCGGGCACGAGGGGCAGTCACGGCGCAAAGACGCTCCCCGCCGTGCTGCCGACAAAGCCCGCTCAGAAGCCCGCTCAGAAGCCCGCTCGTCACCCCGCCGGGCTCGCGATCGACGCGGCCACCTTCACGAAGGCTGACGGCACCAAGCTCGACGTGCTCCGCGACTTCGACGGCCAGCTCGGCCAGAAGACCTGCGGCGAGGGCGCGCCCACGCGCGAGGCCGCGGCCGCGAAGGAACTCCGCACCATCGCATGCGATGCGATGAAGGAACACCTCTTCACCTACATCCTCACGCCCAACTTCAACGCGGAGCACAAGAACCACTTCCATATGGAGGTGAAGGCCGGCGTGAAGTGGTTCCTCGTGCACTAGCGCGCCCACCCGCGACCCGCGCGAGCGCTCGCTCCGCGCAGAGATCGCGAGGCCCCGCGCACGCCCTTCCGCGGCGGGCCGCGCCGTGCTTGATTGCGAGCCCCCATGGGCCGCATCTACCGCTCCCTCCCCGAGCAGGGCACGAGCCTCGGCATCGCCTTCTCCGGCGGGCTCGACACCCGCACCGCCGTCGCCTGGCTCACCGAGAAGGGCCTCCGCGTCCACGCCTACACCGCCGATCTCGCGCAGCCCGACGAGAAGAACCCGGCAGACATCCCGCCCATCGCGCTCCGTCACGGCGCCGCCTCGGCGCGGCTCGTCGACTGCCGCGACGCGATGGTGCGGGAGGGCCTGACGGCCATCCAGTGCGGCGCCTTCCACCTCTCGTCCGGCGGCAAGAAGTACTTCAACACGACCCCCCTCGGCCGCGCGGTCACGACGACCGCCATCATCGGCGCGATGCGCGAGGACGGGGTCCACGTCTTCGGCGACGGATCGACCCACAAGGGCAACGACATCCAGCGCTTCTACCGCTACGGCATCCTCGTCTCGCCCGACCTGCGCATCTACAAGCCGTGGCTCGACGCCGAATTCGTCCGCGAGCTCGGCGGGCGCAAGGAGATGAGCGAGTACCTCGAGCGGCGCGGGATGCCGTACACCGCGAGCGCCGAGAAGGCGTACTCGACCGACGCGAACGTGCTCGGCGCGACCCACGAAGCCAAGGATCTCGAGCGCCTCGACGCGAGCATGCACCTGGTCGAGCCCATCATGGGCGTCGCGCACTGGAAGCAGGACGTCCCCATCCTGCCCGAGCGCGTGACCCTCACCTTCGAGCGCGGCCGGCCGACGAGGCTCGACGGCGAGGCCTTCGCGAGCCCCTTCGATCTGTTCGTCGAGGCGAACCGCGTCGGCGGTCGCCACGGGCTCGGCATGAGCGACCAGATCGAGAACCGCGTCATCGACGCGAAATCGCGCGGGATCTACGAGGCGCCTGGCATGGCGCTGCTCCACATCGCGTACGAGCGGCTCCTCGCCGCGACGCACAACGAGGCGACGACCGATCTCTACGCGACGCTCGGCAGGCGGCTCGGTCGGCTGCTCTACGAGGGCAAGTGGTTCGATCCCGAGGCGCTCATGCTGAAGGACACGCTCGTCCGCTGGGTCGCCTCGAGCGTCGGCGGCGAGGTCACGCTCGAGCTGCGGCGCGGCGACGACTACTCGATCCTCCGCACTCACGCGACGAGGAGCGCCTACGATCCCGACAAGCTGTCGATGGAGCGGACGGCGAGCGCGTTCTCCCCGGAGGACCGCATCGGCGCGCTCGAGATGCAGACGCTCTCCGTGATGGATAGCCGCGCCATGCTCGAAGAGTACGCGGCCCAGCGCGCCCTCGGCGACGCCGCAGACGAGCTGAAGCGGCTGACCTCCGGCTGATCGGCGCATCCCACCACGTTCTCGACACGGGACCTCGCGATCGAGCCGGCTCGCGAGCCTCGCGAGCCCCGCGCCGCCCCGTTCCTTCCTGGCGACGCGCTTCGGGCGGGAAACGGATACGCTGCAAGGCAGGCACGAGCCCGCGGCCTCGTCTCCGTCTCGGCCGCTCGTCGCGCCGCGCTCGCGCGCGACAGGCATGAGCCCGCGGCCTCGTCTCCGTCTCGGTCCCGGCCGCGCGCGACCGACGTCATTGTTGGCCGGCCGCGAGGCCGCCTGCGACGATCCCGTCCATGCAACGAAGAGCCAGCCTCCGCTCGCAGGCGGACGTCCCCGTCACGGTCATGGCGGACGGGCGACCGTTCGACTGCCGAGCCATCGATCTCTCGCCCGACGGCGCGCGCGTCGTGCGCTCGAAGGGCCTGCTCGCGCACGAGGGACGGCCGCTCTACTGGCTGCATTTCCTGCTCGGCGCGACGGGCGTCCGCGCGCTCGCGCGCCCCACGAGGACCGACGGCCACGAGCAATCGTACCGCTTCGTGCTCATCTCGGACACCGATCGGCTGACCCTCGCCGAGCACATGGACGTCGCGCACCGCGTCTTCGGCGCCGCGCTCTTCTGAGCCGGGCGCTCACCGCGCGTCGAGGACGCGGAGCGCGTTCTTCGAGAAGACCTTGTGGACGCGCGCCGCGGGCCAGCCGCTCGCGAGGAGCGCACGCGCGAGCGCCGGGAAGCGAGACGGATCTCGCAGCGTCCTCGGGGCCTTGATCCCGCCGTCGAAGTCGCTCCCGATCGCGACGTGCTCCTCCCCCGCGACGTCCACCATGTGCTCGAGCATCCGCACGATCTCGTCCATCGTCGGCTCGTGATCGCCGCCGAGGTAGGGGACGTGGAGGTTCAGGCCTGCGACGCCACCCGTCTCGCCGATCGCGCGGAGCTGCGAGTCGGTCAGGTTGCGCGCGTGCCGGACGAGCGCCCGCGCGTTCGAGTGCGAGGCGACGAGCGGCCGCCCCGCATCCTTGCTGAGCCGGAGCGCGTCGTCGAAGGCGGCGTCCGAGAGATGGGACACGTCGAGGAGCGCCCCTCGCGACAAGACGCGTCGCGCCATCTCCTCGCCACGCGCCGTGAGCCCGCCCTTCGTCTTGCCCGTCGCCGAGCCGCCGAGGGCGTTGTCGGTCGCGTGGACGAGGCCGACGAGCCGGACGCCCCTCGAGAGCGGCGCGTCGATGAGGCTCGCGTCTCCTTCGATGCTGCGCGCCCCCTCGATCGCGAGCCAGGTGCGCACCCCCGCGTCGCCGACGAAGGGCGCCGTCTCACGGACGCGCCGAGCCGCCTCGAGCGTCGCGTCGAGATCGCGCGGATCGGGCGGGCGCTTGTCGGGGACGTAGGCGGGCAGCACGACGCCCGCGACGTGCCCGCGCCGCATCGTGCGCTGCGTGAGCTCTCCGAGGACGAGCGGGAGCCCGCGCTGCTTCCAGCGCACCTGGTACGGGACATCGACGTGCAGATCGACGACGGGGAAGATCTCCTCGGCTCGCGCCCTCGGCGCTGCCGCGACGAGCCCGAGCGCGCCGCCGACGAGCCACCGCCACGCCCCGCGCGGAGATCGGCTCACGGGAGGACTCTCGCCCGGCCCAGCGACACATTGGGGTGAGTGACGGGGATTGAACCCGCGACAACTGGAACCACAATCCAGTGCTCTACCGACTGAGCTACACCCACCAAGAGGGGATGCAGGCCTTAGCAGCGGTCGCGCGGCTCCGCAAGCGGCGGCGCGCCTCGCGTCACACGGCGTCGAGTAATGCTCGCCTCCTCAAGAAGGCGTCGCGCGGCTCCGCAAGCGGCGGCGCTCCTCGCGTCACTGGGCCGGCACCTTCGTGAGGCCGTCGGGGCCGATGTGCATGGCGCGCTCGACCTTCACGAGCGAGATCTGCGCGTGCTCGGGCGGCTCGCTGGTGGTCTTCGCCTCGATGGAGACGAGCCCGACGCCCTTGCAGTAGACGTTCGTCACGGTGCCGGCGACGGCGCCGGAGCGGCGCTGGATGACCTCGACGCAGACCGGGAAGCTGCCCGCCTTCGTCTCCACCGCGAAGCCCACCCTCCCGACGCTCGCCGAGACGTTGGGCCCCGCGGGCCAGGTGGTGCCCTCCTTCACTGGCGTGCGCAGCATGTACGTGCCCTCGGCGTCGCGGAGCACGCCGAGCGCCGAGTACGAGAGCCGTGTCGTCTTCTTGGGCGCGACGATCTCGGCTGCGTCCCCGCCCACGCGGCGCACCCGGAGCACGAGCAGGCCGGTCTCGCCCGAGAGCAGGTCGCGCGTCTCGTACGTGTACGCCGTCTCGTCGCCGGCGGGGATCCAGTCCGCGCCCTCGAACGCGATCGGGGGCTGGCCGCTCGTCGTCGTGGGCGTGTGCGCGGGCGGAGCCGTGGGCGCCGCGCTGCAGCCGAGCAGCGCAGCCGCCGTGAGCGGCAGGACCGATGGCCAGGCCCTACGAAGCCCACGAGGCAGGGCGTGAGCGCCCCCGGACTCCTGCGGAGCCCGGCCGAGGATCTGGGCGAGATTGGCGGTGAACATGACTCTCCGAAGCTACTCGCAAGGGCACGCGCCCGTCGAGGACCGCGGACGTCTTCGAGATCGGGCCCGGCGGCCGCGGCGAGGTCTGTCACGAGCCGCTCGCGAGCGGGCCGCGCGCGCATCGCAGCGCGCTTGTTGCCGTGCGTGACCTCGCCGCGGCCGCCGGGCGCGCGCTCGAAGAAGCGCCCGAGCGCGTCGTCGCCGAGCCCGAAGGCGTAGTCGTCGCCCGTCGCCTTCGGCGTCGCGAGGCGCCTCTCGTCATGTTCGCGACGAGAGAAGGTGGCTTCGCGACGGGGGGCCCCCACCAAGACGATCACGTGGACGCGCCGCGAGCCGCCGCGGTCTCCGGCCTGAAGATCGCGGGCTTGCGGAGCGCGCCACGTCGCCCAACGATCGCCCAACCCAGACCGCGCTCCACCTCGACGTCACCCGAACGCGCCCCGGCCATCTGGTGGGGGGCCAGCCCTCGGCGACGCCCACGGTCTGCGCGTAGAACGCCTCGACGCCGTGTTTGATGACCACGCCGTTGCGCACGAGGGAGACTCGCGCCGCCAGCGGCCCCGCGCGCTTGTTGCCGTCCTCGAACGGGTGGTTTGAGACGACATGAGACTCTCGTCCATTCGACCGCGCCGTCCACACGCTTGAACGTCGGACGAATTCCTCTCAGCGACGCGGAGCCGTTCACGTCGCGCACGTGCCGTGGACGCACACCGTTCTGAGCCTCCGCAGCGCCGCGCACACCGCCGGGACTGCCACGCCGAGAGCGGTGGCGGCCTCCTCGGTGGGGAAGTGGCGCCTGCCTCGCGCGGAAAGGTCCACGATGTAGCTCGCGGCTGCGCTCATGGTCGTTGCAGGGACGGCAAGGTCGTCGTGATCATGTCGACGAAACTCCGCTACGCGGCTCGAAAGTCCCCGGCAAAGAACGACCCAGGGGATCTTTCCGATCGAGTCCCGCTCAACGAGCGAGCGTTCTCGGGTGTCCTGGACACAGGTGGCTCGTCGGGGGAGAGCCCCTCACTTCCCCGACGTGAGCCGGCCGAGCGCGAGGAGCGCCCAGTACCCGTACTCCGTCTGCACCGCGTCCGCCCCCCGATCGTACAGCGACAAGTACCCCGACAAATCGCCGCTCCCCTTCGCCACGATGTCCGCGTCGAGGAAGCCATTGGTGAAGACCTTGGCCCCCGCCGCGTGGATCTTCCCCACCGCTCCGGGCTCGAGCCAGCTCGGCGTCGCGTCGATCTCCACGGCGATCGGCACATACTTCGCGAGCTGGTCCAGGTCTGTGGGGTCCTTCGCCCGCAGCATGATGGGGACGTCCGGCACCGCCGCCCGAATGGGCTCACACTCGTCGAGCGTGCACTGGACATACGCCGAACCGTACAGCCCCTTCTCCTTCAGGTACTTCGCCGTCGCGATCCCCGCCTCGAGGCTCTTCGTCTCGAACTCGACGACGATCTTCCCCTGGGCAATGGCCATCGCCGCCTCCAGCGTCAGGACCTTCTCGCAGCCAAAATCGCCCGTCTTCGGATCCGTCGGCTCCGGCTTCACCTTCATCGCCTGGATGTCTGCGAGCGTCAGCTTCGACACCTCGCCCGTCCCCTCGAAGGTGCGGTCCACCTTCCCGTCGTGGATCAAGACCACGTGGCCGTCGGCCGTCAGGCGCACGTCCGTCTCGACGATGTCGGCCCCGACCAAGATCGCCGCGCGGATCCCCGACGCCGTGTTCTCGGGCGCGAAGACCCCCCCGATGCGGTGCTGCGTCACGAAGCGTGCCTTGCAAGAGGGATCGTGCCAGCAGCCCGCCGGGATTGGCCGGGGCGGAGGCACCGGCGCCGTCGTCGCGGTGCAGTCGTACTGGGACGGCGAGAGCACGTCCGTCGCGTCGGGGAGATCGGCCGGATCGCCGCCACCGGCTCCCGCCCCACCTCCCGCCGCGCCCGCGGCGCCCGATGAGGCGCCTGCGCCCGCGGCGCCCTGCGTCGCAGGCGCGTCGCCCCCGCCCCCGCACGCGGCGGAGGCGAGGACGAGGAGCGCACCCCAAACCCCGAGCCGCGTCATTCGTACAGCTTCTCGAGCTCGGCGCCGTACCGCTCGAGCGCGACGCGGCGCTTCAGCTTGAGCGAGGGTGTGAGCAGGCCATTTTCTTGCGTGAAATCCTCGGGAATCAACGCAAACTTCTTCACCCTGTCGAACTGACGGAACTCCGCGCTGTACTTGTCGAGGTCGGCCTGCACCCGCGCCCGCACCTTCTCGTCCTTGCAGAGCGCGGGGAGCTCGCCCGCGATGCCCGCCTCCTTGGCGAAGGCGCGCACTGCGTCGGGATCGGGCACGACGAGCGCCACGTTGTAGGGCTTGTTCGCCCCGTGGATCATCACGTTGATGATGAAGGGCGAGAGCTTCAGCTGCTCCTCGAGCGGCGCCGGGACCACATACTTCCCGTTCTCCAGCTTGTACTGCTCCTTGATGCGCCCGGTGATGTAGAGGAACCCCTCGGCGTCGACGTAGCCCATGTCGCCCGTGCGGAAGCCGCCGTCCGGGGTCATCACGGCCGCGTTCTCGTCCGGGCGGTTGTGGTAGCCCTGCATCACGCAGTGTCCGTGCACGACGACCTCGCCGTGCTTCTCGTCGCCCGTCGCCAGCTTGTCGATGGTGATCGTGACGCCGGGGATGGGCTTGCCCACGCTCCCGATCTTGCGCGCCTTTGGCGAATTGGCCGTCGCGATGGGGCTCGTCTCCGTCAGGCCGTAGCCCTCGTACACCATGATCCCGAGCCCATCGATGAACTCGGCGACCTCCTTCGACAGCGCCGCGCCCCCCGAGAACGCATACTTCAGCCTCCCGCCGAACTTGGCGACGATCTTCGAGAAGATGAGCTTCCGCGCGATCGAGAGCTTCAGCCCCTCGCCGAAGCCGAGCGGTTGCCCTGCGCGCTCCTTCGCCGCCGCCGCGAGCCCAGCCTTGAAGAGCCCCTGGATGAGCCCAGACTTCGCCGCCATCTGCTTCTGCACGCCGTCGTAGATGCGGTTGAAGATGCGCGGCACCGAGAAGAGCAGGGTGGGGCGCACCTCGGCGAGCTCCGCGATGAGCTGATCGACCGCCGAGTTGACGGCGATCTGCGCGCCCATGGACAGCATCGCGTGCAGCTCGCACGTCTGCCCGAAGCTGTGCGCCCAGGGGAGGAACGAGAGCGACCGATCCTCGGTCCCGATCGGGAAGAGCGCGTGGACGGACGAGACGTTCATCGAGATGTTGTCGTGCGAGAGGAGCACGCCCTTCGGCTTCCCGGTCGTGCCCGAGGTGTAGATGAGCCCGCTCGTGTCCGAGCCCTCGGGCAGGACGACGGGCACGGGCTGCGCCTTGCCCTTCGCGAGGAGCGCCTTCCACGAGTCGTCGCCGTCGCCCTCGAGGCAGACGACGTGCGCGAGCGAGGGGAGCTTGTCGGCGAAGCCCCTCACCTTGTCGAAGATCTTGCGCGACGAGCAGACGAGCACCTTCGCCTGGCAGTCGTCGAGGATGAACTCCCACTCCTCCGCGTGCTGCTGCTCGTACATCGGCACGAAGGCCGCGCCGAGGCCGTAGGCGGCGTGGGCCGCGATGGCCCACTCGGAGCGGTTCCCGGCGATGATCGACACGCGATCGCCGCGCCCGACGCCGAGCGCCGCGAGCCCGCCCCGGCACGCGTCGACGCGCGCCTTCACGTCGGCGTACGTGAGCCACGTCCAGGCGCCGTCCTTCTTCTCCCCGAAGAGATCCCGCGACGCGTACTGCGCGACGCTCTTCTCGAACATGTCGACGATGCTGTTGAACTTTCGATCCATGGCAGGGGGGACCTTACCCGAAGCGCGCCCGGACGGGCGCGCTTCGTGGCCCGCGCCCGCCCCAGAGCCTCGGCCCGCCGGGGAGCTCGGACAAACAATGTCCTCGCTGGCGCAGCTCCCCGTTGCGCACTGAACGGTCGTTTAGTAAGGAGTGCCCCATGGACCCCACCGACAAGACCGACAAGAACCGCGCGAAGGCGCTCGAGCTCGCGATCGCGAGCGTGGAGAAGGAGTACGGCAAGGGCGCGATCATGCGCCTGCGGGACGGCGAGTCGATCGGCGAGGGCCTGACGGCGATCCCGTCGGGATCGATCTCGCTCGATCTCGCGCTCGGCATCGGCGGCTACCCCAAGGGCCGCATCGTCGAGATCTACGGCCCCGAGTCGAGCGGCAAGACGACGCTCACGCTCCACGCGATCGCGGCCGTGCAGCGGATGGGCGGCGTCGCGGCCTTCATCGACGCCGAGCACGCGCTCGACGTCACCTACGCGAAGAAGCTCGGCATCAAGACGGACGAGCTGCTCCTCTCGCAGCCCGACTACGGCGAGCAGGCGCTCGAGATCGCCGACATGCTCGTCCGCTCGAGCGCGGTCGACGTCATCGTCATCGACTCGGTCGCCGCGCTCGTGCCCAAGGCCGAGATCGAGGGCGACATGGGCGACAACCACGTCGGGCTCCACGCGCGGCTCATGAGCCAGGCGCTCCGCAAGCTCACCTCGACGGTCGCGAAGTCGAACT
>CAYNEK010000088.1:0-21361 GCA_964396175.1 uncultured Polyangiaceae bacterium | reverse complement strand
CTACTCGGCTCCGGTGCTCGCGGCCTGACACCCCCGCCAGGTTGGATATCCACCCTCGGGGTATTGCACTAGATTGCTCGCGGTGTCTTCGATGACTCGGGGCATTGCACTACGATGTTCCCCCTGCGTCGCGCACGAATGTTCGAGGAGTCATCGCGTTTCACGGCCGACTGCTGGTAGCCTGCCTTGATTCATCATGTCTGAACCCTCGCTGCCGCGCGCGCAGCCCATTCAAGCCCCGTTCTGCGACAGGTCCCCCTCCTGCCGACCTTCGCCGCCCCGGCGGAGCGAGAAGACACCCTCCACCAACCCGCGAGGCGGGCTGGGTCGATCCTGGAGACGTCGACGATCGGGCACAAGTCTCCCTCGAAGGTACACTTCCGCGCCACCGACTGTCAATCGGCGCAAGTCCGGCTCAGCGGGGACCACGGGCGGCGCCAAGAGCGCAGAGGCGCGCACTCCCTACGAGCCGCGCGACTTCGGGAAGGGGCCGCGCGTCTCCGCCAGGGGCAGCTCGTACGCGCGCGGCCCGTCCCACGTCGGGGCGCTGCCTGGGCCGCCCCCCCCTCAGCCGGGCTTGCCGTCGACGCGAGGGCTCGTGAGCACCCCCGCGTAGCCGATGACGAAGAGCACGAAAGCGAGCGAGAAGAGCCCGCCAGCGACAGCGTAGCTCGTCCCGAGGGCGCTCGGGAAGAAGGGCCCGGCGACGCGCACGATCGCCGACGCGCCGAGCAGCGCGAAGCCGAGCACGGCCGATCGCGGCGCCGCGAGGGATCGACCCGTGTGTCCGAGCCCGACGCGCGCCATCATGCCGAGCATCGTCAGCGCGAGCACCCCCACGGTGAGCGCGTGCACCGCAGCCGACGGAGGCACCGCCGGGGCGAGCGGCGAGACCGCCTTCAGCCCGAGCCCGAGCACCAGGAAGGCGGTCCCCGCGTGGAGCACCGCGATCAGCGGATCGCGGCGCCCGGCCCACACACCCCACGTCGCCGACCGCGCGACGACGGCCACGAGGAGCGCCCCCGCGGCGACCGCGGCGGCGGCCGAGCCCTCGAGCGCCGTGTCGAGCCCAGCCCACGCGAGCGCGGCGGCGAGGGTGAGCCTGTCGAGCGCGGGCACGTTGCGGATCGCCTGGATCTTCGTGACGTTCCGCGTGAACATCGGGAAGACGCGCGCCGACATGACGACGATCAGCGTGACGACGACGTCGACGCTCAGCGTGAGGGCGCGGTGGCTCACGCCGCGCAGGACGCCCATCCCCTCGAGCACCATCGCGAGATCGGCGACCGAGAGCACGGTGAGCACGCCGAGCATCACGTAGTTGCGGCGGTTCTTGGTCGTGAGGATGGGTCGCGCGAGGACCACGATGAGCGCGGGGAGGAAGGCGAGCTCGGCGACAGCGACGACCGCGCGCGGGAGCACCGAGCCCAGGGGCACCGCGATCCGACCAGCGAGCCACAGGGCGACGAGCCACGCGAGCACGCCGCCCGTCGCGGTCTCCTTCTTCGTCCAGTTCCCCACCGCGGTCAGCAAGAAGCCGGCGATGACCGCCAGCGTCAGGCCGAACAAGAGCTCGTGCGCGTGCGTCGTCGTCGCGTCGAAGAACCCTCCAAAGGGCAGCACACCGCGGAGCGCGAGCACCCAGAGCGGCATGAAGATCGCGGCGTGCAGCGCGCCGAGGAGAAAGAAGGGTCGAAAGCCCTTCGCGAGCACCGGCGCCGTCGCGGCCGAGGCGCTCGGTCCGTCGTGGAGGAGGGAGCGCGGCATGGTCGCCCCCGCTCTCTAGCCGACTTCGCGCGCTGGGCACGTATCGGTCGGCCGTCGCGCTCGAACGGTGGTCCGTGATCGGTGGTCCGTGGTCGCGCTCGTCGACGATCTGGACTAGGCGCGGAGGCACATGTCGACGACGCCGCGCACTCACCCGCGGGAGCTGGGCCGCGCGGGGCGCTCGGGGAGGACCGGGGCGTGACCCGACTCGTCGTCGTTGGCGGCGGCGTGAGCGGCCTCGCGACCGCGCATTTTGCGCGGCGAGCACGCGAGGATCTCGAGGTCACAGTGCTCGAAGCCGAGGCGCGCCTCGGGGGCAACGTGCAGACGCTCTCCCTCGGAGGCATCCAGGTCGAGGCCGGACCCGACGCGCTCGTCACGAGCCGGGTCGAGGTCCGGCGGTTGCTCACGGAGCTCGGACTCGAGGACGAGCTCACGCGGCCCTCCCCGGCTGCTGGGCGGGTGCTCATCGCGTCGCGGGGGGCGCTCGAGGCGCTGCCGGAGGGGCTCGTCTTCGGGATCCCGACGAGGCTCACCGAGCTCGCGACGACCCCGCTCTTGTCGTGGCGGGGGAAGGCGCGCGCGCTGCTCGATCTCGTCCTTCCCCGGGCAGCGCACCCCGGCGAGTCGGTGGGCGCGCTCATCGACCGGCGCCTCGGGCGCGAGGTGAAGGATCGCCTCGTCGAGCCGCTCATCGGTGGGATCTACGCCGCCGACATCGACAGGATGGATCCGCGGGTCGGTCTCCCGATGGCGGCGAGCGCGGAGGGGAGCCTCGTCCACGCGATGGCGAGGGCGCGGCGTGGCGGAGCGGCGGAGCTGCGCGCGCCCCGCGGGGGGATGTCACGGCTCGTCTCGGCGCTCGAGGAGCGGCTCACCGAGGCCGTCGTGCGTCGCGAGACGACCGCGCACCGCGTCGAGCGACACGAGGAGCGCTGGCGCGTGACGACGACGAAGGGCGAATCCATTGACGGCGACGCGGTGGTCCTCGCGGTCCCTCCGTCCGCGGCCTCGCCGCTCGTCACCGGGCTCGACGAGGAGCTCGCGCAGGCGCTGGCGCGGCTCGTCTCCGCGAGCTCGGCGGCGGTGCTGCTCTCGTTCGCGCCGGGCACGAGCCTGCCCTCGTCGAGCGGCGTGCTCATCCCGCGCGTCGAGGGCCGCGCGACCCGGGCGGCGACCTTCGTCAACGCCAAGTGGGGGCGCGCCTCTCCGACGGGAGAGCTGGTCGTCCGCGCGATCGTGGGCGGCGCGCGCACGCCCGAGCTCCTGGCGCGCGCGGACGACGCGGAGCTCATCGCGATCGCGCTCGAAGATCTCCGCGCCTATCTCCCGCTGCCCGAGCCCGTCGAGGCGAAGGTCGTGCGCTTCCGGGCAGGCTCACCGCAGGCCGAGGTCGGCCACGCGGAGCGGGTGCGTGAGGTGCGCGAGCTCGCGGCGCGGCACGGACGGCTCGCGCTCGTCAGCGCCGCCTACGAGGGGCCCGGCCTCGCCGGGTGCATCGCGCAGGCAGCGAGGGTCGCGAGCGCGCTCTTCGACGCGTGACAAACCAGATGCGCGGGGCTCGCTCGTGCGCCGACGGGCGATCTCGAGGTGCGCCGCCTCAGGCTCGCGCCCTGGCGATGGCCGCAGCCCAGCGATCGAGCTCGGCCTGCCGCGCCATCGGGGTCAGCTCTGGAGAGAACGTCCGATCGAGCTTGACGAGCCGCGCCGCGTCTCCCGGCTTCGCGAAGATCCCCGCGCCGAGGCCCGCGAGCATCGCCGCGCCCCGCGCCGTCGACTCGAGCTCGGCCGGACGCTCGACGGCGATCCCCGTCACGTCCGCCTGGATCTGCATCAAGAGATCGTTCACCGCGGCGCCGCCGTCGACCTTCATGCGCGTGACGGGCGCGCCGAGGTCGTCCCCCATCGCGCGGACCAGATCGGCGACCGAGAGCGCGATGCCGTCGAGCGTCGCGCGGGCGAGGTGCGCCGCCGTCGTCCCCCTCGTGATCCCGGAGACCAGCCCGCGGGCGCGCGGATCCCAGTGCGGGGCGCCGAGCCCCGCGAGCGCCGGGACGAAGGTGACGCCCTCGGACGACGGCACCTTCCGCGCGAGCGCCTCGACGTCCGACGCGCGCGCGATGAGCCCGAGCCCGTCGCGCAGCCACTGCACGGCAGCCCCGGCAACGAAGGTCGCGCCCTCGAGCGCGTACGTGACCTCGTCCCCGATCGTCCACGCCACCGTCGAGAGCAGGCCCGCGCGGCTCGTACGCGGCGCAGACCCGGTGTTCACGAGGAGGAACGCGCCCGTCCCGTAGGTGCACTTGAGCTCGCCCTCGCGGAAGCACGCCTGCCCGAAGAGCGCGGCCTGCTGATCGCCGGCGACGCCCGCGACGGGGACGCCGTCGGGGAGCGGCGCGAAGCCGCGGGTCCGCGCCACGATGCCCGCGCTCGGCACGATGCGCGGGAGCGCCGCGCGGGGCACGCCGAAGAGCGACAGCATCTCGTCGTCCCAGGCGAGGGTGCGGAGGTTCATGAGCAGGGTGCGAGAGGCGTTCGTGGTGTCGGTGACGTGCGCCTCGCCGCCCGACAGGCGATGGATCAAGAAGGAGTCGATCGTGCCGAGGAGCGCGTCGACCTCGGGGTGGCGCGCCTCGTCGAGGAGCACCTTCATCTTGGTGCCGGAGAAGTAGGGATCGAGGACGAGGCCGGTCCGCTCGCGCACGCGCGCCTCCTTCCCTTCGGCGCGGAGCCTCTCGCAGACGGGCGTCGTCCTGCGATCTTGCCAGACGACGGCGCGGGCGATGGGCTTGCCCGTCTCGCGAGACCAGAGGACGCTCGTCTCGCGCTGGTTCGTGATGCCAATCGCCTCGATGCGGTCCCCCGGGAGGCCTGCCGCGCGGAGCGCCTCGGCGACGCTCGCCTCGACGGTCGCCCAGATCTCGTCCGCGTCGTGCTCGACCTGCCCCGGCTCCGGGAAGTGCTGCGCGAAGTCTCGCGTGGCGCGCCCGAGCGTGCGCCCGTCGTGGTCGAGGGCGAGCGCCGTCGTGCCGGTGGTGCCTTGATCGATCGCGAGGATGGGCATGGGAGCGATCTAGGCACACGCCGCCGCGATCGGGGAACTTTCGGCCCCGCGCTCCCTCTCGGCGAGCCCACGCTCCAACGCCCGGAGCTGCCCTGGGGCGCTGCAGAGGCCCGAGAGGCGCCAAGGCTCCCGGCGACCCCACGCTCCGACGCCCGGAGCTGCCCCTCGGCATCCGGTGAGATCCATCGTCGTGTGGGGATCGACGCGCGAGGCGGCGCGTCAGCGTGGGCGGCATACAACCACCATCGACGCGCCGCCGCGTGTGACGACCTCGGCCGTGACCGCGACGACGGCGTGCCCCCGTGCCGCGAGCGCCGCGGCGTCGCACGAGACGATCCGCCCGTCCTCCGCCGTCACCAAGTCGTCCGGGATCACGCCGCGCGCGGACGACAGCGCGTCGTCGAGGTCGTCCGCTCCTGCCGCGAACGCGGCGAAGGGCGTGAGCGGGAGGAGCGCCGCGCGCGCCGCGAGCACGAGCCCGCGTCCGAGCGTACGCGCGCGATCCCTGGCGCGCGCCGCGTCGCTGCGCCGAAGCCACGCGATCGAGCGGGACGCGAGGAGCGCCCGCGCGTCCATGAGGCTCGCCGTGCGCTCGAGGAGCCTCGCTCGGACATCGCCCTTCGCGCGGAGCGCAGCGACGGTGAGCGCTCGCTCGACCCACGCGGGCCGAGGGCTCCGGGCGAGCATCGTCCGAGCCCGGTCGAATCGGTCTTCCTCGGGCGCTGTGGGATCGACGAGCGCGAGCCCCCCGAGCCGCGCGGCGATCACCCGATCACTGCGGAGCTCGTCGTCCAGGTGCGCCTCAATGTCACGGAGCCGCGCAGCGGCGAACGGCTCGTCCCCCGCGAGCCTGGCGTCGAGCGCCTCGGAGAGCGTCGCGAGCACCGCCGACATGCGCGTCCAGGGCGTCGGTCGTGCCGCGTAGAGGGTCCGCGTCGCGGCGGCCGTGGCGCGCGCCTCGGCGGCATCGCCACGCGCGCCGTGCGCCTCGGTGAGGAGCGCCAGGGCGCGGGCCTCGCCGTGCACGTCCCCCGCGGACCTCGCGAGCCCCGCCGTGACCGTGAGGTGGACAAGCGCCAGCTCGACCCGCCCCTCGTCCAGCGCGAGCGACGCGAGCTGCCCGTGCGCGATCGCGAGCGACTGGGTCTCGCCCGCCACCTCGGCCAGCTCGCGCGCCTCGACGAGCAGCGTGCGCGCGAGGCCCTCGATCCCGAGCGCCGCGTACAGGGTCCCGAGCGCGTTCTTCGAGCGGAGCAGCTCCCGAGGGTCTCCGCTCGTCTCCGCCGCGGCGAGCGCGTCCTCGAGCGCGTGGAGCGCGCCGCCCACGTCGGCCTCGACCCGCGCCGCGATCCCCTTGGCGCGGAGCAGCGCCGCGCGCAGCCGCGGAGACGCTCCCTCGGAGGACGGGAGCGCCTTGGCCCTCGCGGTGCCCCCACGCCCCGACGCGAGCACGGCCGCCGCGTCCGCGGAGACCAGCGCCGCCGACTCGACGGCGCCCTCGTCGAGGAGCCCGCGCGCGGCCGCGTCGGCGAGGGCGGAGACGGTCTCGGGCGCGTCTCCGCGCGCGGCCGCGAGCGAGTAGCGCGCCGCCCAGAGCGCCGGGGTGTCGGCGGCGCCGTCGAGCGCCGCGGCGGCCGCGTCGAGGCGCCCCGCCGAGAGCAGCGCCTCGAACTGCGCCCCGATCGAGCCGAGCCCCGCGTGGGGCGCCCAGCGGCTCACGTCGCGCTCCCCTTCGGCCGCGCGAAGGCGCGACGCGCCGCTGCGAGCACCGTCGAGGCGAACTCGAGCGCCTCGGGGCTCTCGCGCGCGAGCTCGGCGAGGGTCATCGCGAGCGACGCGGCGCGCCGCTCGTCGGGCAAGAGCGACGCCTCGTCGAGCGCTCCTTCGACACGCCGCGCGAGCTCCTCGGGCGCGGCGATCTCGGGCAGGAGCCCCATCACCGCGTCGACGAACACCCCCGCGCCGCGGCGCGAGAGAGCGTCCCTCACCGCGTCGGCGAGATCCCGGAGCCCCTGAGCGCGCTCGGGGCCGAGCTCCGTCCATGCCCGATCGCGCGCGAGCTGGAGCGCCGCCCGCGGAGCGCCGCGCACGAACACCGGGATCCACGCGATCGACGGCCAAAATTCAGGCTCTATCCCTTCATGCGCATAAAAGAATGGATCGTCCGGGCGCGCATCGAGCTCGAAGAGCGGCCCCTCGCCCCCGAGGCACGTGAAGACGGGGCGACAGGCGCCCGGGACAAACGGCGCGGTCGGCTCCACGGTCGCCGTGCCCACCCTCGCCACACGGAGGACGCTCGGCGCCTCGCCGTCTTCGGGCCGCGCGCCCGACACGAGGAAGACCGAGGCGCGCTGGGCGTCGAGCGCGCGCACGCCGAGCCGCAGGATCGCGGAGAGCCCGGCGTCGGGGGTTCGCTCGAGTCCCGCGATGCGCGCGGAGAGATCGACGGCCGACAGGAGGACCGCGAGGTGTCCAGCGAGCGCTGCAGTCGGCGAGGGATCACGGCTCACGCGCGCGCACCCTCTGGGGACGCGACGCCCGGCCCGGCCTCAGCGACGGCGAAGTCGAGGAGCCGCGTCTTCACCGCGAAGGGGGCGAGGCCGCGGTCGGCTGCGAGGATCCGCGCGGCGAAGGCTGCGACGTGCGGGGAGGCGTAGCTCGATCCCGTCACGCGCCGCGAGGCGCCGTCGGGCGTTTGCACCGGGACACCCACGCCGCGCGCGAGGAAGGCGATCCGCCGCCCCGGCGCGTACGCGAGCGCGAAGGGATCGTCCGCGGACATCGCCCCGACGCCGAGGAGCGCCGTGCAGGCCGCCGGGTAGTCGGGGGGCCCGGCGTCGTCTGTCGCCGCGACGACGACGACGCCCGCCACGGTCGCGCGATCGACGAGATCGTAGAGGTCGAGCAGGGCGTCCCGTCGGCGCGTCCCCAGCGAGACGTTGACCACGTCGAAGCGCTCACGGATGGTGAAGTCGAGCGCCGCCCGGAGCCCCTCGACGCTCGCCCTCCCGAGCTCGTCGACCACCCGCACGCTCGTGAGCTCCGCCTCTCCGGCGAGCGCGCGGACGATGCCCGCGACGGCGGTGCCGTGCCCTTGCGCCTCGCCGTGCACATCCCTCGCGGAGCACCGCTCGACCACGGTGAGCACGCCGCTCGGCCGTACGGCGAAGCTCCGGCCCTCCCCGACCAGCGACGGGTGGACGCCCGAGTCGACGACGGCGACGCGGAGGCCCGTCCCAGGAGGCAGCGACGCGAGCCCCTCGTGGGCCGCCGCCGCGCTCATCCGACGCCGCTCAGAAGCCGCACGTCTTGCCCTTGTTCTGCTCGGCGAGCCAGGCAGAGAGCGGCGCGAAGTACTCGACCATGGCGCTCGCGTCCGCCTCGTGCTCCCCCGAGATCGCGGCCATCGCCTCGGGCCACGGCTTCGAGCCGCCGAGCTTCAGCATCGCGATGAGCTTCTCGCCCGCTGCCTTGTTGCCGTAGATCGAGCAAGTGTGGAGCGGCCCCTTGTGTCCCGCCGCCTTGCAGAGCGCGCGGTGGAACTGGAACTGATAGATCCGCGCGAGGAAGTACCGGATGTACGAGGTGTTCGCCGGGATGTGGAACTTCGCCCCGGGGTCGAAGTCGGCCTCCGAGCGCGCGACGGGCGGGCTCACGCCCTGGACCTTCTCGCGGAGCGTCCACCAGGCCTTGTTGTAGCCGGACGGCGGCGTCTTCCCCGAGAAGACGTCCCAGCGCCACTTGTCGATGAGGTAGCCGAAGGGCAAAAAGGCGATCTTGTCGAGCGCCTGCTTCATGAGCTGGTTCGTCTCGGCCTTGGGGTTGTCGGGGACCTTGTCGAGGAGGTGGAGATCCTTCAGGTAGCCGGGCGTCACGCTGAGCGCGAGCGTGTCGCCGATCCCCTCATGGAAGCCGTCGTTCGCCCCGGTCTGTAGGAGGATGGGGAGCGTGTGGTAGGCGTGGAAGTAGTAGTCGTGCCCGAGCTCGTGGTGGACGGTCACGAGATCCTCCTCGTCCACCTTGATGCACATCTTGATGCGGACGTCGTCGTTCCATTGGACGTCCCATGCGCTCGCGTGACACACGACCTCGCGATCCCGCGGCTTCTTGAACTGGGAGCGCTCCCAGAAGGTCTTGGGCAGCGGATCCATCCCGAGCGAGACGAAGAACCGCTCGCCCAGGCGGACGAGGCCCTGCTCGTCGTACTTCGCCTTCTTCAGCGCGGCGGTCACGTCGAGCGACGGCTGACCCTTGTAGGGCTCGACGAGCGGGTAGATGTCGCTCCACTCTTGCGCCCACATGTTCCCGAGCAGGTGCGCCGGGATGGGCCCGTGCTCGGGGACCTTGTCCTTGCCGTACTGGGCCGCGAGCTTGCCCCGGACATAGCAATGGAGCTGGTCGTAGAGCGGCTTCACCTGGGAGAAGAGCCGCTCGACGTCCGCCGAGAAGGCCTCGGGGCTCATGTCGTACCCCGATCGCCAGAGCTCGCCGAGATCGCGGAAGCCGCTCGCGCGCGCGCCCTTGTTGCCGAGCTCGGCGTAGCGTGTGAACTTGTCCTTGATGGGGGGGCTGATCGAGTGCCAGCCGACCCAGGCCTCGGTGAGCTCGTCCCATTGGCGGCTCGTCGCGATGATCTTGGAGAGCGCGCCGAGATCCTGGCAGGTCTTCTTGCCCTTGGGACAATACTTCCCCTTGCCGTAGATCCCTTGCATCTGGGTGAGGAGCTGCGCGAGCTCGGCGCGCTCCTTGGGGTCGTCGGGCGCGGGGACGCTCCCGGCGAGGCGGAGCCAGTAGCTCATGCGGGCGAGATCGGGCGGGAGCGCGAGGCCATCGAACCGTCGCGCCTCCTTGACCGCGTGGGACAGGTACCCCATCGCGGCCTCCTCGCTCGCCGCCGAGAGGCGCTCGGTGTCCTCGGTGATGTATGTGGCGTTGACCCAGCCGGCGGTCTCGCGCGCGACGAAGAGGCGCCGCAGATCCTCGTCGACCTTCGCGTAGAAGGCGCGCGCCTCGTCGACGGTGGGGCCAGCCTGCGCCGGGGCCGCCGAGGCGCTCGGGGTCGGAGCCACGGGCGTGGACGCAGGGGGCGACGCGGGCGACGACGGCGGGGGGTGCTCCCCGCCAGAGCACGCGGAGGACAGCGCCGGGAGGAGCGCGAGAGGCAACAGGGCGAGCGGACGGAGGGACATTCGGCGCTCCTTGGGGGTGCGGCGGAGGGGTGGGGGCTCTGGCGCGTCGCAGCCGCGCGGACGGAGGGACATTCGGCGCTCCTTGGGGGTGCGGCGGAGGGGTGGGGGCTCTGGCGCGTCGCAGCTGCGCGGACGGGAGGACATTCAGCTCTCCTTGGGGGTGGTGCGGGCCTGATAGAAGGCGAGGTTCTTCTGGAAGCGCTCGTCGTCGGGGCGGGCGGCGATGCACTGCGCGAGGGCGCGCTCTCCGGCCTCGTACTCGCCGACGTAGTAGGCCGCCGTGCCCACCAGATCGGCGAGCTTCCAGGCGTAGACCTCGCGATCGACGAGGTTCGTCACCTTCTTCGGGAAGGGGAGCTCCGAGCCGCGCTTCGCGAAGAGGTAGGTGAGCGGCCAGTTCTTCTTCTTGTACCAATGGACCGCCACCTCGTGGAGCGGCTCGGCGCGGTGCGGGGCGTAGGTGTGCGCGGCGAGGTACTGGGCCTCGACCTCCGACCACCTGGCGCCGGAGGCGCCCATCGTCCGCGCGAGGCGGAACATGGACTCGTACACCTCTTCGGGCCAGCCCCCCATCTTCACCCGGCGCTCGTAGGCCTGCGCGGCGCGCCTGTGCTCCCCCAGACACTCGAGCGTCTGCGCGAGGTAGAATTGTGTGCGGTGGTCCTGGGGGGTCTTCTTCTGCTGGGCCGTGAGCAGCTTCAGATCGAGCTCCCAGCGGCGGCGCATCGCCTTGGGATCGCGGTGCGAGACGTCGTGGAGGACGTAGCAGTCCGGGACACGGATCGTGGGAGGCGGCGTCTTCTCCTTGCCGAGGTGCTCGTGGGTGACGCCGAGGTACCGCCAGCCCGCGTCGGTGCGCGCGAGGCGCGCTTGATCGTAGACCGCGTCGCCCATGTGGATCTGGACGTGGTAGGCGCCGTGCTTCGGCCCGGACTCGCCGCGGTTCGCCTCCGCGAAGGCCCGCAGCGCCTCGCCACCGACGAGCGCCTCGTCGCCGCTCAACATGAGCGAGTACTCGCATTCGGTCCCTGCGAGCTCGAGCGCCCGAGAGCGCGTCGATCCGAAGTCGACGAAGGGCTCCTCGACGAGCTGGCCCGGCAGCCCGTCCATCGCCTTCTTCGCGAGGTCCTGGGTCCCGTCGGTCGAGCCGGTGTCGAGGATGAGCCACCGGTCCACGAAGGGGCGCACGGACTGGAGCGTCGTCTCGATGGAGCGCGCCTCGTCCTTCACGATCATGACGAGGCAGAGGAGCGGGCGATCGATCATGGCGCCTCGCCTACACCCGGACGGCGATGGCGGCGAGGTGTCTGCCGCTCTCCTTGCCGTCGCGCCGGTACGAGAAGAAGCGGGCCGGGTCGGACAGGGTGCAGCCCTCGACGTGATCGACGTCCGAGACGCCCGCCCGGTGGAGCTCTGCCGCGACGAGGCCGCGGAGATCCGCGTGGGGCTTGTCGAAGCGCACCCGATCGATGCGGCAGCCGGCCGCCTCGAGCTCGCGCGCGACCTCCTCGCCGATCTCGAAGGCCTCGAGCGAGATGTGCGGACCGATCGCCGCGACGAGATCCGCCGCGCGGGAGCCGATCTGGACGAGCGCCTCCACCGCCTCGCCGACGACGCCGAGCACCGCGCCGCGCCAGCCCGCGTGGATCGCCGCGACGGCGCCGGTCCGCTGGTCGCCGACGAGGATGGGGACGCAGTCGGCGACGCGCACGCCGCACGCGAGCCCCGGCGCGTCCGAGAAGCACGCGTCGCCCTCGCGGAGCAAGGTCCTCTCGAGGCTGTCCGTCGGGACGAGGCGCCGCACCTCCTTGCCGTGGACCTGCGACAGGTAGAGGATCTTCCCGTCGTCGACGCCGAGGACGCGCGAGGCGCGCCGAAGGTTCTCGGCGACGTGGGCTGGGTGGTCGCCCGCGGCGAGGGAGAAGCTGAGGCTCGCGTAGGGACCCTCGCTGACGCCGCCGTTCCGCGTGAAGAACGCGTGCCGGAAGCCGGCCCGCTCGAGCCGCGGGGACGTGCACGCCTCGGCGGTCACGCGAGCCTCCCGAGGCCACGGTGCCCCATGGAGTCTCCTCGTGGAGCCGCATGCCGCTGCGCGTGCCTCGCGCGCTCGCAGGGGCGGAGGGGCGCGCGTCGCGAAGAGCGCAGGCTCCTGGGAGCCTCCAGGCCGTGTCCGTTTCGGTGCGGCGGCGAGCCTCGTCCCGAGGTGGGGATCATGGGAGCTTTCGGACCGCGATCGCCTCGGCGCGGAGCGCGGCCCGCTTCGCGTCCAGCTCGGCGAGCGCCAGGGACACCTCGCCGCTGCGCGCTGGGTTCCCGCAGATCGCGATCACCTTGGCGGCAGCGGGCATCGTCACGGCGCCCGCGTCGTAGAGCCGCGCGAAGGCCTCGCGACGCGCGGCGGGGGGCTTGCTCCCGAGGACCTTCGCGAGCGCGGCGCGCGTCTTCTCCGCCCAGCTCCGCTCCGCGTCCGGGAGCGACTTCCGCTCCTCGACCCAGGCGGGCAGGGTGCCCGGATCGACGCAGGCCGCGGAGCGCGCGCAGAGGGCGAGGATCGAGAAGAGCGGCCCGTAGGCCTGCGCGGCGGCCGACGCATGCGCGCCGAGATCGACCTCGTGATCGGGCTTGCAGATGCGCACCGCGGAGGTCGCGGCGTGCTCGGCCTGACCCTCCGCCGTCGTCACCAGCTCCTGGAGATCCCGGCTGGGGCCGGGCTTGCCGCACGCCGAGAGCGTCATGCCGATGAGCGCCCCCACGACGGTCCGCCGCGCCCTCGGCGCGGGCCAAGCCACGGACGGGTGACGAGGCGAGCGCACCACGCGCCGCAGCGTACCACTCCTCGCCGCGCGGGGAGGAAGCCGAAGACGAGCCCGATCGTGAGGCTCGTCCCGAGGGCGAGCGTCGTCGGCGCCTCACTCCTCGCGCAGCGCCTCGATGGGATCGAGCCGTGCCGCGCGCCGTGCGGGGAGGAAGCCGAAGACGAGCCCGATCGTGAGGCTCGTCCCGAAGGCGAGCGCCAGCGCCGTCGTAGGGACGCGCATCGACCAGCCGAGCGCCGCCGAGAGCGCGGCGATCACCCCGGTGCCGAGGAGCGCCCCCGCGGCGCCGCCGAAGAGGGCGAGCACGACCGACTCGACGAGGAACTGCACCAGGATGTCGGCCTCGCGCGCCCCGATCGCCATCCGGATCCCGATCTCGCGCGTCCGCTCGTGGACGCTGACGAGCATGATGTTCATCACGCCGATCCCCCCGACGAAGAGCGAGATGGCCGCCACCCCGACGAGGAGCAGCGTGAGCACGCCATAGATGGCCTCCTGGCTCTCGCGAAACTCTTGCTGCGTGCGGATGTTGAAGGGCGGGTTGCCGAGCGCGTCGGTGCCGAGGCGCTGGCGGAGGATGGCGTCGATCTGCTCCTGCGCGCGGCCCACGGTGTCCGCCGACGAGGCGCTCGCCATCATGAAGTCGACCCGCCCCGGGCCCATCGGGCGGACGCGCGCGCGGAAGGTGCTGCTCGGCATGATGACGCGGTCGTCCTGATCTTCGCCGAAGGGGCTCGGCCCCTTGCGCTCGAGCAGGCCGATGACGCGGTACGGGTGCCTCCCGATGCGCACGATCTGCCCGACGGGATCCTGGCTCCCGAAGAGCGCCTCCGACGTCGTCGCGCCGATGACGAGCACCTTGTTCTTCATGCGCTCGTCCTGCTCCGTCCAGAGCCGACCGCGCGCGACCACGAACTGCCGCACCGGGAAATAGTCCAAGGTGGAGCCGATGACGGTGGTCGCGGCGTTCCGGTCCTCGGCGATGACCTGCGACATCGACGACATGAAGGGGGCCACCGCGACGACGCTCGTCGCCTCGCGCAGGATCGCGCGCGCGTCGGCCTCGGTGAGGCGCCCCCCCGACTTCGACTTCACGCCGGAGACCTGCGTCGGCTGCGGGTTGATGTAGATGCTGTTCGAGCCGAGCGACTCGATCTGGCTCGCGATCTTCGCGCGGGCGCCCTCGCCGAGCGCGGTCACGATGACGACGGCGGCGACGCCGATGAGGATGCCGAGCACCGTGAGCGCCGCGCGCATCTTGCGGCGGGCGATCGCACGCCACGCGAGGCTCACGGCCGACGAGATCGCGCGGAGCGTCGCCACCACGCTCCGGGAGATAGCACCCTCGGCTCACGCCGCCGAGCGCGGTCAGCGCCGCGGTGAGGTCGGCGTGGACGAGGACGACGACGAGGCGTCGAGCTCCGGCAGGTGCGCGAACCACGTCGTCGCCGTGATCTCCGTGAGCGCGCTCGTCAGATCCGTCAGGCCGACCGGCTTGCCGATGAAGTCGGTGACGCCGAGGACCGCGAAGCGCCAGCGCTCCACGTTCCCGAGCGCGGCCGAGACGACGATGACGCGGCTCGGCGTGCCGCGCTCACGGGCTCGAAGGGCGGTGAGCGTGTCGACCCCGGTCATCCCGGGGAGCGAGTGATCGAGGAGGATGAGCTCCGGTGTTCGCCTCGCGGCGACCTCGAGCGCCGCCTCGCCGGACTCGACCATCTTCACGCGCACGGGGCGGCGGTAGAAGGCGAGCTGCGCCGCGCGGGTCGCCATGCGCCGGAAGACCGGATCGTCGTCGACCACGAGCACGTACACCGAGGCGCCCGGCGCGGACTCCGGGTCGGGAGGAGAGCTCGTGACGCGCGGCGGTGGGGGCGAAGACTCGGCCGCGTCGAGCGCCCGGAGGAGCGCTCCTGCGTCGCGGTAGCGATCGTCCGGACGCTCCGCGAGCGCCCGACGACACGGGCCGTCGAACGCCGACGCCCCGGGCACGATCTCGGAGAAGGGTGGAGGCTCGCGGCGAGGGTGTCCCGCGGGGTCCTCGACCGCAAGCTCATCGAACGGTGGTCGCCCCGTGAAGAGCTCGCAGCCGAGACGGCCGAGCGCGTACACGTCCGAGCTCTGGGTCGCGGTCGCGCCCGTGCACTCCTCGGGGGCGAGGCTCCGAACGGCGCCTGGGTCCGCCGGTCGACTGGCCCCATCGAGGAGCGCGAGATCGACGAGGACGGGCCGACCCGTGCGCTCCTCGATGACGACGCTATGGGGCCCGAGCGATCCGTGGACGACGCCCGCGTCGTGGAGCGCGGCGACGGCGGAGGCGACGCTCCGCAAGATCGTCGCCGCGCGCGTCGGAGGGATCGTCACGCCGCGCGCGCGGTGGTCCTCGAGGATGCGGGCGAGCGTCGCGCCGCGCACGTGCTCGAGCGCGAGGTACGAGGCCCCGCGATGCTCGCCGAAGCCGTACGTCTCGATGACATGGTCGTGGTGGACCTTCGCGAGGGCCGCGGCCTTGGCGCTCGCCTCGGCGACCAGCGCGGGGTCCCCCGAGGCGAAGAGCTGGAGCTCGACCCAGCGCTCGTGGAGCACGTCGAGCGCCCGCGCTCGACGGCTCGACGAGGCCTCCGCGGGCCCCTCGAGGATCGCGTATCGCCCCTCGACGAGGTGCTCGGGCGCGACCTCGACGAGCGCGCCCGAGCAGCGAGGGCACACGTCCGCGCCGGAGTCGACATGGACGCTCCCGCACGCCTGGCAGAGCCTCATGCACCCGCCCTCGGCTCCCGAACGACGCCCGCACGCGGACGACGATCCTCGGCGTGCGCGCGCGTCGACATGGTCAGCCGCGGCGACGCCGCGCCGCGAGCGCGGACAGCCCGACCGCCACGGCGACGATCCCCGCTGGGCTCGATGGCGCGGGGATCTCGCAGCCGCACCCGCTCTTCTTGGGCTCCACGGGGGGCGGCGGAGCGGCGGACTTCGCCGCGGCCGCCTTCGCGTCGTCGTCGGTCTTGGGCGCGGCCTCCGGCTTCGCGTCGTCCTTCGGCGCGTCCTTGGGCGGATCGGCCGCCTTCGCGTCGTCCTTCGGCTTCTCCTTCCTCTTGGGATCGGCCATCACGATCGCGCGGCGATCGACGACCGGGTTCTTCCCCTGGAGCTTGATCGTGAACGAGGTGCCGACCGGGCGGTTGTCCGAGTCGCGGACCTCGACCTTGTACTCTCCGGCCTCGTACCCGCGGTCGCGCCGGATCGTGAAGTCGAACTTGGTCGTGTCCCAGATCTGACCCTTCGCGTCCGAGAAGCCCACGTCGACGGACTCGATCTGATCGGCGGCGTCGGGCGTCGGGATCTTGCGCTGCTGCTCGGCGTCCCCATGCGCGTCGTCGAGGTAGGTCTCGTACAGGACCGTGCGCTTGAAGATGAAGCGGAAGGGCTGGTGCGGCGTCGCGGGCTTCTTCCCGAGCTTCACCTCGAGGAACACCTTCCATCCGCCCGAGATCTCGGTGAGCTCGGTGCGGGCAGGCTTGATGCTCCCCGCCGCGAGGGCCGACGGCGAGGCGAGGGACAGTGAGAGGGCGAAGAGCGGGGCGATCAGGAGCTTGCGGATCTTCTCGGACATTCGATCCAGCACGGTACGCGAAGTCGGCGCCCGAGATCACGCGCTTCCGGTGTCGGCGCATTCTTGCGGCGAGGTGCGACTCGATCAGCGCGCGCCGACGCCGTGGACGCGCCGCACGACGCGCGACGTCGAGCCCGAGGGAGCCCCGTGGATCAGCGCGTACCGACGAGGTGGACGCGCCGCACGACGCGCCCAGCGCGCACGAGCGCGGCCGTATGATCGACGACGACCTCGCGCTCGCCGGTGGGGCGGACGTCGAAGAAGCGGTCGTCCGACACCCAGAGCACCAGGCCACGCGCGTCCCGGGCCCGCTCGAGCCCACCCGCCCAGCGCGCGAAGTCGTCCCGACCCGCGACGGTCACGACCTCGACCCCCGGGAGACACGCGTGGAGCTGCGCCGCGACGGTCCAATGCGGCGCGACGATGAGGGAGATCGGGGGGGCGCTCTCGAGCCATGCGCAGACGGGGGGCCAGGCGCGGAGATCGTTCGTGAGATCGTATTTGGGCTGGTAGAGCCGCCCGAGGAGCCGCGGCGGGAGATCGGTGAGGATCCAGAGGTGCGCGAGGGCGATCGTCGCCACGCCGATCGCGACGGACCACCGGGCGAGGCGCAGGGGCACGAGCGGGCTGCGCGCGTGCGCGAGCGCGACCGACAAGAAGGCCGGCGCGATCCAGTGAGGCTCCGACGCGCGCGACCACGCCGACAGCGCGGAGAGGACCGCGAGCGGCGCGACGCACGCGACGACGAGCGGCGCCTCGGCCCGATCGCGGCGCCGGACGAGCCGGACCACCGCCCACCCCGTCGCGACCGCGAGCACCGGAGACAAGTACGCGAGCTGACCGAGCAAGGTCCTCCCTATATGGATCATGGATACTCCTGAGCCCGCTTGCGTGTCGACGAGCCGATGCCTCAGCATGGGGAAGCCGAGCCGCGCGTCGAGCCCGAGGAGCAGCGCCGACGCGGCGAGGGGGAGCACGCTCGCGCCGAGCCGCGCGCGGCTCCGTCCGACGAAGAAGGCGGGGACGAGGGCTATCATCGACACCTTGGCGAAGATCCCGACAGCAGCGAAGACCCCGGCGAGGAGCGCGTCGCGCGGGCGATCGCCCGCGAGGAAGCCGAGCGCGCCGAGCCACGCGAGGCAGAGGAAGAGATCCGGGTTCAGCCCGAAGAGGCCTATCGAGATCTCGGGCGCGGCGGCGAGGGCGAGGCCTGCCCAGGCGGCGCGCGAGGGCGGCGCGTCCCACCGTCGAGCGGCCCACACCGCGAGCCACGGCACCGCCGTCGCGAGGATCGCCGTGAAGAGGTGCGCGACGAGCGGCGAGGGCGCGCCGCCCCACCCGAGGACGAGCGCCACCCAGCCGACGAGGCCGGGGTGGTCGACGTAGAGCGGGGCAGGGTGGAGCGCATACGACGCGTAGAGCGCCTCGGCGTCCCCGAAGCCGAGCGTGAGCGCGCCGATGATCCGCCCCGCGAAGAGGAGCGCCGAGAGGAGGACGAGCCAGCGCGACGCGGTCACGGGCGCGCGTGCCTCGCGCGGCGCGCCACCGCGACGGTGAGAAAGACGGACCCAGGGGGCATGGCGGTCACGGACGCGTGCCTCGCGCGGCGCGCCATCGCGACGGTGAGAAGGACGGACCCAGGGGGCATGGCGGTCACGGGCGCGCGTGCCTCGCGCGAGGAGCTGACGCCCCGACGCGTCGTCGTCGCGTCCAGGCTCGGGCGGCGCTCACCGTTGCGCGCTCTTCGAGAGGAGCCGCGTCACGATGGCGCCCGTGCGCCCCGCGAAGGTCGAGCCGTCTCGTGGCGCGAGGTGCGGGAGCAGCTCGTCACGGAGCGATCCGCCCCGATCCATGGAGACGTCGAGCGCGGCGCGGATCGCGCGCGGCGTGACCTCGTCCTGCCAGAGCTCGGGCACGGCGGCTCGCCCGAGCAGGATGTTCGGCAGCGCGAGGTGCTCCACGAGCAGCATGCGACGGAGGAGCAGCGCCGACACCCGCGACGCGCGCGCCACCGCGACCATCGACACGCCCGCGAGCGCGCACTCGAGCGTCGCGGTGCCCATCGCGACGACGGCCCCGTCGAAGCCCCGGAGCGCCGCGACGAGGCCGCCCTCGGGCACGATCTCCGTGCGTCGACCTGCTCGCGCGGCAGCGCGCTCCGCCCCACCGCGCGTCGCGCCGTCGAGCGAGGCCGCGAGGAGGACGGTGGCCTCGCGACCCCGGGTCGCCTCGAGGAGCGGCGGGAGGAGCGCCCGCACCTCGGAGGGGCGGCTCCCGGGCAAGAGGGCGACGCCCCGGCCGGCCGGGCCCTCGCCGACGGGCGCCTCGGCGGCAGGATGCCCGACCCACGTCGCGTCGACGCCGTGCGTGCGGAAGAGCGGCGGCTCGAAGGCGAACAAGGTCCCGAGCGCGTCCATCGCGCGCCCGAGGCGGCGTGCCCGCCCAGGCCGCCACGCCCACACCTGCGGCGCGACACACCAGAAGACCGGCACCCCGAGCCTGCGGAGCCGAGGTCCGAGCCACGCGTTCGCCTCCGTGAAGTCGGCGAGCACCGCGACGGTGGGGGGGCGCTCCTCGGCCGCGCGGAGCAACCCGCGGAAGGCACGGGCGATGCGGGGCAGACGCGCGAGCGCCTCGGTCGTCCCCGACGCCGTGACGCGGCGCACGTCCTCGGCCGAGAGCCCCCAGCGCGGGATTGGGATCGGGATCTGAGCGAGCAGGCGGCTCCCCGACGCCTCGCCAGAGACCGTGAGGGCCCAGGGTCCCTTGGCCGGCGGCGCGCGCATCAGAACTGGAAATACACGAAGGGCAGCGCCTCGGTCGAGACGACCTCGTGGAGGAGCACCGCGACGCCAAAGAGCACCCCAGCCTGCGCGACCGCAGGCAGACGGACGAACGCGGCGCGGATCTTGTCGAGCGAGACGTGGGGCAGGAGGTGCGTCGCCATGCCGAGCGCGAAGACGGCGAGGAGCTTGGGTGGCAGGTTGGGGTGGAAGGTCGTCAGCGTGCCGATCTGCCGGAGGACCGAGAGGGCCTTCGAGAAGCTCTCGGCGCGGAAGAAGATCCAGCAGAAGCACACGAAGTGGAAGACGACGACGCCGCGGGCGACGCGCGAGACGAAGGAGGGCTCGGTCGCGCGTGGGCCGCGAAGATCTTCCCACGCCTTCTCGACGGCGAGCCCTGCGCCGTGCAAAAATCCCCAAAATACGAAGGTCCAGCTGGGTCCGTGCCACAGACCTCCGAGGAGCATCGTGAGGAGCAGGTTGCGGTAGGTGGCGAGCTTCGAGCCGCGGTTGCCGCCGAGGGGGATGTAGAGGTAGTCGCGCAGCCAGCTCGAGAGCGAGATGTGCCAGCGTCGCCAGAACTCCTTGAGGCTCGACGACTGGTACGGGCTCCGGAAGTTCTCGTTGATGCGGATGCCGAGGAGGAGCGCCGAGCCGATGGCGATGTCGGTGTAGCCCGAGAAATCACAGTAGATCTGGAGCGAGTAGCCGTAGACGCCGAAGAGCGACTCGAGCCCCGAGAAGCTCGCGGTGCGATCGAAGACGCGATCGACGAGATTGAGCGCGATGTAGTCGCCGATGACGAGCTTCTTGGCGAGGCCCAAGGCGATCAAGAAGAGGCCCTCGCCGCCCTTCTCGTCGGTGAGCGGGGGGAGCGCGTCGAGCTGGGGGAGGAGGTCCTTCGGCCGGACGATGGGGCCCGCGACGAGGTGCGGGAAGAAGGCCACGAAGAGGAGGTACCGGAGGTACGATCGGCAGACGGTGAGCTCGCGACGGTAGACGTCGATGACGTAGCTCATGCTCTCGAAGGTGTAGAATGAGATGCCGACGGGCAGCGCGAGGCCCTGGAGGTAGCCGCGGAGGGACGCGGAGGATCCGAGGGCGTGCGCGGCGGACTGGGCGGTCTCGACGCCGAAGTTCCAGTACTTGAAGAAGCCGAGGAGCGAGAGGTTGACGACGACCGTGACGATGAGCCAGCGCTTGCGCTTCGTCGGATCGTCCTCGTCGGCGATCCGCAGCGCGAGCCAGTAGTCCATCGTGGACGACAGGACGATGAGGGGGAGGTAGCGCCAGTTCCACCCCGAGTAGAAGGCGTACGACGCGACGAGCAAGAACACCTGGCGCGCGCGTGGACCGCGCAGAGCGAAGGCCGCGACCGCTGCGACGGAGGCGCCCCCCGCGAGCGCGATCCACGGCCCATGGTGCGCGTCCCAGAGCCTGTAGCCCGCGTACGCGCCCGAGAGCAGCGCGACGACCGGGAAGAGACGCGGGCGGACGAGGAGCCAGTAGCCGACGAAGGCGACGGCGAAGAAGAGCGCGTACGCGAGGGTGTTGAAGAGCAGGGTGCGGCGTGGTCGCCGGTCTCGTGACCGACGTCAACGCGCGAAGTGCGTGCGCGCAGCGCCGATCGCCTCAAGGGGTGCCTCCGGCACGGCGAGCGCGATCACGAGACGTGGCGGCGCGACACGGCTCGGGTATCCTGTCTCGGATGAACCCTCTCGTGTCTGCTGGGTCGCTCGTCCGTGCGGCGACGCTGGGTGCGCTCTTGGTGACAGCCTGCGGGGGATCCGACGCCTCCGGTCCCTCAGCGTCTGGAGGCGCGGCCGGCGCAGGCGCGGCCGGTGCAAACGCGGGCGCAAGCGGCGCGGGCGCAAGCGGCGCGGGCGCAAGCGGTGCAGGCGCAAGCGGCGCAGGCGCAAGCGGCGCGGGCGCAAGCGGCGCGGGCGCAAGCGGCGCAGGCGCAAGCGGCGCAGGCGCAAGCGGCGCGGGCGCAAGCGGCGCGGGCGCAAGCGGCGCAGGCGCAAGCGGCGCAGGCGCAAGCGGCGCGGGCGCAAGCGGCGCGGGCGCAAGCGGCGCAGGCGCAAGCGGCGCAGGCGCAAGCGGCGCGGGCGCAAGCGGCGCGGGCGCAA
>CAYNEK010000087.1:0-21548 GCA_964396175.1 uncultured Polyangiaceae bacterium | reverse complement strand
CTCATTGGATTCCAATGCTGCGATCCCTGTCCGCTCAGATTGGATCTCCACCCGTCTCGGCGCACCTTCTGGGTGATCGGCGTGGCGTTGTCTGTTTGCATCGAGCCAATACTATGTCATCACGCCGGGCGCTCTTTTCAAGGGGTCTCCGTGCGATTTGGCAAGATTGTCGCGGCGCCTGTGATTGGGGGCGTGCGAAATGGAGGTTCAACGCGGCGATTCTCCGCCGGACCCCGCAATCGCGTGTCGAGACTCGCAGCCGTCGAGCGCTCGGTCGGCGAAGAATCGCTCATAGTTAAACGGCTCTCGGTTCCTCTCTCCCCGGCGGGCCGAGAAGAGAGCGGGAGAAGCGTCCCGCGAGCCCCTCGCGGCAAGCGCTCGGCGTTCTCCGCGAGCGCCCGCGAGAGCACGACCGCGACGCACGCAGCGCGTGAACCCTCGAATTTGCGGGCAGAAACACGAAACCCCCGAGGCTTGCGCCGCGAGGGTCCCGTGTAAAACGCTCCGCTGCGAAGTTCGCGAACGGAGATGAATGGCTCCGGACGCGGGATCGTTCGGCAAGGTCGCGGTGCTCGGCGCGGGGAGAAGGCGCGCGGGCGCGAAGTGCGCGGAAATTCGAGGGGCGCGGCGTTGAACGAGGGCGACGTGGTTCGGTTCGAGTCGGTGGCGGCGTTCTCGGTGATCGAACCGCGTCCCGAGAGCGGACGCGAGAGCCTGGGTGAGAAGGTGTCCTTGTCCGGACGCTCGCCCCAAGTCGTGGTCACGTCCGGTACCTCACGGTCGGGAGGTGGTCGCCGAAGTAGCCAACAAGGACGACGGCCTCCGCGCCCGTGCGCACGGCCCTGAAGTAGAGGCGCGCGCCGGCGCCGCCGGTCAGCTTCGTGTGCAGGCTCCAGCGTTCGGCCTCGAAGCCATCGGGAGCTGGGAAGTCGCGCATCGGCCCGAACGTCCCGTCATCGAGCGTCGCCTTCGACTCGACGCTGTATGTCACGCCCCCCGGCTCGAAGCCCTCGCCTTCCGGCCATCGGGTCGCGCCCACGTCGAGGGCGCGGAGATGCCGCAGCAGCTGTCGGAACACGGGCTCGCTCCCAGTGAGCGCAGCGATCTGGTCGACGGCTCTCGTGCCCAGGCGAAGACGCGGAAAGAGCTCGCCAAGCCGGGTGAGCAGGGCCCTGCCGTCCGCGACCGATCGATCGATGCGCTCGAGGAGCATCAGCCGCTGAGGCTCGACCTCGGCCGCAGAGGCGAACGCCGGTACGTCGATCGTCTCGCTCCGCTCGCCTGCCTCGTCGAGGTAGGTCAGCGCGACGCTCAACGCGCCGCCTGCAGGTCTCGACGCGCCCGCGAGCGGCGCGATGACACCGTCCGTGAGCGCGGCAAGCCCCGCACCAAAGGCGGAAACGCCGTTCACCTTCGCCTCGACGGCGCGTGCGCCCTCGGCGGCGGCGAAGAGCCCGCCGTCTCCATCGATGAAGGGCTGACTCGCGAGACGGGTTGCCAGCAGGCGCCCCGCGTCGCGGTCCGTCGCGCGGTCGAAGCACCACCTGCGTAGGCCCGAACCGTCACCGATGTCGCGATCCGCCGCATCGCGGACAGAGCGCAGCACGCGAGGCGCGCCCAGGCCGTCGAGGGCCTGGAGAGTCCGTGCCAGACCGAGGACGCGCGCGGCAGGCCGCCACGACGGGCAAGGAACGAGGCTGGTCTCGTCGAGAATCGGCTCCACTTCTCCCCCTACAGAAGCTTCGACAAGGCCAGGTCGAACTGATCGAAGAAGCCCTCGGGCCAGGCGTCGAGGCGCCCATCCGCATCCAGCTTGGGCGAACGCGGGGTGAACCCACCCCCGGCCTGTGCCGGCGAGAAGAAGTGAACCGCCACGTCGTCGGCCGGGATCACCTTGGATTTCGCCGCCAGGCGGATGCCGTTCAGCACGTGGTCCGAGTGCGTCTCGAGCACCATCTGAACCCCGCTGGAGGCCACGCGCGCGAGCAGCGTCCCAATGTTCTGCTGCGCCTGGGGATGGAGGTGAACCTCGGGGTTCTCGACGAGGATCACGTCGCCCTTCCGGGCCGCGAGGATCGCGACGAGGATCGGAAAGAGCTGCGTCAGGCCGAACCCCACGTTCTGCGGACGCTGGAAGTCGGACCGCGCGTCCGAGCGGAGCCGGAGGCTGACGGCGCTTGCGCCATCGATCGGAGACACCCGCAGGTCGCAGCCGGGGAAGAAGGCCTGCATGCGGGCGCGAGCCTGGTGGAACAGCGTTGGGGGAACTTCGGGCAGGCAGAGCTCGCTCGAGACCTCGTCGGACTCGCGCCAGTAGAGGAGGCCCGCTGCCAGCTCTCCGCGCGCACCGACGGTCGCGTGGCCGTGGGAGTCCCGGAGCGGCAGCAGCTCGCGAGGTCCCGTTCGCTCCGCGGTGATCCAGCTCAGGCGGCGCAGCGCGCTGACGACGCTCGAGGCCTCTGCGCGTGCGGCCGGCAGCAGCCAGCGAACGGCGTCGCCCAGCTCGATCGCAGCGCCGTCGATCGTGACGCCCTCGAGCTCGACCGACAGGGCCCGACGGTCCTCGGCCTTGAACGTCCAGACGACGCGTTCGGCTGACGTCGAGGCGCCCAGCGAGAGCCTCCGGCGCGCGGACTTCTGGTTGAGCACATCGGCCGCGCTGCCGAGGGCGAGGTCGGGCCCCTCGAGCAGCAGGCTCCTGCCCCACTCCCGCTCGGCGAGGGTCTGCGACAACAGGACGAGCGCCTGGATCACGGAGGACTTGCCGCCGCCGTTCACGCCGGTGAGCAGGGTCAGTGGCCGCAACGGCAGATCGAGCGTCTCGAAGCACTTGAAGCTCGCGATGTGCAGCTCACTGAGCATCGAAGACCTCCTTCATCATCTCCGCCACGATCTCGAAGCGGGCCCTGACCTCCTTCGGGGTGTTCGGGCCGTAGGTGATCGCCTTGATGAAGCGCTGGTCGTCCATCCGCTTGTAGAACGCCTGCCGCAGCGGGTCGGCACGCTCCACGACCCGAGCTTCCTCCGTGGTCGCGAGCGCGCCGGCCATCACGTCGAAGAGCGAGGCGTTGATGATGCTGCGCGACTGGTCAGGCGTCCGGTGCTTGCGGAAGGCGTGCTTCCCGAAGACGGCCAGGTTGTTCTTGAGGGCGCGCTGGAGCTTCGTTCGCAGGGCACCGCGCTCCGCGTCGCTCAGCTTGCCGACGTGCGTGAGGCCGCGCGCGAGCCAGTCGTCCATGTCGCCTTTGTAGGTGTCCAGGCCGAGCAGCGAGAAGGAGCAGAACCGGTTCACGAACTCGCGGTCCTGCATCTTGTTCGAGTCGAGGCTGCCGCCGGTCGCCTTACGGAACAGGTCGGTGCCCCCCTCTTCGCGGAGGAAGACCGTCGCCGGACCGTTGTACATGGCGTTGCGCATCTGCTGGCGCGTGAGGACCTCACCGCCGTTCACCCGCTCGAAGATGTCGAGGCGCGCGCGCTCCGGCACCGCGTGGTCGATGATGTAGAAGAGAAGCTGGCAGTCCTCGACGCGGTTCTGCAGGCGCACGTCGAGGTCGGCGAAGTGCTTTCCGTTCAACTCCTGCCGGTCCTCGAGCGAGAGCTTCAGCTCCCCGGAAAGAAAGCGCTTGAGGGTGGTGAGGCGCTGGCGCCCATCGACGACGACGAGCCGGCCCTGCGCATCCTCGGCTACGTAGAACACGGGCAGCGGGATCCGCATGAGGATCGACTCGACGAGGCGGCTCTGCTTCTTCTCGTCCCAGACGAACTCTCGCTGGAAGTCAGGGTCGAGCACGAAGCGCCCCTTCTCGATGCGTCGGACCACGTCCTCCGCAGTGCGCCGTTCGTCGCGGATCGCGAGCTCGTCGAGGGGGTAGTCGTCCCAGCCGCCGGGCGTCGGTGCCTCATATCCCTCGACCGCTCCCACCTTCGGCTCGTCGGTCGTGCTCTCGTTCTTTGGTTCAGTCATGGCGGATTCTCCAAGCAGCAAGACTCGTCGGGCCGACCTCGTTGCGCGCTCGTCGGGTCATCGAGCACCCCCGTCGCATGCATCCTTGAACACCCGCTCGCGATGCCACGGCAGGTACGCTCGGTGCCCGTCGTGCAGGGCACGCACGCGCAGCGGCTCATCGAGGCCGAGCGTCTCGCGCGCCGCGGCCTCGAGCGCGGCCGAGACGATCACCGCGCCGTCGTCGCCCACTGTGACGAACCCGCGGTCGAACGCAGCGTCGAGGTGCGGCGCGAGCAGGAGGCCGTTCCAGACGTCGAGGCGCTCGGCGTCGCTCGAGCAGTCGGCCCAGGGCTTGATGTGGCTCGCGCGGAGCAGCTCGGGGACGGCGAGGCCGGTGACGGCACAGCGGCCCTCCCAGTACTCGAGCAGGCCGTGGCGGAAGAGGTCCTGGCCGACGCGCTGGACGACGAGGCGCTCGGCCTCGGTGGTCTTCGGCAGCGTTGCGGTCTGCTTCTCGAAGCTGTGGAGCAGCTCGTCGGGCAGCGTCTCGCTGAGCTGGGAGGCCCGGCGCAGCAGCCGGTGGAGCGACGGGATGTCGGTGACGGTGCGGCCGCCGAGCGCGCCCTTGGGCAGCGGCGCCGCCATGGGCGTGCCGTACTCGCCGAGCGCGCGGGCGACGTTCTGCTGCGAGAACGTGGCGAGGAAGACGGCGTCGCCGAAGGTGCCGAGCCAGACGCGGAGCGGGCACTGGGTGCTCGCGAAGCCGAGCCAGTCGCCCTCACGCGGCAGCTCCTGGTCGAAGCCGTTGTCGACGGCGGCCTTCTCGAGGCGCGAGGCGATGACGGGCGAGAGCGTGGTGGTCACTTCTTGCGCCCCTTTGCCCGCGTCACGCGCTTCGGCTTCGTGGGCTTCTCGGCGTGCGACGGGTCTACGCTGGCTTCAGCGAGGCGCCGATCCCGATCGAGCTCGCGTCGCAGCTCCTCTTCCGTCGGCAGGTGCGTCAGGTACTTCGCGGCGAAGAGCTGCTTGTGCTCGCTCAAGACCGAGTAGCGAGCGATCGTGTGGTTCTCCTCCGCGCAGAGGATGAGCCCGATGGTCGGCCCGTCTCCCGGCGTGCGCTCGTGCGCATCGAACAGGCGCACGTAGCTGTCCATCTGACCGACGTCCTGGTGCGTGAGTCTGCCCAGCTTGAGGTCGATCAGCAGGTAGCACTTGAGCAGGACGTTGTAGAAGACGAGGTCGATGAAGAGCTGGTCGTCGTCGAAGGTGATCCGCTTCTGACGCGTGACGAACGCGAAGCCCTTGCCCAGCTCCAAGAGAAACTGGGACAGCTTGCTGAGGATGGCCGTCTCGAGGTCGCTCTCGCGGTACGCGTGATGGTCAGGTAGGCCGAGAAAATCGAGGATGAGGGGCGACTTGATCAAGTCGCTCGGCCGCTCGACGGTCTGCCCCTTCCGCGCGAGCTCCATCACGCCGGCCTTGTTCCGGCTCTTGAGGAGACGGAGGTGGAGCGACGTGAAGATCTGGCGCTCGAGGTGGGGCGTCGACCAGTTCTCGTGCTCGGCCTCGATCTCGTAGAAGGCGCGCGCCGCCGGGTCGCTCACCGCGAGCAGCGCACGGTAGTGCGTCCACGACAGGCGGCTGGAGAAGCCCTCGGCCAATTCTGCACCAGCCTCGCGCAGAATCCTGGGCGCGTCGCCCGGCTTCGAATTCCGCACGAGGCTCGTGCGGAATCCCTCAGCCCGGATCCTTGGCGTTCGGTCTCGGTAGGTCACGTAGAAGTCGCGGAAGTACCAGAGGTTCCTCGCCGAGTAGCCCTTGCCGATGCGCGTGAGGAGCTTCCGTGAGAGACCCTCGACGACCTCCTTGCCGTACTCGGCGCGGGCCTCCCCGCGCTGCACGTACTCGACGATCTCGCGGCCGATATGCCAGTACGACAGCACCATCTCGCTGTTGACGGTGCGGACGACGCGAGAGTGTGCATCCTCGATGATCGCCACCACGCGCTCGACGAGCGCGGCGAGCTCGCGCGTCCCTGCGAACGCCGCCGATTCTCGCCGCGGCGTGGCGACAATTGCGTCCGCCTGAGCCGGCGATCGTCTCACCGGTGGCGAGACCTTCTTCGCGCCGACCTTCGCGGGCTTCTTGCGCGGCGGCTTGGTCATCGCGCGTCCTTCTTCTGGGCGTGAATGATGCCGGGGACTGCGACGTGTTCACGCCACATCTCGCCCCTCGAACAGTGTTGGAGGCCTAACAACGACGAGATCCTTGCCGCCGTGCTGCATCACGACGTTCGCCCCGTCGTGCGAAACCGACCAGGAGGAAATGCTGTGCAAGAATCGATGATGATTCGCGCATAGAACACAGAGATTACGTGGCGAGTGATCGTTCGTTCGCGCGACCTCCTCGATGTGGTGCACTTCCACAATTGCCTCGCCCGAGTCCGCCCACCAAGCTGTACTGAATCGGTCGCACGCGTCACATTCGGCCACCATGCACTTCGTGCCGACAAGCTTCAGCACTAGTCGCCGAAGCCCGGAAGGACGGAGCACGCGACGATACTCGGCGACCCTTCGCCCGCGGTCGGCCTCGCGATCGGCGAGGCCAACGAGCGCGGCAAGGTCTGATGCCTTCAATTCGCCGTTCCGCACTCGCTTCTTGGAGATATGCGCGAATTCCACAACCTGAAGCGTGTCGGCGAGTTCGTGAACTACCCAGAGGTCTCCGAGTCTACGCTCAAGGAGCACGTCTTCGCGACCCTTCGGAGGAAGGCGCCTCTTAATGAATCGCACGAGCTCGGCGCCGCTTACATTCGGGTTCTGTGGGTGCCGGTTGAAATGCGCAGAAACGACCTGGCCACTGGGGAGAAGAAGGCTGACATCGCAGCTTGCGGCAGGAAGGTCCGGAAGCTGCGATGTGCGAAAGCGCACCATCGTTCCGGTGTCGTGAACGAGCTTGCAGGGAATCATGGCGCCTCCTCGAGGAGTGTCTCGGCTAGCGACGATGGCAGTCCGAAAGCGGCAAGAACCAGTCGTTCGATCGTTAGCCGCATCTCGGCGGGTACGGGCTCGCCATTGGCAGCGTGCCGTTCCGCATCCTCCCCGGCGCGCTCAATCGCTTCGCCCAGAGTCACAGCACCGCTGCGCGCGTTGAGGGACTCTGTCGGCAACGCCGGCAGGCCGTGAAGATGCTTCACCTTCACTTGGGGGAATGCCTTCTGATCGGCGTCGCGAGAGAGCGCCCGGTGGATGGACGCAAAGAGCGCCGAGTTCAGAAATGCTACGACCACGATGTCCGACACTCCCGGAACACCGGTGCACGCGAGAAGACTGTTGCGGAAGTAGGTGGGATTAGTGTGCCTCGCCGCAATTGGCCGGTCGGCGGTCTGCCGAACAAGGATGGGCACGCCGCTGTACCGACTGAGGTCGCGTATCGTGCAATACTCTCCCTGCTCAAGCGCGGGATTCACCCACAGGCGCCTGCGTGGCCGCAGGCATGCAAATGGCACAATGTCCTTTCCTTCTCGGACTGGCGGGTGCTCGGGAAGGCTCGAAGCCGCTCCGTCGAGGATGATCTTCTTCGAGACATTTCCGGTGTGGACGCCGGGATCCGCAAAGGTCTTAGGCGCGAAACGAGGAAAGTGTGCCGTCGCCTGCACAGCGTCGAACCCGCCCTTGGCAACTACGCTGCCGGTCTTGGCTTCGGGACTCCAACTCGCATCCGCGTGCGATGACGATTCGCGCGCGCGAAAGACGAAGAGACCGACCGCTTGAGTGACGCCAGGGAAGGCGTCTTCGCCCACGTCGACAAGCCGCTGGAGCGTTGCCCTTTCAGCCATCGCTGAGCGCACGGGCTCGTAAGCGTCGAGGTCTCCGACTTGTCGCGGCAGCACAACGCCGCCTTGCCCCCGAGGAGCAAACAGCCGTGCCGCGAGCAGAAGGAACGCAGTGTGGGTTGCAGGCCAACGACTAGTTGCCGGGGCGAGTTGGAGAAAGAGCGGCAGCATGCGGCCTGGCGCTTCAGTCTGCTGGCGACCTGTATAGGAGACCCACGGCGGATTCCCCAGCACCACATCGAACCCGCCCCTCGCGAACACCTGCGGGAACTGCAGGTTCCAGTGGAAGAACCGGTACTGCTCCGCCAGCTCGCCGACCGTCTTGGTCGTCAGCGCGGGCGGCTGCCCTTGACCATCGCGAAGCTGCCGCCACAGCTCGTTCGTCGGCGCGACGTCGGCTAGCTCGCCCGGCTGCTTCGGCCACACGAAGGCCGCGCACCAGGCGTCGGCGACGAGCTTCTGGTGGCGGTACTCGGCCGAACCGAGGATGCCGTCCCACTGCGACTGCTTCTTCGCGAGCGCCTCGGGGTTCGCGTCGCTCGCCGCCTCGAGCTCGGCGACGGCGCGTGCCACGGCCTGCGCCTCGGCGTCGCTCGGCTTCGACCAGAGCGTGTCGAGCGAGCGCTGGCCCTCGGCGGCCTTCTTGTTGCGCTTCTTGAGCGCGCTCGCCGTCTTCTTGTCGTCGCCCTCGATGGGCTCCCACGCGGCGTCGAGGATGCCCTTCGCCATCAGCTCGGGGGTGGTGCCGAGGAGCGCGTTGCCGTGCTGGATGTGCGAGTTGAGGAAGGTGAGCGGCAGGCCGGGCTCCACCGCCTCCATCCACAGACTGACCTTGCACAGCTCGACAGCCATCGGGTTGAGGTCGACGCCGTAGATGCAGCGCCCGACCACCTGCCGCAGCGCGTGCCGGTACTCGGCCGCCGAGGGGGTGCCGTTCGCGGACAGGCGCGCGACGTGCGACGCGAGCCGGCGCGCCGCCGCGAGCAGGAAGTGCCCCGAGCCGCAGGCCGGGTCGACGATGGAGAGGCCGAGCAGCGCAAGGGCGGGGTTCTCCGGGTGCTTCGCGATCGTGTCTTTGACGACCGGCTCGAGCGCGCTGTCGAGCAGCACCTGCACGAGGCTGTCGGGGGTGTAGTAGCTGCCCGTGGTCTTGCGCGCGTTGCCCTTGGTCTCGCCGCCCGTCGCGAAGGCGAACTGGCGACCGTCCTTCGTGATCTGCGGGACCAGCTCGAGCAGGCTCTCGTAGACGCTGCCGAGCTCCTCGGGGCCCATGTCGCGCCAGTTCACGCGCGACAGGCCCGCGTCCTCGCGCAACCACGAGAGCTTGAACACCGCGAGCAGGAGCGCGCGGTTCTCGAGCTTGGCTGCGTCGAGCGCGGGGCACTGCGCCTTGGCGAAGATGCCGGCGAGCGCCGGCAGCCCGAGCCGCGGCTCGCCACCCTCGACCCCGCGGAAGACGATCTTGGTCGCCTCCCACAGATCCGCGAAGCGATCGTGCGCGCTGCGCTTCACCGAGCGCTCGCGCAGCCGCCGCAGGCTGTAGCCCGCCGCGTAGAGGGACTTGGCCTTCTCGTCGACGCCATCCGGGTGGAGCACCCCGCGCTCCTCGACCGTGAGCAGGAAGATGAGCCGGTAGACGAGGCGCAGCAGCTGATTGAAGTAGTCCTTCGTCGAGAGCGCGCCGCTCTGGAGCGCCGCACGGAGCGCCTGGTTGTCGGGGTGCGCGAGGAAGCCCTGGCCGAGCGCGATGAGCGCGTCTTCGACGCCGCGCCGCAGATGCTCGCGGGCTCGCGTGCCCTCTTCGCGACCGGCGCTGCGCCAGGTCTCGAGCGCGCACTCGGCCACGGGCTGATCGGCGCGCCCGAAGCGCGTCTCGTGCGCGAGCAGCCAGAGGGCGGCGAAGTCGGCGTACCGCTCCTCGGTGAACAGGCGCTGAAGGTCCGCCTCGATCCACGCTGGGCGGGTGAGGCTCGCGTTGTCGCGCACGATGCGCAGCGTGAGCCCGTCGCTCGAGAGGCCCCACATCGCACCGTCGGCGGCGTTCAGGTACTCCTGCGCGAGGCCGAAGGCGCTGCGGCGTCGCGTGCCGTCGCCGAAGGCCGGTGCGAGCGTGTCGAGGCCGCTGCCGGCGGGCGCGATGACGACCGGCACTCGGCCTCCGAGCGCGGCGAAGCCGATCGGATAGTTGCGCTCGGCGAGCACCACGGGCTCGGCCTTCGCGAGGGTGGCGAAGCCGAAGCTCTCGCGGAGCAGCGCCTCGACGAAGCGCTCGGCGAGCAGGCGCGGATCGGCCTGGCCTGCGCGACCGGCCGCGAAGTCACTCCAGTGCGCTTGGGCGATGCGCCAGAAACGGCCGATCTCGTCGCGAAGGTTGAGCCCCTTCGGGATGCGGTAGTCGGCCTCGCTCTGCCCACCGGCGGCGAGCTGCGCGGCCCGGGACAGCCAATCGGGCGAGAGCAGGCCCCCCTCGATAGAGAGGGCCTCGAAGGCGAGCTGGGCTTCCCGGGCGCGGGTCTTTTTGCGGGCTGCCATGGTCAGTCCACCCTCGGCAGGAGCACGAAGAGGCCGATCACGTCGGCGGGGAGCAGCGCCTTCACGCTGTAGCTGCCGCGCGCGTCGGCGGCCTCGCGCACGCGGCGGTGATCCGACAGCAGCGCCTGCGCCCTGCGCTCGGCAAAGGCGTCGAGCTCGGACAGACGCGCTTCGAGGTGCGCGAGGGCCTGCTGCACGGCGCGCTCGCGCACATGAGCCGGAGGGTCTACTGCGGGAGGCGGCGCCAGGAGCGCCAGCGCCTCGGTTCCCTCGAGCGGCGTGGGCGAGCTACCGGTCCAGGCGAGCGCGGTCGCCTCTTCGACCAGCAGGGTCGAACTCTTGCCCAATCGCTGGCTCACGAGCTGATGCCGCAAGCGCAGGAGCGCGACGACGGTACGGCCCGCGACCTCGGCCGAGGTCCAGCAGCCGACGCGACCGAGCACGCCGGGATCGCTCTCGGCATCGTCGACGCCGCTGCCCAGCGTGCGCTCGAGCAGCGTCTCGGCGAGCACCGACACCAGCGGATGGCTTCGCTGCACCGAGCGACAGCGCGGCGCAGGTGGGTAGGCGAAATCGATGAGGATCGAACCGGTGAGCCCCTCGGACTCGAGGCGCTCGCGCACGTCCTCGGGCAGCGCACCGAGCGGCGCCTTGAAGCCTCGCCGCAGCGACTCGAGCCCGGAGCCGAGCCGCGCGAGCGCGCGGCCCGCGAAGCGCTGCACGTCTTCCCGACCCCCCACGGCGGCGAGCGACTTGTGCCACTCGGGCAGCACGTCCTCGGGCTTGAGCCGGCGCTGCGCGAAGACGGTCCGGTTCTTCTTGGCCTTCTCGGCGGCGTCCTTCCAGCTCTCGTCGAAGAGCTGGAGCTGCTTCATGTTCGCGGTGTCGCCGCCGCCGCGCCGCTTGAGGAGCACGGCCTTGAGCAGCACCTGCGTGAGCGTGTGGCCGTCGTCGGGGACGGGCACGGGCACGCCCAGCTCCTCGCGGATCTTGGCGGCCTTTCGCAGGATCACGTCGAGCACCGCGCCGTCGACGGGGTTGTTCGCGCCGTACATCAGCGTCGCGCGGACGACGGGCCGCTCTTGCCCGAAGCGATCGACCCGACCCTCGCGCTGCTCGTGGCGCGTGGGGTTCCACGAGAGGTCGTAGTGCACGACGGCGTCGAAGTGCTCCTGCAGGTTCACGCCCTCGGAGAGGCAGTCGGTCGCGATCAGCACGCGTCGCTCGGCGTCGCCGAGGACGTCGACCTTCTCCTTGCGCTCGTCCGAGGTCAGCTCGCCGGTGACCACGCCGACGGTCACGTTCTTGACCGTCGATGAGCCCTTGGGCGAAGAGCCAGAAAACAGGCCATCGAGCTGGCGACCGAGGTAGTGCGCGGTCGCGATGTACCGACAGAATACGACGGGGTTGAACCCATCGGCGATGAGCTCGCTCAGGTGATCCGTCAGCACCTTGAGCTTCGGATCGCCCGACTGCCCCGCCAGGCGCTCGGCCTGCGCGATGAGGTCGTTCAGCGCAGGGTCGTCCGTGCCCGCGGGAGGCTCGACGTCGTCGTCGGGCAGCGTGTCGGCCGCGCCGTCGAAGACCCGGCTCTCCAGGCCGTCGACGTCCTCGTCTTCCTCGATGCCGGCCCGCGTGCGGAGAGCCTGCACCGTAGCGGCGGGGCTCGAGGCCACGCACCGCATCAGGGCCAGCGTGCCCCAGAAGTTGAGCCGCTGGCGGCGCTCGTCGCCCCCGGCCGACTCGACCACCGCGGCGCAGTAGTCGAGGACCGCGTCGAAGAACTTCTCCCAGGCGCCGGTGAGCTTGTAGGTCAGCTCCTTCGTCTCGCGCCGCGGGAAGAGGTTGCCCTCCTTCCACTCCGCGATGTCGGGCCGGCGACGCTGTACGAAATGCCGCGAGAGCCGGTCGCGCAGGGCGTCGCGCTCCGCACCGCTCGCGTCGACCAGCTTCTCGAAGTCACGGTCGAGCAGGCCGAGCAGGCGGAAGAACGCGGCCTCATCGCCGCTGTGCGGCGTGGCGGTGAGCAGCACGAGGTGCCGTGTGGACGACTCGGTGAGCCCCCTCAAGAGCTCGTAGCGCTGGTGGCGCCCCTGGCCAGTGGCCGCGCAGGTGTGCGCCTCGTCGACGATCACGAACTCGGGGCACGCGCGCAGGAACTCGGCGCGCCGACGCTCGCTCTTGATGTAGTCGAGGCTAACGACGGTGTGCGGACAGGCCGAGAAGATGCTCTCGCTGGGCGGCAGGCTGCGCTCGAGGCGGTTCGCGCTCGCGGCGGTCACGGCGACCGGATGAATGTGAAAGCGCGCTTCCAGCTCCCCCACCCACTGGTCGACGAGATGTGGCGGGCAGAGCACCGCGAGCCGCTCGATGTCACCGCGGTCGAGCAGCTCGCGCGCGATGAGCGCGGCCTCGATCGTCTTGCCGATGCCGACGTCATCGGCGATGAGCAGGCGCACGGGATCGAGCTTCAGCGCCATGAGCAGCGGGACGAGCTGGTAGGCGCGGGGCTCGACGGCGATCTGCCCGAAGCCGCGGAACGGGCCGGCGCCACGACGGAGGGAGAGCAGGAGCGCGTCGCGCAGGAGCAGCGCGGCGTCGTGCCCGGCCTTCTGGCGCGGATCGGGGCGCGGGAACGTGGCCTCGGCCACCGGCTCGGCCTCGAGCGCGAGGTGGATGAGCGTCTGGTCTTCCTCGGAGCCTGAGACGGGGCGCACGCGCAGCGTCTCGCGGTCGCTACCCGAGAGCACGATCCACTCGCGCCCGCGGGCGCGCACGAGGCTTCCAGGCGAGTAGGTCACGGCGGTCATGAGGAGCGTCCCAGGGCTCGGGTGAGCCGTTCGAGCGAAGTGGCCCACGCAGACTCGTCACCGTCGAAGGTGATGACCTCGAAGCCCTTGTCCTCGAGCTGGCCCGTGATCTCGGCGAGCGCGCCGTCGAGCAGCACGGCGACATAGTGGCCGCGCCAGACGAGCGGCACCTGCACCTCGCCGATGTTCATCGGCTCAGCATCGGGGGGCGGGAGCTCGCGGGCGCGAGCAAGCTCGCGGAAGCGCGCGAGCGCATCGTCCGCCCCGGGCGCCGCGCTCGGCCGTGAGCTGCGACGCGAGACGGGCGGAGCGTCGAGCCCGGAGGTCGTGGCGCGAGCGAGCCGCACAAGGAGCGACTTCGCATCGAGGTCGCGACGATCGATGCGCTCGTGGTCGGGTTGGTTGAAGTACGACATGAGGCACCGGTAGCAGGCCGCCACGCACGCCGTGTCGGGCGCGTCGGCGAGGCCGTGGCCATCGTCCGGCAGGCTCGCCTCATCGGTCACCGCGAAGTGCATGATCGAGAGCGCCTTGCGCGCGACCTCCGCGAGTCGCTCGGGCTCGGCGACCAGCCGCGTGAGCACGCCGGCCCCGCCTTCGGTGGCCTCGTAGAGGAGGAAGCCGCTGCGCTCGTCGCGCGTCGGCATCGGCTCGGCGAGGATCTCGCCCTCCTCGAGCTGGAAGACCGCCTCAATGCCACGCAGGAGCGCGTGCTGCAGCGTCGCCAGCGTGGCCTGCGACAGCTCCTGCCCGGTCGGCTGGAGCAGGAGCGCGTTCTTCCGATCCTGCACGCTCGGGACGATCCACTGGCGCGGCGAGGCAGTCGGATCGGTGGGCTCGTCGCCCTCGTCCTCGTTCTTCGCCCAGTAGCCGGAAACCGGGTCGATGTTGAAGCCGAACTGCGTGCGATTGGCGCGTCGACGGAGCCCCTTGTTGAGCCGGGTGATCGTCGCGCCCGGCCCATACGCGAGGCGCACGATCTCACCCTCGGCATCGGCGGCCGCGCCGCGGCGCACGTCGACGACGTGGTCCCGCACGGCCCACTCGAAGGTGGTCTGCAGCTCGAAGCCCTGGCGCTGCCGCTCCTCGTCGTTCGCGGTGATGCGCTCGGCCGGCTGCGTGGCGACGTTCTCGATGCGGTAGACGTGGTTCACGATCTCGGCGTCGCCGAGCGAAGCGCCGCAGGCGTGGCACATCGAGGCCTGGTCGTTGAAGTGGCCGGCGCCGCAGCTCTTGCAGATGCGCACCGACTTCGTCGGCAGCCGCGTGTCGGGCGTGGCGCTCCCCTGATGGCTGAGCGAGAGCAGCGCGCGCACGACTCGGTAGGCGCGGCCCTCGTGGTAGACGAGGCTGCGCGGGCCGAACTCCGAGAGTGCCAGGAAGCGCGGGCGCTGCAGGTAGGTCTGCCGACCGCGCCCGTCGTTGGTCGCCGGGACGTAGGCCATGAGCGGCAGCCGCGGGAAGTTGTAGCCCGGCAGGAAGCCCTCGGTCGCGAGGTAGCGGTACGTGTAGAAGTCGCTCGACTGGCTGCTCGTGCCCTTCTGGAGCAGCTCGAGTTGGTCGCGCGCCTGCAGGTAGCGGCTCTTCGCGGCCTTCTTCTCGGCGGGCGGCGCCGAGTAGTCGCTCTCGGTGCGGTGGGCCGCGTCGCGTTGCTGCTCCGCAGCGAGGAAGAGATCGCGCCAGCGGTTGAAAGCCTTGTCGAACCTGCCGAGCGCCTGCCCGACGACCTCGGTCGCGAACTCGTCGCGGCCGGGATACCAGGGCGCAAGCTCCTCGGTGAGGTCATCCTCCAGCAGGTCGAGCACGCGACGGATGCGCCGCACGGCCTCGTCTGCGGCGCGCGCGGTGCTCATCGGTGCTTTCACCTCGGGCTTGAGCGGCCGGCTGGGCTCGGCCAGTACGAGCAGCTCGGCGATCGAGGGATCGAGCGCCTCTTCCGTGCACGCGAGCCAGACCGCCGAGAGGTGGCTCTCGACGAGGTCGCGGTTCGCGAGATCGAGCAAGGGCGGACGAACCTCGCCGTGCACCATGCCCTTCGGATCGCGGAAGAAGTACTGGTCGTGGGGTCCCTGCGCCGAGCAGTACGTGAGCACGAGCGCGGCCTGACCGCTGCGGCCGGCGCGGCCGCTGCGCTGTGCGTAGTTCGCGGGCGTCGGCGGCACGTTGCGCAGATACACGGCGTTCAGCGCCGAGATGTCGACGCCGAGCTCCATGGTCGGCGAGCAGAACAGCACCGGCAGGAAGCGGTTGGCCTCGCCGATCTCGCGCAGGTGCTTCTCGTCGGCGGCCAGCTCCTCGCGTTCCTTGTCACCGTATCGGAAGCGCTTCTCACGCACGGCGCGCTTCTCCCCGTCGACCTGTGCCGTGTGCTCGCGAGCCTCGAAGCCGAAGAGCGGGTGCACCGGATCCCGCAAGAGGCGCGCGAGGTTCGCGTAGAAGTCGCGGAAGAATGCGCTCTCGTTCGGGTGCTTCGGGTCGATGGCGGGCGTGCCCTTCTTGAAGAGCACGCAGGCGTCGTTCAGGCGCCAACCGGTCTGGTTGCTGAAGGGCGTGACCTCCTCCGAGATCAGGCCGTGGGTCGACGCGGCGCGAAGGAGCGCCTCGATGAGCGCGTCGAACTCCTTGGACTTGAGCGCGCGGACCGCGGTGCTGTCGTCCCAGAGCTTGCGCCCGCTCGGCGAGGTCGAGGCGCGCAGCAGCTTACCGAGCGCGCTGCGTGAGCCACCGCGCACGATGAGGTCCTCATCGCGCAGCGTCGTGTCGCGACGCGAGGGCGGCGAGATCATCAGCCAGCGCGCGCGGCGCGGCTTCTCGTCGATGCCGAAGCCCCACGGCGCACGCAGCCGGCTGTGCGACTTCGCGACGATCTGCTCGATGGTCGTCGGCTCGAGCACCTGGCTGCGGATCGCCATCCACTTGCGAAGGTGGTCGAGGAGCTCGCGGTAGATGGCGGCGCGCACCCGGTGCGACGCATGGCGCAGCACCGCCGGTGCGTTGGCGAACAGCTCGTCGTCGGCCGCCAGCTCGTCGAGGCCAAGGTAATCGACCTCAACCAGCTCGAGCTGCTCGAGGTTTGGGTTCGTGTAGCGCCAGCCGCGACGCTGATCGAACCAGACCCGGTACGAGAGGACCTGCCGCAGCGTGCTCTCGGCCTCTTGCAGGTTGAAGCCCTTGAGGCCGGGCTCGAGCAGCCACTCAGCGCGGATCTCCGGGGTCCCCCGGTCGAAGCCGAGTGACTTCTGCTGCGCGCCCCCGAGCTCGTCGCTGCGCAGGCCCTTGTCACTGGCGATCTCCAGCGCACCAAGGAAAGCAGCGCGGATCAGGCTGACGAAGAGAAAGTCGTTGAAGTGGCCCGACTGCAAGGCCGCGTCTTGCCGGTTGTCGGTGAAGCCGAGGAGCTTGCGGGTGTGGGGCGCGAGCCCCGAGTCGCCCCCGTGCATCCAGCGCAGTGCGCTGCCCACGAGCACGGTCGTCGCCGAGCTTCGCCCCTCGGCCGAGAGCGACGCCAGCCGGTTGCGGTCGCGGGCAGCGCCGCCCTGTGTGGCCCCGCAGCGCAGGCAGAAGCGGAACTTGCCAGGAAGGAACCATGCCCTGGTGCCTGCCCCGAGCTTGCCGTTCGGGGCGACTGTCACCGACCGCGCCCGTGCACTGCGGTAGTGCACCTTGAGACGGGGATTGCCTGCGGCGTCGTACTCGAGCCAGGTCTCCGGGTAGTCCTCGTCGCGGTCGGCGAAGGTGAAGTCGGCGACGCGCGCGTGCGGCGTGAGGAAGCCGAAGATCTCGCGATCCGGCGCGTCGTCGGCGTCATCGGTCGCGCTCTCATCGTCGTCGTCCGGGCGCGCAGGCGCGGCGTCGTCGATGTCTCGGGCGAGGAAGCTCTTGTCGCCACCGTCGGTGACGAAGCGGACGGGGTGGTACTCGTGCCCGCAGTCGCGGCAGAAGTGCACCGGATAGAGGCGCTTGTCAGGCTCGCCGGGCAGGAACTGCTGACCATCGACGGTCACGGTGCGCTGGCCCGGTGCTTCGAGCGTGGCGTAGGCGTGGCCCGCGCCCGAGATGAACTGGTGCAGCTTGAAGGCGAAGAAGCTCCGCGCGCTCGCCTCGGGAGAGCCCGCGCGTTCACGCTCGGGGATGCTCGACACGAGGAGCAGCGAGCGCAGCGCCGACCGGCACGCCGACACGTCGCGACCCGCGTCCGTGCTCAGGGCGCGAGCGGCCTCCTCGACGGTGAGCGGGCGGGCACGCACCCAGCGCTGATCGATCTCCGACCACGACACGCCGAGTCGCGTCTCGACCCAGATGGTGAGGGGATGCGTCCGCAGCGCCGCGTCGGAGATGTTCGAGGCGAGGCCCGCGTCGATGGAAGGCCCGAGGGCGGCCTGCACCGACTTCGCGCTCTGTGCCGAGTCGGTCACGCGCTCGAGCGTCTCGACGATGACGTTGCTCTCGGGGATCTCGATCGAGAACAGCTTGGAGGCCACGCGCGCGACGACTCGCCCCTTGTCCTCGAGGGAGCCCTCGCTGGCCATCGTGGCCGAGGTGCCGATGCACTGAAGCTTCTCGGGCGAGAGACGCTCGCGCACGCGGCGCACCAGGAGGGCCACGTCCGCCCCTTGCCGGCCGCGATAAGTGTGCAGCTCGTCGAGCACGAGGAAGCGCAGACCCGCGCAGTTGCCGATGACCCGGCGATCGAGCTCGTCCTGCCTGGTCATCAGCAGCTCGAGCATCATGAAGTTGGTGAGCAGGATGTCGGGCGGGTTCTCGGAGATGCGCCGCCGCTCCTCGGTGTCCTCCTGCCCCGTGTAGCGCGCGAAGGTGACGGGCCTCTCGCCGGGCACGTTCTTGATGAACTTGTCGAGCTCCTCGAGCTGGCTGTTGGCCAGCGCGTTCATCGGATAGATGATGATCGCGCGCGTGCGCGGCGCCGTCCGCGTGCGCTTCTCGGCGAGCACCGCGTTCACGATCGGGATGAAGAAGCAGAGCGACTTGCCCGAGCCGGTGCCCGTGGTGACGACGTAGCTCTCGCCCTGAGCCGCGAGGGCGATGGCCTGCTCCTGGTGCTTGTAGAGCGAGAGCGGAGCGCCGTCGGCGCGGAAGATGTCTGCCGTGCGCGGCTCGAGCGCGCCTCCGCGGATGAGGTCCGCGAGGTTCGCGCCCTTCTTGTAGCTCGGGTTGATCTGGATGAGCGGCTCGGGCCAGAACCGCCCCTCCGCGTAGATCGCCTCGACCTGCTGGCGGATGTCCTCCGCGTGGATCGTCGTGAACGACGTCGCGAACTTCCGGTACTCGCCGACGACCGTGTCCCGCAGCGAGAAGACGTCCATGCTCTTGGCGCTCACCGCGTCCCCCTCGGCTTCAGCTCATCGTGCGCCTCGTGCGCGTCGGCCCCGCCCGCCCGCACCCACTCGTCGACCTCGGTGAGCTTGAACTTCCAGAGGCGGCCGATCTCGTGCGCGGGCAGCCCGCGACCGTCGATCCAGCGGTAGACCGAATCCCGCGCGACCCCGAGGTGCTTCGCGACGTCTTCGACCGAGACCCAGGGCTCCGTGGTCATCAGCTCAGCTCCGCTCGACATGGTCGGTTCCTGCGCACGCGAGCAGGATGCCGCAGGCGGACTCTGCCAACAAGAGCCGAAGATAGTCGTAGAGGAGCGTAGTGGGTGTCGGACCTACACGGAGCGGGTGCCGGGCTGCTGAAACATGGCCTTCAGCCCCTCCCACGTCCGCCGCTGCTCGTGCCAGTCGACGGACCGGCACAGGGCCTCGCGCAGGGCGCGCTCGCTCACGGGCTGGGCGCCGGCGGGCACCTCGAGGAAGAGGATCTCCTCGACGATCTCGGGGGCGATCAGGAGCAGGTCCATCAGCTGGGTGATGCGGGCCCGCGTGAAGCCGAGGGCGCGGGACATCGTGGCGAAGTCGTCGAACTCGCCCCGCGCGAGGCGCCGGCGCAGCGAGAACGCGAGCGCGACCTGCCGGGCGATGCGCGCGGGGTAGCGGCGCGGAGCGGCGACCTTCGCCTCGGCGGCCCGGCGCCCGCGGGCGCTGGCTCGGGGCGCGAAGGCGACGACGATCTCGTTCATCGCGTCTCCTCCGCAGGCTTGGGTTCCGTCGTGGGCGCGGCGCTCTCGACGAGAGCCGGCGCGAACGGTTGCAGGCGCAGCGTGCCGCTCTCGGGGTCGACGCCCACCTGCTGGATGAGCGCGTGCAGCAGATCGCGGCGCTCGTCGGCGAGCAGGGCGTCCCAGACCTCGTCGAAGGCGTCGAGCAGCATCGTCACCCGCTCGGCGTCGCTCGTGGCGCGGGCCGTCGAGCGCATGCGGACCTCGAGGTCGCCGAGGCGGCGCCGGAGCTGATCGCACTCGGTCTCGATCTCACCGAGGCGGCCCGCGAGCAGACGCCCGCCTGCGTCCGCGCCAGAGAACGCGCCGAGCAAGCGCTTGGCCTCGGCGTTCAGGTGGGCCAGGCGCGCGCTGAGCCGCGCGTGCTCGGCGGCGGTGTCGACCTTCGTGCCATCCACCTGCGCAAGCTCGGTGGCGATGCGCTGGCGAAGCGTGCCCTCGCGCGCGAGAAGCTTCACCTGCGTGACGACGGCGGCCTCGATCTCGTCGGCCACGAGCAGGCCCGTCGGGCACCCGCAGCCCTCGGCGACCTCCTTGCGGCAACGGTAGTAGCGGTACTTGCGGCCGGCCCTGCCTGCGACCACCGAGGTCGTCATCGCGGCGTCGCACGGCAGGCACCGCAGGATGCCGGTGAGCAGATGCTCGGGGCGCCGGCCCTTGCGCGGCCTGCGTCCGGTCGTGCGCTCGGCGAGCCCCTGCTGCACGCGGTCGAAGAGGTCGAGCGAGACGATGGCCTCGTGCTCGCCAACGAACAGCTCAGCGCCCTGGCGCACCTTGCCGACGTAGAGCGGGTTGCGAAGCAATCGGTGGACGGTGTTCTTGTCCCAGGGCCGTCCGCCGACCTCCTTGCCGTCCTTCGAGACGTGAAGCTTCTGCTTGAACCCTCGAGCGTTGAGGCGCTTCGCGGTGAGGCCGATCGAGCGGGTGCGTAGATACAGCTCGAAGGCCACCCGCACGACCTCGGCTTCCTCGGGGAGGATCTCGAGGGCGCGGCGCTCGCGGTCGACGCGGTAGCCGAGGATGAGCGGTCCGCCCGTCCACTTCCCGCGGCGGCGCGCGGCGGCGATCTTGTCGCGCGTGCGCTCGCTGATGATCTCGCGCTCGAACTGGGCAAAGCTGAGCAAGATGTTGAGCGTGAGGCGACCCATCGACGTCGAGGTATCGAGGTGCTGCGTGACAGCGACGAGCCCCACGCCGCGCTTCTCGAAGCGCTCGATGAGCCGCGCGAAGTCGAGCAGCGAGCGGGACAGACGGTCGACCTTGTAGACGACCGCGATGTCGACCTCGCCGCGCTCGATGTCGTCGATGAGCCGTGTGAGCGCGGGCCGCTCCATGTTGCCGCCGGTGAAGCCGCCGTCGTCGTAACGGGCGGGCAGCACCGTCCAGCCCTGCGCCGCCTGGCTCTTGATGTAGTGCTCGGCGGACTCGCGCTGCGCGTCGAGCGTGTTGAAGTCGGAGTCGAGCCCCTCGCTCGTCGACTTGCGCGTGTAGATCGCGCAGCGGACCACCTTCGGGGCCTTGCCGTGGGGCGTCATGCGCTCTCCCTCTCGACCAGCGCGAAGAACGTGAAGCCGTTCCAGCGCGAGCCGGCGATCAGCGTCGCCAGCGCGGAAAGGCTCGAGTACTTGGCTCCGCGGTACTCGAAGCCGTGGTCGAGCACCGTGACGGCGTGCTCCTCGCCCCGGAAGACGCGGCGAAGGACGGTGCCGGGTGGTGGCAGGCGGGGATCACGCACGACGGCGAGGACCACCGGCGCGGCGGGGGTCGCAACCTCGGGGTCACCTAGTTTCTCACGTGGCGGTCGCCGCCGGATCGGGGCCTGCGCGGCAAGCAACTCGGCGCGCGCGACGGCCGCCCGTGAGAGCCCGCCGTACTTCTGCTCCTGCATCCGGTAGGCGATGCGCTTGAAGAGGTAGTCCTTGTTGCGGCTCGCGGTCTCCTCGCCGAACAGGGCGAGGTAGCGCGCGCGCAGCTCCGTCACGCTGAGGGGGCGCAGCGCGAGGATCTCGCGGATCAGGGCGTCGTCGGGCTGGTTCATCGGGCGGGGCTTCTCCTCTCGCGGGGCTCGTCGCCGCGGTCGCTTGCCGTGGCCTCGCGACCCATGACGGCTTCCCGTTCGCCAACAGCCAAGGCCTGGTTCTCGGCGTTCGCGGGCGAAGACGCCGCGTCCGTCGCGAGGTCGTCGTGGACCTCTCCGTCGATCGGCGTGGGCTCTCGCCCGAGTGCACGGCGCACTCCGCGAGCGAGAATCTCGGCGGCGATGTCGAGCCGGCGTTCGTAATCCGTGGTGGCCATGCGGGATGCAAA
>CAYNEK010000086.1:0-21569 GCA_964396175.1 uncultured Polyangiaceae bacterium | reverse complement strand
GCTCGGCGAGCTCCCCGAGCCCGATTGGGTCACCCACAGATTTGGTTGACGAGGCCCAAATCCCCAACGAACGGCGCGGCCCTTCGCATCCTCTTGTGGAGCAAGACCGCGCTGATGCACAGCCCCCCCTTCGCCCACCAGGGCCACGGTCTGACGCAAGGGCACGTCCGCGCCAGCCAGGAGAAGAAGAGACGCAACAGCTCCATCGCCGATGTGATCTTCGCGTTCTTCCACTGCAGCTTCAGCAGCCCGTGCGTCACCACCAGTGCCTCGTCGCTCACCGGCATCCGCGAGATCAGCAGCTTTCAATCCCGGGTCGGCTCGACCCACACGCGCCCATCTCGCAGAGAGCTTCAAGGCGGGTCCACCTTTCGGCTAACACCCATACGTGACGACGAGGTACCATCGCGCCATGCAAGACCAAGTCGCCGGTCGCTGCTCGTACTGTAGCGGGCAGACGTTCACGCCTCTGACCATGCTCCGGGCCGAACGCCACACCCATCTCGATTACCAACCGGTCGGCGGCGGGATGTTCAGCTCCACGATCGTGCGGACGTACGGCACCGTGTGCCTAGAATGCGGGCATGTGATGTTCTTCGTCCACCCCGAGGCCCTCGACAAATTGCGGAAGATGGGCAGGCTGGAGGCTGCAGTGCCCTTCGACACGCCATAAAGGGGCTCGTCGTGACACGAGCCGCGGCTGCGATCGCGCCGACGATGAGTCGGGCCGCCCGGCTGCACGACGCGCACCGAGGTGGAGCGCGTAGACCGTGCTCCATCCGACAGCGGAATTCGGGTCGGAGGGGTCAAGCCGGCCGCCGACAGGAGCGGATTCGTCGTCCTGTCGCGACGACGGGTGGTCGAGCGCACGAATGGGTCGCTGTGCAAGGTTCGGTTGCCGAGCAAGGACTACGAGCGCTCGCTCGACCCGAGCCTTTCGGACGAATGGCTCGCCACGACGTCAGCGATGCGACGCCGCCCAGGCGACACGCCGGCGATGCGAGAACTTCGAACAGTTCTGTGAAACACTCTCGCCGCGTCGCTGGGCCACACTTCGGCGAGAGATCCGCGCCGCAACGGCTGCCCAAGGGCAAGCAGCGCACCGGCCGGGACGCGTCCACCAGGGCCACGCGCGCCCGGCTCCCGCGCTCACCCCACCACCGGGAGCCGCACGACGAACCGCGCCCCCCGCGCCCCATCCTCCCGCGCACCCGCGACGATCGTCCCGCCCGCTCCCTCGACCAGGCCGCGCACCACCGCGAGCCCGAGCCCCGTCCCATGCCCCACCTCCTTCGTCGTCACGAACGGCTCGAACAGCGTCTCTTGCACCTTCTCGTCGATCCCAGGGCCGTCATCCTCCACCACCACCTCGATCTGGGCGCCCACGAGCCGCCCCATGACCCTCACGTGCCCGCCCTCGCCCGACGCCTCCGCCGCGTTCGACACGAGGTTCAAGAGCACCTGGGTCAAGTGCTCGTTCGACAGCCGCACCGCGGGCAATCCCTCCTCGAGATCGAGCGCGAGCTCGACCTCACGCATCACCCGCTGCGGCGCGAGCAGGGCCGTCACCTCGCCCACCGCGAAGGCGATCTCCCCCCGCTCGTCCCCCCCGCCGCTCGGCGGCGCCGTCCCCCCGCGGGCAAAATCCAGCAGATCCCGCACGATCCGGTGGATCCGCTCCGTCTCTCGGTGCAGCCGCGTCAAGAAATCCCGCTGCTCCTCCTCGTCCAATCCACCCGAGAGCAGCAGCTCCTCCAGGCCCAGCACCGCGGCGAGCGGGTTCCCCACCTCGTGCGCGAGCCCGGCGGCGAGCCGCCCCACCGAGGCGAGCCGCTCCGATCGCACCAGCACGGCCTGCGACGCGCGAAGCTCCTCGGTCACGCGCTCGAGCTCGGCGATCTTCGCGCGCAGCGCCTCCTCCTCGGCGCGGAGCTTCTCGGTCATCTCGGCGAGGCTCCTCCCGAGCTCGACCAGCTCCTTCGCGCCGCGCGGCGGCAGCGCGAGCGCGCGGCTCCCCTCGGTGACGCGACGGGCGCCCTCGGCCAGCCGGTCGAGCGGCGCGACGACGAGCCTCGTCAGCGCGAGGTACGTGAGCACGAGGAGCGCGAAGGCGAGGAGCACCGTGTAGAGCCCCACCAGCCGCCCGAAGGGCCTCGCGACGCCCGGGTTCGGCCGGAGCGCAGCCACCCACGCCCCCTCGCCATCCCTCACGACGACGAGCGCCCCCGCGGACCGCGCCTCCGCGTCGAGCGCCTCCGGCAGCGCGAGCGCCCCCTCGCCGAAGATCCGGCGCCCGTCCGGTCGATACCGACCGATCGCGCCGACCGCCCGCGACGAGCCCACGTACGCGCCCATCGCCGCCTGGGGCGCCGACACCGCGGAGAGCGCGCGCATCGTCGCCTCGGCCTCCACCCGGTGCTCGACCGAGAAGCGCGCCGTCGCGAGCTCCGCCACCGCGACGTACAGCGGCGCGAACGCGAGCACGAACAGCCCCGCGAGCAGCGCCCCGAGCTGGAGGCGGATCCCGGGCTTCATCCGCGCTGCGTCGACGCGACCGGGGCGCGCATCCTCGGGAGGATACTCGCGGCGTTTTCCCGTGGGAAGCCGCGCGCTCCTCTCGTATGGTCCTGGGCATGATCTCGTCGAGCCTCGCGCGGGGACGCGCGCCGGTCGCCTTGCCGATCAAGGCGCCCCCCGTCGACCAAGTCTACGTCGAAGAGCGCGCCGCCGCCCTCGGCAAGCGCAGCATCAAGAAGGCCTCCAAGGTCACGGGCCTCCGCCTCGCCATCACGATGATGGACCTGACGACCCTCGAGGGCAAGGACACCCCCGGCAAGGTCCGCTCGCTCTGCCAAAAGGCGCTCCATCCGCTCGATCGCGATCCGAGCATCCCGCCCGTCGCGGCCGTCTGCGTGTACCCCAACATGGTCCCCGTCGCGAAGGCGTGCCTCGCGGGCTCGCCCGTCAAGGTCGCGAGCGTCGCAACCGCGTTCCCGAGCGGGCTGTCTCCCCTGCCGCTCAAGCTCGACGACGTCCGCCGCGCGGTCGAGTTCGGCGCCGACGAGATCGACATGGTCATCGATCGGGGCGCGATGCTCGCGGGCGACTTCGCCCGGGTCTTCGACGAGATCGCGCAGATCAAGGAGGCGTGCGGCCCAGCGCACCTCAAGGTCATCCTCGAGACGGGCGAGCTCGGCTCGTACGACGTCGTCCGCCACGCGAGCGAGCTCGCGATGGCCGCGGGCGGCGACTTCATCAAGACCTCGACCGGCAAGATCACGCCCGCCGCGACGCCTGCCGTCCTCCTCGTCATGCTCGAGGCCATCCGCGATCATTTCTACGCGACCGGCCGCCGCGTCGGCATGAAGCCCGCCGGCGGCATCCGCACCGCCAAGCAGGCCCTCCACATGCTCGTCCTCGTCAAGGAGACGCTCGGCGACGCGTGGCTCGATCCCGATCTCTTCCGCTTCGGCGCGAGCACCCTCTTGAACGACGTCCTCATGCAGCTCGAGAAGGAGCGCACCGGCGCTTACCAGGGCGGCGACTACTTCTCCAAGGATTGACCCACACCATGTCCCAGAAGATCCAGAAGCGCGCCCCCGCGCCGCTCGTCCCCACCCCGAAGACCCTCGGCCTCGAGTTCGGCAAGAGGTGGGACTACGCGCCGTCCCCCGAGGCCCGCGACCACGTCCGCTTGAAGTCCGCCTACGATCTCTACATCGGCGGCAAGTGGGTGAAGCCGAAGAAGCGCTTCGGCACCATCAGCCCCTCGACCGAGGAGCTGCTCGCCGAGGTCGGCGACGCGAGCCCCGCAGAGGTCGATCTCGCCGTCCGCGCCGCGCGGAGGGCCTACGACGAGGTGTGGTCGAAGCTGTCCGGCAAGGAGCGCGGGAAGTACCTCTTCCGCATCGCGCGGCGCCTGCTCGAGAAGTCGCGCGAGTTCGCCGTCGTCGAGACGCTCGACGGCGGCAAGCCCATCAAGGAGTCGCGCGACGTCGACGTGCCCACCGCGGCGGCGCACTTCTTCTATTACGCGGGCTGGGCGGACAAGCTCCGCTACGCCTTCCCTGGCGCGAGCCCTCGGCCGCTCGGCGTCGCCGGGCAGGTCATCCCGTGGAACTTCCCGCTGCTCATGCTCGCGTGGAAGATCGCCCCCGCCCTCGCGTGCGGCAACACCGTCGTCCTGAAGCCCGCCGAGACGACGCCGCTCACGGCGCTCATGCTCGCGGAGCTCTGCGAAGAGATCGAGCTGCCTCCAGGCGTCGTCAACATCGTGACCGGCGGGGGCGCGACGGGCGCGGCGCTCGTGTCGCACCCGGACATCGACAAGATCGCCTTCACCGGCTCGACCGCCGTCGGCAAGCGCATCCAGGACGCCCTCGCCGGCACGGACAAGCGGCTCACCCTCGAGCTCGGCGGCAAGGCGGCGAACATCGTCTTCGCCGACGCGCCGCTCGATCAGGCCGTCGAGGGGATCATCACGGGCATCTTCTTCAACCAGGGCCACGTCTGCTGCGCGGGCTCGCGTCTGCTCGTCGAGGAGAGCGTCCACGATCTGGTCGTCCGCAAGCTGAAGGACCGCATGGCCACCCTGCGCGTCGGCGACCCGCTCGACAAGAACACCGACATCGGCGCGATCAACTCGCACATGCAGCTCGAGCGCATCCGCGAGCTCGTGCGCGCCGGCGAGGCCGAGGGCGCCGAGCGGTACTCGCCCGCGTGCGCGCTCCCGCAGAAGGGCTTCTGGTTCCCCCCCACGATCTTCACCCACGTCTCCTTGTCCCACCGCATCGCGCGCGAGGAGATCTTCGGGCCCGTGCTCTCCGTCCTCACCTTCCGTACGCCGGACGAGGCCATCGAGAAGGCCAACAACACCTTCTACGGCCTCTCGGCCGGCATCTGGACGGACAAGGGCTCGAAGCTCTTCTGGATGGCGCAGCGCCTGCGCGCGGGCGTCGTCTGGGGCAACACCTTCAACAAATTCGACCCCACCTCGGCCTTCGGCGGCTACAAGGAGAGCGGCTTCGGCCGCGAGGGCGGTCGCGCCGGCCTCTTGCCCTACCTGGAGGTGCGCTGATGGCCCAGAAGAAGAAGCCGGCGGCGCTCGCGCTCGTCCCCGCGACCCGTCCGCGCGTGCGGCTCGGCGTGCAGAAGACCTACAAGCTGTTCGTGGGCGGAAATTTCATCCGGAGCGAATCGGGGAGATACTTTCAGGTGAAAGACACGCACGGCAAGCTCGACAACATCGCCCGGGGCTCTCGCAAGGACGGTCGCGACGCCGTGAAGGCGGCGCACGCGGCGTGGGCGGGCTGGTCGGGCCGGACCGCGTACAACCGCGGGCAGATCCTCTACCGGCTCGCCGAGGTGATGGAATCCCGGCGGACCGAGCTCATCGAGGAGCTGTCGAAGGCGGGGGCCTCTCGGGCGGACGCCGAGGCAGAGCTCGATCTCGCGATCGATCGCGTGGTCGTCTTCGCGGGCTGGACGGACAAGTACCAGAGCCTGCTCGCGAGCTCGAACCCGGTCGCGGGGCCGCACTTCGGCTTCTCGGTGCCCGAGAGCATGGGGGTCGTCGCGGCGGTCGCGCCGGACGCCCCGTCGCTCCTCGGCCTCGTCACGGTGATCCTCCCCATCGTCGCCTCGGGCAACACCGTGGTCGTCGTCGCCAGCGAGCGCGATCCGCGGACGGCGCTCACCTTCGCCGAGTGCCTGGCGACGAGCGATTTGCCGGGCGGCGTGGTCAACGTCCTCGCGGGCCAGGCGAAGGAGATCGCGCCGCACCTCGCGAAGCACCAGGAGGTCGCGGCGCTCGATGTGTGGACCGACGACGCCGAGCTCGCGAAGAGCCTGTCGAGGGACGGCGTCGCGACGGTGAAGCGCGTGCGCACGCACCGGGTCGCGGGTGTGGACTTCGCGGACGAGGCGCACGAGGGGCTCTACCCGATCGAGCGCTTCGTCGAGACCAAATCCGTGTGGCACCCGGCCGGCATGTGATCGGCGGGCGCGGAGATCGAGCCCCCGATCCGTCACGCTTCGTCGAGACCCAATCCGTGGGGCACCCGGCCGGCATGCGATCGGCGGGCGCGGAAATCGGGCCTCCGATCCGTCACGCTTCGTCGAGACCCAATCCGTGGGGCACCCGGCCGGCATGCGATCGGCGGGCGCGGAGATCGGGCCTCCGATCCGTCACGCTTCGTCGAGACCCAATCCGTGGGGCACCCCACCGGCATGCGATCGGCGGGCGTCCCGGTCAGCTCGACTCACCATCGCCGCGGCCGTCGGCCTTCGTCGCAGGATCGCGCAGCAACACCCACGCGTACGCGGCCGCGTCATCGAAGCGGACGATCTCCCAACCCGCCCGCACGAACGCGCCCTCGAGCTCGCTCCGGGTGAACAGCCGCGAGAACCCCGACGACGGGAAGAAGCGATACGACACGGGCGGCGGAGGTCGTCCTCCGAGCTTCGCGTACGCGGCGCGCACGACGGCACGGGAGCGCTCCTTGCGGAGATGTCCCATGGCCTGGAGCGTGTCCCGCCAGAGCCCGATCGTCGCGGCGAGCACCGCGCCTGGCGCGACCGTCCGCGTGGCCCGGAGCACCTCCTCGACGTCCCCGAGATCGGTCACGTGCGTGAGGCTCCCCCACCCGAACCAGACCAGCTCGAACGCACCGAGCCCCGCGAGCGGCCCCGAGCCCCGCGCCGCGTGGAGCAGATCCTCGTACCCCGCGCGGAGCCCACGACACCCCGGGATCGCCGCCGCGACGCGCGTCAGCTCCGCCGACAGGGCCCGCGACGGCTCGAACGCGACCACCTCGTAGCCGCGCGCGGCGAGCTCGCGCAGCTCGCGACCCCCGCCCGCCCCGCCGAGGAGCACGCGCCCCGCCTTCGGGATCTCGGGCTGCGCGAGGATCGCTCGCTCGAACTCGAAGAGCCCGCTCATCGCGTCCTGCCCCACGTACGAGCCGTCCGCGTCGTAGAGGTACCGCGTCAGCTCGCCCCGACGCTCCTCGGGCAAGAAGGCGAAGAGCGTCTCGTCGCAGACGACCTGGCTCACGGTCTGCACGCGCGACACCACCCTGTTGGCGGCAAGGAGCGCCCTCACCCAAATGGGAACGGACACGCTGTGCCCCATACCACGCCCCGGTCGGAGCGCCGATCTCCTCATGGAACCGCGCGGCTCGAGGTCGACACAACGCCCTGTGTGCGCACACCGGGAGCGCCGATCAGTAGCGCTTCGTCCAGAGCAGCTCGAGCGTCGAAGACCCTCGATCGCCCAGGGTCGTCCGGAGCGACCAGCTCTCCCGGAAGCGCCAATCGAGCGTGAGCGCGGACAGATCCTGGTCTTGCCTCCCCTGCTGCGAGCCGGTGTACACGTCGACCTGCGCCCAGAGCCGCGGGCGGATCTCGGTCGCGATGCCGAGGCTCGTGCCGCGCGCCGCCGTCGTGTCGACGCGCGTCTCGAGCCGTCGACCGAAGACCTCGACCGGATCGAGCAGGGTGTTGAGCACGCTCGAGGCGACCCCCGTCCCGACCGCGACGCCCTCGGCGTTGTTCTGGCTCGTCGTCGCCGTCGTGTTCGTCCGGCCGAACAGCAAGAGCCCGAAGATCTCGGACTCGGCCTTGGGCGGATCGCTCCTGAAGACGAGCTTGGGCTCCGGCTTCAGGTAGCCGTCGAGCTCGGCCGTGATCCGCGCGCCCTCCGGGCTGTCCCAGCGGGCGCGGAGGCCGAGGTACGGGTTGTCGATCGCCTCGCCCTCGAAGCGCACGAACCCAGGCTCCACGACGAAGGGCTTCCCGAGCGCCGTCACACGCCCCGAGACGGTGCGGACCTCGCCCGTCATGCGCACCGTGTCCGCGACCATGACGATCGGGCGGCCAGCGAGCTGGACGTCGAGCCCCGCGCGCCGGACGGACACCTGCCCGGGGGGCGCCGTGTCGCGCCCCTCCCGCAGATCGTCGAGCGCGTCGCCGATCCCGAGCCTCACGACGACGGTCCTCGGCTGCGCGTGCGCGCCGTGGCCGACGCCGTGTCGATAGCGCCGGTCCACGATCCCGATGTCCGGCACGTCGGGGAGACGCTGCAGCCCACGCGCCTGGGTGTCCGGGAGATCGAAGATGAGCTGCGGGACCGCGACCCACAGCTCCGTGGACTCGCCCCGCACCGCGAGGGACACCTCGACGACCCCGTGCGCGTCCCCGAGGGGGACTCCCTCGAAGGTGACCGGGATCTTCTCGGTCTTGTCCACCGTCACCTTCGCGTGCCCGTCGAGCGCGAAGGGGGAGGTCGACGCAGGGCCGAACAGCGCCTGGGCCAGCGCCGCGGTGGCGAACGACAGCTCCCCCTCGGCCTTCACCCTGCCGCTCGTCGCGCTCAGCGAGAGGTCCCTCACCGCGATGACCGTCCGCCCCTCGACGCCCTTGTGCGCCTCCGCGCGGAGGCTCCCGCCCGTGAAGGTCTGGCCGAGCTGCGGGATGATGATCACCCCTTGGGCCAGCGCCATCCTCCCCCAGAGCTCGGCGTCGATCTCCCTTCCCCGGGTCGGAGCCACGGTGAAGGTGAGCTCCCCGTCGACCACGCCGCGCAGATCGGCGAGGAACGGCGCGGCGAATTGCGCGAACGGCTCGACGTCCAGGCCGAGCGCCTGCACCGCGATCGTCTGGCCACGCGTCCGATCCCAGCCAGGCAGGAGCCCGTCCTCGAAGACCACCGACGGAAGGAGCGTCACGAGCGCCCTGCCTCCGGCCCCTCCGTCCGGCCCCTTCGAGGGCTGCTGGATGGACGCCGTGAGGGCGCTGGCCCCGCCCGTCACGAAGCCGACCAGCGTCGCGCGCGCCGTGTCCGCCCCGAAGAGGGTCCCCCGCTCGACGCGCAGATCGACGTCCACGCGCGGATCGCGATGCAGGCCCGTCACGGACACCGTCCCGTGCAACGCCCCGCCGAAGCCCCGCGCCGCGAGCATCGGGAGCGAGTCGATGGCGAGACCCTCGAACGACAGCTTGGCGTCCGTCGTCCACGCGCTCGACCAGCGTCCGGCGAGCCAGTCCGCCATCGACACCGTCGTGGTCACCTTGCCCTCCACGACGCGACGTGCGTCCGTCGCGAGCGCGAGCCCCACGACGGCCTGCTCCCCGTCGAACCGCACGGTCATGTCCCCCGAGAGCGCCTTCGCCTCGAGCCCAGGCACCTCGGCGCGGAGCCCGTCGACGTGGGCCATCGCCCCGAGGGTCGGCCGCCCGAACGTCCCGGTCACGATCGCCGAGGCGAACACAGCGCCCCCTGCGCCCGGGATCCTGAGGACGGCGGGGAATTCCGAGAGCGATCGCTTCGACACCGACGCACGCGCGGTCAACGGCAGCGCCGCGACCCGCCTCCGCGCCGCCTCCGCCCCATCCCCGAGCACGAGCGCGCCCAGATCCGCGAGCACCGTCCGCGCGTCCCCCCTCGTCTCGACGTACGCCTGCGCGAAATCGCCCGCGGCAGAGGCCCTATCGAGCAGCTTCACCGCGAGGCTCATGGTCTTGTCGTCACCTCCCGCCCTCGACGACGCGCGCAGCGACACCGACGCGTCGAGATCGCGCACGCGCCGGAGCGACGCTGGGAGCCGCGCGGCGAGCGCTCCCGTGAACGCCACGTCCACGCCCTCCGAGGTGACCGTCACGTCGAGATCGGGGAGGCTCGCGCCGTCCCTCCGGTCCAGGACGCCCGACGCGCGCACGATCCCGCCGAGCGTCGGCAGGTCCTTCACGGCGAGCCGCGCGGTGGCGACGAACTTGCTCTGGAACAGCGCGCCGAGATCGATCTTCGCCTCGTCGAGCGTCACCGCCCCGGTCGCCTCGCGCCACGAGCTCGGCGCGAGCAGCGGCCCGGCGAGCAACCCCCGGAAGGACACCCGCGCGTCGCCGAGGCTCCGCTCCTCGTCGCGCGCGTCCACCGCGAGCGCACCCGTCGTCGCGCCGTGATCCAGGCTGGCGTGCAGCGAGCCCGAGAGCAGGAAGGGTGTCGGAAAGATCTTCACGTCCTTCCAGTCGAGCTGCACGGTCCCGGATTGGCCGTCGCCCTCGGCCATGTGGAGCGCGAACCGCGCGGACCCGTCCGTGAACGGCAGCCCCCCGAGCGACGAGACGCGCCCGAGATCGAGCTCTCCGACGAGATCGCCGCGGAGCCCACCGTTCGACAGCACGAGTGAGCCCGTGGCCCGCCCCGTCCGGGTCCGCTCCTTGTCCTCGGGGCTCGAGCGCGTCGAGAGCGCGAGCTCGACGCCCTCGAGGGCGATGGCCCCCGGCTTCGCGTCGATCGCCTTCGCGCGGAAGTCGGTGAGCGCGTCGGCGCGCGTGAGCTTGCCGCTCAGGTCGGAGATCCGGACCCTGCGCCCGACGGCGACCGTCGCGGCCAGCGTGAGCTCGTCCCAGCGCGGATCCTTCAGGGTCGCCGTGACGTGCGGCGCCAGCGGTGCCCCCGTCGCGCGCACCGACGCCGACGCGACACGGACACCCGACGCGACGAGCCCACCGAGGTCCGCCTGCGCGTCCAGGTAGAGGCGCGCGAGCGGCCCCGCCACGCGCCCACGGACGTGGGCCGCGCCGATCTGCGCCTCGCCCACCCCGAGGTGCCCCGCCAAGGCGTCGAACTTCACCTCGACGCCGGCCGCGTCCATCCTCGCTGTCGCCGTCGCGCGTGCCGTGCCTCGCACCCGCCGCCCGAGCCGAGGCACCGCGACGAGATCCTGGGCGAACGCCTCGGCCTCGAGGTTGTAGACGCCACCCGGCTCGATAGAGAACTTCGCCGTCGTCGGCATGCCCGGCTCGAAAATGGTCGCCGTCCCCTGCAGCCACCGATCGTGGAGCCTGGCCTTCACCGCGAGCCCAGGCACGAACTCCCCGAGCAGGGTGAGCGGCGCGGAGATCACGTCGAGCTCGACGACGGGGCGATCGTCGACGAGCGAGAGCCGCACGTCGCCCTCCACGCTCACGCTCGCCATCGGCGCGCGCGGATCGAACGAGCGAGGATCGAGATCTCGCAGGGTGACGTGCGCCTCGGCGCGGAGCGGCTTCGCGTGGACCTTCCCGTCGACGACGATTTCACCCGGTCCGACGACCGCCCGCGCGTCGACGTCGAGCTCCGAGACGGGGCCCTTCGCGACGACGCGCACGGTCGCCGGCTCGGTGAGCGGCATCCCGGGCCAGAGGCTCTTCGCCTGCTCGGGGGACACCTTCGCGGCGTCGATCCAGCCCTCGAGCACGTCTCCCGTCAGCGTGACGCTCGCGCTGACCGGCGCCTGCGCGAGCCGCCCGACGAAGCTCGCCCACATCTTCGGAGGCGTCGTCCCCTGGAGATCGACGCGGAGATGGTAGTCGACCGTCCCGCGCGGATCGAGCGGCGCGAGCGCGTACACCCCGAGCCCGAAGCGCGCGACGTCGACCTCGACGCCCGCGTCGGACGACACGCGGACGCGACCCGGGACACGCGTCCCCCACGCGTCGACGGGCAGGCCGAGCACGGGCTCGCCAGAGGCGTGCGCGCGGACGACGGAGAGGACCGGCATCCTGACGTCGAAGCGACGCCCGGGCGCGGGAGGCCGCGAGGGCGCGGTGGTCGGAGGCGCCCTCGGCGGCGAGAAGGCGGCCGCGACGCGGTTTCGTCCATCCGGCCCAGGATCGAGGAGCACCTCGATCTCGTCGACGTCCACGCGATCGATGTGGATCGCGAGCGTCGAGGAGGGTGAGAGGAGCGACCAGGCGAGCCGCGGGAGCGACGTGCGCGCGTGCACGCCCTTCGCCGAGAGGACGGGGCGGCCCCACGGATCGAGGACCTCCGCCTCCGCGATCTCGACCCCCGAGAAGCTGAGCTGGTCGATGCTCTTCACCACGATGCGCCCCGAGAACAGGGGCTCGAGCGCGCGCGTCGTGACGTGCGCCACGAACCGCTTGGTGGCCGGGAGGTTCCCGTGCGCGACGAGCGCAGCGGCGCCGGTCCCCGCGAAGACGACCGCGGCGATGGCCACGCCTGCCCCCTGGTGGACCCAGCGGCGGAGCCGACGCACCTAGAACGCCTCCCCCACGGCGATGTTCACGGCGATCGGCGCGCCGAGGACGGTCGACGGCTGGCCCTCGCGCCGCGGATCGATCGTCGTCCCGAACACCTGCGCGCCCGGGATGGCGTAGCCCACGTCGACGCGGACGGGCCCGACCGGCGTGTCGTAGCGGAGCCCCGAGCCGGTCGAGAGGTGCGGGAAGTTCACGCGGACGGTGAACCTCTCGCGGGTCACGTCGCTCGCGTCGAAGAAGACGAGCGTCGAGAGCTTGTCCGTCAGCTGGATGCGGAGCTCCGTCGACCACTCCCATAGCGACAGCCCGCCGAGCGGAGCGTAGCAGAGCGCCTCGAGGGTGGCCGCGGGGATGGGTGGGAGCGCCGCGAGCTGGGAGAGCCCCCCTCCGACCCCCGAGCCGCCGCGGGTGAGCTCCATGCACTGCTGCACGCTGCGCTGCCCGCCCATCGTGTACGGCGCGACGCCGCGGGGACCGACGCCGCGGATCGGGTAGCCTCGGTTCGAGTTGGGCCCGCCCGAGAAGAAGGCCCGGAAGAAGAGGAGCTGGAGATCCCGATCGCGCTGCCGCGAGAAGGCGAAGGCTCCGGCCGGATCGACGGTCGGATCGGGCGCCTCGCGCGAGAGCGTGCTCCCGTACGACCGAGGGAAGAGGAAGCCCACGCTGCCGCGCATGGTCGCCGTGATGCGCGCCGAGACGGGCGTGTAGAACCGCACGTCCGGTTGTACGCGGACGTCGCTCGCGTCTCCCCCGATCCACCCGCCGGCGAGCTGGAGCTCGTTCGCCACGTAGACGCCACGGCGTGGCTTCACGGGATCGTCGCGGAGATCCATCGCCTGCGTGAAGGACAGGTACGAGACGATGACGCGCCGCAAGCCGTCGTCGAAGGGACCGAGGTACGACATCGGGTAGCTCAGCTGGAGATTGTAGAAGCTCGAGAGCGCGAGCTTCCCGTCGAAGAAGGACCGCTCGAGGCCGATCGACGGCCGCGTCTCATAGTAGCCGACGACCACCTCGGGCACCTCGGCCGCGCTGCGCGCAGGGAGGATGAGCGGGTAGACCGCGAGCTCGTTGCGCAGCGTCCCGCGGGTGCGCGCCTCGAAGAGCTGCGGCTGTCGAAGCTCGAACCGCGCGCGCGCGCCGAAGAGCACGTTGGTCGGCGGGAGGCCGTTCTGCTGGTTGGTCGGGAAGAGGACGACGCCCGGCCGGAGCTGGACGCTCGCGCGACGGAGGCCGCCCAGGAAGTTCCGGTGCTCATAGCCCGCGACGAGGTGGATGTTGTTCGAGACGCTGTCGGCCGTGGCGCCGCCGCCGAGCGTGAGGGTGTTCAGCGGCGCCGGCGTCAGCTTGAAGGTGACGGGGACGATCGGGTCCGAGCCGCTCGGGACGTGCGCGACGAACTCGACCGATGAGAACACGCCCAGCTCGACGAGCGCCCTCCTGCCGCTCTCGAGCGTCTCGGTCGAGTAGGGGTCCCCCGCGCGGATCCCGAGGGCCGCGCGGACCTGCCCCTCGGGGAGATCGCCGAGCCCCTCGATGCGCACGTCGCCGAAGACGCAGGGCGGCCCGTGGTTGACCCGCAAGTACACCTCGGCCGTGTGCCGCACGACGTCGATCCGGACGCCGAACCGGCGCGCGCCGCCAGGCTCGGCGGTGTCCTCGCTCCCGTGTCCGGACCCATCCTTCTCGATCGCCTCGATGCGCGCGAGATCGCGGACCGGATCGAGGACGACCACGTTGCCGCCGTCCGGGGTGAGATCCGCCTCCGCGAAGCCCCCCTCGATGGTCGCGTGGGCGTAGCCGTTGTCCGTGAGGGCGCGCAGCATCCGGCGCTTCGCCTCCTCGTACTCGTCCTCGTCGAAGGGATCACACGCGCTCGGGCGCTTCGGCGGTCGGCAGGGGTGGAAGGGCATGGCTCTCGTCACGGCCACGGCGGCGCTCCGCGAGAGCCCCTCGAGGCCGACGAGCTTGGGATCCTCCCGGATGACCGTGGGCGGCCCCTCGTCGATCACGAACTCGACCTTGACCGTCCTGCCAGGGAGGCCGACGACGTGGGCGGCGACGACGCGCGCCGCGTGATACCCTCGCGCGCGATAGTATCGCTCGAGCCTCGTCACGTCCCGCGCCACGACGAAGGCGTCGTACGTCTCGTACGACATGTGGACGCCGAGGAAGGTCGAGTTCGACCGGGTCGCGAGCTTCTCCATGGCGTCAGCCTCCGCGACCGCCTTGGCCCCCGTGACGCGGATGGAGGCGACCGTGGGGCGGCCTGGCGCGCTCGCGCAGCCCGTGGAGAGCGCGAGGAAGCCGAGAGCCGCGGCGCAAGGCCACGTGGACACGGCAAGTCGACGCACGCGCCGCTCGGTACCACGGAGCCCGGGTCGAGGCTCATTTCCGTGCGAGCGCGGCGTCGGGGGTGCGTCAGGTGACGGGTGGATCGAGCCCCGCCGGCTCGCCCTCGGGCAAGCTCGCGACGAAGGCGCTCACCGCGGCGTCGATCCGAGCGGCGTCGGTCGCGTCGAAGGTGAGCTTGGTCTTGTGCGTGGGATCGCTCCACGCGGGGTACGAGCCGACGTCGACCTCGGGGTACGCCGCGACGATCGCGTCGAGGAGCGGCTTCAGGTGGCCCTCGTCCATCTGCGTGTAGACCGCCCGCGACAGGATCGCGTCTCCGTGACCGACGAGCGCCTCGACCACCTTGAGCTTGAAGCGAAACACCTCGGGGATCCCAGGGAGGACGTGGACGTTCTCGATCACCGTGAGCGGCCAGCGCACCTCGGCGGTCGCCTCACGTCGCGCGCCCTCCGGGACCAGCGCCATGCGGAGGTGCCCCTCGGTGAGCCGATCACCGTAGTGCTCCCTCAGCATGGCCGCGAGGACCTCGTCGCAGACCACCGGCACGCCAAACGCCTTCGCGACGCCTTCCATCGTCACGTCGTCGTGGGTCGGGCCGACGCCGCCGCTCGTGAAGACGAGCTCGTGCGCGCGGGACATCCGGCGGACCTCCGCCGCGATGGTGTCCACGTCGTCGAGGACGACGCTCACCTGGACGAGGCGCACGCCGAGGCGGCGGAGGAGCCGCGCGAGCTCGACGGTGTTCGCTTCTTGGATCTTCCCCGACAGGAGCTCGTTGCCGATGACGAGGAAGGCCGCGGTCCGCATGGATCACGCGGGCTGCTTGGGCACGAAGAGCCGGTCGATGAGCGCCCTCGAGTACGAGCTCACCTCACGGAAGACGAGCCCCATCCCCTGCTCGTCGACGCGCACGACCTCACCCACGCCCTCGATGGTCTCGATGTCCTCCATGATGACCGTGAACTGGAGGTTCACCTTCGTGCCGATGGGCAGGGGCTTCTTGGAGCGGACGTAGACCCCCGTCGGCGAGATGTTCGTCACGTACTCTTCGAGGAAGGCGTCGAAGGACGAGAACTCCTTGTTGATGGTGATCCGTCCGTCCTTGCGTGCGTCGCTCGTGTCGCTCATGTCGCGCCCGTGTCCTACTTGCCGACGAGATCGAACTGCTCGATGTGGTAGCCTTTTTGCGGGACGAGATCGATGCGCCTCATGTAGCGCCGCTCCGCCTCCTTCAGCGCCTCGCGCTCGTACATCTTGAAGTGAGCGCAGACATCGGGGTGGGCGTTCACGAGCACGGTGTACCCTGGGAGGCTCGATCGCTCGCGGCGGAGCGCGCGGAGGATCTCGTAGACGATCGTCTCCTTCGACAGGGTGTGCCCGGTGCCGTCGCAGTAGGGGCAGTTCTCGTGGATGGCGCGGCCGAGGCTCTCCCGGGTGCGCTTGCGCGTCATCTCGATGAGCCCGAGCTCGCTGATGCGGTTGAGCGACGTCTTGGCCTTGTCCTTCTGGAGGAGCACGTCGAGGCGCTTGCGGACGGTCTCGCGGTTCTCCGCGCGCTCCATGTCGATGAGATCGAGCACGATGAGCCCGCCGAGGTTGCGGAAGCGGAGCTGGTAGGCGATCTCGTCGACGGCCTCGAGGTTCGTCTTCAGGATGGTCTCTTCGTGGTCCTTCGAGCCCTTGCCGACGAAGCGGCCCGTGTTGACGTCGATCGCCGTCAGGGCCTCGGTCTCGTCGATGATGAGGTACCCGCCCGACGGCAGCGGGACGCGGCGGGACAGCGCGCGGGTGATCTCGTCCTCGAGGCCGTACTCGTCGAAGATGGGCTCCTCGCCGGAGTAGAACTCGATGTCCTTCACCCGCTCGGGGAGGAACATCTCGACGAACCGGACGAGCCGCTCGTACTGGGCCTTGTCGTCGATGACGATGCGCTCGACGTCGTCATGGAAGAGATCGCGCGCCGCGCGGAGCACGATGTCGAGCTCTTCGTAGAGCACCGCCGGGGCCTTCGCGCCCTCACGCTTGCCCGAGATCTCTCCCCAGAGCCGCACGAGGTAGCCGATGTCTGCCTTCAGCTGCTTCTTGGTGAGCCCCTCCGCGAGCGTGCGGACGATGAGCCCACCGTGGGGCGGCTTCATGGTCTCGATGGCCTCGCGGAGGCGGCGGCGCTCCTTCTCGTTGCCGATGCGCTTCGAGACGCCGATGTAGTCGAGGGTCGGCATGTAGACGACGTAGCGACCCGGGAGCGAGACGTGGCTCGTCACGCGGGCGCCCTTCGTGCCGATCGGCGCCTTCGAGATCTGGACGACGACCTGCTCGCCCTCCTTCACGACGTCCTTGATGGGCGTGTTCTTGTCGATCCGTCCGGGCGTTCCGTCGCCGCCCGGCCGCTTCTTCGCGTCGCGTGTCGGCTCGGCCGCCGTGCTCCGGCGACGGCGGCGCTTCTTCTTCGCCCCCGCAGCGCGCCCCTCCGTCGCCTGAGCCTCGGCCTTCACGCTCCCCGCCTCGGCGTCCTTCGGCGCCTCACGAGGGCCCTCCGCGACCGAGGCCCCGTCGCCCTCGTCGTCCTCGTCGTCGTCACCCGCGTCGTCGTCGTCGCCCTCGACGGCGTCGTCGGCCGACGCAGCCGCCGAGGCACGCGGCGCCGCGTCCTCGCCGGGGACCTGCTCGTCCTCGCCGCGATCCCCCTTTTTTTTGCCGGTGAGGTACGCGTCGAAGTCGTTGGGCCGGATGAGATCCTCGACGTGCAGGAAGGCCGCCTTGTCGAGCCCGACGTCGATGAAGGCCGCCTGCATCCCCGGGAGGACGCGCGTCACCTTGCCGAAGACGACGTTGCCGAGGCACCGGTCCTGGCTCGCCCGCTCGATGTGAAGCTCGGCGATGACGCCGTTCTCGATCAGCGCGACGCGCGTCTCGCGGATGTCGCAGTTGATCACCAGGAGATTGTTCGCCATTCGTGGTCTCTGCGCCTCGCGAGTCCGTACCGTCGAGCCGGGCCGACTGCAAGCGGGAAGGCTGCGAAAATAAAGAGAAAATCACCTGTCCAGCCTGCACCGAGAGGTCGACTCGTCCCTCCAGAGCCGGGATGAGGGCTGGGCGGGTGGTGGTCAAGATCACCTGTCCCAGGTGCCCGCGGATGGCCGAGAAGAGCGCCGCGGTCCGGGTCTCGTCGAGCTCGCTCGACACGTCGTCGAGGAGGAGGAGCGGCTGCACGCCGCGCGCCTCGGAGACGGCGGCGACCTCGGCGAGCTTCAGCGCGAGGGTGAGGGCGCGGTGTTGGCCCTGGGACGCGACCTCACGTGTCGGGTGACCTCCGAGCGTGAGGGCGAGATCGTCCCTGTGGGGGCCCATCGTCGCGACGCCGCGGGCGCGGTCCCGCTCACGCCGCGCCGCGAGCTCGGCCGCGTAGTCCGCCGCGATCGGCGGGGACGAGGCGCGGTGCTCGAGCCCGAGCGGGATGCCGAGCTGCGCGATCTCCGCGAACGCTCGGATCACCGGCCCGCGCAGGGCCTCGACGGCGCGTGCGCGGACGCGCGTCACGGCGGCCCCGTGCTCGGCCATCAGCGCCTCGAAGGGCGGGACGTCGGGGGTGTGGACGCCGCGATCCTCGAGCGCACGCTGGCGGGCTCGCTGCGCCTCCTTGTATCGCCCGAGGTGGTCGAGCAGCGACGGATCGACGAACATCCCGACCCGGTCGAGCAAGAGCCTCCTGGACGCCGCGGGTCCCTGCGACAGCTCGAGCTCCCCGGCGTGGAAGCACACCACGGGGGAGCGGATCGCGAAGGCGGCGAGCGAAGGCGGGCGCTTGTCGTCGATCTTCGCTTCGCGGCGCCCCCCACGCAAGGTGATCCGCTGCTCCCTCGAGCTCTCTGGGCGATCTGCCTCCGAGAAGGTCGCGCGCACGAAGGCCTCGGTCGCGCCGTGGTTCACGAGCTCTTCCATGCGCGTCGTGCGGAAGCTCTTCGACGTCGAGGCGAGGTAGATCGCCTCGAGGAGCCCGGTCTTCCCCTGGCCGTTGTCGCCCGAGACGACGACGACGCGGCTCCCGGGCCGGAGCGTGAGCGAGATCCGCGAGAGGTTGCGGAGCGAGGTGGCCGTGAGCGCGCCCAGCGCGAGCGGGGAGGCCACGTCGGCGGTCAGATCCGCATCGGCATGATCACCGCGAGGTAGTCGCAGCCCTCGACGTCGTCGACGGGGCGGATGACCGCGGGATCGAGCTCTCCCGAGAGGCCGAACGACACCTCCTCGAGGGTCGGGAGCGCCGCGAGGACGTCGTGGAAGTACTTGGCGTTGAAGCCCATGGTGATGTCGGCGCCGTCGTAGTCCACCGGGACCTCGTCCTCGCCCTCGCCGGCCTCGACGCTCTCGCCGGAGATGCGGAGCGAGCCCCGCGTGAGCGAGAGCTTGACGCCCCCGGTCTTGTCGCTCGCGGCGAGGCGCACCGCCTGGAGCGCGCTGTCGAGCTGGGCGCGCGGGATGCGCGCGATCTTCGTCGAGGAGCTCGGGATGACCTTCTCGTACGCGGGGAACGCGGCGTCGATGAGCTTCACGCCGAGCGTGGCCTCGTCGACCTGGAAGAACGCGTTCGGGTCCGAGGGGATGAGGGTGATGGTCGCCGCGCCCGCGTCGGCTGCGAGCTTCTCGAGCTCGCCGACGGCCTTCGCCGGGAGGAGGAACGTCGTCGGGGGCGCATCGAGCGCGCTCTTCATCTCGATCTTGGAGAGCCTGTGCCCGTCGGTCGTGACGACGCGGATGACGCCGTCCTTCCACTCGAAGAGCGCGCTGTTCAGGTTGGGGCGCGAGTCGTCCGGCGAGAGGCTGAACTTCGTGCGCGCGAGGAGGAGCGCGAGGGTGCCGGCGGGCACCGAGAGGCGCGGCGCGTCGGCGCGCGGGGTCGGGAAGGTCGGAAAATCCGCCCCCGGGACGCCAGGGAGCTTGAACCAGCGCGGCGTGCCGACCGCCTTGATGAGCAGCGTGTTCGAGCCGTCCGCCTTCATCTGGAGGGGCCCATCGGGCATGAGCTTCACGCGATCGAGCAGCTCGCGCGCGGGGACGGCGATGCTGCCCGGCTGCTTCGTCTCGGCGAGGACGCGGCCCTCGACGGCGAGGACGAGATCCGTCGCGCGCACGAGCAACCGATCGCCCGACACGTCGAGGAGCACCGTCTGGAGCAAGGGCTGCGTGCTCCGCTTGTCCGTGACGGCCTGCGCGCGGGTGAGCAGCTTTTGAATGTCTTTTTGAGAGACCGTGCAATCCATGGCGTGCCTCGCGAGGAGACGAGGGTCTTACCCTTCCTTCTCGCGTCCATGAACCAGAGAATTGCTCGAACCACCGTCCCCATCCCGTCGCGCGGTCGCGCTGGACACGATCCTCCCTCTCCAAGGATCAGAGAATCGATCCAATTCTAGGTCGTCGTAGAGGGCCCTGTGGAGATCGGGGAAAGCAACGTAACTATTGGAATTAACACGTCTATTTTTGCTTGGCTGGTCGGGGATGGGCGCGGGAGCTGGCGGAGCGTATCCTGGGGATGATCACCCAGCGGGCGTCCTGTCCGACGGCTGTCCCGCGGGTGACCCCGGGCTCTCCACGGGGTTGTCCACAGGGCGCGCGTCGGCGACGAGGTGCGCGAGGGCGTCGAGGAGGCGGCGCTTCTCGGCGGCGTGGGTCTTCGGCCCGATCTCTCCTGCGGCGTGCGCGCGCTCGAGCTCGACGAGGGCGTCGAGGAGCGTGTCGCGCGCGCGGCGATCCTCCTCGGGATCGCGGCGCCTCGGCGCCCGGGACAGCGTCCAGGCGGCGTAGAGGCCCGCGAGGAGGATGGCGAGCGAGACGGCGACGGCGACGTTGCGCGCGCTCCTGTGCTGCCGATCGGGGATCCCATCGAGCCGGATGCGGAGCCGGAGGAAGCCGCGATCGAGGTGGTCCATCGTGCGCTCGGTGAAGAGGACGCGCTGCCCCTCGCCGTTGTCCGTCACGACGGCGGGCGGAAAGCCGTCGACCTCGAGCGTCATGCCGCGTGGCGCGGAGCTCATCACGCGGAAGGCCTGCACGTGCGGCAAGACGCCGAGATCGATCGTCGCGCTCGGATCGTCCGGCGTCGGCAGGTGGAAGCGGAACGAGGTCTCGTACGATCCAGGCGCGACCGTGCCCGTCAGCTTGGCGCCGTCCTTCGTCGCGTCCCAGATGAGATCGCTCATGCCACGCGGCGCGTTGAAGGCTTTGTGCCCCGCGGGCAAGGTGATGGGCGTGCCCTGCGAGAGCCAGGTGCGCTTGCCCAGGTTGAAGATGCGGTAGGCCTGCTCGACGACGATGAGATCGTCGCGGAGCTCGAGGAAGAGGCCTGCCTGGACGGCGATCCCGGCCTGATCGATGTCGCGCACGACGGGGTAGACGTAGAGCGTGACGCGCATGCCCGCGGCGTCGGGGAGGTTGAACGGCGCGGCCGCGAGCTGGGCGCCCTCGGCCATCGTCGAGACGCGGTACGCGAAGGCGCTGTCTGCCTCGAGTCCTCCGAAGGTGGCTGTGCCGGCGGAGTCGGTCGTGGCTGTCAGGCGGCGGCGCGACTCGCCCTCGGCGACGGTGTTCCGGACGACACCGAGGACGATCTCTTGGTGGGCGACGGGGGCGCCGTCGGGGGATCGGACGTCGACGGCGAGGGTGCCGCGCGGGAGGGAGGGATCCGGCTCGACGGTGTTCTTCTTGGGGAGCTCCATGTGGCTGCCTTCGCCGCGCGGCGGGTGCCCGGGAGGCAGCTCCGCGTCGTCGGGGGGTGCGGCGAGGGCGAGCGGGGGCGCTGCGACGAGCGTGAGCAGGATCGCGCCGAGGAGGGCGCGCGTGGCGGCGCGACGCATCAGGGATCCTCGTCGCGGGGATCGACCGAGGTCCCGCCGTCTCCAGGCGGCTCCACGGTGCGTGCGCCCCCAGAGTGAGGGGAAGGGGCGCTCGACGTCGCGGAGGTCGTGTCGGGGTCGCGCTGTGCCGTCGCGGAGGTCGTGTCGGGGTCGCGCTGTGCCGTCGTGGAGGTCGTGTCGGGGTCGCGCTGTGCCGTCGCGGAGGTCGTGTCGGGGTCGCGCTGTGCCGTCGCGGAGGTCGTGTCGGGGTCGCGCTGTGCCGTCGTGGAGGTCGTGTCGGGGTCGCGCTGTGCCGTCGCGGAGGTCGTGTCGGGGTCGCGC
>CAYNEK010000085.1:7541-22132 GCA_964396175.1 uncultured Polyangiaceae bacterium | reverse complement strand
TACTCGGCTCCGGTGCTCGCGGCTTGACACCCCCGCCAGGTTGGATATCCACCCGACACGATGCCCAATTGGCGCTGGCGCTCGACGACGCCGTATTCGCGAGCGAGTCCCCAAATGTCCTCCGGCGCGAAGACTCGGGCCATCCGATCTCTCCGTTGTTCGCCTGTCACGACGCGACACTCTCACAGCTGACGAACAGGATCGTCGAGAATCGCGCGGTGTCACATGGGATCACACAGGATCACATACCGTCGCATGGGATCATCGATGGTCATGTCTGGCATTCGAGGTGCCCGAACTTTTGGGTGGTTGCGCCAAACTTGACGGTCATGCCTTCCTGCTGCACGCGACGCACACGAGGGCAACGACGATGGGAAGTGCTGTCCTTTTCATGGGCGTGGTCTAGCCTTTCAGGATCCGGTCCCGAGCGGGTCGTCGATCCGAGCCGGCATGGTACGGTAAGCCCGGGTGCGCTTGTCAACCGCCTACCGCTCGGAAACGCCGGACAGCCGCCAGGCGGGAGGCCGCCGCGGTTGCCTGACGCCCGAGGGCGCTACCGGAGGGTCACGAGCCGGTCGGCGATGTAGCGGGCCAGGTCGTGCCGCTCTCGGGGCTCGACGGCGACGGCTGAACGTCCTCTCCAAACAGCTCCGCGACGAAGTCGTGGGCGCGATCCGGAGACACACGAGGCGCGGCACGCCGGCGGCGGCTCGTGGACGTCGGGGCGGGCAGAGACGGCGAGGTCGTCGTGATCGTGTCGCTGAAACCCCACTACCCGGGTCGAAATTCCCTACATGGGAACAAGCGATGGAATTTCTCGGCTTGGAAGAAACAGACCAGGGGATCTCTCGGATCTAGAGCCACACCCCGCACGTCGGCGGGCCGGAGCGGTGAGGCGGGAGACACGGGGCGCCTCACACAACAGGCACTTCGCTCCTGCCGCGCGATTCGGCCACGGGCGCCGCGGCGGAGGACGCCGACCCGCCGTGGTGACGACGACGCCGGGGCGCCACGCGCTCCTGCCGCGCGATTCGGCCACGGGCGCCGCGGCGGAGGACGCCGACCCGCCGTGGTGACGACGACGCCGGGGCGCCACGCCTCGCCATGGCGTCGCCACGCCTCGCTCCCCCGGCTCGTCGCACCCTCGCGGCGCGGCACGCGGCTCGCATCGCCGTCACCGACGCGTGCCATGGACGCCCCCCTCGCCCCTCCTGCGACACCTCGACGTCGCGCTTCCTTCGGGCGCCTTCCGCCGCTATCCGATCGCGCCGCCTTGTCCACCGACGCCGTCGCCATCGTCACCGAGAAGCCCTCTGTCGCGCGCGACATCGCCGCGATCCTCGGCGCCTCCCGCCGCGGAGACGGCTACCTCCACGGCGCGGGCTACGTCGTCACGTGGGCCGTCGGCCACCTCGTCACGCTCGCCGAGCCCCACCAGATCGATCCGTCGTGGCGACGCTGGCGCATGGACACGCTCCCCATGTTGCCCGCCGCCTGGCCGCTCATCGTCGTCCCCGCCACCGAGGCACAGTACGCCGTCGTCCAGCGCATCCTCACGAGCCCCAAGATCGCCCGCGTCATCTGCGCCACCGACGCCGGTCGCGAGGGCGAGCTCATCTTCCGCTACATCTACGAGAAGTCTGGCTCTCACAAGCCCTGGAAGCGCCTCTGGATCTCGTCGCTCACGCCCGCCGCCATCCGCGACGGCCTGTCGAAGCTCCGGGACGGCCGCGAGCTCGATCCTCTCGCCGACGCCGCTCGCGGCCGGAGCCGCGCCGATTGGCTCGTCGGGATGAACCTCTCGCGCGCCTATTCGCTCCGCGACGACGACGAGCTCTCCGTCGGCCGCGTCCAGACCCCGACCCTCGCGATGGTCGTCGAGCGCGAGCTGGCGCTCCGCGCCTTTGTCCCCGAGCCCTACTTCGAGGTCGAGGCCACCTTCGTCCGAGGCGCCGCGTCGTGGCGCGGCCGATACTTCGAGGGCAAGGACTCCGATCCGGTGAAGCCCGCGCAGAAGCGCCTCCCCGGCGACGGCGCGCTCGCCGAGGCGATCGCCCTGCGCGTGGAGGGGCGGCCCGCCGAGGTCGCGCGCGTCTCTCGCGAGGACCGCAGGACGCCGCCGCCGCTCCTCTACGATCTCACCGAGCTCCAGCGCCACGCCAATCGATTGTATGGGCTCTCCGCGCAGCGGACCCTCGAGGCAGCACAGCGGCTCTACGAGCAGCACAAGCTCCTGTCGTACCCGCGCACCGACTCGCGCCACCTCTCTGAGGCCGTCGCGGCGGGGCTCGGCGCCATCGTCGAGGTGATCGCGCCTGCGTACGCGGGGCTCGTCCCCGAGGGCACAGGTCAGCGCGCGCTCGGTCGCCGCCATGTGGACGACAGCAAGGTGACCGACCACCACGCGCTCATCCCGACGCAGGTGTCCCCCCAGGGCAAGCGCCTCGGCGACGCCGAGCAGAAGCTCTACGATCTCGTGTGTCGGCGCCTGCTCATGGCGTACTGTGGGGATCACGTCGTCTCGGCGAGCACGATCCTCACCGTGGTCGCGACGGAGGCGGGACGTGATCGGTTCGTCAGCCAGGGCACGGCGCTCGTCGATCGGGGGTGGAAGGCGCTCGACGTCGGCAAGCCCGACGCCGACGTCGACTTGCCCAACGTGGTGCGGGGCGACGTGGCCGAGACGGAGGAGGCGAAGGCGCTCCGCAAAGAGACCGAGCCGCCGCGACGGTTCACCGAGGCGACGCTGCTCACGGCGATGGAGTCGGCGGGGCGAGCGCTGGACGACAAAGAGCTGTCGGACGCGATGCGAGAGCGGGGGCTCGGCACGCCGGCGACGCGGGCGTCGATCCTGGAGACGCTGCTCGGGCGGGCGTACCTCGTGCGCGAGGGGAAGTCGCTCGTACCGACGGACAAGGGGCTGCGGCTCATCGAGCGGGTGCATCCGCACGTGAAGAGCCCGGCGATGACGGGCGAGTGGGAGGCGGAGCTGCGGAGGATGCAGCGGGGCGAGGCGAGGCTCGACGACTTCTTGGCGCGGGTGGAGGCCTGGGTCCATGAGGTGGTGGGCGCAGTGCGCGGCTCCGATCCCGCGGGCATGTCGCCCCGCACGCCCCCGGCGGGGGCAGCCGTGGGCCACCCTCGAAGCCCTGAGATCGGGGGTCGCCTTCGAGACCCTGATTCGGCAGGAGCGGTCGCAGGGGATGGAGCGCCTGACGACGATTGGGACGACGCGCCGCTCGGAGAGCCCCCCGCGATGCTCGATGCGCAAGATGGTGAAGAGGACGACCAGGGGCATTCGGGTGCGACGTCCTATGGGGCGACGCGTCCGGGAGGAGCGTCTTCGGGGGAGGCGTCCTTTCGGAAGGCGGGCTCTCGGACCGCGGCCGATGTTTCGTACACGAAAGAATCGCCCGGGCAGGCGTCGGGGGGGCGCGCGGCGCGCGGCGGCGCGGAGCGGGGGCGGGGCGCGTCTTCCGACGGTCCAGGCGCCGAGAGCGCGGCGGCAGCCGATGTTTCGTACGCAAAAGAATCGGCTCCTGATGGGGTGTCTGGGCGCGCGGCGCGTGATGGGGGGGTGACGCCGGAGCTCTTGCGGGCGGTGCTCGCAGAGCGGTTTGGGTTCTCTCGGTTTCGTCCCCATCAGGAGGAGGCGTGCTTGCGAGCCGCCGAGGGGCGCGACGTGCTCCTCGTGATGCCCACGGGCGCCGGCAAGTCGCTCTGCTACCAGCTCCCGGGGATTGTCCGTGGCGGCTCCACGCTCGTCGTCTCCCCCCTCATCGCCCTCATGGAAGACCAGGTGAAGAAGCTTGGCGCCCAGGGCTTCCGCGCCGCCCGCATCCACCAGGGTCGGGACAAGGGGGAGGTGCGGGACACCATGGCAGCGTGGCGACGGGGAGCGCTCGAGTTCCTCTTCGTCGCCCCCGAGCGCCTCGCGGTCCGACACTTCTTGGAGGCGCTCACGGCATACCCGCCACGGCTCATCGCCATCGACGAGGCCCACTGTATCTCTCAATGGGGCCACGACTTCCGCCCCGAGTACCGCATGCTCGGCCAGCGCCTCCCGGCGCTCCGGCCCGCGCCCATCCTCGCCCTCACCGCGACCGCGACGCCGCGCGTCCAATCGGACATCACCGCGCTCCTCGGCATGCCCGAGCCCGTGCGCCTCATCCACGGCTTCCGCCGCGAGAACATCGCGATCGAGGTCGTCGAGACGCTCCCTTCGCTCCGCGCCGACAAGGCCAAGGAGCTCCTCTCCGACGGGGCGCGGCGGCCCGCCATCGTCTACGCGCCGACGCGCAAGGAGGCGGAGTCGTGCGCCAAGTCACTCTCGAAGGGGCTCCGCGTCGCGGCGTACCACGCCGGGATGCGGCCCGACGCGCGGGACGACATCCAGTCCCGCTTCTTGACCGGGAAGCTCGACGTCATCGTCGCGACCGTCGCCTTCGGGATGGGGATCGACAAGGCCGACGTCCGGACCGTCGTCCATACGGCCTTGCCCGGGAGCCTCGAGGGCTACTATCAGGAGATCGGGCGCGCCGGGCGCGATGGGGAGCCGTCCCGGGCGATCCTCCTCTATGGTTTCGTCGACAAGAAGACGCACGAGTTCTTCCTCGATCGAGACTACCCGTCCAAGGAGACGATGCGGGCGCTCTACGAGGCTCTTCCGCGCGCGCCGCGGCTCCGGGGTGACGTCCGCGACGAGGCGCGCGTCGCGGGGCTCGACGACGAGGACGCCTGGGATCGCGCGCTGTCGAAGCTGTGGATCCACGGGGGCGCCGTCCTCGACGAGGACGACCGCGTGTGTCGGGGGGAGGATGCGTGGGAGGCCCCATACGTCGCGGTGCGGACCCATCGCCTGACCGCCATCGAGCAGGTCCTCCGCTACGCCCAATCAGGCTCGTGCAAGATGCTGAGCCTCCTCCGGCACTTCGGCGATCCGGACGACCAGCGCCCGTGCGGCGTGTGCCAAGAGTGTGCGCCCGAAGAGGCGATCGCCCGAGCGCTCGGCGAGGCGACCGAGGAAGAGTCCGCCCAGGTCCGCGCCATCTTGGCCACGCTCCGCGAGCTCAGCGGGACGAGCGCGGGGCGGCTGCACAAGGAGGCGTTCCCTCGCGACGAGCTCGATCGGCGGTCGTTCGAGCACCTGCTCGCGGGGATGGCGGCGGCGGGGCTCGTGAAGCTCGAGGAGGACTCCTGGGAGAGGGACGGTCGCGAGATCGCCTTCACGCGCGTGCACCTCCTCGACGGCTCGGGCGACGCGGTCCCGCGCGTGCGGCTCGTGCGGCGCCCGGGCGCGAAGAGGCCGCGCGGGAAGAAGGGGCCGAGCCCTCACACGAAGCACGTCGTCCCGAAGAGGCCCGCGCGTTCGCGACCGGCTGACGACGACCCGCTGGTGACGGCGCTGAAGAAGCTCCGGCTCGAGGAGGCGAAGCGCCAGAAGGTGCCCGCCTTCCGCATCTTCTCGGACAAAACGCTCGCCGGGCTCGCGCGCGAGCGCCCCTCGACCTTCGACGAGCTCGGCGCGGTGGAGGGCATTGGCCCGCGGCTCCAGGAGCGATACGGTGACGCCATCCTGCGAACCATCGCGCGCGCGCGCGGTTGAGCCGCTCGTCCGGCGGACGCGCGGCTCGTGATCGCTCCCGGTCGAGCGAGCGCGCGGCCCTGTCGAGCCGACATCCCGGCGCGCCTTGCCGAGAGTCCGCTCCGTGGACGACTGTCACGAGGCCGGAGTGGCCCTCACACGCCGGTGAACTTCACGAGGGCGGAGACCAATCCGGGTCTCTGAGGGCCGGGTCGCGCTCCCTTCGCCGCGTCCGGCCCTGTCCCCGTCAGAGCTTGCCCCAGCGCATCCCGAGCGTGGCGCCCGGCCAGGCGCGAAAGACGTGCCCGCCCGCCGCGCCGAGCCTCGTCGTGCCGCCCAACCCCCCGAAGCGCTCGTCGGCTGCCGCGACCGCGTGCGAGAGGGTGCCCGTCGGTCCCCCGAAGAGGGCGAGCCCTGATCTTACCTCGCCGCCGAAGAGGATGCGGAGCTGATAGGCCTCGGCGTTGTGCTCGAAGGAGGGGCCCGGCAGGAAGTGCAGGAGGGCATCGAGGTCGAGGAACGTCCGACCGATGGGCAGATGGCCCCCCATTCCGGCTATGAGGACCGCACGTGACTCGCCGCCCGGCGCCCGACGCGCGCCGACGGCGTACACGGCGTGCGCATACTTCCCGCCGTGCGTGACGCCGACGGCGGCGCCAGGATAGTCGAGAGCGAAGGCGTCTAGCGTGAGCCTGCCCTTCCGGATGACGTTGACCAGGCCCAGGGGCACGTCGCTCTCCTCGGCCACGTTGACCACGCCGAGCTGGAAGGTCGCCTTGCGGACGACGTTCAGCGCACCGATCTGGGCGCCCGCGTGCTCTCGCCCGAGGTTCACGACGCCCGCGGTCACGCCCGCGGCGCGGTCGGCGTGGGTGACGACACCCATCTGCACACCCATGGCCTCGCCGCGAACCCACGTGACGACGCCAGCCTGGAGGCCGCGCGCGCCCTGTGCGACGGCGACGGGGGCCATCTGAAGCCCGCGCAGGTCGCCGGCGGAGGCGTACACGCCGGCCGCCTGATACCCTACGATGGGGCCGCTCCCGATGGCGAAGATCCCTCCCCATTGGACTCCGCAGACAGACCGGAGACCAACGCCGCCGAGAAGGGTCACTTCTGCGCCCCGGATGTGCCCGCGATGGCCCGAGACGAGGCCCAGGGTCAGGCCCCGAGCGGCGTCTTCCCCTTGCGCATTTCGAGGTGCCGAGACGCCCGGCCAGAGCTCGCCCGCGACCCAGCTGAAGCGTCCGGCCTCGCACGCCGCCACCGGCGGCGCCTCGGCGCCTGGGGCGGAAGGGGAGCTCGGCGCGAGGGCGGAAGGGGCCGGCGGCGCGACGGGTGGCTCGTGCGTGGCGGGCGTCGGGTCCTCCCGCTTGGGGCGCAGGCTCGCCTCCATGTCCCCGGCCTGGTCGCGCACCAGGTTCCCCACGAGGTGGACGATCGCCGCGCGGGCGCCCGCGGGATCGGCCGGGAGACGAATGGTTCGCTCCAGCAGCTTGCCGTCCGAGTCTGTGTAGGCGACGCGAGCCGTGTCGTCGGCCACCGCGACGATGACGCGTGCCGGGGCGGCGGGATCGATCCGCGATCCGGGGAGCTCCTTCCCGATCGCGTCCTCCAGGTCACGGGTCGCCGAGGGTCCCGTGACGGTGACGGAGATCCGCTCCGGTGTCTTCGCGACGGCAACCGAGGCCAGCGACACGCAGAGCAAGAGGGGGAGGATGCGCCTCATCGGACCACCACGCGCTCAAGAGACCACGGTGGTCCGCCGCGCCCGTCGCAGGCGACGACGGAGCGGCCGGCGCGTCTGTCTGGGTACGCGGCCTCCGGCGACGCGACAACGGGCGGCGAGGCGGGCGGGGGCGCCTCGCGAGGGGCGCGCCGCGACGTCAGGCCTGACGGCGGACGGCGCGGAGGGGAGGGGAGGGCCGAGGGGCGCATAGGTTCGCCCCGTGGTCACCGCCGCCCGGCGGCGTGTTCACTGGGAGGGCCGGGGACTTCGATCGCCGGCGGGCCGTCGACGCAATCGACAGGTGCCTTGAACGATCGGCTCCCCGGCGGTGACGAGAAGTATCACCGCGATGATCTCGGCGCTACGGCGCTTCACAATGGACGGTTCGTCGAACTCGGCGCCCCGGCACCCCGCGCTCGCGGGGCCCGCAGCCACGGGAGAAGACGACCTGGTCGCGCGGCTCTTGGGCGGCGACACGGACGCTCTCGGCGAGCTGTACGATCTGCACCACCGCGGGGTGCGGACCTTCGCGGTACGGTACCTCGGGGACGCGACGACGGCAGAGGACGTGGTGCAGGAGACCTTCCTCGCGCTCCCCGCGTCGATCGGTCGCTTCCGCCGCGAAGCCCCGCTGCGCTCCTTCTTGGTGGCCATGGCCGCGAACCTCGCCAAGAACCACGTCCGCGCGGCCACCCGCCGGCGGGCGCTTGCAGAGCGGGCAGGACGTGACCACGTCCCCAAGGCCGAAGGACCGCACGAGCGCCTCGAGCGTGACGAGGTCGCGCGGCAGCTGGCCCACGCGCTCGACGCCTTGAGCCACGAGCACCGGCTGACCTTCGTGCTGCTCGAGGTCGAGGGGCGAGGGGGGAGCGAGGTCGCGGGGATCCTGGGCATCCCGGAGGCCACGGTGCGCACGCGGCTCTTCCACGCGAAGAGGCGACTTCGGGAGCTGCTGACCCGGGTGGAGCGATGAGCCACGATCCTTTGGAGCTCGCGACGCGCGCGCTCCGAGAGCAGCCCGTGTCGCACGAGGGCGCGGACGCGACCAAGCGCGCGCTCCTCGAGGCCGCGCGGTCGAAGGTGGCGGTCCCGGCCTCCAAGAGAGCAGCGCCCGCGTGGCTGCTTCCCCTCGTGGCCGCGCTCGCCGCAGGCGGCGCGCTGGCCGGCGCGGGGCGGCAGCTCGCGTCACCGGGCAACGTCCTGGAACCGACGGTGAGGAGCGAGGCCGTGCCGTCGGCGGAAGCGTCGGCGCGCAACCTGCCAGGTCCGACGATGACGGCTCCGCGGGCGGAGGACGCGTCCCCGCTGCCCATGGGTTCGGAGCAGAGCGACGGAGGTGGACGCGCAGACGCGACGCCGCCCCCGTCGCCCGATCCGGCGCCGACGCCGCCCCACGTCGCATCGGCGGGAGGGCCTGTGTCGAAGGGCGTGTCGGCCGGGGGCGCCGCTCAGCTCGACGACACGCGCCGCGTACGACGCCCAGCCCCGGTCACGAGCGCCCCGCCTCCCGATCCGACAGACGAGCTGTACCGTGAGGCCCACGACCTACACTTCCACGGCGGCTCGCCGCAGGCAGCGGTGGCAGCATGGGACAGATACCTGGCCGCGGCGCCGAAGGGACGCTTCGTGGTCGAGGCTCGCTTCAACCGGGCGCTGGCGTTGCTCCGGGCGGGTCGACGCGAGGAGGGACTCTCCGCGCTCGCGCCCTTCGCGGAGGGACGCTTCGGCGGCTACCGCAAGGACGAAGCGAGGAGGCTCCTCGAGGCCGCTGCCGGGAGGTGACGCGAAGGAGAGCGGCACGGGGGAGCGCACGAGCCGCTCGATCCTGCGTCGAGCGGCGGGGCCAAGGAGTGTCGCGCCACCGAGCGCGGCATGGCGAAGACACCACCCAACCCATACCCCCTCCGCGTCCCCGGGGAGGCCGGTCAGAGCGGGATCGTCACGAGGCCGGAGTGGCCCTCACACGCCGGTGAACTTCACGAGGGCGTCGTAGTTCATGAGGCCGACGTGCTGGCCGGCGCGCTGGCCGTCCCGGAAGACCATCACCGTGGGGACGCCCCGGATGCCGTACTGCGAGGCGATCCGTGGCGAGCGATCGATGTCGAGCTTCACCACCTTGATCTTGCCCGCCTTCTCGTCCGCCACCTTGTCGAGGATGGGAGCCAGCATCTTGCAGGGGCCGCACCAGGTCGCGGTGAAGTCGACCAGCACGGGGCCGCTCGCCTTCAGCACCTCGGAGTCCCAGTTCGCCTCGTGGACCTCGCTCACGTTCTTGCTCGCCATGATCGTCTTCCTTTTCCTTCCGGGGGAGGGAAACCACGAATTGCCTCGAGGTCAAGCCCCGCGGCCCGCTCGCGACGCGGCCGCCGCCACGACCGAGATCGTCGCGCGCGCGCGCCCAGCTCTCCGCGAGACGATGTGGCCGAGCGTCCTGCGCGAGGATCAGTCGAGATCCTCGAGCTCGCCGCCCTTCTTCAGCGTGCCGCCCGCGCTCGCGAGCAGGTACGCCTCGATGAAGGGATCGAGCTCGCCGTCGAGCACCGACTGCACGTCGCTCGTCTGGTGGCGCGTGCGGAGATCCTTCACGAGCCGGTAGGGCATCATCACGTACGAGCGGATCTGGTTGCCCCAGGCGATGTCGGTCTTGGCCGCGTTCATCGCGTTGGCCGCGTCCTCGCGCTTCTTCTCCTCGATGGCGTAGAGCTTCGCCTTCAGCATCTTCATCGCCATCGCGCGGTTCTGGTGCTGGCTGCGCTCGGCGCGGCACACGATCATGATCCCGGTCGGCTTGTGGAAGAGCCGGACGGCCGTCTCGACCTTGTTCACGTTCTGCCCGCCCTTGCCGCCGGCGCGCATCGTCGTGATCTCGTAGTCCTCGGGCCTGACCTCCACCTGGATCTCGTCCTCGACGTCGGGCGTCACGTCGACGGACACGAAGGCCGTCTGCCGCCGCCCCTCCGAGTCGTACGGCGAGATGCGCACGAAGCGGTGCACGCCGATCTCGCTCCGCAGGAAGCCGTACGCGTTGGAGCCGTCGACGCGCAGGGTGGCGTCGTCGAGGCACTCGTGGCCATGATCCTCGCTCGGCTTCACGTCGACGAGCTCGACCTTGTAGCCGCGCGCCTCGGCCCAGCGCGTGTACATGCGCACGAGGTTGAAGGCCCAGCCCTTCGAGTCCTGGCCGCCCGCACCCGCGTGGATCTGCACGATGGCGCTCGTGTGATCGACCGGGCCGCTCAGCATGCGCCGCAGCTCTGCCTTGCGGAGCCGCGCCTCGAGCACCGGCACCTGGGCGCCGACCTCCCCGGTGAGATCCGGGTCGCCCTCCATCGTCGCGAGCTCGAAGAGCTCCTCCGCGTCCTTCACGTCCTTCGCGAGCGAGCGGAAGCTCGAGATCTTCTCCTCGACCTCTCCGCGCTTCTTGAGGACCTTCTGCGCCTTCGCCGGATCGGTCCACAGATCCGGATCGGAGGCGTCTGCGTTCAGCTCTTCGAGGTGACGTTCGAGCCGAGGGAGGTCAAAGATACCCCCTTAGCGCGTCCACGCGCCGCGAGAGATCAGCGAGCGACTCGCGTGTCTCGGTGGTCATGGCGGTGCGGTGTAGCCGATTTTCTGCTGAAGACAAGGCCGGTCGTGTAGGATGACGGGTCGCATGGCCGAGAAGAAGCCTCTGAACATCGTCCTCCTCGCCGCCGCAGGCGGCCTCGCGTTCCTCGGGCTCGTGCTCAGCTTGTACGGGCTCTACAACTGGATCCAGTCGTTCGGCGTGAGCGATCGATTCTCCGGCTACGGCTCGCTGGGGCGGATCGTCGCCGCGAAGCTCCAGACCAACTACCGCATCAAGGGGACGATTGGGCTCGTCCTCGGCTTCGGCCTGCTCGCAGGCGCAGGGGGAGCCGGGTTCTTCGGCCTCAAGGGCGCGAAGAGCGGCGCGGCCGCTGGGACCGCTCCTGGGGGCGCCTCCGGTGGACCGCCCGCCCAGCCGGCCTTCGCTGCGCCCCAAGCCCCGCAGGCCTACGGCGCACCCCAGGCTCCACAGGCCTACGGCGCACCCCAGGCTCCACAAGCCTACGGCGCGCCCCCGGCTCCCCAGGCCTACGGCGCACCCCAGGCTCCACAGGCCTACGGCGCACCCCAGGCTCCGCAAGCCCCCCAAGCTTACGGCGGCCCGCTGCAGCCGGGTGGCTCGCCACCGCCCTGGGGTCCTGGGTTACGCCTCGACGGCGCTGATGGCGCGGATCGGGGCGGCGTGCGTCCTCGGGACACCGGACCGCGTGTTGTGTGGGGCTCTCAGCCCCTCGGCCCGGGCGTCGCGCTCTCGCCGCCCGGCTTGGACGGCCCGGGAGGTGCGATCAGGGTCCGCATCAGCTCGCCCAAGATCTCGCGGCTGTCGCTCTTGCTGCGCAGGTGCGTGAGGAGCGCGTGGGTCACCTCCACGAAGCGCTTCTCGAGCCCGAGCGCCTCGCGCGTCCGCTGCGCCACCTTCTCGCGACGCGTCGCGAGATCCTCCTCGAGCGCCTCGGCGTAGCGGGCGAGCTGCCCCCGGAGCTGCTCGATCTGCCGGCGAAGATCCCGCGCCATCGTCTCCTTCGCGGACCGCTTCGCGTCCACGCGCGCGCCCTGTTCGCGCTTCGCGACGACGAGCGCCGCCGACGCGCCGGAGCGCTCGAAGAGCTGCCTCGTGCCGCGCCCAGCGCGTTCCTCTGCGTCTGCCTGCGCCTGCGCGTCGCGCGCCTTGCCCTCCAGCACCTGCTGCTCGCCGGCGAGGAGCGCGAGCTCTTCTTGGTGGGTCGTCACCTCGCGCACGACGCGTGACTCCTCTCCGGCGAGCTCTTCGACCTTGCGGCCGATCTCCGCCCGAAGCCCGCGGCCCCGGCGCTCGAGCTGCTCCAGCTTGCGCGTGTGGCTCGCGACCTCACCCTCGAGCTTGTTCGCCCGGGCGACGAGATCCCACACCTCGGCCGTGCCCTGCCCTACGTCGGGCGGGGCGTTGCCGTTCGGGTAGGCGCGCGCCACCATCCTCGCGAAGAGCGACGCGCGGCTCGCCCACTCGACGACGCCGTCACCCTCGGGCGGCGGCGGCGGCAGGGGCGCCTGCACCTCGGGGCTCGCGACGTCCCACGCCTGCGACGGCAGGCTCCGCTGCAGCGCCTTCAGCTCCTCGAGCAGGTGGTGCGCGTCGTGGTAGCGCTTGTGGATGTCCTTCTCGAGCAGGCGGACGCAGATCGCCTCGGCCGTGGGGTTCACGTCGGGGCGCAGGCTCGAGGGCTTCACGACGGCGCCCGAGCGCTGCAACTCGAGCAGCGTCTCGCGCTCGCTCGCGCGGAAGGGCAGCTGCCCCGCGAGCATCTCGTAGAAGAGCACGCCGAGCGCGTAGAGATCGCTCTGCGCCCCGACATCCTCGCCGCGCGCCTGCTCGGGCGACATGTACTCGGGCGTGCCGAAGACGGCGCCCTTCGGCGCGAGGCGGGCATCCCTCGCGAGCGCCGCGAGACCAAAATCGAGGATCTTGACGTAGTCCTTGCGTCCTCCCTTGATGGTGAGGTGGATGTTGTCGCTCTTCAGATCGCGGTGGACGACGCCGAGATCGTGGGCGCGCGCGAGGGCGGCGCACATCTGCTCGAGCACGTCGACCGCGCGCGCGAGCGGCATCGCGCCCTTCGCCAGCTCCGACGAGAGCGGGATGCCGATGATGTATTCCATGACGAGGTAGAGATCGCCCTCGTCCGTCTCGCCGATGTCGTGGATGTCCACGATGTGCGCGTGATCGACCCGGTTCGCGGCCCGCGCCTCGCGCACCATCCAGGCCCGCAGGTGCGTCTCGCTCTTGAGATCGGGACGAATGAGCTTCACGGCGACGACACGATCGATGAGCACGTGGCGCGCGCGGTACACGACGCCCATGCCCCCCTCGCCGAGGCGCGTCTCGAGACGATACCGCCCTGCGATGACCTTACCGAGCAGGGGATCTGCGGGTTTTTGCCGCGGCAAGTGGGCTGGCGGTTGCATGGTCAGCGTCGAGGGACGCAAACTTACCAAACCTTGCGCCGGCTCGGAGCGAATTGGTCTGTCCTCGCGGTCCTCGCGGCGCTCGCGTCCGCCGGACGGGCCCACGCGCACACGCCCGGGCTCTCCACCGGCGCGTACACCGCGGAGGGCGACGAGATCGCCGTCGAGCTCGTGCTGCAGCGCGGGGACGCAGCCAAGCTCTTCCCGGAGGCGGACGGGGACGGAGACGGCGAGCTGTCGGCGACCGAGCTCTTCTCGGGGAAGGAGCTCCTCGCCGGGGCGCTCCCTCGACGGCTCGTGGTCCGCGTCGACGGAGCGCCATGCGCGCCGCGGTTCGGTGACGCGCGGCCGGTCGAGGGCGACGGCGTGCTCGTCGAGGCCACGTTCGGCTGCCCCACCGGGTCGATGCTCGGCGTCTTGCCGGCGTTCTTCGGGCCGCTCGGCGACGGGCACCGGCACCTCGCGCGGCTCGAGGGCGGCATCGAAGGCGTGCGGGACGAGGTCGCGACGAGCGCAGCGCCGGCGCTAGCGTACCCGCTCCGGGCGCGCCCGATCCGCGCGAAGGCGCACCCGGCGCGACGCGTCCCGGTAGGGCTCATGGTCGGCGCGGTGGGTGCGGCGGGGCTCGCCGCGTTCGTCGCCGCGCGACGCCGTCGTCTGCGCGCCGCGCGGCAGGCCAGCGTCGACGACCCGCCGGCATGAGCGTCCGGGTGTCGCCGCGTGGACGCCTCGGACGAGCGAGCCCCGGAGACGAAGGATGACACCTCGAGCACGCGAGGGCGTGGCAAGGGGTTGGACGGCAACGTCGAGGGAGCGCCACGGGCCGAAGCGTGCGTCGCCTGGACGGAGCGGTGACCACACCGCCCGACGTCGCTCGGCCCGCGCGCCAAAGAGCGCGGGCGGCGGCCAGGCGGCGGGTGATCGACCACCCCCCGACGTCGCCCGGCGGTCCTTGAGTTCCATCGAGAACCGCGATATTGGGTGGTCATGCTAGACCGATCTGTCCTCCCCACCCTCGCGCTCTGTCTCGTCCCTCTCGCGGTCGCCTGCGGCGGCGGAGAAGGCGACACAGGAACCTCTCCTGCAGCCGGCGGGGTCGCAGGCAGCGGCGGAAGCATGGCTGGGAAGGGCGGCACGGCGGGTACCGCCGGCAAGGCGGGGGCCGCAGGCACGGCGGGTTCGGGAGCCAAGGCCGGCGCGGCTGGCGCAGCGGGCAAGGCCGGCGCGGCTGGCGCAGCGGGCAAGGCCGGCGCGGCTGGCGCAGCGGGC
>CAYNEK010000085.1:0-7441 GCA_964396175.1 uncultured Polyangiaceae bacterium | reverse complement strand
AAGGCCGGCGCGGCGGGCGCAGCAGGCAAGGCCGGCGCGGCGGGCACCGCCGGGCAGGCGGGTGCGGCGGGCACCGCTGGTAAGGCTGGCGCAGCAGGCACCGCCGGGCAGGCAGGTGCGGCGGGCACGGCTGGTAAGGCTGGCGCGGCGGGCACCGCTGGGCAGGCGGGTGCGGCGGGCAAGGCTGGCACCGGCGGCGTGGGCGGGTCGACCTCGGGCGCTGGCGGCGATGCCGGTGCGGGCGGAGACTCCGGAGCCGCAGGCGCTGGCGGATGCCCGACGACCACGACGTACTACCGTGACGACGACGGCGACGGCTACGGCGTCGACGGTGACACCCAGGACCTCTGCGCGCCCGACGGCGCCTACACCGCCACGCAGGGCGGCGACTGTGACGACGCGACCGCCACGACGCACCCCGGGGCTGCCGAGGTCTGCGACGGCGTGGACAACGACTGCAACGGGGACATCGACGAGGGGGCCTTCACCGCCTACTACCGTGACGACGACGGCGACGGCTACGGCGTCGACGGCGACACCCAAGACCTCTGCGCGCCCGACGGCGCCTACACCGCCACGCAGGGCGGCGACTGTGACGACGCGACCGCCACGACGAACCCTGGAGCCGCCGAGGTGTGCGACGGCGTGGACAACGACTGCAACGGGGACATCGACGAGAACCTCCCCCTGACCACCTACTACCGGGACGACGACGGCGACACCTACGGCGTCACCGGCGACAGCCAGGACCTGTGCGGGCCGGGCGGCGCCTACACCGCCACGCAGGACGGCGACTGTGACGACGCGGTCGCCGGGACGAACCCGGGCGCCACCGAGGTGTGTGACGCCGTGGACAACAACTGCGACGGCGCGGTGGACGAGGGCAACGTCTGCCCCGGCGACTGCACCGCGAGCCAGGCCGGCAGCGGCCTGTACCTCTTCTGCGGCGGCACGACCGCGATGAACCGCGACGACGCCGCGGCCGCGTGCGCGACGGCAGGCACGGGCTGGGGCCTCGCGAGCATCCAGTCCCAAGAGGAGAACGACGCCGTCTGGGCGACGTGCGTCACGCTCCGCGGGGACAACACCTCGAGCACGAGCCCCGACCACTTCTTCTGGACCGGCGGCAACGATCTCGGGACGGTGGGAGATTGGCTCTGGAGCGACGGCTCGGCCTTCACCTTCACGAATTGGGGCTCCGGGGAGCCCAACGGCGGCGCCAACGAGCGGTGCATGCACCTCGGGCGCTACGCCAACGGGCTGTGGAACGACGCCCAGTGCAGCATCGCCTCTCGGTATATCTGCGAGTACACGGCGCCCTGAAGGCTGCAGCGGGGCGGCGTTTGCGCGCCGCTCCGCCCGCCTCCTCGGGCGGGCGTCGTTCCGGTCGCGTCTCCCAAGCTGGGCGCCCGCGGACGCCGGCGTGGGGCGATCGATGTCCCTGCGACGCGCGCGTCGCCAGCGCCAGCGTGGAGCGATCGGCCGAGCCGCGCGCGTCGCCGGCGCCAGCGTGGGGCGATCGGGCGAGCCGCGCGCGCGTCGTCCACGTTCACCGGGGCGCAGCGCGATCCACGGGCGGCTTCTGTCGCGTCGATGCAGACGCGCGCGTCGCAGGGACGTCGATCGTGAGCTCGATCTTCGTCGCCTTGCCCTCCGCAATCTCCACCTCTGTCGAGGCGAGCCCCTCCGGGAACTTCGGGTGCCGCGCGCTCACGCGCACCTTGCCCACGGGGACGCGCCCGATCGAGAAGTGCCCGGACGTGTCCGTCACGCCGTGGGTCGCGTACTTGAAGACGAAGACCTCCGCCCGCAGGTAGCCGTTGCCCATCTCGTCACCGAGCTCGTAGCGGCCGACCACCTGCGGGTACATCCGCACCGCGTCGCCGTGCGGGACGGCGACCATGACCGCCGGGCTGCGCGAGCCGTGCAGCTTGGGCATGGCGGGTACGTCGCCGTCGTTCAGCACCTCGACGCGCTGGCCGAAGGTGAGCGTCACGGTGCGCTTGTCGAAGAGGCACCGATCGATGCGCACGAGCGCCGCCTCGTCGAGGGGAGGGACGAACCTCCCATCGTACTCGGTGACGCCCACGATCGCATCACCGAGCCGCCCGTCGGACGTCACACGGAACGCCTTGTCGAAGCCCGGCGGCAAGGCACCGCACGCGCGCGGCCACTTCTCGTCGACCGTCTCGGGCGGCGGCCCCGCGTACCGCACGATCCCCTCGACGCTGCCGAACGGGCCCTCGTAGACGGGGAGCTTCGTGGGGTTCAGGACCGAGGCGACGACGGCGGGCGGGATCGGCGTCGCGCCCGCGAGGATCGACACCGACGAAGCCGGGCGCGGGGGCACCGCGGAGGCGCTCGGCGCCGCGGCGGACAAGGACCCGGAGGCCGATGGCAGCGGCGTGGACCTCCTCTCGGTGCACCCCCCGAGCGCCACCGCGAGCCCCGAAGTGCCCGCGAGGACCGCCGCCGCGGAGATCCGCGCCCGCGACGTCATGGCGCCTCCGCGAAACGAGGCGCCATCGACGACGGAGCTATCTTGGATCGACGAGGTGGCACGGCAGGACGAGGAGCGCGCGAGGGCCGACGGGGCTCAGGACTTCGTCACCGCGCCGATGGCCGCCTGGAGCAGGCTCTCGGGCACGATCCCGAGGGCGAGCACGAAGAGCCCGGCGATGACCAGCGCGGCGGGGACGGCGCCGCTCCGCGTCGGCTTGGCCACCGGCGCGCCCGTCGCGGGCTCGCGCATGTACATGTACACGATGACCTTGAGGTAATAGTACGCGCCGATCACGCTGGCGACGAGCCCGAGGACCGCGAGCCAATAGAAGCCCGCGCCGACGGCGGCCCGGAAGACATAGAGCTTCCCGAAGAAGCCCGCCGTGGGGGGCACCCCGACGAGCGAGAACAGGAAGAACGACATCGCCGCCGCGCTCGCCGGGTGACGGCGTCCGAGGCCCGCGAGATCCTCGTAGCTCGTCGCCTCCGCGCCCCGCGAGCCCATCCAGATGAGCGCGCCCAGCGCGCCCACGGTCGAGACCGTGTAGGCGAAGAGATAGAAGAGCACCGATCCCTGCGCCTCCGCGCCCATCTTGGGCATCGACACGACGCCGACGAGCACGTAGCCCGCGTGAGAGATCGACGAGTACGCGAGCATGCGCTTCACGCTCTCCTGCCGCCCGGCGACCACGTTCGCCACGATCATCGTGAGGACGGCGAGCAGCGCCAGGATGGGGGGCCAGCCCGTCGCCCAGGACGCGTACTTCCCACCGAACGCGAGCACGAGGAAGCGGAGCATCATCGCGAAGGCCGCCGCCTTCACCGCGACCGCCATGAAGTTCATCGCGGGGGTCGGCGCGCCCTCGTAGGTGTCCGGGGCCCACATGTGGAAGGGGACCGCGCTCACCTTGAAGGCGAGGCCCGCGAGGATCACCGTGAGCCCGAAGAGGACCGCCGGGAGCGGGAGCCGCCCGCCCTTCGAGAGCGCCTCGCCGATGCCGACGAGATCCGTGTGCCCCGTCGCGCCGTACAAGAACGCGCCGCCGAAGAGGAGCAGCGCCGCCGCGAACGAGCCGAGCAAGAAGTACTTGAGCGCCGCCTCGGCCGATCGCCCCGAGCCGCGCCGGAAGCCCGTCATCGCGTAGACGCCGAGCGACATCGTCTCCAGCCCGAGGAAGATCGAGAGCACGTCGCCCGCCGCCGACAGGATGACGCAGCCGAGGGTGCTGAAGATGAGGAGCGGGTAGAATTCGCCGCGATCGATGCCGTGCTCGGGGAGGTAGCTGCCGGCGAGCAGGGCCGTCAGGCCGCCGCCCAGGCAGAGCACCATCGTGAAGAAGAGCGTGAAGCGATCGAGGAGGAGGTACGGCGCGACGAGCTCGAAGCCCTCGATCGTCTCGGGGCCCTTCCACCACAGGCCGAGCGCCATGAGGCCGGCCGCGAAGAGCGTCACCGTCGACGGGAGCGCGAGCTGGGCCGAGGCGCCCTCCTCGTCCATCTTCTCTTGGTTGGAGATGCGCTGGAAGGCCTCGGCGAGCATGAGCCCCGCGCCGCCGAGGGCGAGGAAGAGCATGGGCGCGAGCGCGAGGTAGACGCCCATCACGGCACCTCCTTCTTCACGTCGGGTTCGACGCCTATGGCGGGAGCGCCCTTCAAGAAGGTCGGATCGACCGTCGAGAGATCGACCAGCTCGGCCGGCGCGTCGCCGTGTGCCTTCGCGTACTCGAAGGTCTCGCGGAAGCGGTGGTCGAAGGCGTTCACGGCGTCCCGCATGCGATCGGTGAACATCGCCGGGAAGAACCCGATGACGAAGATCATGACGACGAGCGGCGCGAGCGCGAGGCTCTCGCGCGGGTTGATGTCGGGGAGGCGCTTGTTCTTCGGGTTCGACAGCGGGCCGAAGAACATCTTCTGGGTCACCGTGAGCATGTAGACGGCCGCCAGGATGACGCCGAAGGCGGCGAGCACCGTGTCGACGCCCGCGAAGCGGCCGAGCCGCGGCGACGCGTACGTGCCGAGGATGATCATGAACTCGCCGACGAACCCGTTGGTCCCGGGGACGCCGATGCTCGAGAAGGTCACGATGACCCAGAGCGTGGCGTACACGGGCATCACCTTCGCGAGGCCGCCGAGCTCGTCGACCATGCGGGTGTGGCGGCGATCGTAGATGACGCCGACGAGGAGGAAGAGCGCGCCCGTCGAGATGCCGTGGTTCACCATCTGGAGGATGGACCCCGAGATGGCCGAGGGCGTCCCCGAGAAGAGGCCGAGCATCACGTACCCGAGGTGCGCGACCGAGGAGTACGCGACGACCTTCTTCACGTCGTCCTGCTTCCACGCGCAGAGCGCGCCGTAGATGACGCCGCCGAGGACGGCGAGGCCCGCGAGGTTGGCGCTGGCGGTCGTCGCGGCCCAGGGGAAGAGCCCCATCGCGAAGCGGAGGTACCCGTAGGTGCCGACCTTCAGCATGATGGCGGCGAGGATGACGGAGCCGCCCGTCGGCGCCTGGACGTGCGCGTCTGGCAGCCAGGTGTGGACCGGGAACATCGGCACCTTGATGAAGAACGCGAGCGCGAAGGCCCAGAAGCAGAGCTCCTGCGGCCCGACCTTGAAGATCCCCGCGCCGGGCGCCGCGTGCGGCAGCATCACCTGCGAGAGCGCGAGGAGATCGAAGCTCGGCTTCCCCGTGATGCGCGTGTACTGCCACACGAGGTACAGCATCGCGGCCAGCATCAGCACGCTGCCGAACATGGTGAAGAGGAAGAACTTCACCGCCGCCTTGATCTTGTCGACCCCGCCCCAGATGCCGATCATGAGGTACATCGGGACGAGCATCAGCTCGAAGGCGACGTAGAAGAGGAAGAGGTCGAGCGCGACGAAGGACAGGATGAGCGCCGCCTGCAAGAGCAGGAACGAGACGCAGAGATCCTTGATGCGCGTCTTGATGCTCCCGAAGGCCGCGAGGACCGCGAGCGGCCCCGTGAAGGTCGTCAGGAGGATGAGCCAGAGGCTGATCCCGTCGACCGCGACGTGCCAGCGGATGCCGACGGCGGGGATCCACTCGTGGATCGACTGGAAGTGCCAGCCCTTCGTCATGGGCACGCTGAGGAGGACGAGCGACACGAGGAGGTCCACGGCGAGGACGCCGAGGGTCACGCCCTTCAGGAGCCTCGGCGACTGGCGAGGCAGGAAGACCAGCGCGAGCGCGCCGAGGAGCGGGATGAAGATCAGGGTGGGCAGGAGGTTCGGCCACTCCTTGACGCCGTCCTCGGTGAGGACGGGCCCCGTCCAGGTCTTGAGCACGAAGAGGACGAGGAGGAAGGCGACCGCGCCCAGGCCGAGCCGGAGCTTCTTGTCGCCGCGGGGGAGGGCCGCGCCGACGGCGCCCGCGCCGAGCGCGGGCCAGAGATCCCAGAGCGCGTTCATTTCCCGATCTCCTGGATCAGGTCGAGCTGCTTCTTCATCTTCTCGAAGTCTTCCATCGTGGGGGGGCCGCTCGCGTCACGGCGCGGCGCGGTGATGCGGAACTCCTTGTGCGCGATCCGACGGAACGAGTTGACCACCCAGAGGGTGACCGTCTTCGTCTGGCCGGGCTCGAGCCGGAGCTCGACCGAGTCGAAATCGGGCGAGAAGGTCGCGCTGTCGGGCTTGCCGTCGCCGTCCGCGTCCCACTTGTAGCGGTACCCGACGCCGGGAGCCGCCGTCACCTTGTAGCTCCCGACCTTGGGGTCGGCCGCGATGCTCGCGTCCGGGTGCGGGGTCCACAAGAACCACCCGATCGCCACGACGCCGAGCATCATGGCGGCCGAGTAGGCCTGGACCTTCCCGGTCTGGAGGAGCCGCAAGAGGTGCCCCGCGCCGGCCGTCAGGAGCGCCGTCAGCTTGGCGAGGATGCCGTCGATGACCCACTTGTCCGCGACCACCGCGCTGTCGGCGAGCTCGTCGACGGCGCCGATCACCGACGCCTCGTACGCCTCGTCGACGCGCCACTTGTCGAGGAGGAGCTGGTGCACCGCCGGGAACTGCGCGGCGAGCTTCTTCACGGGCTCACCCCTCTCGACGACGTAGGCGTAGTACGCGACGCCGATCCCGACCGCAGCGGCGGCGACGCCGAAGGCCGCGAGGGCGTAGACGCTCGCGTGGTGCGCGTGCTGGTCGATGCTCTTGGTCGCCTCGGCGAACACCGGGCTCAGCCAGTGGTGCAGGAAGGTGAGCTTGTCGCTGAGGATCGGGGCGTTCAGGTAGCCGACGACGGCGGCGCCCGTCGCGAGCACGACGAGCGGGACCCACATCTGCCAAGGGGACTCGTGCGGCGCAGGGCCCGAGAGGTGCTCCCTCCCGGTCCCAGGCTCGAGCGCCGCGTGCTCGTCGTGACCGTGAGCCTGGTCGTCGTGCTCGTCGTGGCCGCCGTGCCCGGCGGTCACGGTCCAGCCCTTGAAATCGCCCCAGAACGTGAGGAAATACGAGCGGAACATGTAGAAGGCCGTCATCGTCGCGGCGACGATGCCGACGGCGAAGATCACGGTCCCCCAGTACGTCGGCGGCACCCACATGTCGGGCCTCGCGGCGCGGGTCGCGTGCTCGAAGGACTTGGCGAGGATCTCGTCCTTCGAGAAGAAGCCCGAGAGCCCTGGGACGCCCGCGATGGCGAGGCACGAGACGAGGTAGGTCGCGTGCGTGTAGGGCATGTGCTTGCGCAGGCCGCCCATGTTCCGCATGTCCTGCGACGAGTCCGAGTCGTGGATCCGCGCGTGCATGGCGTGGATGACCGAGCCCGCGCCGAGGAAGAGGCACGCCTTGAAGAAGGCATGGGTGAGGACATGGAAGAACCCCGCGGTGAACGCCCCGACGCCAACCCCGAGGAACATGTACCCGAGCTGGCTCACGGTGGATTACGCGAGCACCTTCTTGATGTCGTTTTGGACCAGCGCGATGGTGT
>CAYNEK010000084.1:15858-22485 GCA_964396175.1 uncultured Polyangiaceae bacterium | reverse complement strand
CGACCCCCGCGTGACCGAGCATCGCGTGGAGGCTTGGAGGCGCGTCGGTCAGCGCCTCGCCCGGGGGTGCGCAGCCTGATGGGCGCGGTGGAGGTGCTCGCGCGTCACGTGCGTGTAGATCTCGGTCGTCGCGACGTCGGCGTGGCCGAGCATCGCCTGGACGACGCGCAGATCGGCGCCCCCCGCGAGCAGGTGCGTCGCGAAGCTGTGGCGGAGCTGATGGGGGGAGACTGGGCGCAGGATCCCTGCCGCTCGCGCGTAGGCTCCGAGCGCCTTCCAGAAGCCCTGGCGCGTGAGGCGCGTGCCACGCGACGACACGAAGACGGCGCGCTCCTTGGGGTGGGCGAGCCCGGGTCTGTCCTGCTCCAGGTAGCGCTGGAGCGACCAGAGCGCGATGGGCGAGAGCGGCACGAGCCGCTGCTTGCCGCCCTTGCCGAGCACACGAACCACTCCACGCTCGCCGTCGATGGCGCCGACCTCCAGCGTCACGAGCTCGGTCACGCGCAAGCCCGAGGCATAGAGCACGTGCAGCATCGCGTGATCACGCCGGCCGCGCGCCGTCGCCTCGTCCGGCATGCCGAGCAGGCGGTCGACCTCGTCGAGCGAGAGCCCCTTCGGGAGTCGTCGACCGAGCCGCGGCCGATCGACGAGGCGTGTCGGATCGGTGTCGACCACCCGCTCGCGCAGCAAGAACCGAAAGAAGCCGCGCAGACCGGAGAGCTGCCGCGCGCTCGTCCGCGCCGAGAGCCCCTCCCGGGACCAGCCGACGACCAGCTCGGCGAGCAGTCCTCCGTCGATTTCGCGCGGATCGACGACGCCCCGCGCCTCGCAGGCCCGCGCGAGGCGCGCGAGATCGCGCGCGTACGCCTCGACGGAGTGGGCGCTCGAGGCGCGCTCGACGCGGAGGTGATCGAGGTACGCGTCGATCGCCGTGTCGAGAGTCATTGGACTGCGCTAATTTCCTTGGGCAATCGCGGCGCCCAGCTCGGCGAGCCCCGCGCCGCCCCCGTCCGCGAGGGCCACGGTGTCCCCCGTGAGCCGGGCGTGAGTGACCTTCCCCCCGCGGACGTAGAGGATCTCGGCGTCCGTGGTGCCGAGCCCCGGGAGCACGACCGGCGCGGTCGAAGGCGCGGTCGCGGGGTCCACCGTGAGGACGGGGCCCCATGTCCCCTGGGCCGAGTAGCGCGCCGCATAGATCCCTTGCTCGGGCGTAGCACCTCCCTCGTACGCATGCCACGCGACGAGGATCTCTCCGCTCGCGAGCCGCGCTGCGCCCACCCTGCGCGAGGTGATCGCGGCTGCGTGACACTCGACGCCCCCGAAGCTCCCGCCAGGCCCGCGGACGCCGCACACACGGCTCGTCGGGTTGCCGCCCCCTTCGACGTAGAAGAGGACGGGGACGGCGCCATCCATGACCAGCGTCGGCGAGACGTCGCTCTTCGCCCCGGCTCCGAAGACACCGGACGCGGCGGACCACGACGAGCCGTCGTGGTGCACGACATAGAGCCCCGCGTCGAAGCCCGAGTAGGCGACCCATGTGTCGTCCCCGGCGACGCCGACGGACGAGGGGCTCCCGCCGCTCAGCTGGGTCGATCCGACGAGGAGCGGCGCCGCGAAGGCAGCCCCGGGGATCGCGGTCGCGAGGTGGTGTGCCTGGCTCGAGGGGTAGAGGGTCGCGACCAGGCGCGTCGGCGTGGTGGAGATCGCGCCCAGCTCGCCGCCGAAGCCGCCCTGCATCGCCACGAAGGACCCTACCGCCTCGAGGCCCATGGTGCCCTCGGCCATGGTGCCTGTGTTGGCGTTCTTGACGACGACGCGGACCCCCGCGCCCTCGGCGGCGAGGAGGGGGCGTCCGGTCGCCGCCACGGACGCGGGCGCCGCGAGTGAGGCCCAGCCCTTCGCGGGGGTGTACACTCGGATCACTGTGCCCGACGGGGATTGGCTCCCGAGGACGACGATGCCGGGCGTGGCTCCACCGCCTCCGCCTGCCGCACCGGCGCTGCCCGAGAGTCCATTGCCCGCGCTGCCCCCCGCGCCCGCGCTGCCCCCACCAGCGCCCGCGCCGGCGCTGCCCGAGAGTCCATTGCCCGCGCTGCCCCCCGTGCCCGCGCTGCCCCCACCAGCGCCCGCGCCGGCGCTGCCCGAGAGTCCATTGCCCGCGCTGCCCCCCGTGCCCGCGCTGCCCCCACCAGCGCCCGCGCCGCCGCCCACTCCGGCGCTGGCGCCCGCGGTGCCGGCGTCGCCGCCCATTCCGGCGCTGGCGCCGCTGGTCCCGGCGCTGGCGCCCGCGGTGCCACCCATTCCGGCGCTCGCGCCGCCGGTCCCGGCGCTGGCGCCCGCGGTGCCACCCATTCCGGCGCTTGCGCCCGCGGCTCCGGCGTTTGCGCCTGCGTCGCCGCCCATTCCTGCGGTCCCGGCCGTTCCGGCCTTGGCGCCGCCCGTCCCTGCGCCCGCGGCTGCGTGTCCGGCGGAGGCCCCAGCCTTCCCCGCCGCGCCCGCGCCGGGCGTCACCTGGCCGCTCGCGTCGTCGGGCGCGCCGTCCCCGCCCGCGCACGCGGCGGCGAGCACGAAGAGCGCGCCCAGCCCGAGCGAGGACGCCGCGCGGCTCACGAGAGGACGGCCTTCGCGATGACGAGGCGCTGGATCTGGCTCGTGCCCTCGTAGATCTGGAGGACCTTCGCGTCGCGCATCAGCTTCTCCACAGGGTAGTCGCGGACGAACCCGTTGCCCCCGAAGACCTGCACCGCGTCGACGGCGGTCAGCATCGCACCATCTGCACCGAAGGCCTTGGAGCAGGCGCTCGTCATCGGATCGCGCACGCCATGATCGAGCGCCCACGCCGCCTTTTGGTAGAGCAGGCGCGTCGCCTCGCAGCGGATCACCATCTCGGCGATCATGGCCTGCACGAGCTGGTGTTGGCCGATGGGCACGCCGAAGGTCTTTCGATCCTTGGCGTAAGCGACGGACTCGTCGATGGCGCGGCGCATGAGCCCCGTCGCGCCCGCCGCGATGTCGGGCCGCGTCTGGTTGAAGGTCTCCATCGCGAGCTTGAAGCCCTGGCCCTCGGGCGCGAGCAGGTTCGCCTTCGGGACGACGACCTCCTCGAGGTGGAGGACGGCGGTGTCACTCGCGCGCTGGCCGAGCTTGTCCTCCTTCTTGCCGGGGCGCACGCCCGGGGCGTCGCGATCGACGATGAAGGCGGCGATCCCCCTGTGCTTCTTCGCCGGATCGCTGGTCGCGAAGACGACGTAGTACCTGGCGTACGAGGCGTTCGTGATCCAGCACTTCTGTCCTGTGATCACGTAGTCGCCGCCGTGCTGCGTGAAGCGGGTGGTGAGCCCCGCGACGTCGCTGCCCGCGCCGGGCTCGCTCGTCGCGTAGCTCGCCATCATGGGCTCGGACGTGAGCATGCCGAGGTACTTCTTCTTCTGCTCCTCGCTGCCGCCGAGCTTGATGGGCGTCAGGGCGAGCTGGTTGGCGGTGATGCTCGTCTGGATGCCGGTGCAGCCGTACCCGAGCTCCTCGGTGATGAGCGCGTTCTCGAATTCGCCCATCCCCGCGCCGCCGTACTCCTCGGGGACGCCTGGGTTCACCAGGCCGAGCTCCCAGGCCGCGCGGAAGACGTCCATCGGGAATTTCGACTGATGATCGCACTCTGCCGCAATCGGGATGATGCGCTCCTTGGTGAAGCGGCGGGCGGTGTCGCAGAGGGCCTTGTGCTCTTCGGAGAGGGCGAAATCCATGGCTCCTCGAGACCACGAATCCTGGGGGGCGGCAACCGCGCGCGAGGGTCCTGCGCCGTTCGTGGTGCCCGCGGCTCGGTCAGGCGGCGAAGCGCACGCGAGGCCCGGCGCTCACGGTCAGCGGGGAGCCCGAGGCGCCCTCCCGTGACGAGGTGCCGTAGAGCTCGCCATCGAGCGTGAAGGCGCCTTCGAGGCGCAGCGTCTGGACGCCGTGACGCTCGGCGACGCCGCTGGCCTCGCCCTCGCGCATCAGCGTCGGGATGAGCGACAAGAGCGCGCCGAGCCGCGTCTCGGTGACGACACGGAGGGAGAAGCCCCCGTCGAGGCGCGGTGAGAGCGCGCGCACGCGGCCGCCTCCGATGGCGAGCTCGCAGGTGGTCGCCACGATCGCCGAGTACCGCGAGAACTCCTCTCCGTCGACCGCGCAGCCGTGGACGGGCGGCGTGAGCCTCCAGCTCTCCTCGTGCCAGAGCCGGGTCTTGAAGAGGTAGCCGCGCCCGACTTCCATCAAGAAGCGCGAGAGCCCGCCGTAGCCGCCGCCGAAGCGATCGTAGAGCTCGAGCGCGCTCCGTACCATCTCGGAGCCGAAGACGAAGCCTCGCCGCACGCCGATGTGCGGATGGTGCACTTCGAGCGTGGGGACCTCACGTGCGCGCACCTCGCCGAAGGTCCGCCCCGAGAGGCGCGCGAGGGCGCCTTCGGGATCGGCGGCGGCGGCGCGTGAGACGATGTTGAGCGTCCCGTCGGGGACGGGCAGGAGGACGCCGGGCCAGTCGCGCAGGGTCTGGAGCGTGTGGTGGAGTGTCCCGTCGCCGCCGGCCACGGCGAGGACATTGACGCCGGTGCGGAGGAGCGATCGGGTGCGCGCCGCGGACTCGGCAGGGTCGCTCGACGTGACGACGGGCGCGCCGCCCGAGAGCGCCGCAAGCTCGCGCACGCGCGCTTCGGTGCGTGCGCGGACCTGGCGCGCGTTGGGGTTGGCGACCATGGCGATGCGGACGGGCGCGTCGGGGCGGAAGGTGCCGAGCGCCCACGGAGGCTCCCCGAGGGGGAGAGAAGCAAGACTCACGAGCGCCGTGTAGCGCTGGGGCGGCGAGCGCTCCGTGGAGATTCCGTGGAGGTGAGGCGCCGCCCACGCTGCGGCGCCCGTGGCGTCGGACGTCGGCGGTGCTCGGGGGAGGCGTATCGCGACGGGTGGTCGTGGGCGACGCCGCTGCGCCCGTGGCGTCGGGTGGCGCGGGCCACACGGCGAGGCGTGTGAGCGAAGTCGAGGCGCGAGCCTGTGGCGTGCGCGGTGATCAGTCGAGGCGCGAGCCCGTGGCGCTCGCGGCGCTCAGTCGAGGCTCGTGCGGATCTTTCGGCCGGTGTTGGCCGGTGGGGTCGTCGGGGGCGGCTTCGGAGGGTCTGGCCGGGTGACGTCGGGCGGCTTGGTCGCGTCCGGGGGTGCGTTGCCGGCTGTCTTTTGGCCGGTTTTTTGCCCAGGCTTCTTTCCGTCCTTGTCCTTCTCGGGGTCGTCAGACGCGGTTGGTGTCGGAGGCGTGGCAGGCTCGGCGGAGGTCGTGGGCGCCTTGGTCTGCGCGGCATCGGCCGAGGCGGGCGTCTCCGGGCTGCTCGAGGCCGCCGCGGGGGTCGGATCCGCGGAGGCGTGCTTCTCGCCGCCGAGCGCCTTCATGGCGAGGAACCCGCCGCCCCCGACGATGAGGAGCCCCGCGATCGCGATCCCCGCGATGAGCCCGCCGTTGCCCTTCGTGGGGATCCTGGGCGCGTCGTCCTGGCTGGCCGTGCCCGTCCAGGGCGCAGGGGTCGCGCCGGGGACCGAGCCGTACCCTGTCGGTCGACCGATCGTCGTCCCCGACTCCTCGAACAGGGGCACGTTGCCCGTCTGCATCCACTGGACGAGCGCCTGCTGGAACTCCAACGCGCTCTGGAAGCGCTGCTCCTTCTCGCGCGCCATCGCCTTCTTGATGAGGGCGGAGAAGCCCGGATCGAGCTCCGGCGCGAAGTTCTCGGGCGGGGGCGGGGCCTCGAGGACGATCTTGAAGATGAGCTCGTTGAAGGTGTCCGCGTTGAAGGGGACCTGCCCCGTGATGGCCTCGTAGAGGATGACCCCGACCGAGTAGAGATCGCTCTGCGCGGTGATGTCCTTCGAGCCCTTCGCTTGCTCGGGCGACATGTAATACGGCGTCCCCATCACGGCGCCGGTGCGCGTCATGCTCATCGCGCTGTCGCCCGACAGCTGGTTGAACTTGGAGATGCCGAAGTCGAGCACCTTGACGAAGTCCTTCCGCCCGGCCTTGCTCTTCAGCAAAAAGACGTTGTCCGGCTTGAGGTCGCGGTGGATGATCCCAGCCTCGTGGGCGGCGCCGAGCCCCTCGAGCAGCTGCACGACGATGGGCGCGGCCTCCGCCGCCGTGAGGCGGGTGCGGTCCTGGATGCGCTTCGAGAGCGTGACGCCGTCCAGGTACTCCATCACCATGAAGCGGTCGCCGTTGGGCAGGGTGCCGAGATCGAGGACCTCGGTGATGTGGTCGGAGCCGATCTTCCCCGCGGCCTGCGCCTCCTTTTCGAAGCGGCTCACGGCGTCGCCGTTCGACGCGACGGCGCTGTGGAGGATCTTGATCGCCACGCGGCGCTGGATGGCGACGTTCTCTCCCTCGTAGACGGCGCCCATGCCGCCCTCCCCGAGGAGGCGGAGGATGCGGTACTTGCCCTCGATGACTTGGCCCGGTTCGAGCGACATGGCGGCGCGCGATCCTACCAGACCACCCCGGCGGCGGCCAACCCGGCTGGTCCTCTGTGCCGACCTCGGGAGCGGGGACGCGCGGCTTTGGATGGTCGCTGGGGCGGCGGGCTCAGCCCTTCGGGCCGACCTCGGACGCGATGA
>CAYNEK010000084.1:0-15758 GCA_964396175.1 uncultured Polyangiaceae bacterium | reverse complement strand
TGCGCGGGCTTCGGCTGCGCGCTCGGCGGGCGGGCTCAGCCCTTCGGGCCGACCTCGGGCGCGATGATGCGCGGGCTTCGGCTGCGCGCTCGGCGGGCGGGCTCAGCCCTTCGGGCCGACCTGGAGCGCGATGATGCTCGGCTTCGGCTGTCCGATCGGCCAGTTCGCGAAGAGCGAGGCGCGGTCTCGCTCGCGCACGATGCGGAGCTTCAGCGCGTTGCCCCTCCGGAGCCGGACCACGTAGTCCGCGACGGCGGGCGGCTGCAGCCACTCGAAGTAGTCGAACCCCTTCTTCCCGAAGCCCTCCATGTCGGAGACGCCCTCGATCTTCCCCGAGCAGTTCACCTTGAGCCACTCGCGGACGATGCGCATCGAGCAGCCCGATGGGGCCGAGTTCGCGCCCACGGTGTTCACCTCGGCGGCGTTCTTCCACTCCTCGCTCGTGGGCGGGTTCGACCGAGACTCGGGGACGTCCGGGACGTTGCCCGGGCCGATGTATCTTGCGCCGGGCGGGGCGCCCTGGCTCGGCCCAGGCTTCTGGCCGTCGGTCGTGAGGCCGGGGTTCTCGTCGGAGCCGCGCTTGCAGCAGCCCGTGACGAGGGCGACGAGCACGAAGCCGAGCGCGAAGCACGCCACCTCGACGCGAGGGCCGCTGCGGAGGAACCGAGAGGGCAAGGTGGCCCGGTCGGAGGCGCGCATGGGACTCTCTGACTCTTGCCATCGACAGGCGCCGCGTGGCAACCTCGTTCGACGTGGGGGTGCTCGCGTGCGGCGGGCGGGCGCCGCTCGCTATCGGCCCGAGAGCGACGAGATCCGCTGGAAGAGCGCCTCCGGCATCGCGCGCACGATGGGCATCACGATCGCCCAAAAGGACGGCACGAACGCCACGGCGACGCGTCGATCCATCGCGCGCACGATGCCCTCGGCGACGCGCTCGGGGGTCGAGAAGAGGAGGCTCTTCGCGTGGTCCTTCGTCATCGGAGTGTCCACGGGCCCGAGCTTCAGTGTCGTCACCGATACCCCCCGCCGCCAGAGGCGCGAGCGGAGCCCCTGGAGGTAGACGTTGAGCGCGCCCTTCGCCGCGCCGTAGGTGTAGTTGCGGGGGCGCCCTCGCTCGGCGGCGACGCTCGTGATGACGCCGAGGCGCCCGCGGCCGGCGCGCTCGAGGTGGTTCGCGAGGGGCACGAGGAGCGCGATGGTGCTCGTCAAGTTCGCCTCGAGGATACGCGCCGCCTCGTCGTACGAGCGCTCGCTCTCGAGCTGATCGCCGAGCTCGCCGTGGGCGACGAGCGCCGCGTCGATCCTGCCGAGCGCCGCCGCGGCGCGCGCGATGCAGCCCTCCGCGGACTCGGTGCGCGAGAAATCGAGCGCCTCGGACGTCGCGCGAGCGCCGAGATCGCGCACGAGGGCGCCGAGCTTCTCGGGGCTCCGGCCGACGAGGTGGAGCGTGTCGCCGCGTGCCGCGTGGATCTTCGCGACCTCACCGGCGACGCGCGAGGTCGCGCCGAGGATGAGGACGCGGCTCACTCGAGCCTGTCGTCCCACGAAGGATCGTCCGCGACGGCGGCGCCGAGCCACATCGCGAAGGACACGCCGCGCACCAGGCTCTCGTCCATCTTCCCGATCTGGATCTTGGCGAGCTTGTCGAGGATGCCGGGTGGGAGCTTCACGGCCGAGTAGTCGTCGCCGACGATCCCGTTGACCCCTCCGAGGAGCGAGGTGTGCGCCGCCCCGCCGATGAAGAAGCGCTTGTAGCGGTCGGGGTGCGCGGCGTGGACCTTGGCGGTCTCGGAGAGGAGCGCCCCGTGGAAGGACGCGGCGCTCACCTGGAGGAAGATGTCCGAGATGACGTAGTCCTCGTACGACGAGAAGGTGGCGACTCGCAGCTTTGGGTCGCGGTCGAGGCCCCAGCCGACGAGCGGCGTCACGTGGCCGCCGTCGGTGCACCCCGCGCACGACGCGGGTACGAGCGGCGTGATCGCGAGCTCGTCGAGGATGTCCTTCACGAAGGAGGGATCGTCCGGGCGACCGAGGCCCACGCCCGCGTCGTTGACGACGAGGAGGTCTTGCGATCGGTAGACCTCGCGGACGAGCATGGTTGCGAGGATCGTGCCGTAGCCGCCGCCGCTCGAGCCGGCGAGGACGACGCGCTTCGGCTTGGGGAAGGTCGCCTTCGCGATGTCGAGCGCGGCCGAGAGGTTCGCGAGGCCGCGCTGGCGCCGATCGAGCTTGCCGTCTCCGTCGTCGTCGTGATCGACGTCGCCCGCGAAGAGCGAGCCGTCACAGTACGGGAGATAGACGACGCTCATGTCCCGGAAGGGGTTCGTCGACTTCTCGGGGTTCAGCGCGTCGAGATCGGACGCGATCGTCTCGGCCGCCGCGGTGATCGCGAGGCAGAAGCCCGACCAGCAGGCGCCCCCGCCTTGCAGGAAGATGAGGAGATCGTCGGACGAGCCCCTCCGGGTGCTCACGTAGTACGGATCGCCGCGCATGCAGACGGCGCCTGCCGCCGGGTCGAGCTCGTGCGTCGTCACGCCGCCCTCGGTCGTGGTCTTCGCGACGCGGCTCTTCCCGAGGTACTTGCCGGCGGGCCCGGCCAGCTCGGCGGCGAAGGGGTTGGGTGGCTCGGGCTCACGCGAGGGCTCGTCGCTCGACGAGCACCCGACGACGAGCGCGGCCATCACGGCGGGGAGGACGAAGCGGCGCATCGCGCGCAAGTCTACACAGATTGTCCCGGATCTCATTTTCGGCGACGGCCGCGGAGGACGAAGCGGCGCATCGCGCGCGAGTCTACACCGACCTTGCGCCGCCGAGCGGCGGAGCCGAGTACGCTGTGCGCCGATGACTCCACCGCTCGCGCACGAGGTCCACGGAGAGGGCCCTGCGCTCGTCCTCCTCCACGCCTTCCCCTTCGATCGTCGCCTCTTCGAGGCGGCGCTCCCGGGCCTCGGCGGGCTCCGCGTGGTCCTCGTGGATCTTCCGGGGTTCGGCGCGTCACGCGACGTCGTCGCGGTGAGCCTCGACGAGCACGCGCGCCTCGTCGACGAGACGCTCGCGTCGCTCGGCGTCGAGCGGGCCGCCGTGCTCGGCGTCTCGATGGGCGGCTACGTCGCGCTCGCCCTGGCCGAGCGGCGTCCAGCGCGGGTCTCGGCGGTGTTCCTCGTCGACTCGCGCGCGCAGGCCGACGACGACGCGAGCCGCGCCGGCCGCGCGACCGCGATCGCGAAGGTCCGGGCCGAGGGCCCACGGGCGCTCGCGGAGGGGCAGCTCGGCTGGCTCGTCGCGAAGGGGGCGCCCGACGCGGCGCGCGCTCGTGTGCTCGAGCTGGCCGGGGCACAAGCTCCAGATGGCGTCGTCCGCGCGCTCGAGGCGATGCGAGACAGGCCGGATCGCTCAGCCTTCTTGGAGCAGCTCCCGGTGCCGCTGCACGTCGTCGTCGGCGAGGAGGACACCTTCACGACGGCGCCCGAGCTGCGCGAGCTCGCGTCGAGGACGCCCGGCGCGACGCTCGACGTCCTCCGCGGCGTGGGGCACCTCGCGCCGCTCGAGGCGCCCGAGCGCTTCGCGGACCTCGTGCGACGTCGCCTCGCGCCTCGTCCGACGCACCTCGACGCGCGGGGTGACGCGCACATGGTCGGCGTGGGGCACAAGCACGCGACCGAGCGGCGCGCGGTCGCCGAGGCCACCGTGACGATGCGATCCGAGACGCTCCTCGCGATCTCCCAAGGCGGGCTCCCGAAGGGCGACGCCTTCGCGGTCGCGCGGGTCGCGGGGATCATGGCGGGCAAGCGCACCCCGGACTGGATCCCGCTCTGCCACCCCGTCGCGCTCTCGAAGATCGAGCTCGACTTCGCCTGCGATCCGGGCGGTACGGTCACGATCCGCGCGACGGCCGAGTGCACGGACAAGACGGGCGTCGAGATGGAGGCGATGGTGGCGGCGTCGGCGGCGGCGCTCACGCTCTACGACATGGCAAAATCCATCGATCGTTGGATGACGATCTCGAGCGTGCGACTTCTCGAGAAGTCGGGCGGGAAATCGGGCACGCTGCACCGGCCATGACGAGCCTGGTCGATCTCCGGGACGTGCCCCTCTCTCTCGACGAGTGCGTCCGCGCGGTGTCGAGCCCCGACGCGGGCGCGGTCGTGACCTTCGTGGGCGCGGTCCGCCGCGAGAACGAGGGTCGCGAGGTGACACGGCTCGACTACGAGGCGTACCGCCCGATGGCGCTCGCGGAGCTGGCCCGCATCGTCGACGAGCTCTCGCGCGAGCAGCCCGAGGTGCGGCTCGCCGTCGTGCATCGCGTGGGCGAGCTCCGCGTCGGCGATCTCGCCGTCGTGTGCGCCGCGAGCGCGCCGCACAGGAGGGAGGCCTTCGTCGCGACGAGGGAGCTCATCGACCGCGTGAAGGAGCGCGTCCCGATCTGGAAGCGCGAGCACGGCCCAGACGGTACGGCGTGGGTCGGCTGGGAGGACGCGCGCTGCTCGCGCGAGGGACACCACCACGATCTCGACCACGCGCACGCTCAGCGACGCTGAGCCCACGACGGGTCCACACGCGCTGGGCCCGCGCTGACGGCGCGCGGAGGACCGGCGGCGGCGAGGGCCAGGCGCGCTCCGCGCGCGCACGGAAGCGGAGGTCCCCTCGAGACAACCGGATACTCTATGTATGGAACTTCCGTCAGAACCGCCCGATCGCCGAGAGTCCGCCGCCCGAGCGGCCGAGCGTCGGGGTGACGGTCCAGCCGGTCGTGTAAGGATCGGTGAGCACGAGGACCCTCTGCGGGAAGGCGTACGCCGACACGATGAGCGCCGCCCCCGTGGCCTGGCCGAGCGTGTCGAAGAGGCGGACGCCGCTCGTCCGCGACTCCGAGCAGTTGGTGCCGTACAGGCTCCTCTCGCACGAGCTCTTGTCCTGGTAGAGCACCGGTCCGAGCACGGGGATGGCGAGCACCTCACCGTCCCTCGTCTCGCCGGCCGCGAGGATGGTCAGGCCGTAGAAGATCCCGAACACGATAGCGCCTCCGGTGAGCATCCCGCTGCGGACGCGCGTCGCGCGCTGGTAGCCTGGTGGCACGGCCTGCCCCTCGTCGTCGAGGATGGGCGGGAGCGGTCGCTGCGCGACTGGCAGCGGTGTGAAGCCGTACGGTGCGGGGATCGGATAAGCGACCGGCGGCAGGGGGGGCGCCCAGCCGGGAGGTGGCACCGCCCCGTAGGGGGCTGGAGCGCCTGGCGGGACGACGGCCGGTGGCGCCGTCGGAGGAGGTGCCGGGGAGGTCGCGGGGGGACTGGGCGCGGGGGGACTGGGCGCGGGGGGACTGGGCGCGGGCGGCGCCGCCGGAGGAGGAGGTGCTGGGGAGGTCGCGGGGGGAGTGGGCGCGGGCGGCGCCGCCGGAGGAGGTGCTGGGGAGGTCGCTGGGGGAGTGGGCGCGGGTGGGACGGCGCCGTGGGCGAGCGCCGTGGCCGCCAGGGCGATCCCAGAAAGAAACAGGCCTCTAGGCCTCGAACGGAGCACACCGCAAGCGTAGGAGGACGGGGCCAGGAAGCAATGGCTGAGCGCGGTACGCAACATGCACTCGCCGACCGTTGACGGGCCCTCGCGTGTGATTAGGTTCGGTCCTGTCCAGCTGTAGGGGCCCGGAACCGCAGCGCGAGCTCCTTCGCGCACGGGGCCAGCATGGTGCCCGCGCTCGGACTCTCAGCGCGACATTCTAAGGACCGAACGGAGCAACATCGTCATGGGAAAGATCATCGGCATCGACTTGGGCACCACGAACAGCGTCGTCGCCGTCATGGAAGGCAAGGACGTCAAGGTCATCGTCAACGAGGAGGGCTCTCGGACCACGCCGAGCGTGGTCGCGTGGGACGACAAGGGCGACGTCCTCGTCGGCCAGATCGCGAAGCGCCAGGCCGTCACCAACCCCGAGAACACCATCTACTCGTCGAAGCGCTTCATCGGCCGCCGCGCGGACGAGCTCGGCGAGGAGACCAAGCGCGTCCCCTACAAGGTCACGAAGGCCGCGAACGGCGACGCCCACATCGAGGTCCGCGGCAAGTCCCTCGCGCCGCCCGAGATCTCGGCGCGCGTCCTCATGAAGCTCAAGAAGGCCGCGGAGGACTACCTCGGCGAGAAGGTCTCCGAGGCCGTCATCACCGTGCCCGCGTACTTCAACGACTCGCAGCGCCAGGCGACGAAGGACGCTGGCCGCATCGCAGGCCTCGAGGTGAAGCGGATCATCAACGAGCCCACGGCCGCCGCGCTCGCCTACGGTCTCGACAAGAAGAAGGACGAGCTCATCGCGGTCTACGACTTCGGAGGCGGCACCTTCGACATCTCGATCCTCGAGGTCAGCGAGAACGTCGTCCAGGTCATCTCGACGAACGGCGACACGCACCTCGGCGGCGACGACGTCGACCTCCTCGTCATGGACTGGCTCATCGACGAGTTCAAGCGAGACACTGGCCTCGACGTCGGCAAGGACAAGATGGTCATCCAGCGGCTCAAGGACGCCGCCGAGCAGGCGAAGGTCGAGCTGTCGAACAGGATGGAGACGACCATCAACCTGCCCTTCCTCACGGCGGACGCGACCGGCCCGAAGCACCTCGTGAAGCAGCTCTCGCGCGCCAAGCTCGAGCAGATGATCGCGCCGCTCGTCGAGCGATCGATGGAGCCGGTCCGCAAGGCGCTCTCCGACGCGAAGAAGACGGCGCAGCAGGTCGACGAGGTGGTGCTCGTCGGTGGCTCGACGCGCATCCCGCTCGTGCAAGAGACGGTGAAGCGCTTCTTCGGCAAGGAGCCCCACAAAGGCGTGAACCCGGACGAGGTCGTGGCCATCGGCGCGGCCGTGCAGGGCGGCGTGCTCAGCGGCGACGTGAAGGATCTCGTCCTCCTCGACGTGACCCCGCTCTCGCTCGGCGTCGAGACGCTCGGCGGCGTCTTGACGGTCATGATCCCGCGGAACACGACCATCCCCACGCAGAAGAAGGAGAGCTTCTCGACGGCGGCCGACAGCCAGCCGAGCGTCGAGATCCACGTCCTCCAGGGCGAGCGCACCGAGTCCCGGTACAACCGCACGCTCGGCCGCTTCCACCTCGAGGGGATCATGCCCGCCCCCCGCGGCGTACCGAAGATCGAGGTCACCTTCGACATCGACGCGAACGGCATCCTCTCGGTGACGGCGCGAGATCAGGCGACGGGCAAGGACCAGAAGATCACCATCACGGCGAACTCGGGGCTCAGCGAGTCGGACATCCAGAAGATGGTGGACGAGGCCGCGAAGAACGAGGCCGCCGACAAGGATCGCCGCGACCAGATCGAGCGACGGAACAAGCTCGATCAGCTCGCGTACACCATCGAGAAGACGCTCACCGACAGCAAGGACAAGATCCCGGCGGAGGACGCCGCTGCGCTCGGCGCCCTCGTGAAGGAGTCGCGCGAGGCCATCGAGAAGCAGGACGACGCGGCCGTCCAGTCGTGCCTCGAGCGTCTCGAGAAGGAGGCACACCGGATCTCGAGCGTGATGTACGGCGGCGGTCAGCCCGGCGCGCCCGGGGCGGCGCCCGGTGGGGCTTCGTCCGACGCCGAGGCGCCCAAGGACGGCAAGAAGGACGTCATCGACGCCGAATTCGAAGAAGGCTCCTGAGCCTCGCCGTCCACAGCCGGCAGGGCCCCGTCACCCACTCCCCTCCAAGCGATCGGGAGCGAGGGAGGCGGGGCCTTCGTCGTGCCCGGGAGGATGGATCCCCGGTGGCTCATGCTGCCGCAGAGCCCCTCCGAGGTGATCGCAGCCTGGCGCGATCGTGCCGGCGCGCTTCGCGCCTCGAGCTTCCTCGCTGCTCGACGACATACGGCGCGCGTGTCGCCCGAGTGGGCGAGGCTCGTAGAGCCGACCCCTGGCGGCCGTGACGGAGCGTCTCGACGACGTGCGGCCGCGACCGCTGCCTCGCGGGCGATCAGAAGAGCGCGCCGAGCTCGAAGACGAAGGTGCTCTGCTTGGGGACGCCCTTCAGTTTGTCGCTGTCGACGCGGTTGCCGATCCCGAGGAACTTCGCGCCGTCCTCGGGGGCCTTGATGTCCGTCATCCACTGGAGCCCGAAGGACACCATCTCGTAGCGGTAGCTCGCCCCGAGGATGAGCCGCTGGCGCTGCAGCCTCACGTTGTCGAAGACGAGGCTGTTGTTGAAGTCCAGCGACGAGCCGCCGTGACCGCCGGCGCGACAGACGGGCTGGCCGTCGTAGACAGGCTTGCCCGACGGGTCCTTCTTGTTGAGATCGGGGTTGCCTGGGACGTTGGCCCCGCCGTAGCGGCAGTAGCCGAGCGCGTCGGTGTTCGGCGTCGTGTCGATGAGCCCGGAGTCGCCCCAGATCCAGAGGTTCTGGAAGCCGATGTACGGCGTGATGACGCTCGAGTCTCCGACCGGCAGCGGCTTCGAGGCCTTGAGATCGAAGGACGCCACGGTGAGGTTGAACTGCGGCGTCCCCGTGATCGTGCGCACACCGGCGCCGAGCGCCACGTCCGGCAGCACGCCGCCGAAGCCCTTGCGGAAGCCCTCGAGCAGCGCGAGCCGCACGTCCGCGCCACCCGTCACGATGCTCGTCGAGCCGACGTAGCCCACCTGGGCCGCCACCTCGAAGCCGAAGGGGAAGCCCTTGCGGACGCGGATGCTGTAGACGGGGAGGTTCCCCGCCGGGTTCGTGTTGACGATGGAGTCCGTGCCGTCGGCGGAGTTGGACGCGCCGCGCGTGCCCTTCCGCATGTAGTCGGAGTCCTTGTCGATGGACGTGAGCGCCATCTCGAACGACAGGTGGAACCCGCCGTACCCGGTCGTGCGCGCCGCGTGCATCGCCGTCGGCGCGATGACGCCGGCGTACTGGTTGATGAGCTTCGCGAAGGCGAGGTTGTCGGGCTTGCAGAACACGACCGTCGACGGATCGATGTTCCCGATGAACTTGCCCTTGTCGGTGCAGCTCGCCTTGGGGTTCTGCGGATCGAACGGGCTGCGGATCGTCAGGCGCTCGAGCGCCGGATCCATCTCGTCTGCGCTCGCCGTCGAGAGAACGCACAGGGTGCTGACGAACGCTGCCGCGGCGGTCGCGAGGCGAAGGTGTCTCATCAGGATCTCGCGCGAGAGGCTACGTTCTCCCCCGCTCGGAGGTCAAGCGCGGAGCGCCCGGAGCCGAACGACGGAGCCCGTGGTCCCCGCCCGCCGCGCAAGGCGACGAGAGGCCTGGGACGCGCTCGCCGCCCTCGGGATAGGCCACGGACGGAGCCTCGACGGGTGCGCGCCGTCGGCGCGGGGGGCGGCCAGGCTCTCCTCATGAGCCCTCCTCTTCCTCGCGGATGACGGGTGGGGCCCGTCGCTTGCGTCGCCTTCGTCAGCGACGGTCAGGGCGGGTCGCGAGGCGGTCTCGCGGATGATGGGTGGGGCCCGTCGCTTGCGCCGCCTTCGTCAGCGACGGTCAGGGCGGGTCGCGAGGCGATCCCGCGCCGGGGACGCTCGTCGTGGGCCCGTCGCGCGCCCCTCGGCCGCGTGAGCGCGCACGAGCGTGCGCTTCGGCGAGGTGTCCGATGCGCGCGGACTATCGCCCCCGCGTGAGCCGCGCGGTGACGAACGACAGCTGGCTGCGCAGGAGCTCCCTCGCCCAGTCGATCTGGCTCGCCTCGCGCTGGCTCCTGCGCCCGAAGAGCTCGCCCGACTCGTAGAGTCGCTTCGCCATCAGGCGCTGGAGCTTGCCGCTCGAGGTCTTCGGGAGCACCCCCGCGTCGACGATGACCACGTCGTCCACGAAGAGTCCGAGCACCGACGAGACCTCTGCCCGGATGTGGCTCCGGGTGCGGCTCCGGTCCGCCGGATCACGACCCTCGACCTCTGCCAGCAGCACGAGCCGCTCCCGGTCGTCGGCCTCGCCGCGCACCGAGAACGCGATCGTCGATCCCTTGCGCACGAGCGGCGCTCGCGCGGCCGCGAGCTCGATGTCGCTCGGGTAGACGTTGCGCCCGTTGAGGATGAAGATCTCCTTCGAGCGTCCCGCGACCACGAGCTCCCCGCCGACGTGGTAGCCGAGGTCCCCGGTCCGCAGCCACCCCCCCGCGAAGGCGAGCCGCGTCGACTCGGGATCGTCGACGTACGAGCTCATCACCGAGGGGCCGCGGATCCGGAGCTCGCCGACGCGCCGCTCGGGGAGCGCTCGCTCGCTCTTCGTGTCGGTCTCGGCGAAGACGCCCACCTCGTGCCCAGGGAAGGCGTGCCCCAGCCGGACGAAGGTCGTAGCCTGTGCGGCGCCCTTGGCTGCGGGGCGGGCGTAGCCCTCTTCCCAGAGCGAGCGCGTGAGCACCGTGTCGGTGAGCGGGCCGCGCCCCACCGGCGCGAACGACACGGCGAGCGTGGACTCGGCGAGGCCGTAGCTCGGCACGAAGGCCGAGGGCGAGAACCCCGCGCTCCGGGTCACCCGCGCGAACGCGTCGAGCGCCTCGAGCCGCACCGGCTCCGCGCCGACACCCGCGATGCGCCAGCGTGACAGATCGAGGCCTCGGAGCTCGTCCTCGCCGAGCCGCTTCGCGGTGAGCGCGTAGGCGAAGCTCGGCCCGTACGAGATGGTGCCCTTGTGGCGCGAGAGCGCGACGAGCCACGACAGCGGCCGCTTCAGGAAGCCCATCGGAGACAGGAGGACCGTGCTCACCTCGCGGTAGAGCGGCGCCACGACGAAGCCGATGAGCCCCATGTCGTGGTAGAGTGGGAGCCAAGAGACGCCGACGTCGTCGGGCATCAGCCGGAGCCCGTGCTCCGCGAAGGCCGAGACGTTCGCCGCGATGTTCGCGTGGGTGAGGACGACGCCCTTCGGGCGCGCGGTCGAGCCGCTCGTGAACTGCAGCATCGCGACGTCGTCGAGCGCGATCTTCGTGGGCCGGAGCTCCTCGCGGGACGACCGGAGGTCGTCGATCGTCGGGAAGAGCTTGAGGGCAGGGCAGTGGGCGGAGAGCGTGCCGAGGTAGGCCTTGATGCGACCCGTCGTCACGAGCGCGCGGGCGCCGCTCCGCTGGACGATGTGGCGGCTCGACTCGACGTACCCCGCGAGCTGACCCGTCATCGTCGGCGGGTAGAGCGGCACCGGCACGAGGCCCGCCCGGGCGCACGCGAGGAACACCAGGACGAAGTCGGTCGGATCGGGGAGCACGAGCGCGACGCGATCGCCCTTGCGCAGCCCGAGCGCCTGGAGCGCGCCGGCGTACCGCGCGGTCGATCGCTCGACCCCCGCGAACGAGAAGAACGGCTCGGCGGCGGCGTCGTCCTTGACGAAGCGAAACCCCTTGCTCGCGCTCGACCTCACGGCAGCCCGCTCGAGCGCCGCGGCGAGGGTGATGTGCTCGCTCACGACGAGAGCCTCCCGTGCCCGCGCAAGAAGGCGACGAGCTCGCGCTCGACGTCCTCGACCGCGAAGAGCTCGGGCAGCCGCTCGTCCGGTACGACGACCGCGAAGCGCTTCTCGATGTCGGCGATGACCTCCATGACCCCCAGGCTGTCGAGGGCGAGATCTCCTGCGATGGTCGTGCGCCCGCTGATGACGACGCCGTCGGGGGCGTGGCGCTCGAGGATCGCGTAGAGGTCTCGCCGGATGCCGCGAGGCGTCAGCGTCGCCGTCACGCCTCGCCCCCGTGGGCGGGGGACTTGTCGACGCGGACGAGGATCACCGTCACGTTGTCCCGCCCGCCCGCCGCGTTCGCGCTCGCGATGAGCGTGCTCGCGGCGGCGTCGAGATCGTGCTCGCGCTCGAGCACCGCCTGGATCTCGGGGAGCTGGACCATGCGCGACAGCCCGTCGGAGCAAATGAGGAAGATGTCGCCGACCTCCGGCTTGATCGTCTGCGCGTCCGGCTCCAGGTTCTCCTCGATGCCGACGGCGCGGGAGAGCACGTTCGCGCTCGGCCCCACGATGCCTGCGGCGCCGAGCGTGTGATCGACGGTGAGCTGCTCGAGCGTCCCACCCCGTGACCGATAGCAGCGGCTGTCGCCGGCGTGGCAGATCGCCGCGCGATCCTTGCCCCGCGAGAAGTGGAGCGCGACCATGGTCGTCCCCATCCCCGAGTATTCCTCCCTCTCTCGCGAGGCGTCGAAGACGGCGCGGTTCGCCTCGTGGAACGCGGCGAGCAGCCGGCCTGCCTCCCGTGACGAGCCCGCCACGTCCTGCTTGCCGAAGTCCCCCGACGCGAAGGTCGCGGCCACGGTGTCGACCGCCATGCGGCTCGCGATCTCGCCCGCCTGGTGCCGTCCCATCCCGTCCGCGACGACGAAGAGATCGTGGCTCTCGAGCACCAGGAAGGCGTCCTCGTTGTGCTTGCGGCGGAGCCCGGCGTCCGTGCGCCCGACGCCGCTCACGAGCACCCACGGGTTGGGCTGCGTGTCGTCGCTCTCGTCGAGGTACGACCGCGCAGACTCGATCTCGGGGGCGTCCTGCGCCGACGCTCGGGGCTTTGCTGCGGCCTTCGGCGGGGCGGAGGGTGGCCCAGGCGTCGCGGGCGCCGCTGGAGGGGGAGCGGGGGCTCGCGCCGTCGCGTTGGACGTCGCGCCACCATCGCGACGCGCTCGCGCGAAGAGCACGGCGGCCACGATGACGACGACCACGAGGCCAAGGAGCCAGGGGGTCATGGGACGACCGGATCCTAACCGAAGGCGCTGGCTCCATGGGGCGGAAAGTCGCGGCGCTTCTCCTGCAGTCTTCGCTCTGGTAGAGCGACATCGTGCTGCGCCGCGCCCTCCTGCCCGTTCTCGTCGGCGTCACGCTCGCGGTCGTCTCATGCAAGAAGAGGTCGAGTGACGGAGAGGGCGACGCCGTCTACGCGACCCGCGGCGTCGTGAAGGCCATCGCGCCGGACAAGTCATCGGCGACGATCCAGCACGAGGACATCCCCAACTACATGAAGGCGATGACCATGACCTTCCAGGCGAAGTCCCCCGCGCAGCTCCAGGGGATCGCCGCCGGCGACAGGGTGAGCGTCTCCTTCGCGGACAACTCGCAGCACACGATCGTGGAGATCAAGAAGGAGTGATCTTCTCCGCGTCCGAGCGAGCGATCCTGGGGGCCTTCGTCGAGGCGCTCCTCGCCGACGATTCTCCGGACGGGCTCGTCCCTCCCCCGGCCGCGCGCCGCGACGAGATCGTCGCCGACATGGACGACTGGCTCGGCCACACGAGCCCTGCCATGCCCCTCGGCTTCCGCGCGATCCTGTGGATCGTCGATCTGCTCCCGCTGTTCGTGATCGGCGCGTTCGCGCGGATGCGATCGCTCGGGCTCGCCGAGCGCATCCACTTCTTGGAGCGGCTCGAGGCCGCGAAGATCGGCCTCCTGACGACCGCGATGACGGCGCTCAAGATCCCGGTGTCCTTCGTCGCGTACGAGACGGGCGAGGCGCTCCACCTGACGGGCTTCGATCGCCCCTCGCTCACCTCGCGGCGCGTCCTGCCGGTCGTCGGACCTCGCCCGTGAGCCTCGAGGTCACGAAGGGCTCGACGCTCACCGCCGACCACGAGGACTCGGCCGACTGGATCGTCGTCGGCACGGGCGCGGGGGGCGCCGTCGCCGCGACCCACCTCGCCGAGGCGGGCGACTCGGTCCTCCTGCTCGAGGAGGGCCCCTACTACACACAGGAGGAGATCCGCTCCTTCCGGCCGACGGAGACGATGCGTCGCATGTGGCGTGAGGGCGGGCTCCTCGCCGCCGTGGGCATCGGCAAGACGCCGATCATCAGCGTCGCGGTCGGGCGCAACGTCGGCGGCTCCAGCGTCCACACGGGCGGGGTGTGCTTCCGTGTGCCGAGCTTCGTCCACGACGAGTGGGTGCGCGGGCTCGGACTCGAGTCGCTCTCCGAGCGCGCCTTCGAGGAGGCGTACCGCGACGTCGAGGAGCGCGTCCACGTCGAGACCGTCCCCAAGGAGACCTGGTCGCGCTCGACGCTGCGTTTTGCCGAAGGTGCCGAGAAGCTCGGCGTCGAGATGAAGCCGCTCCGGCGCAACACGCGCGACTGCGAGGGCAACGCGCGCTGCAACTTCGGCTGCCCCAAGGGCGCGAAGCTCTCGGTCGATCTCTCGTACCTCCCCTCGGCGGCGGCGCACGGCGCCCGCGTCCTCGCGGACGCCTGGGTGTCTCGCGTGGTCTTCCGCGGCGATCGCGCCGTCGGCGTCGAGGGCCACCTGCTCCGCACGCCGCCGCACCACGGCAAGCTCGGGCCGAAGCTCGTGGTCCACGCGAAGAAGGGCGTCCTGCTCGCCTGCGGCACGCTCCACACGCCGCTCGTGCTCATGCGGAGCGGGATCCGGCACGCGGCGCTCGGGCGGAACATCACGCTGCACCCGGCCTTCCGCGTGGGCGCGCTCTTCGACGAGCCCATCCACGCTTGGGACGGCACGATGCAGGCCGCGTACGTCGACCACTACGAGCACGAGGGGATCACGATGGTCGGCATGTTCCCGCCGGTGAACGTGATGACGGGCGCCCTTCCCGGGATCGGCCCGAGCCACCGCAAGAACGCCCGCCGCGTCGGCTTCATGGGCACGCACGGCGGGATGGTGCACGACGCGGGCGGAGGGATCGTGAGGCCGCCTCCCTTCGGCGTGGGGCGCGAGCCGATCCTGACGTACGAGATGGCGCCGCGCGATCTCGAGCGCCTGCGCCGCGCGGTCACGCTGCTCGGCGAGATGGCCTTCGCGGGCGGAGCGAAGGAGGTGTACGCCCCGATGTTCGGCGTCCCGGCGCTGACGAGCGTCGCCGCGCTCCGCGCCTTGGAGCACGCGAGCGTGGACCCGTCGCGCATCGAGTGCATGGCCTTCCACCCGCTCGGGAGCGCCCGGATGGCGAACGATCCGCGCCGCGGCGTCGTCGACGAGCGCGGCCGCGTGTACGGCACGAAGGGCCTCTACGTCGTCGACGGCAGCATCCTGCCGACGAGCATCGGGGTGAACTCCCAGGAGCCCATCATGACGATGGCGACGCGCCTCGCCTGGCAGATGGTCGGCTGAAGCGCTCCGCGACCTCGCGCCGCGTCTCCGAGCGAGCCCCATGGCCGCGGGAGACATCGATTCGATCCACCTGGAGGGCCGCGCGCCCTCGACTGTGTCTCCGAGCTCGGCGCGAACCCACCATTTCGCGCTTGTCATGGGGGACGATTCGACTAGGGTGCGCGTCCTCCCGCCGACCCGACCTCGCCCGTGCCTTGCACGAGGCGAGCGAGACGAGGCAAGATGGGGCTGTAGCTCAGCTGGGAGAGCGCATGACTGGCAGTCATGAGGTCAGGGGTTCGATCCCCCTCAGCTCCACAAACAAGAGGGTCACGCGCGCGCTCCCACGGAGGCGCGCGGCGCGAGGGAGAGCCTCGGCGCCCGACGCGCTTTCGGAGCGCGTGGTTCCTTGGTAGGCGCGCCCTCGCGATGCCGAGCGAAGCCCCCCGTCCGTTCCCCGGCGATCCTCCCGTCACCCCCGAGCTCTACGCGAGCCACAAGCTCACGCAGGCGGAGGCCGACTCGGTGCTCCGCATCCTCGGCCGCGCGCCCACGTACTCCGAGCTCGGCGTCTTCTCCGTCATGTGGAGCGAGCGCTGCTCCTACAAGAGCTCGCGCGTCCACTTGAAGCGCCTCCCCACCGAGGGCCCCCGCGTCCTCCAAGGCCCGGGCGAGAACGCGGGCGTCGTCGACATTGGTGACGGCTTCGCCGCGGTCTTCAAGATGGAGTCGCACAACCACCCGTCGTTCATCGAGCCGTACCAGGGCG
>CAYNEK010000083.1:0-22650 GCA_964396175.1 uncultured Polyangiaceae bacterium | reverse complement strand
GCTCTCTGGAGGAGCGATTTCGCCTCGGCCTGGCGGCCCTTCTTCGCGAGGAGGGCGACCCCTTGACGTGCGCAGGCCGCTCGGTCTCCGAGATCGCAGCCCTCCTTGTAGAGCGCGAGCGCCTTCTCGGCGTCGCGGCCTGCTTCTTCGAGCTCTGCCCCGAGATCCTCGCACGCCCCGCCGATCGCGAGCTCGTGGCAGGCGCGCTCGAGGAGCGCGTGACCGTCGGTGCCGCCCGACTCGGGGTACGTCACGGCGAAGTGCCCGGCCCAGCGGCACGCGGGCTTGCTGCCGAGCGTGCAGGCCTTCTTGTAGAAGACGTACGCGTCGCGCAGGTCCTTCCCGCGCTGGAAGCCGTTGTACGCGGCCCAGCCGATCTGGCCGCACGCGCGGGCGCGGCCCTGGTCGCACGCGGCGAGCGTCGTCGCGAGGGCCTGCTCGCCCTCGGGCGTCTTCTTCTCGCCCCGGAAGCCGTTGAGATCGCCGAGGCCTGGCAGCCGGTCGAAGTAGGGCTTGGCCCCTGCGCCGTCGCGGGTCCCCGTGGCTTGTCCGTACTTCAGCATCAGCGCGTACCCGAGGCACGCCGACGAGATCCGATGCTCGTCGCAGCCTCGCTTCATCGCAGCGGCGTCGCGGGCGGCGCCGGTGTCGTGCCGCAGCATGTCGACGGGCGACCAGCGGTCGGCGAGCGCGTCGCAGTCGGCGATCCCGCCCTCTGCGCAAGGGCGCTTCGCGTCGTCGGTTGGCGGCGTGACGCTGGCGCTCGGCGCGGGTGGTGCGGCGACAGGTGCGCTCGACGTGGGCGTCGCGGGGACCGCCGCGGTCCGAGAGTCCGCGCCCGCCGGCCCCGCCGCGACGGGGTGGCGCGGCGCCTCCGACGCGCACCCCGCGGCGCACCCGAGCGCGAGGACGACCGAAAGCGTCTCTTTCATCGCGGCGACTCTACCAGCGCGCGCGGTCGTTTGCGACGGCGGGAGCGAGCGCCCTTCTCGTCCGACGCGCAGCCGCGCAGGGGCGCCCGGTGTGGCTGAGCGTTTGCGACGGCGGGAGCGAGCGCCCTTCTCGTCCGACGCGCAGCCGCTCACGGTCGCCCGGTGTGGCTGAGCGTTTGCGACGGCGGGAGAGACCCGCTACCCTATCCTTGAGGGCCGCGTAGGCCCGACTGCGCATGGCGAGCCCTCCTCCCCTCGATTTCGGCGCGTTCGTGGAGCGGAGGCGTGGCGTTTGCGATGGCGCCGCGCACCGCCGGTACGCTTACGTCTCCGACAAAAAGATGCGCGCCATCTTCGCGCGGCTCGTGCCCGTCGAGCTCGCGATCGCGGCGACGGTGCGGGCGTACAAAGCCTTCGGGAAGAACCAGCTGCTCGGCCACGCGGTCCAGGTCGGGCCGTCGCAGTTCCCTCGCGTGCACGCGCTCGCCCGGCGCGCCGCGCACGAGCTCGGCGTCGCCGCGCCCACCGTCTACATCATGAACCAGCCGACCCTGAACGCGGCGACGTACGGCACGGAGGACGACTCGTTCATCCTCGTGCACTCGGCGCTCGTCGATCATCTGTCGGACGACGAGCTGCTCGACATCCTCGGCCACGAGTGCGGCCACATCCAGAACAACCACGTCGTCTACCTGACCACGCTGCACATGCTCACGCAGATGAGCTCCCTCTTCGCGTCGTGGCTCGTCTACCCCGCGAAGCTCGCGCTCCTCGCGTGGTCGCGCCGCGCCGAGATCACGTGCGACCGCGCGGGCTTGCTCTCTTGCAAGGACCTCGCGGTCAGCACGAAGAGCCTCGCGAAGCTCGCGCTCGGCTCCCAGAAGCTCTACGACGAGCTCGACGTGGATGCGTTCGTCGATCAGCACCGCGAGGGGCGCCTCGGTGTGGGCAAGCTCGCCGAGGCCCTCGCGAGCCACCCCTGGCTCCCGAAGCGGGTGCTCGCGCTGCGGGCCTTCGCCGAGAGCGAGCTCTTCCGGGCCCACGCTGGTCTCGGTCCCGGCGGGCTCTCGATGGATGAGGTCGACGCGCGGGTGCACGACGTGATCAAGGTGGTGTGAGATGAAGATCGAACGATACCAAGAGGCGCGCGGCGCCGTGCTCGGGCTCCTCGCGAGGCTCACGGGGATCGCCGGGACGATGGGGGCGTCCTCGCTCGTCGCGAGGCTCTCGTCGACCGTCGTCGAGAAGCTCGCGAACAACCGCTTCCACCTCGTCGTCGTGGGCGAGTTCAACCACGGCAAGAGCAGCTTCGTGAACGCGCTGCTCGGCGCGGATCTGCTCCCGGTGGGCGTCACGCCGACGACGGCCTGTATCCACCACGTGCTCGCGGGGCCGCCGGGCGCGACCCTGGTGTGGGAGGATGGCCGCCGCGAGGAGACACGCCTCGAGGACCTCGACGCGCTCGCCGCGGGCGAGGGCGGTGACGAGCGCGCCCGCGCGGTGAAGTACGTCGAGGTCAGGGCTCCCGGCACGCTGCTCGACGACGGGATCGTCCTGGTCGACACGCCTGGCGTCAACGATCTGTCCCTGCAGCGCGCCGACGTCACCTACAGCTACATCCCACAGTCGGACGCGGTGCTCTTCCTCCTCGACGCCGGGCAGCTCGTGAAGGAGAGCGAGCGCGCGTTCTTGCAGGACAAGCTCCTCGCGGGCGAGCGGGACAAGGTGATCTTCGTCGTCACCAAGGTCGATCTCCTGCAGGGCGCCGAGCGAGACGAGGCGCTCGCGTACGTCGCCGCGCAGCTCCAGAAGCTCGTCCCCTCGCCGCAAGTCTTCCCGGTGTCGGCGCACCGCGCGAGGCAGGGAGATCCCGAGAGCGGGATGCGGGAGCTCACGGAGTTCTTGGCGAGGTTCCTCCCCGAGGAGCGCGGGAGGCTCGTCCTCGATCATGCGCTCACCGAGGGGATCTCGGCGGCGCGCACGCTCGCGTCGGCGGTCGTCGCGAAGCAGGACGCCCTCCGCCTGACGGACGAAGAGCTCACGCGCCGTGTCGAGCTCCTCCGGCGCGAGGCCGAGACCGCGCACGCCGGGATCGCCGCGAAGCAGCGGATCATCGCCGAGGAGATCTCCGCCGTGAAGGCGTGGGCTCAGCGCGATCTCGCGCATTTCGTCGCGGACGTGACGCGCGAGCTCCCGCAGGTCATCGACGGCGCGCGAGCCGGCGATCTGCGGCCGCACCTGGGCGTGTTCCTCGAGACGACCTTCCGCTCCTGGGCCGAGGCCGAGACGCGCGAGATCGCGGCGGCGCTCGAGAAGCTCGCGGAGCGCGTCGTCACGCTCGTCACGAGCGACGCCGAGGCGAGCGCCAAGCGCATGGCGAAGGACGTCGCGATCGAGCCGCCGAAGATCGACGTGAGCACCTTCGCGTACGACGTGGGCGTGCTCGCGGTCCTGACGGTGGGGCTGGGGACGATGTTCGCGAACCTCTTGCTCGGGGGGCTCCTCACGCTCGCCGCGCCGCTCCTGGCGCTCTGGGTCCGCGACAAGCGCGACGCCGAGACGAAGGAGCGGGCGAAGGAGCTCGCGCCGAGGGCGCTCGAGGAGGCCGCGCGCGCCGTGGGGCCCAAGCTGGGTCAGCTGATCGACGACTTCGCCGCGAAGCTCGACGCCTGGGTGGTGATGACGGGCACGTCCTTTTGCGACGAGCTGCTCGAGGTGGTCGAGCACGCGAAGCACGCGCGCGCCGCGGGGGCGCAGGCGCGCGAGACGGAGGAGGCCGCACTCGCCGCCGAAGCAGCCACGCTGGCGCTCTTGCTGGAGGCGCTCGAGTCCGAGCGGCGGGGGCTCTCGGCCGAGGCGGACGCTCCAGGAGCCACGGCCCACGGCGCCGCCTGAGCGGAGCGTTCGAGCCGAGGAGGCCGCGCCCCCGTCGCTGGAGGAGCTCGAGTCCGAGCGGCGGGCGCCCTCGGCCGAGGCGGACGCTCCAGGAGTCACCGCCTGAGCCAAGCTGCCTCCCCAGCAGCATCGGGGGTGTTGTCAAACAAAAAGCAGCACGAGACTTGACGAGGAGGACGTGTGTTCAGTAAAGGGAAGTTCCATGCGCGGCCTCACGCCCCGGCAGTTCCAGGTGCTCGAGTACATCCGGCGGTCCATCAAGGAGCGAGGCTACCCGCCCACCTTGCGCGAGATCGGGTCCCACATGGGTATCCGCTCGACCAACGGGGTCAACGACCACCTCCGTGCGCTCGAGAACAAGGGCTACCTCACGCGCGAGGACATGAAGTCGCGCTCCCTCCGTCCGACGGGGCTGCACCCCGGTGGCGACATGCAGGAGGATGCCTCTTCTGGGGACGATGTGGTCGAGGTGCGCGTCCTCGGGCGCGTCGCCGCGGGACTCCCCATCCAGGCCGACGAGAACCTCGTCGACACGCTCAAGGTCGATCGCGGCATGCTCCCCGGCAGCGGCGAGGTCTTCGGGCTCCGCATCTCTGGCGACTCGATGATCGAGGCGGGGATCCTCCACGGCGACTATGTGTTCGTGCGCCGCCAGGCGACGGCCGAGCGCGGCGACATCGTCATCGCGCTCATCGGCGACGAGGCGACCTGCAAGTACTTCCACCCCGAGAAGGATCACGTGCGGTTTCAGCCCGCCAACGCGCAGATGGCGCCCATCCTGGTCCGGAGCGTCGACTTCCGGAGCACCATGATCTTGGGCGTCGTCACGGGCGTCTTCCGCCGCGTCTGACGAAGCGGAGCTCCCTCCGCGCCCGCGGCGCTCCCGTGTGGGCCGGTCTCGCTCTACGAGGACGGTCGCGCCGCCCGCGATGAACACGACGCACGGGACGCCGGCAGGTGTGGGCCGGTCTCGCTCTACGAGGACGGTCGCGCGCTCGCTGCGGCGTCACGCCCCGCGTGGGTGCGTCGGCCCGCTCACCGCGGGAGGGGAGAGCGGGGCGACGGCGCGTCGTCGTCCAGCCCAAAGAAGCGCTGGATCCGCGCGAGCGTGAGGCTTCGCTCGGCGTCGTGGGTCGGGTGTTTCCCGTCGGCGTCGAGCCCCGCCTCCCTGCTCGACCGGCTGAGCTTGCGCTCGGTGAGCACCCGGGAGAACTCGGTCGCGATCTCGGGTCGCGCCGTGAGCGTCGCGCGAAAGTCCTCCTTGTCCAGCCGGAGACAGAGCACCGGGGACGCCGCGGTGACCGTCGCGTTCCGGGGCTCGCCCGTGAGGAGCCCCGCCTCACCGAACAGATCCGGCGCATGGAGCCGCGCGATCGCGCTGTCTGCGCCGTCGTGGAGCACGGCGACCTCCGCCTCGCCCTCGGCGAGGATGTACAGCCAGTGAGCGGTCGCCCCCTGCCGTGTGATGACCTCTCCCGTCGCGAAGGGTGCCGGGTGCAGCTTCGGCAACAGGTCCTCGCGCTCTCGCTCCGTCAACGCAGCGAACAGCGGCAACCCGGCGAGCATGACGCGCCGCCGCGCGAGCTCTTCCTCGGCCTTCCGGAGCCGTCGTTTCTCCTTGTCTTCGGTGACGAAGACGGTCGAAGCAGGGACAGCGAGCGGGATCGCCGCGCGGCGGAGCGCCGCGAAGATCCGCGCGTTGACGCGCGAATTCGTCGGATCGTCGAGGAAGAGATCGTTCAGATAGTAGCGCGCGCCGTAGCGTGCGACCGAGGCATGCCCCTCCTTGCCCAGCGAGAGGCACACACAGTTCGGCGGGGGATCCTCTGCCACACCGGGGATGGGCGCGGCGCGCAGCGCGTGGTCGACCGTCTCGATCACCTTCTCGGGCGAGGTCCGGTAGTCGACGTCGAAGTAGACCCACATCCGGTGCAAGAGCGGCTGGCCCGTGCGCTTCCCCAGGATCGTGAAGGACTCGGCGAGCAGCTTCGCGTTGGGGACGACGACGGTGTCCCAGTTGCGCGTCTCGACGACGGTGTGACGCCAGCGCACGGAGACGACGCGACCCTCGGTGCCGTCTCCGAGCCGGATCCAGTCTCCCTCGCGGATGGAGCCGTCGGCCTGGAGCGCGAGCCCGCCGATGGCGTTGCCGAGGGTCGCCTGGAGAGACAGGCCGAGGACGATGGTGACGACCGCGCCGCTCGCGAGGATGCTGGAGACCTGGAGCCCAGCGTGGTGGAGCGTGAAGCCGACGGCGAAAGTGTACCCGATGCCCATCACGAGGTCGCGCGCGATGTCGACGACGTCGATGCGGAGGCGGAAGAGCGCGACGTCGAAGACCAGGATCCCGACGAGCAGCACCCCGAGCACACGCGCGAAGAGGAGCGTCGTCTCCTCGAGGTACGGGACGGCGCCTCCTCCCGTCGCCGTGACCGCGAAGCGGAACCCCAGCGACACGACGATGGCGCCGAGGATGAGGACGCCGTCGCGGAGGTGCCGTCGTCGGGACGGCGCGAACACGGCGACCACGAAGGCGGTCAGGACCAGCGCGATCGCCGAGCCGCCGACCATCGCCACGGCGTCGCGGAGCAGCGCGTCGAACACGACGGCCTAGCGTGCGGTCGCGAGATCGGCGGCGGCGGCCTCCGCGGCCATCATGGCGAGCTCGATCTCCTCGAGGGGCTCGTCCGCTCCGCGCTTGCCCTGGGGGCCCTCCGCCCGCCACAAGAAGCCGCGCGGCGTCGGACCACCCTCTGGCACCCAGGTCACCTCGAGCGTCACTCCGTCGAGCTCCGCCTTGTAACCGCCCTCTTCTTCACGGCTCCAGAGGCTCACCTTCGCGCGACCGTGCATGATGTTCCTGGCGAGGATCTTAGCACGACGGCCGCGCGCGCGTCCCTTGGGATTGCTCAGGTGGGGGCGGGGAGCCCCTTCGCGAGCTTGATTCCGCGGACGATGTCGTAGAAGCGCACCTGCTGCTCCTTCATCGAGAGCGAGACCTCGATCTTCCGCTTCCCGATCTCGTTGAGGCGCGCGGCCGCCTTCTGCAGACGATCGGTGAGCTCCTTGCGGAGCGCCGCCGCGAGGGGGTTCTTCTCGATGGCCTTCAGGTTCTCGCGGGTCTCGTTCGTCGTGCGCATGAGCTCGGTCTCTTCGCGGCTCAAGGCGTCGAAGTCGTCGCGTGACTTGATGAGCCCGGGGCGGATGTCCCACGCGCGCTTCAGCGCCTCGCTCACGGGCGCTTGGGCCCGACTGTCACCGATGTAGGCGAGGACGGCCTCGTTCGCGAGGTCCGAGAGCCAGTCGACGCTGCGCGTGGTCGTCATGCGCTCCTCGACCACGTGGTCGAGGCTCCCCTTGCTCGGCACCTCGACGGGGACGAGCGCGGTGTGGGTGCCCGTGTTGTCCTCGGTCCCCTTGGGCGGCTCGAAGAGGCGCGCGCCCACGTTGCGCGGGTGCTTCAGGACGACCTTCACGACGCCGTCCCGGCCGTTCTTGATCTTGTACGTCGTCTTGAACTGGAGATCGCGGTCGATGTAGAGGGTCCCCGCCTCGATCTGCGCGACGCGCGCCCCCGTCTCGCCGTAGTTTCGGGACTGCTCGACCGCGATCGCGCGCTCGAGCGCGAAGGGGACCGTCGCGGTCGCGCCCGGAGGCAGCGGATCGACCATGCCCTCCCCGAGGAACGCGCCCCCCTCGAAGACCGCGATCGGGCCGCGCTCGAGCAGACCGCTCGATTGGTTGGTGAAGCGCGCGACGCGGAAGGGGTGAGCGCTCGAGTCGCTCACGGCCCCGCTCGGCGCGAAGAGGAAGACGCTCTCGCCGGGGACGCTCGACGAGAGCAGCATCACCATGGTCGCGCTCTCGTCGGGGACGTCGACGGGCACGGGGATGTCGTAGCGGGTGGTCGAGCCCTCGACGGCGACCCCGGCGAGCGCGCTCACGTCCCGCGGGCGCGACAGCGCCTCTGGAGGCGGCGCCGCGGAGGCCGCGGCCGGCGGCGCGGCGCCCCAGTCCTCGTCGCGCGCCTCGTCCGCCTTCGCCATGACGCGGGCCGGCTTGGGCAGCGCCCCACCACCCGTGGCGCCCGCGGCGCGCTTCTGCTTCGCCCGCGAACCGCTCGGCTTCGTGCCCAGCGACCCGTGCCCGATCCCCTCGCCCAGGCCCCCGCCTCCTGCGCCGATGCCCGTGAGGCCGAGCCCACCTTCGAACTCCTTGTCGGCCGCCGTGACGGACGGCGCCGGCGCTGGCCTGCTGGGCTGCGGGCGCTGCTCGAGCGTCGTCTCGGCGCCTGGGACGGCGAAGATCACCTCGCCCGCGTCGGTGACGATGGGGCGCGATGGGATGATCGGCTGCCCGAGCATCGGCTGGAAGGAGATGGGCGCGCCGGCGACCAGCGAGAGCCGGATGCCGCGCCAGTCCTCTCCCGAGAGGTTTTGGACGATGCCCCAGGCTTGGAGATCGGCGACCCCTCCCTCTCGGACGACGAGGCGGTACGAGGGCCTCCACACGGGCATCTCGGCGACGTAGCCGACCTGCAAGTCGTGACGCCTTCCGTCGAGGGAGAGGAGCACGTCGACGAGGCCGTCTCCGGGCTTCTTCTTCTTCTTGCGCGGGGTCGGCGCGCCGTCGTCCAGGGGCTCGGGCTCGTCCTCGTCGTCGTCGATCTTCAGCGGGAACGACGCGCTCTTCACCGAGCTCCCACCCTTCTCGAGGACGGCCATCGTCGCGAGGAAGTCCCCGACCTGCCCAGGGCGGACGCGGAACTTCACCTCGTTCGTCTCGACGACGCCCGCGCGCTCGAAGTAGGCGACGCCGTTCCGGTAGACGACGACCCGGCGGAGCGGCAGGGCGCCCGAGTCGACGAGGGGCGGGGTGTGGGCGCAGCCGATCGAGGCGAGGCCGAGGAGCGATCCGCCGAGGAGCGCGAGCACCGAGGTGCGGGAGGGGAGCATGTCGATAGCCTAGTACAGGTTGGGGGCGAGTTTGTGACCGCTCGCCGTCGAGCTGGGCGACGAGCGCCGAGGCGCGAGCGAGCACGCCGGTCTCCGGGTGCGCGCCCACCGGGTCCTCGAACCGGACGACGCGCGCGCCGAGGGGCGGGCGGGCTCACGCGAGGGCGGAGCGGCGGGAGGGGGGAGAGGCCGCGCTCCTTCGTCGCTCGTGAGGCTCACTGGGCCGAGGGGGGCACGACGAACAGGACGTCGCGTGGGGCGCCGAAATCGACCTCTCCGAGCTTGCCGACCTTGGCGCGCACCTGGAGGACCGCGTGGAAGACCTGCGCGGCCTTGGCCGAAGGGACCGTCTTGTTCTGTGTCGGGACGATCTCGAAGCAGATCCGGGTGGTCGGGGTCACGGCCTTCACGGTGTCCCAGTACGAGTCTCCGCCGAGCACGATGCCCTTCGGGCCGTCCCAGGCGTCGAGCGTCTGGCTCTCGTTGAGAACGACGCAGCTCTCGCCCGGGTTCGTCGGATCGTCGCCGCCCGCGAGCCGGACCTCGATGTGATCGACGAACTCGTCGACGCTGTCGACGAAGCCGTTGCTCGCGTCGGGCTCGTCCGACACCGCGACGACGCGGACATCGAGCCTGATGGCGCGGAGGAGCGCCCTCACGCCGTCGACGACGTGCGTCGACAGGCCCGACCCGGATTTGTACGCGTCGAAGACGAGGCGACACGACTTCCCGTCGGTCGCGTCGGGGGGGAGCGTCCCGGCGAGCGCCGTCTTGCACGCTGAGCCGCCAAAGGCCTGCGGCGGGACGAGCGAGCCCGTCTTCTCGGCGAGGTACGCCATATCATAGTACGGGTCGGCCGATCGGACCCCGTCGTTCACGGCGATGCCGATGAACTTCACGCCGATGTCGCTCATCTCCTTGACGAGGGTGTCGACGGTGGGCGTGGGGTACGGCGCCTGTCCATTGAAGGAGTAGGGGTCGTGCAGGGTCGAGGGGTCGTTCACCCTGCGCCCGTTGTGGAAGGGGGCGTCCGTCACGGAGACCAAAATGGGGAGGGCGTCGTTGCGGAGCGCGAGGCGTCCGAACCTCGTGCTCGGGATGTTGTTGTCCTTCTGGACGATGAGCCCGGGGTACGCGTACGTCGTGTTGGTGATCGACGCCCAGAAGGCGAGCACCTGGCTCTCGGGGGTGTCTCCTCCGTCGTGCGTGGTGAGGCTGTTGACGGCCTGCTTCGCGACGAGCGGATCGGTCGTGAGCTTGCCGCTCGTCGCGACGTAGAACGGGCTCACCCCCGGGTTGCCGTAGGGCGTGACAGGGAAGTCGTCGTGCGCCGCCACCGCCACGCCGACGTCCGGGATCTCGACGGCGAGCTGCGAGATCATCGACTGGATGCCGCCCTGCAGCGCCGCGATCGACGGCCCCATCGAGCCCGTCGTGTCCATCACGAAGGCGACGTCCGCTTTTTGGAGCTTCGTGCCGATGGCCATCACGGCGCTCGCGGGCTGCGGCGGCTGCTTGTACGGCATGACGAAGAAGAACTTGCCGAGCGACTGGGGGGTCTCGTCGGCATCGTTGGGGTTCGAGCCGAGCGCCAGCTCGATGAGATCGCTCGCGCCGTCGCCGTCCGTGTCCGCCTTGCGCGGATCCGTCTCGCCCGGATCGACCTTGCAGTTCCCGTTCTTGTCCTCGTCCTTGTCGAGGAGGCCGTCGTTGTCCGAGTCGATGTCGAGGAAGTCGGCCTTCCCGTCCTTGTCGGTGTCGATGGGGAGATCCTGGAGCTTGTGGTTGGGGCCGGCCTCGCACAGATCCGGGATCCCGTCGTTGTCGCTGTCCAGATCGCGGAAGTTCGGGATCCCGTCGCCGTCCGCGTCGGCGGCGCCGTCCATGCCGTCCGCGATGGTGTCGTCGTCGCTGTCTGGGTCGTCGAGATCGGGGAGGCCGTCCTTGTCGGTGTCGACGGCCACGCCGTTCACCAGCTCGACGGTGTCGGGGAGCGAGTCGTTGTCGTTGTCCGGGTCCGCGTAGTCCGGGTAGTGGTCTCCGTCGGTGTCCGCCGGAGGGGTCTTGCCGTCGTAGGGCAGGCCGCTCGGGTACACCTCCTTCGCGTCGGGGAGCCCATTGCCGTCCGAGTCGAGGTCGCGGTAGTCTGGGATCTTGTCCCCGTCCGAGTCCTGAGGGGACGCGCAGCCGTTGCTCGCGGTCTGTCCCTCGAGCAGATCGGGGACGCCGTCCCCGTCGGAGTCTGGATCTTGCCAATCGGGGACGCCGTCCCCGTCGGTGTCGACGGAGGTGGCCTTGCCCTCGAGCTCGTCGGTGAGGTTGTCTCCGTCCGCGTCGGGCGTGCAGAGCCCGGCCTGGCCTCCGCCCGCGCCAGCCCCCGACGACCCAGCCTTCCCGGCCGCGCCGCCCGCGCCTCCTGCTCCCGCGCCGCCCGCGCCAGCCCCCGAGGCCCCAGCCTTCCCGGCCGCGCCGCCCGCGCCTCCGCCGCCGGCCCCAGCCTTCGTGCCGCCCGCACCTGCCTGTCCACCCCCAGCCTTCCCAGCGGCGCCCGAGGCGGCGCCGGCCTGGCCCTCGACGGTGTCGTTCGCGGTGTCGCCGCTGCCGCCGCAGGCGACGAGCCAGGGTGCGGCGGATAGGAGGGCGACGAGGGAGATGTTTCGGAGGTGCATGCGGGCGCTCACTTCACGATCTCTGCGTTGCGGGGGATGACGAAGTAGACCTGCTTCACGCCGTTCTGTCCGCCGAGCTTCTGTCCGCTGGGCGTCTGGACCTGGATGGTCGCGCGGAGCACGAGCAGGGTGTCCGGGTTGTACTTGTCGTTCTTCGCGTGGACGCGGAAGGTCACGGTCGCGTCCCCGCGCACGCCGAGGAAGGACGCGTCGTCGAGGCTCGCGTAGGGGAGGGGCGTGTCCGTCGACGCCACCGGGGCGACCGCCGTGATGAGCCCGGTCGCGTCGATGGGGGCGCCGCCGGTGACGGCCGGAGGGTTGTGGAACTCTGGATCGGCCTTTCCGTCCCCGGTGCAGTCGACGTTGCCGGCACAGTCGTAGTTGGAGCGGGCGGTCGTGACGTCGTTGATCCCCTGACCGGCGAGGAGCCCGATGAGCTTCACGACCTCGTCGGACACGCTGCCGCTCAGCGTGTCCTGGGAGGTCACGAGGGGCTTCGTCGAGCCGCCGAAGGCTGGGTCGAAGTAGAGTGAGCCTGTCTTCTTTGCGAGATCCGTCAGATCGGCCCGCGCGGCGCCAGGGGTACCGCCCGCGACGGCCACGCCGATGGTCCGCGCGGCCTTGGCCGTGAGCGCGCCCACGGCCTCGGCGTAGCCGACGGCGCCGGCCACGTTGGAGCTGGAGTAGTCATTGGATGCGATGGGACCATTGTGGAACGCCGCGTCGGTGATGACGACGAAGATCGGGACCGCCTCCGGGCGAAAGCACGGGGTCCCGAAGAGCCCGGCCGCGCAGCTCGGCGCCTCGGCCGACCACGGGGTCCCGCCCTTGTAGACCATGTAGGGGCTGCCGGTGATGGCCATGAAGAGCGCCTGGGTCGTCGCCTCGGGGGCGTCCCCTCCGCCGCCCGCCTGGAGGGTCCCGAGGATGGCCTTTACGTTGGATGGAGCGGCGAACGATGGGGCCTGGCCCTCCGGGGGCGAGAGCTTCCCCGACGTCCCGCCGAAGGTGCTCTGATAGACGGAGTCGCCGGGCTCGCCGTAGGGGGCCCACGGGATGTCGCGGACGGCGCCGACTCCGATGTGTGCGCCGGGGATCGCCGGGCCCGAAGGGCCGCCGTTGAGGATGGCGGGGATGATCTTGGTGTCGAGAGAGGACTTGACGTCGGCGATGACGGGGCCCATCGACGCGGTGCCGTCGATGAGGAAGTAGATGTCCGCGAGCTTGACCCCCGCGCTGAAGGAGAAGTCCTTGGTCTTCTCGGCGGGGCTGTACGGGAGGACGAAGTAGAGCGTCGCGTCGGGGGGGACGCCCTTCGGATCGGTGGGATCGGAGCCTGCGGCGAGCTCGACGACGTCGACGATGCCGTCACCGTCGCAGTCCTCCTTGAGTACGCAGCCCTTGGTCCCGTCGGGATCGATCTTCTTCTCGTCGGCGTCGGGGACGCCGTCGTTGTCGCTGTCGAAGTCGACGTAGTCGGGGACGCCGTCGTTGTCGGTGTCGGCGAGGGGGCCGCAGGGGCTCGTATGGATCGCGCCGGCCTCGACGGCGTCGGGGTAGCCGTCGCCGTCGCTGTCGTCGTCGAGCCAGTTGGGCTTGCCGTCCTTGTCGACGTCGTCGGTGCCGTCGAGCCAGTCGGCGATGGTGTCGCCGTCGGCGTCGTCGGACGTGCAGGTGCCGCTGCCTCCGCTCGCGGCGGCGCCGCCCGTCCCTGCGCCCGCGCCGGACGTGCCCGCCTTCCCGGTGCTGCCCGCGGCGCCTCCGGTGCCACCCGGTCCGAGGGGCGAGGCTTCGGGAGGATCGGCCCCTCCCGTGCCGCACGCCGCGACGACCAGGGGAGCGAGGAGCCAAGCGAACGAGTGCGGGCGGAGCAGGAGAGAGCGCAAGCGAGGACCCGCCGAGACTCTAGCATATCACGTGGTCGACGGGGTGGCGCGAAGCGAGCCTCGTCCGGCGCCGGGTGCGGGCGTGCGCCCCGTGCCGTGATGCTTGCGCGAGACGGCGTCGATGCTCGCGCGAGGCTTTCGACGCTCGCTCCAAGGCATTCGACGCCTTGCGCGCAGGCTCTTCCCGCGGGGCCGGGAGCGCCCTCCGGCTGGGTTGGCCTCGTCTGGCGCCTGGTGCGAGCGTGCGCCCCGTGCCGTGATGCTTGCGCACGAGGCTTTCGCGCCTTGCGCGCAGGCTCTTCCCGCGCGGGCGGGAGCGCCCTCCGGCTGGGTTTGGGCGGCGAGCTCGACGGCGAGGGCCGCGCGTGTCTCGTCATGCGCCCGTTTCGCTCGACCGGGTGCGAGAATCCGGCTAGACGATCGGGCCATGTCCGACGTGACCGTCGCCGAGAAGCCGAGCGAGGACCTGGTGACCGTGACCTTCGACGAGGCGCTCTACCCGCGTGACGCGATCTACGGCGCGGCGTATGTGTTCATCGATCGCTGCTATGTCGCGCTCGATCGTCCGGCGGACGGCAAGGTCTCGGTGACGCTGCGGCTGAAGCCTGGGTCCACCCACGTCCTCGCCGAGCTCGCCGGTGAGATCTCCAACGAGCTGCTCGCGCAGGCGTGGCGTCGGCAGATCGCGGACGACAACAAGGCGCTCATCGAGCTCGTCTCGACGCGCGCGCTCGCCGGGTCCGCCGGGCCTCCGGGGCTCGACGATCTCCTCGCGATGGACGGCGAGGGCGAGGCCTTCGAGGACCCGCTGGGCATCGCGATGAGCTGGGAGGAGAAGTACAAGAAGAAGGCCCCCGGAGGCCCGAAGGGCGACGAAGCGAAGGGCGATGGGGCGGCGACGCCGACCGAGCCCGAAGGGGCGGGCGAGCCCAAATGATCGAGCTCCGCTTCCACAAGGAGCTCTACGACGGCGCGGCCGTGGACCAGGCGCAGAAGACGTACGGTGCCTTCGCCGAGCTGTCGCTCTCGGAGGAGTCGGTGTGCTGGGTCGTCCAGGTGGTCCACGCCGACCCCGCGCGCGAGCGCCGCGTCGCGAGCGAGCTCTCGAACTTCGCGCTCGGAGTCACGATCGAGCGCAAGAACGGCGCGCGAGGCTGAGGTGCTCCCGCGCGTCGCCGCCCTCGACTACGGCAAGGCGCGCATCGGGATCGCGGTGTCCGACGACCTCGGGCTCCTCGCGCACCCGCGCCGCCCGCTCGACGCGCGTCGACCGATGGACGTCGAGCGTGCGCTCGTCTCGCTCGTCCGCGAGGACGGCGTCTCCCGCTTTCTCGTCGGCCTCCCGAAGAACCTCTCCGGCACGGACGGGACCTTCGCGGAGTCTGCTCGCGCGTTCGCCCAGCGCGTGGCCGACGTGACGGGCTGCGAGGTCGAGCTCGTCGACGAGCGCTGGACCACCGTGGCCGCGCAGCGGGCGCTCCGCGAGAGCGGCGTGTCGGCGAAGAAGGAGCGCCCGCTGGTCGACGGCGTCGCGGCGTCCCTCATGCTGCAGGCATGGCTCGATCGAGCAAGAGTCGAGGCCCGAGGCGGCGCGTAGCGAGGTCCCCCCGGACCTCGGGGCGCCGGTGGCCTCGGTGGACCCTGCCCGCGCTGGGCGGGGTGACGGCGGTCGCCGTGGGGCTCGTCGGGCTCGTCGCCTGGGTGAGAGCGTCCGGTGGTGAGGGAGACGGCAAGGCGACGCCGGTCGTCATCCCCGAGGGCGCCGGGCCGGCCGAGATCGCAGCGGTCCTCGCCGAGGGGCGCGTGGTGCGCGGCGCGTCGAGGTTCGCCAGGTACCTCGCGTGGTTTTGCTCCGCCGAGGAGATCGCGCCGGGGGCCCATCTGCTGCGCGACGACCTGTCGGCTCCGCGGCTCTGCGCCGCGCTCACGCGGAGCGACGCGCGGGAGAAGATCAAGGTCGTGATCCCCGAGGGCTATCATCGCTTCGACATCGCGAAGCGGCTCGAGGATCGGGGCGTCGCTGGGGCACAGGCCTTCGTCGCGGCCACGGTCGATCCGGCGCTCCTTCGCGAGCTCTCGGTGCCGGCCGCGACGGCCGAGGGGTACCTCTTCCCGGCGACATACTCATTCGCCGAGAACACGCCGCCGAGCGACGTCGTGCGGAGGCTCCGCCAGGAGATGGACACGCGGCTCGCGCGGCTCCGCCAGCAGCTCCCGGACTTCCCTGGGGCGACGGCGCGCGAGCTCGGCTTCTCGCTGCACGACGTCGTCACGCTCGCGTCGATGGTCGAGAAGGAGGCGGTGGTCGATGACGAGCGGCCGCTCGTGGCGGGCGTGTTCGTGAACCGCTTTCGCGATCCGACATTTGTTCCGAAGCCGCCGCGGCTCCAGTCCGATCCGACGAGCGCCTACGGGTGCCTCGTGAGCCCGACGACGATCCCGGCGTGCTCCGGCTTCTCGGGCAAGATCACCCCCGAGCTCAACCGGGATCCAAAGAACCCCTACAGCACCTACGTGAACGCCGGGCTCCCGCCGGGGCCGATCTGCAACCCGGGCGAGAAGTCGCTCATGGCGGCGGCGTCGCCCGCGGACACGAAGTTCCTCTACTTTGTGGCGAAGGGGGGCGGGCGCCACACCTTCTCGGCGACGCTCGCCGAGCACGAGGCCGCGGTCCGAAGCGGCGGCAAGCGCTGAGGGCGGTTTCGCGCCGAGGACGCGACGACGAGCCCGGTCACGGCGCAGCTCGCCCATGTGGGGCACGAGGCCCGCGTGTTCTCGCGGCGGATCGCGCTCGGCGCCGACGGTCACGGCGCAGCTCACCCATGTGGGGCACGAGGCCCGCGTGTCCTCGCGGCGGATCGCGCTCGGCGCGGGCGGTCACGGCGCGGCTCCCCCACGGGGGCCGCGGGGCCTTGGCGTCCTCGAGGCCGCTGGAGCTCGACGCTGCCGAGCGCGTCGCGCGAGCCTTCGGATCGCGCGCGCGTCGCGTCAGCGAGGCGGACCCGCGATCTCGACGAGGTCGTCCTCGGCCGCGGTGTCTCCGATGACGATCCGGAGCGACCAGCCGTCGCACGCTCTCCGCAGGACCTCCGGCGGCGTGATCCCCTGATCGCAGCGGTCGGGGAGCGGGGCCGCGAGCGCCCCAGAGACGAGCTCGATCGCGAAGCTCACGGCCTCGGCGCGCGCGACGAGCGCGTCCGGATCTCTCGGGGTGCCCCGCTTCGCCTCGAAGAGACGTGAGAAGAGCTCCGGCCCGCGCAGCGTGATCGTGCGGACGCCGCCGCCTCGCAGCGTGAGGCCGAGGTCCATGACGGCCGCCCGCTCTTCGAGCCCGCCCCCGGCGACCGGGATCGAGAACGGGATCGACACGAAGCGCGCGCACGCGTCGTCACGGCAGGTGCCCGACTCTGGGTATGCGCGGAGGAGCGTGAGCAGCTCGTACGGGAGCTCCCATGTCGGCCGCCCCCACGACGTGACGTGCGCGATCGACGTGAGCCACGCGGTCGTGAGCCCGAGCGCCTCCTTGCGGGACGCCTCGGCCTTCGCCAGCCGCCCCTCGAGCGAGCGCGCGCGGGCGAGCAGCGCGTCGTCGCGGAGCTTCTTCGCCTGCTCCTCGAGCTCGCCGCGGCGGAGGCGGGCGTCGGTCGCGTGGGGCCCGTCGGGCAGGACGACGAGGTACCAGTCGAGGCCGTCGATGCTGCGCTTCTGCGCGTCGTAGAAGGCGAGCTCCTCGACGACGAAGCGCTGGCGGACCTCCTCGACGAACTCGCCATTCGGGTGCTCTCCGAGGTAGCGCTTCGCGGCGACGAGCCGGTCTTCGCGGGTGTGGAGGGCGCGCGTCTTCCGGTAGGCTGCGTAGTCTGCGGGAGACGCGGCGAAGCGCGCGCAGCCGGTGAGCAGCGTGGCGAGGATGAGCGCGCGTCTCATGGCGGCGGGCAGAAGAGGCACTCGGAGGGGCGAGGTCGATCGAGCAAGGGCACGCGCTCCCCGCCGCGGTCGGCGACGTAGTCTCCGTAGGCGCGGCACGATTCGGCCTGGAGGCGCCGCAGGCACGCTTCGCCGTCGTGGGCGAGCGGGGCGCAGCCCGCCGGGAGCCGAGCCGGGACCTCCAGCTTGGCGCACGCCATCGCGCACGTCGCGGTCACGATGCCGCAGTCCTCGCAGCGTCGACAGTCGGTGTCATTCATGGCCCGGAGGAAGAGCGGGGCGTCGAGGTCCTCGGCGGGCTGACCGCAGCCGCCCACGTCGCCGGGCGTCGGTGCGACCATGAGCGCGGCGAGCGCGACGAGGACGAGCCGCTCGCGTCGCGTCATGGCAAGAATTCCCAGTTGAGCACGAGGCCTGCCTGGCCATACCAGACCGGCACGAAGGTCGCGCGCACCTCGCGGGTGGCGGCGCCATAGAAGGCGCTCGCGCCGAGCTCCGCGGTCACGCCGAGCGCGCCGCGCATCATCACGATGAGCCCCCCGGCGGCCTCGGCGCCCACGTTGGGGTCGGGGGAGCGTACGATGGGCAGGCCCACGCGTCCGTACGGAAGGACGACCTCGTGTCCGCGATGGAGCACGACGTAGGACGGCGTGACGACGGACTGCGAGATGCCCGAGAGCGCGAAGGTGTAGCGGAGCCCTGCGCCGTGCTGAAACCCTGTCGGGAGGCCTCCGAGCACGAGGGCGCCGAGCTCTCCGTAGGGCGCCGAGAGCGAGACGGACTCGGGCCCACCGAGTCGCCGATCGAGCCGGTAGGGGTTGTTGAACCGCAGCCCGCGCCCCGCGCTGGCGACGACGAAGGTGTCCACGTAGGGTCCGCGCTCCTCCGCGAGCACCGTCCGCGGAGCCAGCCCGAGCCCGAGCGCCGACAGCCAGAAGATCGCGGTCCTCCGCGGGCGCTGTGCGCGCGAGGGGCGCGGCGCGCCGCCCGCGTCGACGACCTCGGGGATCATCGTGCAGACTCCGCGGGGGAGGGCCTCATGGGGGAGCGGAGCCGCGACGCGCGTCGTCGCGACCGGACCCAGGCCATACCATCGTCGCGAGGCGAGCGCCGCGCGAAGGATTGTCGTCGCGACCGAGACCGGGCCACGTCATCGTCGCGAGGCGTGCGCCGCGCGAAGGAGCGTCGTCGCGACGGAGATCGGGCCACGTCATCGTCGCTCCGTGGGCGCGGCTCGAAGGATCGTCGTCGCGAGCGGGGACGTGCTCCGTCATCGTCGCTCCGCGGGCGCGGCTCGAAGGACCTTCTTCGCGAGCGTCGAGGCGCCGTGCGCCCCGTCGCGGCCGAGCTCGGCCTCTCGCACCCAGCAGAAGGTGTCGTAGCCCTCTGGGTACGTGGGCTCGTCCAGCACGTCGCCCGCGAACACCTCGACCGAGAGCTCGCGGTGCGTGAGCAGGTGACGGAGCCTCGTGATCGGCTCGCCTCTCCCGAGCTTCGCGAGCGCACGCCGCGCGGTGAGCGCCGACTCGCCCTCCGCCATCGGCGGCTCCCAGAGCCCCCCGTAAAGGCCGCCCGTGCGTCGCCTCCCGACGAGCACCTCGTCGCCGCGCCGCGCGATGAGTGTTGCCAGATGCAACGGAGTTGCAAGACGCCTCGTGACCCTGACGGGGAGCTCGTCGGTCCTCCCTTCGGAGCGCGCGAGGCAGACGCGCGCGAGCGGACACTCGTCGCAGCGGGGCGAGCGCGGCGTGCAGATCAGCGCGCCGAGCTCGATCAGCGCCTCGTTCACGACGCTCGGGCGCCCGGCGGCGGAGAGCGCCTCGGCGCGCGTGGCGAGGGCGCGCTTGCCCTGGGCGGTGGAGGGCGGGACCTCCGAGAGATCGAGCCTCGACAGGACGCGCGCGACGTTCCCGTCCACGGCGGCGGCGGGGCGATCGTAGGCGATCGACAGGATGGCGCCGGCCGTGTAGTCGCCGATCCCACGGACGCTCCTCAACTCGGCCGACGTCGCCGGGACGACGCCGCCGAAGCGCTCGACGATCTCCCGGGCCCCCGCGTGGAGCGCGCGCGCGCGCCGGTAGTACCCGAGCCCGCTCCACGCGGCGAGCACGTCCGCCTCGCGCGCCCTGGCGAGCGTCCAGACGTCCGGGAAGCGCGCGAGGAAGGCGTCGTGGTAGCGGAGCACGGTCTCCACGCGCGTCTGCTGCAGCATCACCTCGCTCACCCACACGCGGTAGGGAGTCCGCGCCGTCCTCCAGGGCAGCGGCCGCGCCGCTCGAGCGAACCAGGCCGAGAGCCGCCGGGCCACGATCGCGGGCGACGCGAGCCTCTTCACGGGACGCGACGCTAGACCCTCGCCTGGCGCACGAGAAGCGCGTTCGACGGCGTGGAGGGGGCAAAGGACGATGAAGGTCCAACGCGCCGCCTCGCCGGGCGCACGAGAAGCGGGTTCGGACAGCGCGGTGCTCGACGCGTGGGGCTCCCGTGGAGGCTCGATTTCGAGTACGATGAAGCCATGTCTCCACGCTTCTTCGTGTCGCCCCGCGCGCTGCTCCTCGGCGCGCTCCTCTTCGCCGTCGCGTGCGGCGGGACCGGCTCCAGCTCGAGCACCCGAGAGCCAGACGACGGGGGTGCGGCTGGCGCAGCGAGCGCAGGCAAGGCGGGGGCGTCCGGCAAGGGTGGCGCCGCGGGCGCCGGAGCGGCCGGGAAGGCAGGCGCTGCGGCGACGGCCGGAGCGAGCGGCGGCGGCGCGGCGGGCGCGGCGGCCGGCGGTGGCGCGGGCGCGGCGGGGACCGCGGGGACTGCGGGGACTGCGGGATCCGGCGGCGGCGAGGCGGGGCAAGCGGGGGGAGGCTCATCCGGCGCGGGCGGCCAGGCCTGCGTCCCCAAGACCTGCAAGGACCAGGGGCTCGACTGCGGGACGGCCTCGGACGGGTGTGGGCAACCCCTCCAGTGCGGCCAGTGCGGTCCGGGCGAGACCTGCGGCGGTTCGGGCAAGCAGAACGTCTGCGGCGTGCCTCCCTGTGCGGCGAAGAGCTGCCAGGACCAGGGGATCGCCTGCGGGCCCGCGGGCGATGGCTGCGGAAAGGCGCTCGACTGCGGGACCTGCCAGAACGGCGAGACCTGCGGCGGCGGCGGCCAGTTTGGCGTCTGTGGGTCCTCGACCTGCACGGCCAAGAGCTGCGCGCAGCAAGGGATCTCCTGCGGCCCCGCCGGAGACGGCTGCGGCAACCCGCTCGACTGCGGCGATTGCCCGCTCGGTCTGTCCTGTGGCGGTGGGGGGACGCCGGGTGTCTGTGGTGCCCCGAAGTGCACGCCGAAGACCTGCGCGGACCTCGGCGCGAAGAGCTGCGGGCCCGTCCCCGACGGCTGCGGTGGGCTCGTCCAGTGCGGCGCGTGCGGGCTCCCCGAGACGTGCGGCGGCGCCGGGAAGGTCGGCGAGTGCGGCATCCCGTCCTCCTGCACGAACCTCTGTCTCCAGCAGGTGAGCTGCAGCGGCGGCAAGACGACGACCGTGAGCGGCATCGTCTACGCGCCGAACGGCGTCGACCCGCTGCCCAACGCGGCCGTCTACGTGCCGAACACGCAGGTCCAGCCCTTCCCGGCGGGGGTGTCGTGTGACACCTGTGGCGCGCCGGCCTCGGGCTCCCCCCTCGTCAGCGCCGTCACGGGCATCGACGGCAAATTCAAGCTCGAGAACGTCCCCGTCGGAGCGAACATCCCGCTCGTCGTGCAGCTCGGACGCTGGCGTCGCCAGGTGAAGATCCCGACGGTCACGAAGTGCGTCGACACGGCGCTCCCTGCCTCTCTGACCCGCCTGCCCAAGAACAAGACCGAGGGCGACATCCCGCTCATCGCGTTCTCGACCGGCGCGGTCGACGCGCTCGAGTGTGTCTTCCGCAAGATCGGCGTCGACGACTCTGAGTTCACCTCGTCCACCTCGAGCGGGCGCATCCACCTCTACCAGGGGCTCACCGACAAGAATTCGACCTACCACACGACCAACGTGTGGGCTTCGGGTGGCGCGGTCGCGCCCGGCTCTCTGTCCGAGGACAAGCTCTGGTCCGATCCGGCGACGCTCCACAAGTACGACATGGTGCTCTTCCCGTGCCAGGCGGACGAGTCGACGAGCGCCGCGCTGAGACCTGACTCCGCCAAACAGAACCTCATCGCCTACGCGAACTCGGGCGGCCGCGTCTTCGCCACACACTTCTCGTACATCTGGTTCTACAAGACCGCACCGTGGAACGGCGTCGTCGATTGGAAGGTGACGCAGCCGACCCCGCCGAACCAGGACGGCTTCATCGACACGAGCTTCCCGCGCGGCAAGGCGCTCGCCGAGTGGCTCCATGACGTCGTGAGCGCGTCGTCCACCTACGGGCAGATCCCGCTCACCTTCGTGCGGCACGATCACGACCACATGGTCCCGCCGACCCAATCGTGGATGACGATCAAGAACGTCCCCAGCTACTCGGGCTCCGCGACGGTCCACTTCACCTTCAACACGCCCATCGGCAAGCCCGCGGATCAGCAGTGCGGGCGCGTGCTGTTCGACGATTTCCACGTCGAGAACACGAGCTTCGCGCCGACGGTGGGCGCGCTCTTCCCGGCCGAGTGCGCGCCCGGCTCGATGACCCCGCAGGAGAAGCTGCTCGAGTACATGATCTTCGATCTCGCGTCCTGCATCGCGCCCGACCAGCCCGTCTGCACGCCGAAGAAGTGCTCGGAGCTGGGCATCGGGTGCGGCCCCACCGGGGACGGCTGCGGCAATATCCTGCAGTGTGGCGACTGCGCCCCGGGGCAGACCTGCGGGGGCGGCGGCACCCCGAGCCAATGCGGCGCGCCCACCTGCACGCCGAAGACCTGCGCCGCCCAGGGCATCGAGTGCGGCCCCGCCGGCGATGGGTGCGGTCACGCGCTGAAGTGTGGTGATTGCCCCCAGGGACAGACCTGCGGCGGCGGCGGAAAGCCCGGCGTGTGCGGCAGCCAGGCGTGCTCTCCATTGAGCTGCGGGGCGCAGGGGATCGAGTGTGGCCCCGCCGGTGACGGCTGCGGAGGCGCGCTCTCGTGCGGCGATTGTCCCCAGGGGCAGACCTGCGGCGGCGGCGGTCAGCCCGGCAAGTGTGGCGCGCCGCCGTGCCCGCCGAAGTCGTGCGCCGATCTCGGGGTGGAGTGTGGTCCTGCTGGTGACGGCTGCGGGCACGAGCTCCAGTGCGGCACCTGCGTCGCCCCGAAGACCTGCGGTGGCGGCGGGGTCCCCGGCAAGTGTGGGGGGAACGGCAAGCCCTGAGCGCGACGCGGCGCGGTCGCGCGGGGGCCCGCGCCGGAGGTAGGACCTGGGCGCGACGCGGCGCGGTCGCGCGGGGGCCCGCGCCGGAGGTAGGAC
>CAYNEK010000082.1:0-22900 GCA_964396175.1 uncultured Polyangiaceae bacterium | reverse complement strand
GTGAGCCTCGAGCCTGGCGCGAGCTCGCCGACCTGGCGTCCCGGCGCGCTGCGCGCGAGGCTCCGTCCAGCGCTCCGACGCGCTGTGCGGGCGCGCGTGACGGCATGGCTCAGAGTCCGTCGTACCCGAAGACGTGGCCGACGGCGGCGCGCGCGGTGTCGGGCGCGAGCGTCGCCTTCCGCCGGTGGAACTCCATGAGACAGTCCTGGAAGTCGGCGTCGATGGCGACGTCGAAGTCGTGGGCGGAGCCGTCGAAGATGGGGAGCGTCTCGTGCGCAAGGGCGCGGAGGTTCTTGTATTTTCCGCGGTCGAGGAGGACGGCCGCCGAGCCCGCGAACATGAGCGTGCCGCCCGGGATGGCGCCGAGGGCGGTCGTGTTCATCGCGGGGTAGCAGAGCCTGGCGACGCGGACGCCGTACTCGGCCTGGAGGCGCAAGAGGCTCCTCCTGTGCTGGTCCTTCGCGCCGCGGAGCGGGCCCATCGCGTAGAGGGGATCGTCGTCTTCGTAGCGGTAGTCGGTGAAGGCCACGACGCTCTCGCCGCGCCGGAGGAGCCCCGCCTCGGCGAGCGCGTCGGCCCACGGATCGGTCGAGCGGCCCATGAAGCGGTAGGTGCGCTCGCAGTCGGCGTCGGTCGCGACTTCGACGTCGACGAGGCCGACGCGCCGGAGGTTCTCCCAGCGGGAGAAGTCGACGGTCTGCCGCACGAGATCGAAGGAGACGTCGATCTCGCGGACCTTGGCGGGGCCGTGCTCGGGGAAGCGCTTCGTCGCGCCGGCGGCGATGCCGTTGACGAGGTGGACGGTGGAGAAGCGCTCGGCCAGACGCCGCGTGACGTCCTCGATGACGGCGGGCTTGGTGGCGTCGGCGTTGAGGTACTCGCAGTAGACGCCCGCTTCCTTGGCGGCGGAGGTGATCGCGGCGGCGTGGTGCGGGCCGATCTGGAGCCTCTCGCTGTCGTAGTGGACGGCGAAGACGGGGACCTTCTCGCCGAAGACGAGCTGGACGGCGAGGGCGCGGAGGATCCCGCCCGAGCCGCCGAGGAGCAGGACGCAGGTGCCGTCGGGGACGCGGAGGCCGCCGGGACGGAGGAGCGCGCGGTCCTTGGCGAGATCGTCGCGGGCGACCTGGGGGCCGAGATCGCGGATGGCGCGGACGATGGCGTGCTTGTCCACGCCGCCGAGGGGCAGCTTGACGTAGGTCTCCAGGGTCGTCGGGGCCATCGGGGCGGTGCTCTAGCCGAACGACGCGGCCGAACCAACGGGCTGCGCGCGGCCCGGCGGGCGTGGAGACGCCTGGCGATCTCGACGCCGTGCGCCCGCGACCTTCCAGGCGAAGCTCCAGGACGGGCTCCAGGTGGAGACGCCTGGCGATCCCGGCGGGGACGCTCGCCCTTCGACGAGCGGAGCGAGGAGCTCGTCTCGACGGTGGAGACGCCTGGCGACCCCGACGGGGACGCTCGCCTCCAAGGGCCCGCCACCCGGGTCGTGGCGGGACGACGCCCAGCGCTCGGCCGGGCGCGATCCGGCGCGCCCTCGCCGTGCGCCGCCGAGGGCGCGCTCCCGCCCTTCGCGCGGCGCCAGACCCTCGGGGCGGTGCGCGCGTCATGCCACGAGAGCTGCGCTTCGCCGCCAAGCACGCCGCGGACGCCCGCTCCTCGAGTAGACTCGTCCCGTGCTCTCGCCCCTCGCCCGCGCCGCGTGCCTCCTCGCGTTCGTCGGCCTCTCCCTCCCCTCGTGCTCCACGCAGAGCCTCGGCCAGAAGCTCGTCACGCTGATGCCCGGCGTCGTCAACGACCCCAAGAACCGCACGCTCCGCCGCGAGCTGCTCCGCTACGGCTCGACCGAGTTCTGCAAGGAGCTCACGCGCCGCGGCGCCCCGCTGAAGCTCCGCGACGAGGAGCCCGCCGTCGGGCGCTTCTTCGTCGACCAGTGCAGCTACCAGGAGCTCGACAACGACGACGCCTTCGTCCAGTTCTCGGGCGCGGGCTACGCCTGGACCCAGCCGACCGGCCGCGTCGGCTTCCGCGCCGGCGCAGCGATCGTGTACAATCCAGACTTCTTGCTCGATTCGGGCACGATGTACGCGTACTTTCGCCCGCGCACCGTGCAGTCGACGAAGTTCGAGCCGGTCATGGTCGAGCGCCGCGGCGCCGCCGATCTCGCCGGCGCCCTCCTCGGCGAGAAGATGGAGACCCTCGCCGCCCGCCTCGGCGCGCAGATCGTCGCGCAGGAGCTCAGCCGCGGCTTCACGGTCCTCCGCGACGAGGACGGCTCGACCGACTTCGGCCTCGGCATCATCGACAAGGGCAAGCGCCCCTTCCACCCGTACCAGGTGAAGGGCTCCGACAAGCTCCTGCTCGCCAGCGACACCTCCGAGGTCCACGTCGAACAGCGCGAATTCCTCGGCCCCTTCGTCATCGAGGACGACAAGCGCGCGCTCTACTTCATGGGGCAGCTCGACGGCGCGCAGGCGCTCGACCTCTTCGTCATGCGCAAGGAGGACGGAGAGGCGTGGGCGCGCGACTTCATCTTCAAGCCTGGCCTGACCCCCCTTCCGGGCAAGCCGCTCGTCGCCGACGTCCTCCCGGGCGGCCGCGAGTACCGGAAGGTCGTCCCGCTCTCGAAGGGCGCGTACTACATCGTCCTCGATCACAGCGGGTCGGCCGGCACCGTCAACCCGCCGCCAGCCGGGACGGGCCTCTTTGGCGCGACCGATCTCGCGGGCGTCGTACGGTACGTCGCCCAGGTCGGCGACGCCCCCTGAGGACGGAGGGATTTCGTCCCCACGGACTCCAGCGGGGCAAGGCGCAGCCCCAAGGCGTGGACGCCCCCCCGAAGGACGGAGGGATTTCGTCCCCACGGACTCGACGGCCCGTGCCCCGATCGGGTAAGGACCGTCGCTCTTGACGCCCCGGCTCCGCCTCCAGCGGTTCTTGTTCAACGCGGTGTACCTCGCCGCGGTACCGCTCGGGCTGTCGCTCGTGGTGATGATGCTCGTGACGCCGGGCGACGCCTACTACGCGACCGGGCTCGTCGGCGAGATCCGCACCTGGTTCCGCGATCAGAAGGTGCCCGTCGTCATCGCGCTCTTCACGCTGTTCGATGTCATCATGTGGCGGCTGCGGCACCTCTTGCCCGGGAGCGCCGCGATCACGACACCGGGGCGCTCGGACATCCCGACCGACGCACGCGCCGACTTCGAGCGCGCCGCGGCCCTCCTCGACGAGGCCGACAAGATCCTCCGGGAGAAGCGAGAGGCCGTCACCCGCGAGCTCACCTCGGTCGAGCGAGAGCGGCTCGACGAGAGCCTCGACGCCCTCCGCGCGACCCTCCGCGCCCCGACGTTCGATCGTCCAGCCTTCGACGCCGCGCGCGCGGCCGCCGAGCGCGAGGTCGATGCGCTGCTCGAGCCGTGGCGGAAGGGCGAGCTCCGAGAGATGGTCGAGTCGATCGGCTTCGCGTTCGGCGTCGCGCTGCTCCTGCGCGGCTTCGTGGTCGAGGCCTTCAAGATCCCGAGCGGCTCGATGATCCCGAGCCTCCAGATCGACGACCACATCTTCGTCAACAAGCTCGCGTACGGCCCGCTCCTCCCGTGGACCAAGACGAGGCTCTGGCGGTCGCTCCCCCCGAAGCGCAGCGACATCATCGTCTTCGCCTACCCCGAGAACCCGGAGCAGGACTTCATCAAGCGGGTCGTCGGCCTCCCCGGAGATCGCGTCGAGGTGCGCGCGGGGCACCCCATCATCAACGGGTTCTCGATCCCCTTCTGCCGCGTCGGGAAGTACAGCTTCGCCGAGGGCGATCACTCGATCCAGCGGGACGCGGATCTCTACGTCGAGTACTTCGAGGACAGGGCGTACCTGATGCTCTACGAGGGGGACCGCACGGGGGACTTCGGCCCGTACACGGTGAAGCCCAGCGAGGTCTTCGTCCTCGGCGACAACCGCAACAACAGCCACGACTCGCGCGCGTGGTTCGGGCACGGCGGCGGCGTCCCCTTCGAGAACATCCGCGGGCGCGCGATGGTCGTGTGGATGTCGTCGCGAGCGCCCGATCGCATCGGCCTGAACGTGCTCGGCACCCCCCGCCTCCCCAAGGATCTGAGGGCAGAGCTCGGCCCCGCGCTCGAGAGGTGCCTGCGCGAGCGCCCGGTGCGGACCTCCCCGCCGCCTCCGGGCGGCTGAGCGGCGCCCGCCGCGCGAGTCGGGCCACGGGGACGTGCGCCCCTCCACGGACTCGGGCGCCCACGAAAGCCCCCGCTCACGCGAGCTTCATGATATCATGAAGCGTGACCTCCCGATCCTCCTCCTCCGCGCTCGCCATCCTCGCTGCCTCCTCCGTCTTGGTCCTCGTGGCCGGCTGCAAGAAGAAGGAGGAGGCCCCCACGGCCGCCCCCGCCGGCGCGACGACGACCATCACGGTGAACGGCGGGACCGTCTCGGTACGCGAGGAGGAGGGCATCAAGCGCTACAGCGACGAGGGCCCCGAGAGCGGCACCGTCTTCACGACGAAGGACGTCGTCCTCCTCAGCGGCGCCGAGAACGGCTCGCCCGTGCTCTCGCGGCTCGGCCGCGCCACGGGCGTCAACAAGAAAGCGCGGCGAGGCGCGTACTACCTCGTGGACTTCCCGACGCCGAGCGGCATGAAGCCAGGCTGGATCGCGCAGTCCGACGTGACGACGCAGGCGCCGACGGTCGCGACCGTCGTCACGACGACGACGCCGCCCGCGACGACGACACCGCCCGCCACGACCACGGCGGGCACGCGTCCCCCGCCCATGATCAAGGTCCGCCGCTGATCCTCCCACGGACGCGACGCGGCGGGGACGGCGCGCCGCCCATCGCGCGCCCAACCCACGATCGCCGGGCGCGCCCGGCTGCCTGCCTGTCCGCTCATGGCGCCGATGCGGCTGGGGCGGCGTCGACGGGCGGCCAGAAGAGCCGCATCCGGCGGCCCGTCGCTCGATCCACGAGGACCGCCGCGGTCGCGCGATCCGTGTCAGGGACCTCGACCGAGACCTTCGCGCGGAGCTTGTCGTCGAACCTCGGCCGACCAGGGTCGTCGTCCGCGACGAGCAGCGGGACGTCGAAGCGTGCACGCTCGAGCAGCGTCGTCCCCACCCAGAGCTCCACCGCGAAGCGCCCCATCACCCGCGAGGTCTCCGTGGGCTTCGGCAGCGTGACGCTCGTCGGGGTGCCCGAGAAGAGCCCGCCGCGATCGTAGACGATCTCGTAGCGCCACTTCTTCTTCGTGCGGAGCGGCGCCGGATCGGGCGGGGAGCCGCGCGGCGCCGAGGCGGACGAGGAGGCCACGGGGACCGGCGGCGGTGGGAGGCCTCGTCGCGGATCGGCGCTCGCCGCGAGCGTGGACGCCGACCCAGACGCGGGAGCCGGCGACGGCGGGGAGACTCGCCGCGGATCGGCGCTCGCCGCGAGCGTGAACGCCGAGAGCACCCCCACGATGATGACGAGCGGACCGCGCCGCTGCGCGCTCATCCGAGCGCCTCCCAGGCCGAGTCGTCCCCGCCTACGCGGCGCCACACCTCCCGGAGCGCCGCGGGGACCGGCGAGACGAAGGCGCGCCCCGCGACCTCGACGCGGCGAGCGTGGAGCATCACCCGCTCGGCGGCGAAGGCCCCCCCGCCGACGTCGACGACGCGCACGGCGCCACCATAGACCCTGTCGCCGACGAGCGGGAGCCCGTGGTGGGCTGCGTGGACGCGGAGCTGATGGGTGCGACCCGTGATGGGGCGCAGCGAGAGCAACGCGTAGTCCCCCCGCGACGCGAGCAGCCGAGCCTCCGTCCGCGCGGGAGCCGCGTCCTGCCCCCCGACGCGACGGCGGCGCGGATCGTCGGCGCGGCCGATGGGCTCGTCCCAGGACGCGGGGAGCTCGGCCGAGCTGCCTCGAGCGAGGGCGACGTACGACCGATCGTAGGCGCCTCGTTCGCGCGCGGCGGCGAGCCCGGCTCGCGCGCGGCGAGTCCTCGCGAACACGACCACGCCGCTCACCCCCACGTCGAGCCTCGACGTCGGGTGCACCTCGCCCCCGAACCGCGCCGTGACCAGGGACGCGAGCGACCGCACGCCGCGATGGTCCCCGATGGTGGGGAGCGACGCGGGCTTGTCGACGACGACGAGCTCTGGATCGCTGTGCAAGACGACGAGCACGTCCAGACCGCTGCGCGGCGGGTGCACGACGACCACGTCCCCCACGCGGAGCAGGGTCTCGGGGGTCGCTCGAGCTCGCCCGACGAACACGCGCCCCTCCTCGATCGCCTCGAAGAGCCCCACGCCGAGCCTCGGCGATAGCGCGACGAGCGACGGAGAGTCCGCGTCTCCGACGACGTAGCGAAGCGAGTGGATCACGCGGCCGTCACCTCGCCCCGCAGGGCTCGAGGCCATCCGCATCGCAGAGGAGCTCGGAGCGGGCGGGTCATGCGGACGTCACCTCGCCCCGCGAGCCGTCCACGCGGAGGAGCGCGCCGGCCGGCGGCGGGGCCGAAGGCGCCACCGCCACCGCTGGCACGCCGAGCGTCCGCGCCACGAACGCGAGCGACGAGAGGCCCGTCGCGCCCGGCAAGATCAGCGCCGACGCGAGAGGGACGAGCGGCGCCCAGAGGGGGGCCGCCGCGTCGAGCCAGAGGACGTCCCCAGCCGCGATGTGAGCAACCGTCTCCGCGTCTCGCACGACCGTCACCCGGCCCGAGCCCGAGCCCGGCGAGACCCCCACGACGCACGCGAGCGCATCGGGCAGCGACCGAGCCGGCTCCGCGCGCCGCCACGCGATCACCGAGCCGAGCCGCGGATCGCCCGTCTTCAGCGCCGAGAGGAGCTCGTCGAGTGCCGTCGCGAACGCCCCGCCCGGGCCGATCGTCGCGTCCACGCGGGACAGCCGCGCGCTCGCCTCTCGCGCCACCTCGCGAAGCGTCGCCATCACGCCGAACAGGAGCCGAGAGGTCTCGGCGAGGAGCGAGAACGCGGTCGAAGCGCGACCCCTCAGCGCACCGACGGCCGGGCGAGAGAGGCGCGCGATCCGGCCGAGCGAGACCTCGCGGGGTGCGCTGGGCGAGGTCCCTGCGCTCGTCACCACGCGGAGCATCGCGAGCGCGAGCGCGGGATCTCCTCCGAGGCTCCCGGAGGAGAGCTCGAGGGGATCGCGCGGCAGATCGCCGTGATCGCGGAGGAACCTCGACCACAGCCGCCCGGCGCGCCCCTCTGGCACAGCGCCGCGATCGAGGGCGGAACGCTGCGACGGTTCGTCGCGCAGCGCGGAGGCGATCTCGGACAGCGCGAAGGCGGGGGAGGCCCAGATGGAGCTCGAAGCGAGGGACATCACGACCTCGGGCGCACGCTCTCCCAGCGACGGAGACGCCGCGTCCGCGAGCGCGCCCAGCACGAGGAGCGCCTCGGCCGCGACCCGTCCGTGGAGGCGCGCGATCGCGCGAAGCGCCGCCATCGGCTCGCGGAGGCTCGCCACGAGGCTGTCGTCCGGCAAGATGGAAAGATCGAGCTCCACGTCAGCCTCCCGGCGGGCGCGGGAGAGGCGCTTCGTGCGCTCGACCTCGTCTTCCAGCGCCACGAGGCGACGACGCCCCGACACCGCGTCCACATACGCCCCGAGCACGGACGACGAGGGCCTCGCGAGCGGGCCGCCTCCCGGGAAGTGACGGGCCACGAGGGCCGGGAAGACGCCGCGAGCTCGCTCGAGGAGCTCTCCCGACGACAGCGCGACGCCTGTCGGCGTGATCGCGGCGAGCGCGCGGCCCTTGGGCAGCTCGTCGCCGAGGCCCAGGCAGAACCCTCGCGCCACCGCGTCGAGCCACTCCACCGTGATCGAGCGCGACAGCGCCCCGGGGACGTGCAGCTCGACCCTGTCGTGAGGGCGCACGGATGGGACCTCGGACGCGAAGACGGCCCGCTCCGCGACAGAGCCCACGCGGAGATAGGGGGCCTCGTCCCGATCTTGGACGACCGCGCCCGTGAGATCTCCCGGAGACAGAAGGATCGCAGCGGAGAGATCTTTGGCGCCCGCGGCGAGCGCCGAGAGGAGCGTGCTCTCGAGGAAGGCGTCCGCCCAGAGTGCGCGCACCGCCGGCTCGAGCCCGTCGAGGTGCACCACGAACCTCGCGGTCGCCAGCGCCAGCTCGACGTCGTCCGCCACCGCGACCGTGAAGCTGCGGCGCACCGTGATGCCGCTCCCTGCGGCGAGGAGATCCTCTCCGAGGCTCCTCAGCGCGATCGAGAGCGGCTCGGGCAAGACGGCGTGGAGGACGAGCTCCCGCGCGTGAGCCGCCGCCTCCGAGCGCTCACCGTGCGTCTTCTTGAGCACGACCCTGGGGTCTGCGTCGCTCCCGAGCCTCGCGACGACGTCACGCAGCGCGGTCGCATCGAGCACCCAGGTCGGCGCGACCGCGGCGCCGGCCTTCCACAGCAAGAGGAGCGCGACGCCCGCGGTGCCGCTCCGCTTCGGGAGCGTGGACGCCTCGTCGAGAGGGAGCAGCGAGGGGTGCCGAGCGCGCGTCATGCCCGGCGGAGCGCTCGATCGTGGAAGAGGAGCATGGACACGCCACCAGGGCCGCGGTTGAAGGAGTAGTCGTGGGGCCCCGGCAGGGTCACGGCCTCGTGGTCGAGGCCGAGGCGAGTCAGCTCTCGATCCAGGCCGAGGACCGCAGGACGGAAGGGATCCGCCGTGCTGGTGACGAGCCGGAGCGGCGCAGAGGATCGACGACGGAAGGAGCCCAGTTCGTCGACGAACGCGGGGATCTCGGCCTCTCGCACCGCGGGCTGGAGCGCCCCGACCGCGCGCCACGCCTCCGGGCGACGAGCCGCGGCGAGCAACGAGATCCGCCCCCCGAGGCTCACCCCGTCGACACCGACGGCGCCGGTCGTCGAGAAGCGCTCACGGACCCTCGGGAGCAGCGCGTCGACGACGAACTCCACGAACGCGTCCGCCGCGTGCAGGCTCCGCGTGCCCGCGAGGATGTCCGGAGTGTGCGGGCAGACGACGACGAGCCCACGGTACGGATGCGCGGCGAGGTCGCGCGTCCAGCGGGCGCGCTCGGGATCGTCCACGAGCCCCTCGAGATCGTCGCGCGTCAGCCGGCCGCTCGAGACCGCCGCGATCGAGCGATCCAGCTTGTAGTCACGGAGCCATCCGTGCGCGCCCACCTCGGCGCCACGCACGGCCTCGCCGCGCCCGTGGAGCGCGACGAGGATCGGAAAGGGACCCCCCGACGCAGGCGCGAGCACGAGCGCGCGCGTCGATGCGGCCCCGTCGAAGCGGAGCTCCTCCTGGACGAGCGGCGCCGCCGCGTCGCGCGCACCAGCCTCGCTCGACCGCTGCCTCGAGCACCCGAGCGAGAGCACCGCGAGCCCGACCGCTCGGCGGCCGATCCGCGGTCCGATCACGGCTCCTGGGGCGGCACGGCGAGCCCCGACGCCTCTCGGAGCAGCTGGAGCGCCGTGGGGTCGGCCACGAGCTCGGCCCGCAGCTGCTCGCGGACCTGCTCGAGCACCTCGGGACCGAGCTTCCCCTCGAGGTGGTGGGTCGCGGCTGCCACGTGGGCGTCGACGTACTCCGCGAGCGAGACCTCGCCCGACCGCACGCGCGCCACCGCCGAGGCGGCCTCGGTCGGGGCCGCGCCCTTCGCCGCCGCCAGCGGCTGGGTGGCCTCCGTGGCGAGGAGCGCGCGGGCGGCGCCCGCTTTGTCGATCGGATCGACGCTCATCGGACGCCCTCAGCATAGAAGAGGATCGCCCGCCGCGCGAGCCCCCGAATCCATCGATTCTGTGCTCTGCTCGGCGCCCCATGCTCGCCTGGTCGTTCTCCGCTCGCACGGCCGAGGAGGTCGCGGCGCTGCTCCGCGCGCTCGGGCGCCACCGCTACGTCCGAGAGGTCGACCACGCGCTCCACTGGCTCGTCGACGCGGCGCTGTCCGATCTGCAGCCCTTCAAGGACCACGCGGAGGCCTTCCAAGCCCGGCGCGCGCGGGAGCCTGCGCTCGATCCAGCGTCTCGCGATCCGTCGCTCCACCGCCCTGCGTCCGTCGACGAGATCTCGGCCGCGCTCGCGGCGCTCTGGTCTCCCGAGCCCGAGGCCGTCGCGCGCCGCGCAGCGCTCCTCGCGCTCGCGGCCGCCGAGGGGCTCGAGCTCCCGAGCCACCCACCCTTCGAGGGAGATCCCGAGTTCCCCGACCACCCGAGCCTCGTCTTGCTCTCGTGGACCCTCTTCCCCGTCGTCGAGCTCGACGCCGAGCGCCACGCCGGCGCGCTCCGCGAGATGGCCGAGGCCCGAGCGGAGGTGGACCCCGAGGCGCCGGTCGAGCACGAGGCGGCGGAGCTCGGCCTCACCGAGCTCGCGTTCGGCGCCCCTCGAGGCGTGCTCGTAGGGGAGCTCCTCGTGTGGGCGGACGGCCCGTACGCCTACAGCGACTACGTCTTCCGCGGCGCCTCGAAGCTCGCCAAGCTCCCCGATCCGCCCGTCGGGCTCCACGATCTGGACGACCTCTCGTGACCGCACCTCGACGACCGCTCGACCCGCCGGCGCAGGAGCATCCCGCCTCGCGACCTGGACCCTCCCCGTGACCTGGGCGCGGCGGATCGGCGTCCTCGAAGCGGCGTTCTTGGTGTGGTTCGCCTCCACCGCCATCTTCTGGGTCTTCGCCTCGAAGGAGGTCCTCACGTCCCACACGACCGCGAACCACTTCGCCCTCCAGGCGAAGAGCTGGCTCTCCGGGAGCCTCGCCTTGACTGGCCCCCCTCCCGCCTACACGCAAGACAACGATTTTGCCTTGTATCACGGCCAGCACCACGTCGTCTTCCCGGCGTTCCCCGCGGTGCTCCTGCTCCCGCTCGTCGCGCTCTCGCCGAGCGTCGAGGCGGTGCGGGACGGGCGCCTCTTCGTCCTGCTCGCGGGCCTCGGCCCTGCCTTCCTCTACCTCTCCCTCGAGAAGCTCCGCGGCCTCGGGCGAGCGACCGTCTCACGCGCCGAGGCGGTCCTGCTCACGCTCGTCTTCGCCTTCGGGACGACGTACTTCTTCGTCGCCGAGCAGGGGACGGTGTGGTTCGCGGCGCACGTCGTCGGGGTCGCGCTCTTGTCGCTCTACGCGCTCGCGTCGCTGGGGGCGACCCACCCGGCGAGCGCTGGGCTCGCGCTCGGCCTCGCGTTCGCCACCCGCGCGCCGATGCTCTTCGCGCTCCCCCTCTTCGTCGCGGAGGCCGCGCGAGCGTCCTTCGCCGAGCCCCGCCCGGTCCTCGGCTTCGTCCGGCGGGTCACGCGCTTCGCGGCGCCGCTCGGCGTGGTCCTCGGCGTCGTCTTCGAGCTGAACCGTCGACGCTTCGGCTCGGGCCTCGACTTCGGCTACGAGCACCTTCAGATCGCTTGGAAGGCCCGCATCGACACCTGGGGGCTCTTCTCGTTCCACTACCTCGCGCGCAACCTCTCCGTGCTCCTCGCGGGCCTCCCCTTCCCGAACCGCCACCCTGGGCCGGACGCGGCCGCGCTGCAGGTGAACCTCCACGGACTCGCGCTGTGGGTGACGAGCCCGTTCCTCTTGGTCCTCTTGCGCGCCCGGCGCGCGGGCCCTGGGCTCTACGCCCTCCTCGCCTCGGCGCTCCTCGTGGCCCTACCCTCTCTCTTCTACCAGAACACGGGGCAGGTGCAGTTCGGGCAGCGATTCACCAACGACTGGATGCCGCTCGTCACCCTCGCGACGGCGCTCGCGTTCACGCGGATCCCGCGCGTCTACTGGGCGCTCGCGGTGGTCGCGCTCCTCGTCAACGGCTTCGGCGCGGCGACCTTCGGGCGGCCCGAGCACGCGCGATACTACGCCTTCTCGCTCGACGTGCTCCAGCGCGACTGAACGTCCCGCGGCGACGGTCGGAGTTCGACTAGCATCGAGGAGAGCCTGTGATGTCCGAAGACCCAACCCTTGGCATCGGTATCCTCGTCGGGGGCTCCTACCGCCTCGAGAAGCTCCTCGGGAAGGGCACGATGGGGACCGTGTGGGCCGCGCGGAACGTCCACACCACGCGCACCTTCGCGGTGAAGATCCTCCTCACCGAGCACGCGAAGGACCCGCTCCTCGTGAAGCGGTTCCTCAACGAGGCGCGCGTCTCGGCGCGGCTCGAGCACCCGTCGCTGGTCGAGGTGTACGACATCGGCGTCGTCGACGAGCTCGGCGGCGCGCCGTACATGGTGATGGAGCTGCTCCGAGGAGAAGATCTCGAGCGGCTGCTCGAGCGACAAGGGACCCTCGAGGTGTGGCAGAGCGCGCCCGCCCTCGTCGAGGTGGCCTCGGCGCTCCACGTCGCGCACGCCGCGGGCATCGTCCACCGCGATCTCAAGCCCTCGAACATCTTCCTCCACCGCGGGCACGGTGGGAAGATCGTGCCCAAGATCCTTGATTTTGGCGTCGCGCGCACCGACGAGTCCGAGAAGCTCGGCCTCACGCAGGCGGGGACGATCGTCGGGACGCCGCTCTACATGAGCCCCGAGCAAGCGACGGGCAGCGCGGTCGATCTGCGCACGGACGTGTGGGCGCTCGGCGTCATCCTGTACGAGTCGCTCTCGGGGACCTTCCCCTTCCTCGAGCCCACGTTCGCCGACACGCTCGCCGCGATCGTCGAGCGCCCCGAGCGCCCGCTCGCCGACGCGGTGCCCGGCGTGCCGCTCGCGATCTCCGAGCTCGTCTCCGACTGCCTCGAGAAGGCCCCCGCGGCTCGCCTCGCCTCCGCGGACGTCTTCGCGACACGTCTCCGGGCGATCCTCCGCGATCTCCAGGAGGACGAGCCTGCACCCTACTCCACGCTGGGCTCGCTGCCGGAGCCCTCGCGCTCGTGGGAGGGCGACGCCACGGAGGTCATCCCCCAGGGAGCGCTCCCCTCGGCCCAGCTCGAGGATCTCGTCCACTCGGCCGGGTCCGAGGTCGAGAGCTCGAGCGCCCTCTGGGGCGCCTGGATGGCGCGGGCCGTCCACACCGATCACACCGACGACGTGCCCGACGTCGGCGGCGGCGCGAGCAAGCCGCTCCGCCTCGCGAGGGAGAGCACGGAGCAGCAGATCCGAGAGGTCGAGGACGCCACGGAGGGCACGCTGTCCGAGACGGCGGAGGCGATCCGCGAGGCGCGCGAGCAGCTCCACCGCCAGAGCGTCGCACCGCCACCGCCTCGCCTGCTCGAGCCGCACACCGAGCCCCTCACCCGGACGACGACCGTGAGGCTCGGGCTCGCGGTGGCGGGCGCGCTCGCCATCACCATCGCCATCACCCTCGCGATCGTGGCCTGGGCTCGGCTTCGATATCGGTAGCCGTCGCAGCCCCTTCGTGCGAGGCTCCCAGGCCTCCCATGAACTGTCCCGCCTGCAGCGCAGACAACGTCGACGGCGCGCGGTTTTGCGCGAAGTGTGGCGCCCTCATCCCGCCGCAGGAGGCCGTGGAGGAGCGCGATCCTCTCATCGGGCAGACCCTGGGCGGGCGCTACGTCATCACACGGAAGCTCGGCGAGGGCGGGATGGGCATGGTCTACGAGGCGGAGCGGCAGCTCGCCGGCATCGCCCAGCGCGTCGCGATCAAGACCCTGCACCAGCACCTCTCGTCCGATCCGAGCATCGTCGCGCGCTTCCATCGGGAGTGCCAGACGATCGCGCAGCTCCGCCACCCCAACACCATCCGCGTCGAGGACTTCGGTCAGGCGGCGGACGGGACGCTGTACCTCGCGATGGAGTTCGTCGAGGGCAAGAGCGTCGAGAAGGCGCTCGAGGACGGACCGATGCCGCCCGAGCGCGTCGAGCGCATCATGGGCCAGGTGTGCGGCTCGCTCGCCGAAGCGCACAAGCAAGGCGTCGTCCACCGAGACCTGAAGCCCGACAACGTGGTCCTGATGGACGTCGCTGACGAGAAGGACGTCGTGAAGGTCCTCGACTTCGGCATCGCCGCCCGCAAGGACTCGACCGACGAGGCCAAGGAGAAGAAGCTCACGCAGCAGGGCATGGTCCTCGGGACGCCGCCGTACATGAGCCCGGAGCAGTTCCGCGGGCAGGCGCTCGACGCGCGGAGCGACATCTACTCGCTCGGCGTCATGTCCTACGAGATGCTGACCGGGAAGCTCCCCTTCGAGGCGAACACGCCGTGGGAGTGGGCGACCAAGCACATGACGGCGCAGCCCTTCCCCTTCGACGATCAGCCGACGGTCTCGGACGTCCCCGCGAAGATGAAGGACGCGATCCTCCGCGCCCTCGCCAAGGACCCGAACGACCGCCAGGGCACGGCCCGTGAGTTCTTCGAGGAGCTGTCGATCGGCACGGCGCGCATGATGGGCCTGACGACGCTCGGCGAGGTGCACAACGCGCCCGTGACCGGCGGCCTGGCGGCGGTCGGCGGCCCGGCGCCCCCCGGAGGTGCGACGCAGATCGCGACGCCCGCCGCGCCGCAAGCCCCCGGCGCCGCCGCCACGCCCACCCCGATGGGGACGCCGCTCCCGAGCGCCCCCGATCTCGGCCCCCCGGCGAAGAAGAGCAACGCGGGCTTCGTCATCGGCGCGGTGGTCGGCGTCGTCGTGATCGGCGGGGTGGCCGCCGGCGTCGTCATGATGACCGGCGGGAAGAAGGACCCCGGCGGCGAGGCGCACGCGTCGGCGAGCGCCTCGACCTCGACGACCGCGACCTCGAAGGCGACGGCCACCACCACCGCCACGGCCCCCCCGACGGTCGTGAAGACCGCGATGCCGTGCAGCGAGGTGAGCGCGATGGCTGGCGGGAACCCGCTCGGCGCGATCGCCGCCCTGGGCTCATGCACGGGAGATCAGGCTGGCGCACGGCGCGCGATCGCCAACGCCATCCCCAACGCGGTCCGGTACGCAGCCTTCAACAACCAGTGCGCGCGAGCGCGTCAGATCGCCGCAGCTGGGCCCCAGGTCGGCGCCGCCTCGGTCAACGTCGACGCCCAGTATCCCAACTGTCGCGGCAAGTAGCCGAGGCCCAACGCGGGCCGCCGAGGCGCTCCCCGCGCACCCTCGGCTCGCGCCGAGGCGGGCGAGCCTCGGCGGGGGATCGCTCGCTCACCGTCGCCGAGGTCGGCGCGAGCCACCGCTCACCCGGAGCGCGCGCGTCGCGGCGCCTGCACGGGGAGGACGAGGGGGAGCAAGAGGAGTTGGGCGATCGCCCCGAGCGCGAAGAGGCGCGCAAAGCCGAGACGCTCGGCGAGGAACCCCGCGCCGAGTCCCGGCAAGAACTTCCCCGCCACCTCGACGACCGCGAGGGCCGTGTAGTGGCTCGCACCGATGGCCTTGTCGACGCGGGACATCATCGTCGCGAAGACGACCACGGTGAGCGCCCCGCCGAAGAAGTGCTCGGCGATCGTCACCGCGACGAAGGCGACCTCCCCAGGGTGGGTCGCGGCGAGCCACCACTCGCCGAAGAGGGGACCCGCGCGCGCGAGCGACACGAGCGCGAGCGCGCGGCCCACGGGGATCGACGAGGCGAGCGCGCCGCCCGCCACCGAGCCGAGGATCGACGCGATCATCCCCCACCCGAGCCACGCGTGCACCGTCGTGAGCTGGAAGCCCGAGCGCACGAGGAACGGCTGGTACATCGCGTCGATGAGCGACTCGCCGAGCTTGTACGTCCCGACGAAGGCGAGGAGCCACAGGCCCACTCGCGTGGACATCGCCATGCCGAGCGTCCGGAGGACGCCGTGAGATGGCGCGCCCGACGCGCGGTCCTCGCGCGGCGCCGTGGGCGGCTCCCTCCAGAGCAGCGTCGCCACCAGCACGATCGCGATGAAGCCGGCCATGCCCGAGAAGACGAAGCTGAGCCCGAGCCCACGCTTCGCCGCGATCCACGCGAGGACGACCCCCGCGGCGAACATCCCTCCCTTGAACGCGACGACCTGCGCGCTGTTCCCGTAGCCGAGGTCGGCCTCTCCGAGCAGATCGACCGCGAGCCCGTCCACGGCGATATCCATCGTCGCGGCGAAGGAGTTCATGACGAAGATCGCGATCGCGGCCGCGCCGAGCTCTTCCGGCAAGCGCAGCGTCGCGGCGTAGGAGCACGTGAGCAACATGCCGAGCTGGAGCGGAACGATCCAAGATCGGCGAGGGCCGAGCGGCCCGCCGCGCCACCTGTCGACGAGCGGGCTGACGAACACCTTCAGCCACCACGGCAGCCCGAGGACGCCGAGGAGCCCGAGGTGGGCGAGCGGGACCCCGACCTTCGTGAGGTACGGCCGGAGCGCGTCGGCGACGAAGCCGGTCGGGAGGCCCTGGACGAAATAGAGCGACGAGAGGGCGGCGAGGCGGCCCGCGCGCGTCAACCGACGATCCGCTCGACCGCGCTCGCGGCGCGGAACATCCGCTCCTCCTCGAAGAGCGGCGCGACGATCTGGAGACCCACCGGCAGCGCGGGGCGATCGGCGCGCGCCGGGGTCGGCCGGACCGGGACGCTCATCGCGGGGAGGCCCGCGAGGCTCGGCGGCAGCGTGTAGACGTCCGAGAGGTACATGGTGATGGGATCGTCGATCTTCTCGCCGAGCCCGAAGGCGGGCGTCGGCGCCGTGGGCGCGCAGACGACGTCGACCTCGGCGAAGGCCCTGTCGAAATCCTCGGAGATGAGCGTGCGGACCTTCTGCGCCTTCACGTAGTAGGCGTCGTAGTAGCCGTGGGAGAGCACGTAGGTGCCGAGGATGATGCGGCGGCGCACCTCGGGGCCGAACCCCCGGCCCCGCGTCGCCGAGTACAGCTCGTCGAGATCCTTGCCGGCGCTCCTCGCGCCGAAGCGCACGCCGTCGAAGCGCGAGAGGTTGCTCGAGCACTCGGCGGTCGCGAGCACGTAGTAGACGGCGACGGCGTGCTCGGTGTGCGGCAGCTCGACGGGGACGAGCCGCGCGCCCTCTCGCTCGAGCGCCCCGAGCGCGTCGCGGACGCTCGCCTCGACGTCGGGGTCGATGCCTCGGGCGAAGTATTGTCTCGGGACGCCGACGCGCAGGCCCTTCGCGGAGCCGTCGCAGGCGGCGAGGTAGCGCCCGACGGGGCGCTCGGACGACGTCGCGTCGCGCGGATCGTGCCCGGCGATGACCTCGGTGACGAGCGCCGCGCTCCGCACGTCCCGCGCGAACGGGCTCACGCAGTCGAGGCTCGACGCGAAGGCGACGAGGCCGTAGCGCGACACACGGCCGTAGGTGGGCTTCACGCCGACGACGCCGGTCAGCGCGGCGGGCTGCCGCACCGAGCCGCCCGTGTCCGTGCCGAGCGAGAGGGGCGTCATGCCGGCGGCGACCGTGACCGCGCTGCCGCCCGACGATCCGCCAGGGGTACGCGTCGGATCGACCGGGTTCTTCGCGGGGAAGAAGGCGCTGTTCTCGTTGGACGAGCCCATGGCAAACTCGTCCATGTTCGTCTTGCCGGGGATGAGCGCGCCCGCGAGGCGGAGGGCCGAGACGACGTGTGCGTCGTACGGCGGGTGCCACTTCTTCCCGTCGCGCACGAGGATCTTCGAGCCGCAGGTCGTCGGGAGATCGATCGTCGTGAGCACGTCCTTCACGCCGACGGGCACGCCGGCGAGCGGCCCGGGATCGCGCCCGCTCGAGATCGCACGGTCGACCTCGTCCGCCGCGCGGAGCATCGCGTCGCCGTCCACCGTGAGATACGCGCCGAGGCGCGCGTCGTCGCGCTCGATGGCCGCGAGGCACGCCTTCGCCACCTCGACGGCGGACACCTCCTTCGCGCGGACGCGCGCCGCGAGGGTCGGGGCGCTCTCCTTCATCAGCTCGGTCATCGTCACTCCTCCACGAAGGCGGGGACGGCGAACGCGCCCTCGACGGCGCGCGGGGCCTCTCGGAGCGCGGCGTCGCGCGAGAGCGACGCGCGAGGCACGTCGTCGCGGAGCGGGAGGCTCGCGACGCTGACGTGGGCCGTCGGCGCGACGTGAGAGGTGTCCACCCGCTCGAGCGAGGCCACGTGCTCGAGGATGCGCCCGAGGTCTTCGGCGAGCTTCGGGAGCTCGACGTCGGAGATCTCGAGCCGCGCGAGCCGCGCAAGGCGCCTCACCGTGTCGGGCTGGATGGGAGCGGAGGGCATGCCGATGGGTCCGGTAGCGGAGCCCCCGACGAGCGCCAAGGTCGTTCGATCCGTGACGAGCACCCGCGCCGAGAGGCGGAGCCTCGGCGCCGCCCGCTCCGCGCCAGGGCCGGTCGATCGACCGCGCGCGCGGATGGCCGATCCCGCTCACATCCGAGCGAACGCCCAGCCGATCACGATCCCCACCACGAGGAGCAGCGCCCCCGCGGCGACGAGGACGCCGAGCCGCCGATCGACCGCGCGCCCCGGCGCGAGCGCGTCCCACGGCCCCTGTGGACCCGAGCCGAGAGAGGCTCCAGCGAGCCGCCCCGAGGCGCTCCACGCCGCGATCTCCTGCCGCGAGAAGGGGCCGTGCACCTCGCCGCTCGGCCAGAGGACATACGCCGTCGTCGTGGGAGCCTCGGCGGGCGGGAGCCCAGGGCCGTGGATCGCGATGTTGTACGTGATGGTGAGATCGTCGATCTCGGTCCGGTCCTTCGCGACGAGGGCGAAGTGGTACGCTGTCGAGAACTCGCGCACCTCCGGGAGCTTCTTCCACTGCTTCGTACCGGCCGCGCAGACGTACGCCTCGAGCGGCACCTTCCCCTCGTGGATGCCACGGTTGACGACCTCGCTCGCGACGGGCCCGACGACGTCTCCGCCAGCGCGTGCGACGTACCAGGTCGTGGGAGGTGGCATGGCTCGGTCGCTCTATAGCGGACCCACCGCACCACGCGAGCCCTTCGCGCGGCGCGCGGGGCGAGGCTACTTCACCGTGACCTCGATGGACGGGCTCTTCTCGCCGGACACCTCCTGCCAGATCGCGAGCGAGTCGCCCGCCTTGGCCGCGAGGGTCGCCTCGTAGCCGCCGTTCTGTCCGGCCGTCGTGATCACGCCCTCGCCCGAACGCTGGTTGAAGACGCTGACGAGCGCGTACCGCGTCGCCCCGCCACGCACAGTCACCATCCCCTCGGGGCTGAGCTGGCTCAGCTCGGGCTCATCGGGCGGCGGCAGCGGGATGGTCGGGCTGTAGCAGCCGCCGACGAGCGCCACGAGGAGCACGAGGGCGAAGAGACGCGCGCGTCGGAGCCACAGCACGCCTCCCAGCATAGCACCCTCCGTGCCTCTCCGGGATGGCGGCAGCGATCGCCAAGGCGCGCCGAGAAGGCACGCATGTGCCAACATCGTTGGCGGACACGCTCACCGGGAGAGCCCTGAGCCGCGACCGCCAGCCTCGTCACGACGACCCCGAATCCTCGTCACGGAGGGCGTCAACCGAGCAATCCCCAGGGCCACGCGGCGGGCAGCGCCTCGATGCGAGCCGAGAGCCGCTCCGCGAGGGTCCTCGTGAGCGAGACCGCGTCGTGTCCTTCGAGCGACACCTCCTCGATGTGGAGGTGTGGCCCTCCCGCGTCCGCCGCGGGCGTCCCGACGACGACGGCGGCGCCGAGCCGAAACGCGAGCTCGGCGGGACCGATCGGGGTCCTCCGCGTCCAGGAGCCGAACCACGGAACCTGGATCGCGCGCACGCCACGGCCGGCGAGGTCCATGGGGAAGCCCACGACGCGCCCGGCGCGGAGCGACCGAACGAGCGCGCGCGCGAACCCGGGCTTGCCCCGGTAGAGCACCTCGACGCCGCGCTGGGTGCGGAGCCGCGCGTAGACTGCATCGAACCTGGGATCATAGCTCTCCCGCGCGACGGTCGCCACCCCGAACCCGTGGCTGGCGAGCAGCGGCCCCATCGCCTCCCAGGCGCCGAGGTGCGCGGTCGCGTAGACGACGCCGCGGCCGCGCGCGATCGCGGCCTCGAGCGCCGCACGATCGGACGCACGCAGGGACAGCGGCAGCGCCCTCGCTGGCGTGAGCACGAGGACGGTGTCGGCGAGCACACGGCCGAGCCCGACGAGGACCCGGCGCGCGCCGAGGTGCGCGGGGGCGCGCGCGGCGATCGAGCGACGCAGCGCGGGCGACGAGAGCCACGCGAGGTGCGCGACGAGGCCACCGGACGCGCGGAGCAGCGCCCGCGGCATGCGGGTCGCGACCCCGAGCGCGAGCATCGCGCCAGCGTAGAGGACGTGGTTCTTCGCGGCCTGCGCGCGCGTCCACGGCTCTCCGAGCCGCAGGTCGTGGGGCACCTCGGGCTACTTCTTCCCAGGTGCGCCCTCGATGCTGAGCGCCTTGGAGACCGAGTCGAGGTTCTTGCTGGTCGTGTGGAGCCACATCGACCAGGCGTCCTCGTAGAGCGCGGGGCCGACGGCGAGGGCCTCGGCGCGGGACTTCAGGTTCTCGCCCCAGGTCTCGATGTGGCAGAGCGGCTCCTTGGACTCCTTGTCGAAGATCACGGTGTAGCCGTCGACGCGCGCGGGCGTGCTGCCCACGCCCTCGATGCGCGACGGCTTGAACGCCGTGAAGACCCCCACGCCCAGGTAGCGGAACGAGAGCACATACTCGGCCGCGGCGAGCCGCTCTCCGGCGACGTCGGAGGTCTCGGCGGGCTTCTTCTCGAGGAGGAGGGACTCCTTCCCGTGCGATCGGCGGAGGTACTGGGCCTGATCGACGGCGGGGGTGTGGAACTTGTCGTCCGCCTTGCCCGCGAGGGTAATGAGGTTCTCCTGGTTGAAGACGAGCACACGGCGCTTGTCCTCGGCGGGAACGTCGGCGAGGATCTTCGCGTCGGGGCAGGGCTTCTTGGTCTTGAGGCTCGCGGCGGCAGGGATCTTCGGCAAGATGGCCGCGAAGAGCCTCTCGATCTCCTTCTGCTTCTCCGCGAGCTTGGGCGCGATGGCGTCGAGCTTCTTCTTGTCGGCCTCGATCGCGGCCTCACGCTCCTTCTTCTGGGCGTCGTCCTTCTTCTTCGCTTCGTCGGTGAGCTGGTTGAGCGACGGCTTGTCGTCCTTGCAACCGGACAAGCCTGGGACGAGGACGAGCGACAGGAGGGAGAGAGCGCGCTTCATCGTACGGGTGCTCTACACGATCCCGACGCGGGGGGTCGAGCCTCGAACACCGGGCACCTCGGAGCCGTCACCGTCCGCCGCGACGACCCCCCGTGCCGCCGCGGCGCCGCGAGGAGGCTCAGCGCACCCAGATGGCGTAGGCGGCGCCCGGGTTTGGATAGATGATGTAATCGGCCCCGTAGTCCGAGTACATCCACTTCGATGCGGCGTCTGCGCCACAGAGCGTCAGGCCCTCGTTGTAGGTGTCGGCCTCGCTGAAGTCCCAGCCGCTGCCGAGCGAGCCGTGGCCCTTGCAGTCGTTGGGCGCCCCCGGAGGCTGGTTCACCTGCCCGGTCCCCGCGTCCGTGTACGACGCGGGCCCGCCGCACCAATAGTAAGGCGTGGTGTCACCGTAGAGGAGATAGCCCGGCTCCCCGAACTGGACGCGGAGCGCAGACCTCGGGATGGCGCTGCTCGAGTAACTGGACGCTCCACCCTTGTATGCCGCGAGCCTCAGCTCGCCGTAGGGCAGGTCGTTGAGATCGATCCATCCTCCGACGGCGGGTCCGGTGCCCAGCGCCGACGACCGCGCTGGATCGACGTAGAGCGACGAGGCGTTGATGTTCCCCGCGCCAAAGCTGCCGTAGGCGCCGTTGTGCCGCGAGTTCTTGAGGAACCCGAGCGTCCAGCCGCCGCCGTCGGTCGTCTGGTCGCACTGCGTCGCGAAGGGCGCGATGCCGCCAGGACCGTCAGGGTCGAGGACGTAGGTACCGCTCGTCGTCCCGCCGAGATCGAGCAGCTCCTTGCAGCTCTGGAGTGGCTCGCGCTCCCAGACGGAGAAGAAGCCCGACGGATCGCACGCAGCCGCCTGGTTTCCGCCGATCGTCGTCTTCCAGCCACCGTGGCCGAACCCGCCGCAGTTTGCGAGCTCGTTCCCCGCGGCGCCGTTGAAGAGCCCGTGGCCCTGGATCTGGCCCGAATCTCCGTCGCAGTTGTAACCGGTCCCGTACGTCCCGTTGTGAGTGCACACCGTGTCCGGGTAGCCGGCCTGCGACCCGGCCGCGAAGACCCAGTACGCGACCCTGTCGTCGAGCGAGGCCGTCTTGCGACGGATCGCGTTGCCCGAGGCGGGAGCCGTCCACGCAGCCCCCGGCTCGAGCGCGTCGGTGACGGACGTGCCGTCGTCGTTGCGCCTCAGCATGAGCGAGCCGAGGTCGAGCCCCTGGGTCAGGAAATCGAGCGCGTACTCGGCCGTGAGCGACGGCGAGCTTCCCACCGCCGTCGTGCCCCACGGCCCTGCGGTGAACGCCTGCTCGGCGTCGCGGTTCGCGATGAGGGTCCAGCCGCCGCCGTCCGTCGTCATGTCGCAGAGCACGTCGATCGGCAGGAGCGGGCCCGCGCCGTCCGGATCGATCTTGTAGGGTCCGTCGGTCGTGACGCCTGCCCTGCGGATCGCGAGGCAGCTCACCGGGAACACCGCGCAGTCCGGACCCGCGTAGCCAGGCGCGCACGTGCACGTGTGCGTGTTCACGCCGTCGACGCAGGTCCCGCCGTTCTGGCACGGGTTCGGGTCACAGTCGTCGATGTCCGTCTCACATTGGGTGCCCGTGTAGCCAGGCGGGCAGTCGCAGGTGTAGCCGCCGCTGCCGTCGTTCGAGCATGTCCCGCCGTTCTGGCAGGGGTCTGGATCGCACGCGTCGATGGCGGTCTCACAGTTCGCCCCCGTGTAGCCAGGCGGGCAGTCGCAGGTGTAGCCGCCGCTGCCGTCGTCCGCGCACGTCCCGCCGTTCTGGCAGGGGTCCGGATCGCACGCGCTCGAGGAGCTGCCGCCCGCGCCCGCGCCGCCCACGCCGGAGCTGCCCCCCGCGCCCGCGCCGCCCACGCCGGAGCTGCCCCCCGCGCCCGCGCCGCCCACGC
>CAYNEK010000081.1:0-22966 GCA_964396175.1 uncultured Polyangiaceae bacterium | reverse complement strand
GCCCGAAGCCCGGAGGCGGCCCGCCAGCACCAGGCGGCGGCCCGAAGCCCGGAGGAGGTCCATATCCAGGCTGCGGCTCGGCAGGCGGCGGGACCTGACCTGGCGCCGGCGGCGGAGCATAGACCCCCGCCGGAGCAGCGGGCGCTTCCATGCGGGCACCGCACGTCATGCAGAACTTGTCGTTGGGGTTGTTCTGGGCACCACAACGCGAGCAATGAATCATTCGACGAACGCCTTTCCCGGAGCAGGAGCCGAGATCATCTTCGTGGGGAGCGACCCGGCCCGGATGCGGCGGCGCAGATCGCGTGTGGCTGTAGCATAGGCGGCGTTGCCCCCGCTTGGGAAGTGCGGAACGATGCGGAGGTCAGGTTGTGCGACACCTGGCCGACGTGCGATCGTCGTGTCCGTGAGCGCGCCACTCTCCCGGGCCGCACCGCCGCCATCATGAGCCGGCCACCGCAGCACGGCGCGACGAAGGCACGCCGCCACGGCGATGTCCCCACGAGCGCCCTGCTCGTCCGTGGCGTCTCCCTCGCCACGTTCGGAGCCCTCCTGCCTCACACGGTGCCCGCGATCGCGCGGGCGGCGGTCGCCTGGATGTCGCTCGGCACGCCACCCGGCACGGGCGCCTTGGTCGCTGCAGCCACGTTGTTCGTCGCGCCGTGGCTCGCGGCGCTGGTCGTCTCGGGATCGGTCTCGCGCGGGTGGGTGCCCGGGCAGCCACCCGCGCCTCGCCCGGGGCGCCATCTGGTCGAGGTCCTGTCGGGGATCGTCGCTGCCTGCGGGGCCCTCATCGTGCTGGCGCTGGACGCGCCCTCGCTCCCTGCCGCGGCCGATCCGTCGGGCGCCGCCGCCGTCACGCTCCGGCTCTCGTCCCGCGCCGTCGTCGCAGCGGGGATCTTGCTCGTCATCGCCGGCTTCATCGACCTCGCGCTCGACCACGCGGCGTGGCTCGAGCGCTGGTCGGATCGTCCCAAAGACGACGGAGAGCGACGCGGGTCGTGATGACTCTTCGGAGCGTCCTGCGGCGGCGCCGCCACGAAAGCCCCCGAGAACGAAAAAGCAGGCTCTGTGCGCGCACGGCGTGTTAGCGTCCCGGCCCAGAGATGGACCCCCGCGAGATCGACACGCTCGTGCAGCGGCTCGTTCAGGACCCGCAAGACCAGGAAGCCCTCGCGTATGCGCACGGCGCCGGCCAGTCCGACCCTGGGGGCTATGCGACCGTCCTCGAGCGCATCGGCATGCAGACGGCCGATCCGACCACCGCCGCATACTGGCTGAGCGAGGCGGCGAACGTCTGGTCGGTCGCGCTCGGCGACGCGCACCGCGCGGCCCAGATCTTGATGATGGCGGTCGACAAGGACCCCACGGCGAGCACCGCCGCCGACCGCCTCGCCACGCTCTACCGCGAGCGAGGGGACCTCAAGCCGCTCGCCGCGTTGACCGAGCACCGCGCGAAGGCGCTCCTCCCGTACATCGACCAGGATCCAGCGATCCGCGCGACCGTCGCGGACCTCTACGAACAGCTCGGGCGGCTCTGGTCGGAGGCGCCGCTCACGCAGCCTCGCAAGGCGCTCGAGCACTTCCGGCGAGCCATGGAGCTCAACCCCGCGAGCGTCTACAGCATCTACGCTGCGCGCGAGATCTACAAGCAGGCGTCTCAGTGGGCGGACGCCATCTCGCTCTATGACCGCGAGCACGCCGTCGTGGACGACCCCGCGCGCAGGCTGGCGCTCTGTCAGGACGAGGCGGCGATGCGCAAGCAGGCCGGCGATCTCGCGGGGGCCGCCCAGGTGCTCCGGAACGCGCGCGCGTTCGCGCCGGAGGACGTCTCCCTCGTCCAGGAGATCGGGCAGCTCATCACCGATCGGATCAAGGCCGGAGAGGCGGTGTCGTCCGACGAGCGAGAGGAGGCCTCGGGGTACTTCTTGGCGCTCGCCGAGAGCTACGGCGGCGAGCACGGCCTCCTCTTCAGCCTGTCGGCGCTGGACGCCCAGCCCGGGAACGACCGCGCCATCCAGCTCGCCGCGTACTTCGGAGAGCAGCTCGGGCGCATGGAGGACCTCCCCGCGCGCTGGCGCGCCTACCTCGCGTCCAACCCGGGCGGCGCGATGTCCGCGGAGGTCCGCGCGAAGGTCGCCGCCTCGGGGCCGGTCCCACCGCCTCCTCCTCCCGGTGGCGCTCCTGCCAAGTCGACCCTCGTCTCCGAGCGCCGCACCTCGACCCCACCCCCCGCGCGCCAGAAGGCAGAGAGCGTGAGCGCGCTCGACGAGCTGTCCGAGCTCTCCAAGGCCGACGCGGCGAGCCCCGAGCGGCTGCGCCCGATGCTCGCCGCCGCGAGCGAGGCGGCCTCGAAGGGCAACCGCGCGGCGGCCTTCACCAAGTACAAGGAGGTGCTCGGCCTCGATCCGTCCAATTCGGAGGCGCTCGCGTGGGTGAAGGACCACCTGCGCCAGAAGCGCCTGTACGGCGATCTCCGCGACACGCTCGTCGCGGCCTCGCGCGGCGGGCTCCAGGGCGACGAGAAGAAGCAAGTCCTGCGCGAGCTCGCGGGGCTCTGCGAGCAGCAGCTCCGCGACGTCGACGGCGCGATCCAGGCCTGGAAGCAGGTCGTCGCCCTCGATCGCGACGACGCCTCCGCGATCGACGCGCTGCGACGCCTCCTCGAGAAGGCGAGCCGCTGGGACGATCTCGCGAGCGTCCTCGAGGAGGCCGCGATGAGCGTCTCCGACCGCGAAGAGAAGCTCTCGCTCGAGAAGAAGCTCGCCACGATCCACGAGACGAAGCGCAAGGATCCGCTCGGCGCGGCAGAGGCGTGGGCGCGCATCGCGACGATCGTCCCCGAGGACGACGAGGCCGTGTGGACGGCGGTCAAGCTCTTCGAGAAGGCCGAGCGCCCAGAGCTCGCGGCGCAGGCCATCGAGGACGTCGTCGGCGTCGTCGAGGACGCGCCGCAGAAGGGCAAGCTCTTCGAGCGCCTGGGCGAGCTGCGAGACAAGGCGGGCGACAAGGCCGCCGCCGCCGACGCCTGGGCCGAGGCGGCGCGCGTGACGGAGAGCGGGCGACTCTGGACGCTCGCGGAGGACGCCTACGTGAGCCTCGATCGCCTTGCCGACGCGGCGCAGGCCGCCGACGCGCGCGCCGAGCTCTCCGCGGGAGATCCGCGCGAACAGGCGAAGCTCTACGCGCGCGCCGCGGATCACTTCTCGAAGGCGGGAGATCCCGCCTCTGCCCTCGCGCGCCTCGAGCAGGCCGTCGAGCTCGATCCGTCGAACGACGAGGTCTTCGCCGCGCTCGAGCGAGAGTATGTCGCCGCGGACCGGCACGACGATCTCGCCAACGTCCTCCTCGCCCGCGCCGACGCCGTGTCGGACAAGGGCCAGCGCAAGGACCTCCGATTGCGCGCGGCGGCGATCCAGCGAGATCAGATGGACAACGCGGACGCCTCGCGCGAGACGCTCCTCAAGATCCTCGCCGATGGCGACGACTTCGAAGCGCTGTCCCTCCTGGTCGACGACGCCGAGGCGAGGGAAGAGTACCAGGAGGCGACGTCGCTGCTCGCCCGTTTGGCCAAGGCCGCCGTCGACACCGCGAAGAAGTGCGAGGTCCGCCTGAAGGAGGCGCGCATGCTGTCCGAGCGCCTCGACGACGTGGAGAGCGCGGTCGCTCGGTACGAGTCCATCCTCGCGGATCTCGATCCGAACCACGCCGAGTCTCTCTTCGCGCTCGCCGAGCTCGAGGAGCGGCGCGACAACCCGCGGGCGGCGGCCTCCGCGCTCGAGCGCGCCCTCCCTGGCACCGAAGCCGAGAAGAAGGTCGAGACCGCACGGCGGCTCGCCGAGCTCTACACGGGACCGCTCTCCGACGACGACGGCGCGATGCGCGCCCTCGAGGTCCTCGTCATGGCCGACGAGGAGGACTTCGACGCCCTCGCCCGGCTCGCCGAGCTGACCGAGAGGGCGGAGCGCTGGGAGCGCACGGCCGAGCTCTTGAAGGCCTTGCTCGAGGTCGAGGGTGACGAAGAGGAGTCGTCACGCCTCGCGCGCAAGGTGTCGCAGATCCTCGACGAGCGGCTCGACAAGGGCGACGAGGCGCTCGCGGTCCTCGAAGGCCCCGCCGACGATGGCGACGCCGCGTGTCGGGACGCCTACGTCGAGCTCGGCGATCGGAAGGGCTGGAAGGGCGTGGTCGCGACGAAGCTGGTCGCCTGGTACGAGGGGCGCGGGGCGTCGGCCGAGAAGACGGCGGCGCTGCGGGGCGCTTTCGATCGGCTCGCGGACATGGGCCGCGATCAAGAAGCCGCGCGGGTCGCCGCCGAGCTCGCCCGCGCCAAGGGAGCGGACGTCGAGATCGCGAAGAAGCTCGAGGAGATCGGTCGGCGAGCCAAGGACCTCGAGGCGCTCGCGACGGCCCACGATCTGCTCTCGCGAGACTTGTCGGGGCTGGAGCGGGCTCGGGAGCTCGTGCGTCAAGCCGAGATCCAGCTCGACGCAGGGGTGTCGCTCGAGGACGCGCTCGTGCACGGAGAGGGGGGGTTGGCCAGCGTCCCGGCGAGCGAGGTCGACCCGTTGCTGACCCGGCTCGCGACCCTCGCGCCGGATGAGGCCGTAGACATCTACGAGCGCCAGGTGACCCGTACCAAGGCACCCGCCGACAAGCTGAGGGCGTTGGCCCGCGCGGCCGAGGTCGCGGCGCAGCGGGGCGCCCTCGAGCGAGCGCGAGGCTTCTTCGAGCTCGCGCTCGCGGGCGGGGTCCAGGACGACGTCGTCGCTCAGCTCGAGGAGGCGGCCAAGGTGGCCGACGGCGACGGCGAGAAGAGCATGACCCGCATCCTCGCCGACGCGCTCGCCGCCGGAGGCGGCGGATCCCGAGACGGCGGCCGCACCAAGAGCGCGCTGCTCCGTCGCGCCGCGCGGCTCGCCGACGAAGGGCTCGGCGACCTCGACAAGGCGTTCGGCTGGCTCGGCGACGCGCTCGTCGCGCACGTCGACGCGTCCTCCCTGGACGCCCTCGAGTCCCTCGGAGACAAGGTGTCGGACTTGGCCCGGGTCGAGGCCACCATCTCACGCGCGCTCGGCGAGGTCTTCGACGGACCGCTCGTCCGCCAGCTCCTCGCGCGCCGCGCCGAGCTCCGCCAGACGAAGCTCGGCAACAGGGTCGGCGCCGCCGAGGACCTGAAGAAGCTCCACGATCTCGCGCCGACGGACGTCACGGTGATGGAGCAGCTCGGAGAGCTGCTCACCGAGCTCGGGGATCACCGCGGGATGGTCCAGGTCCTCGAGGACCAGATCCTGCGCGGCAAGGATCCGGCTGTCCGGGCCGAGCTGGCTCGGAAGGTCGCCGTGCTGTGGGAGGAGCGGCTCGGGGACGCTCGCGAGGCCGCCGACGCCTGGCGCCGCGTCCTCCGGATGAAGTCGGGAGATCCCGAGGCACAGGCGGGGCTCGAGCGGGCCAAGTCGAACATGCTGAAGAAGCCCGCGGACGGCGAGGGCCCCTCGGTGGCGATCAAGGCGACGTCCCTCGCCCCGCCTGCTCCGCCGGGCTCGCCTCCTTCTCGCGGAGTTCCCCAGCACAAGGAGGCCCCGGCGCTCGCTCCGATCGGACCCAGCGCGCCGACACCCCCTCCGAGCGTACCCGCGGCCAGCGCATCGACGCCCCCTCCGAGCGCGCCTGTTCCGAGCGAGCCGACGCCCGCCTCGGGTGCACGCGACGCGCGCTCTCAACCGCCGAGCATCCACGACGAGCCGACCGCCTTCTTCGACGTCCACACGACGAAGACCACGCCGCCGTCGGCAGCGTCGGGCGAGAGCGCGGCCGAGGATCCGATCGGCGATCACCCCTCCACCTTCGACGACGAGCCGACGCGCGTGGGCTCGATGTCGCTCGCGGCGGAAGAGAGCGGTGAAGAGGAGATGGCGGACGTGGACGACGTCGAGCTCCTCGAAGAGATCGCCGACGACGACGCGCCCCGCGAGATCGCGGAGGACCAGCCCACGCGTGCGGCCGACGATCTCTTCCCTGACATGAAGAAGCGCTGACCCGTCCCTCCTCGGCTTCGAACGTGGGAAGCCGCTCGGGCCACGAAGCCAACAAAATCGATGAAGCCCCTCCGAGATTGTGCAAGCCTGGCGGTCAAGCGCATGAGCCACCGATCCGCCGTCCTCAGCAAGACCATCGCAGCGCTCGCCCTCTCCGCTGCGTCGCTCGCCCCGTCGATCGCGCGCGCGGATTCGCCCTCCACCGGCACGGGCAAGGGGATCGCGGGAGGCGCGCTCCTCGGCGGTGAGCTGGTCATGACCTTCGAGGCCCTGGTCGGCGTCGAGAAGCCCTGGGCCTACGCGGGCGGGGCGCTCGTGGGCATGGCCGGAGGCGGCGTCGGCGGCTATTATATCGAGAAGGGCGCCGACCGGAAGGTACCGCTCTACATGCTCGCGGGCGGCGTCGCGCTCGTCATCCCCGCGACCATCGTCGCGCTCAACGCCACCGCGTATCGGCCCCCCAAGGACTACGTCGAGGAGAAGGTCACGCCCGGCACGGAGCCGGCCGCAGATGCCCCGACCCCACGAGCGCCCGAGGCGACGCCGCCGTCCAGCCGTCGGATCATGCCTCCCAACTACGCCCCCCCGCCGACCGTCCAGGCGCCCCCCCGGCCGTCGGTCCCAGCGTCCCTCGTGGCGGTGGGTCCGGTCAGTGGGCTCCGGCTCGGCGTGCCAGCCGTCGAGATCCAGCCGCGCTTCACGGTGGTCGAGATGAAGACCTTCGGCGTGGCCCAGTCCGAAGAATTCCGCGTCCCCGTGTTCCACGCCGTGTTCTGAGGGTTGAGGTTCTCGTCCCGCACGGCCTGGCCGACGGAGGAGAACGCGCTCGCGCGGCGCGCCCCGGGGCGAGTCCGCTGGGATCTCACGCGCACCAACCCTACAGAGCTCGGCCTATCCCCCGCGCTGGGCGACCGGCTGCAGCTCCCAGGCGTGGACCGCTACATCCCCGACGCGAGGGGGCTGGTCGCCGCGAGGGAGGCGATCGTCGAGTACCACGCGCGGCACGGCGCGCAGCTCGACGCCGAGCGGGTGATCCTCCTATCGGGGACGAGCGAGGGGTATTCGCACGCCTTCCACGTCCTCGCGGATCCCGGCGACCAGATCCTCGTGCCCGCGCCGGGGTACCCGCTCTTCAGCTTCCTCGCCGATCTCGCTGGGATCGAGCTGGTCCCCTACCCGCTCGCCTACGACGGCGCCTGGCACATCGACTGGCCTAGGCTGCTGGCGAGCCTCGGCCCCAAGGTCCGCGCGGTCGTCGTCGTGTCCCCCAACAACCCGACCGGATCCTACACCTCCCACGAGGAGCTCACACGGCTCGTCGAGCTGTCGGCGACGCGTGGGATCGCGATCCTCTCGGACGAGGTCTTCTACGATCATTCGCTGCTGCGGAGTGGCCCTGCCGGCCCCAGCGCCGCGACCGCGACATCCGGGCTGGTCCTGACGCTCTCGGGGCTCTCGAAGCTCTGTGCGCTGCCGCAGATGAAGCTCGCGTGGATGCTGGTGGGTGGCGCGGAGACGCTCGCCGCAGAGGCGATGCGGCGCCTCGAGATCGTCGCCGATACCTTCCTCTCGGTCTCGACCCCGGCGCAGGTGGCGCTCCCGACGCTGCTCGAGCTGGCGCCCGCCGTCGCCGCCCGTACGACGCAGCGCGCTCGCGTGAACCTCGGCGTGCTCAGACGAGCCCTCGAGGGCAGCGCGGCGTCCGTGCTCCGCGTCGAGGGAGGGTGGTCGGTGATGCTCCGCCTCCCGGCGACGAGGTCCGACGAGGCGTGGGCTCTCTCGCTGCTCGATGCCGGCGTGCTCGTCCAGCCGGGGCACTTTTTCGACGCAAGCGGCGGGCCCTTCGTGGTCGTGAGCCTCATCGTCGACGAGGACACCCTGCGGACCGGAGCCGAGGTCCTCTCGCGCGTCATCGCGGACGGCTGAGCCCTCCCCACACTCTCGGTGCACCGCACGCCTGCGACGGCATGCGACGGAGGAGACGCGCGGTGATCGATCGTCGCTGCGCGGCTACGGGGCGATCTCTCGCGGCAGGCAGTCCCGTCAGAGCCGGCGTCGCCGGGCCTCGGATCACGCCCAGGAGGACCGAAGCGGTCAGCGAGGGCCGGGCGCTCCCTTGGGCTCGGGCGCTGCCTCGAGGAACCGTTTGTAGGCCTCCGGGGACGAGGGGCGGCCCAAGAACCTCGCCACGAGGCTCGCCTCGTCGGCGCTCCCTCCGGGCTCCAAGATCGCCGCACGGTACTCGCGCGCCGTCTTCTCGTTCATCATCCCCTCGCGCTCGAAGCGCGAGAAGAGATCTCGCGCAATCGACAGCGCCCACTGGTAGCCATAGTATCCGGCGTCGTACCCGACCAAGTGCCCGAAGGTCGCCTGGAAGTGTGTCCCCTTCACGAAGGCGAACGGAGTGTAGCGTCGGTGGACCTCCTGGAGCACCGCCGTCGTATCCACCCCCGGAGGATCCGTGTGGTACCGCTGATCGAGCGCGGCGAGAAAGAGCTGTCGCCCCGTCGCGAGCGCGCGCCCGAAGCTCCTGGCCGCGTGCATCTTCTCGAGGAGCGCGTCCGGGAGTGGCGCGCCGGTCTCGTGGTGCCGCGCGAAGAGCGCGAGGCTCTCCTTCGCCCACGCCCACTCTTCGAGCATCTGCGACGGCGCCTCGACGAAATCGCGCGAGACGCTCGTCCCGGCGAAGGCGGCGAGCGTCGACTGGCTGAGCAGGTGGTGCAAGACGTGGCCAAACTCGTGGAAGAAGGTCACGACGTCCGAGTGCGCCATGAGAGCCGGCGCCGGACCTCCAGGCTTCGGGAAGTTGCACACGATCGCCGCGATGGGGAGGAGCCGCTCTCCGTCGTCCATGCGGCGCGTCTCGCGGATGCTGAAGACGGCGGCGTGCTTGTACTTGTCCGCGCGCGGGTAGAGATCGAAGTAGAAGCGGCCGAGCACCTTGCCGGTCGCGCCGTCCTTCACGAGCAGCGCCTCGACGTCGGGGTGCCACACCGGCGCGCTCGTCGGCTCGAACGAGATCCCGAAGAGCCGGCTCGTGATCTCCAGGATCCCCGCGCGCACGGCCCGAACCTCGAAGTATTTGCTGACTTCACGCGAGTCGACGCCGTACTTGGCCTTGCGGATCTGGTCCTCGAGGTACACGCGGTCGGGAGGCGGGATGGGGTCGTCCTTCTTCCCCCCGAGCTTCGCGCGCATGTCACGGAATTCGACGAGCTCTGCCTGGCTCCGCGCCGCGACGAGCGCCTCGAGATCCCCGAGGAAGCGGGCGACGGTCTTCGCGTCCTTGGCCATGCGGGTCTCGAGGACGTAGTCCGCCCAGGTGGGGTAGCCGAGGAGCTTGGCCTTCTCTGCTCGCTTCCGCAGCAGCCCGTCGAGGAGCGGGAGGTTCTTCTCCGCGGCGCGGTTGTCGAAGAGCTCGTACAAGGCCAGCGCCGTCTTGCGATCGCGCGCATACTGGACGAACGGAAAGTAGTCAGGGTAGTCGGTCGTGATCCGCACCTTGCCGTCCGGCCCCGGGCGGTGCGCGGCCACGTACGCGTCCGGGAGACCGTCGAGCGCGGCGGGGGCGACGTCGAGGTGGAGCGTCGTCTCGGAGATGTTCGCCTCGAAGTCCTGCCCTAGCTTCGTCAGCTCCTCGTTCAGCTTCGCGAGGGTGCCCTGCTGCGCGGGCGGGAGCGAGAGCCCGTTGCGCCGGAAGTCACGGAGCGTGTGCTCGAGGAGCCGCGCCTCTTCGGCGGTGAGCTCGTCCTTCTTCCCCGTGGTCCGCTGCTCCTCACGGAGCTCCTCCACGCGTCGAAAGACCTGCGCGAGCTCGGCGTCGAGGAACAGCCGAGTGACGAGGGCATCGACCTTCGGCTCGCAGGCGCGCGCGGCGTCTCGCACCGCCTTGTCCGGGTGTCCGACGGCCATGAGCTGCGGGAAGTCGCTCGCGTTGCGGAGCGCGAGGTGCACCTCGTCGAGCTTCCGGACCACGAGCTTCGGCGAGGGTGCGGCGCCGGGCGCCGACGCGAGCGCACGGAGCTCGACGAGGCGCGCCTCCGCGGCGCGCAGGCTCCCGTCGCAGAGCTGGGTCACGCCCGAGGCGGTCATGCCCAGGGCCACGGGGTCGACGTCGAGGGAGAGCGCGGGGGAGGTCATGGCGGAGGTGGAGGGAGAGGTGGTGGCGTGGGCCAGGCTGGGGCGCCCTGTCGACGGAGCCGGTCGACCGGCGCACCCGGCGAAGATGGACGAAGCCATCCCGACGGACAGCGCGGTCGCCGCGGCGGCCCTTCGAGAGCGAAGACGGGGTTGCACGGGACGCGCAGAATGGCGAAAGCAAGCCCGTTGGACAAGCCACCTGCGCGCGTGACGTACGTTGCCACGTCGTATCCTCGAGAACCAGACGACCCAGCGGGCCATTTCGTGCGGGCCGAGGCGCTCGCGGCGGCACGCGCGGGAGGCACGATCAGCGTCATCGCGCCGGCCCCGCACGCGGATCCTGGGATCCACACGCTGGCGGCAGGTGGAACCGAGGTGTTCTCCTGGCCCGGCGCCACGAGCCGGCTCCGCGAGTCACCGTGGCGCGCACACGCCGTCCCGGGGTTCGTCGCACGGGGGCGGATCCATCTCACCAGGAGCGAGCCCGACGAGATCGTGTGTCACTGGCTCGTGCCCTCGTTCCTCCCCGTGTCGCTCGGCGTCCGCGCGCGCGTCACCGTCGTGTGTCACGGCGCCGACGTGCGCCTGCTCTGCGCCGTGCCAAGACCGCTCCGAAGCCGGTGTATCGAGGCCGTCCTCGACGCGGGTGCCCACGTCCGCTTCGTGGCGTCGTCGCTCCAGCGCATGCTCCTCGAGTCGCTCCCGTCTCGCCTCGCCGCCGCGCTCGATCGAGAGAGCGCCGTCTCACCCCCCAGCGTCGACGTCAGCGACGTCACGCCCACCTCCGCGCGCGCGCCGTACGCCATCGTCGCCTCACGGCTCATCCGCGACAAGAAGATCGACGTCGCCGTGCGCGCCACGCAGGCGGTCGGGCTACGCCTCGTGGTCATCGGCGACGGCCCAGACGAGGCACGCCTACGGCGCCTCGGGCACGGGAGGTTCCGTGGGCGCCTCGGGCGGCGCGAGACGTTGGGGCTCATCGCAGGTGCGCAGGTGATGTTGCACCCATCGGCCGTCGACGCGGCGCCGACGTCGGTCCTCGAGGCGCGCGCGCTCGGCGTGCCGGTCGTGTCGTTCGGCGCGGGAGACGTCGCCGTGTGGGCGCGGCGCGATCCAGCGATCCACGTCGTCGGCTCGGAGCACGAGATGACCGCGGTCCTCCGCGGCGGGCTCATCACGTAGCCAAGCTCGCACGGGCAGCGCGGCTCACGCGTCGAGCTCTCTGCCTCGGGCTCGGTCGGGATCATGCTCCCGCCACCAGCGCCCCGCGAACCGCGAGGCCACCGCGTCCCGGCGCACGTGAGACTCCGTGGCTTCGATCTTCGCCGCCAGCGAGCCGCGAACCGCGAGGCCACCACGTCGACCTCGACGCGCGCGCGATCTCGCAGCCCGCGAGGCCATCGCCTCGGCTTCAGCGTATGACCAGGATCTCGCGGCCGAGGAGCTCGTCCGCAGCCAGCGAGAATTCTCGAAATCTCGCGTATTGCTCGGGCTGCACTCGGCCAGCCGGGACATCGACGATCCGCGAGAGCGTCACGCTCGTGCCGTCGGTGGAGTCTGCCACACGGACGAATCGCTCGCCGTCGCGGAGCTCCTTCTGCTGCACGGAGACCTTGACGCCCGCCGGGAGCCGCAGCGTCACGCGCACCTCCGAGTGGAGCGCCTCCGCCATCAGGAGCGGCGTCTGGCGCGCCTCGAGCGTCGCCGAGGGGCCGAGCTTCACGGGGACCGGGGGACGGATCGCGAGCGCGTCGCCCCGCCGTCGAGCCAGATCGGACAGCTCGATCTTCATGCGGAAGACGAGCGGCTTGTCGAGGTCGTCCTTGTCCACCACCGAGAGCGACTGGAGCCGCGCCCCCGGGAAGGTGCGTTGCAGGAGGCGTGCCTCGACGACGCTTCGGAGCTGCTCGTCCGGGATCTGCTCGATGGACGAGCGGACGCCGATGGCGAGCGCGCCGAGGAAGCTCTGGTCGAGCTCGATGACCGCGCTGCCGTCGGACCGGAGCTCCCCCACGCCTGAGAACGCGATCCCGTCGACCGCCCCGTCGCGAGGCGTTTCCTCGCGGGGGAAGCCCGGCACGAGCCGGATCATCGGCTGGCCCCGCAGCTCCGCGGGCAGATAGCCGAACGGAGCGTGACGCTCTCCGACGGAGAACACGGCGGGGCGAGGGGCCTCGGCGAGCCGGAGGGCGACGCGGTTCCACGCGAGGGTCGCCGACAGCGGGCCGAGATCGGGGCGCTCGCGGCGGTCACGCGTCACGATCACCTCGACCGGCAGGCCAAGACACCGCGCCAGGTACAAGAACGCGGACGCACGGCTGCCGCTCCTTCCGGTGACGACGCGGCGCCCGTCGGTCTCTCGCCCGTCCTCCACGCTCGCGAGGACCCATCGGTAGAGCCTCCTCGCCCGCTCGTGCGTATCGGCAGGAGAGGCGTCCCCAATGATGCGCGACGCCATGCGCACCAGGCGCGGATCTCTCGGCGTGTCGTCCACCGCGGCGTCGGCCATCCGACGGAGCTGCCCGTCCTCCGTGAGCCCCCACCCCACGAGGACGCTCGGCAAGAACTCGGTGAGCGGCACGCTCTCGGGCTCGGTCGGCGCCGCCGGGGATCGATCGACGCGCCAGCGCCGGATGGTGAGCGGTCCCTCCTCCCTCACGGCTGGCGCCGGCACCGTCCCGGTCGTCTCCACCGTGAGCGCGCGATCCTTGGGAGAGACGACGACGAACTCGCTGCGCCAGTAGGCGATGTCCTTTTCGCGGAAGAACCAGTGAGGCGACAGGTACCGCTTGCCGCCCTCCCCGTCTCCCTCTTGCGTCGTGATGTACTCGGTCTCGATGTAGTCCCCCACCTCGAGGTGCGGCATCGTGACGGTCGGCTTCCCCTCGACTCGCTCGGGCTCGAGGACGGTCCCGTCCTTCTTGAGGACGCGCATCTTGAGGACGAGGGCGCCGTCTGGGATGGGCTGCTCGGCGAGCTTGTCGATCCCGTCCTGGCTCTGCACACGGATCACCTCGTGCTCCAGCATGCGCGAGCTCCCGTCGCGGTGGATCCAGAGCGTCGAATAGTCGAGGACGCGGGCCGCCGTGCCGCTCATGGGCTCCGGATCCGCCTCGTACTCCTTCATGATCGGGCGCGCGTCGATCCGGTACGGCTCGAGCGAGGTCGCGCCCTCGACGAGATCGATGGCCGCGCGAAGCTCGGCCGGTGAGTACCCCTTCGCCAGGGCCTCCGCGAGCGCCGACCGAAGGGCCCCGGCGTCACCCGCCGCGAACTTCAGATCGGCGAGCGCGAGGCGCAGCGAGCCATCGCGGGGGCGCTTCTTCAGCCCGCGCTCGATCGCGCCGAGCGGATCGTTCTTCTTGGCGCTGGCGGTGAGGAGCGCCGCGATCCGGTCGGTGATATCCTTCCGGTCGGGGCGCCGCTTCGCGAGGCGCTCGAGCTCGGCGATCGCGGCGTCGTAGTCGCGGCGCGCGATGGCGCGGTCGAGGCGTATCTCGGAGTCCGGATACTGTCGCACCAGCCGCTCGACCAGGGCATCGGCCTCGGAGAGCCTCCCTTGCTCTTCGAACACGCCGATGGCCTGCTCGATGGCCCCTCGGTCCTGTGGGAAGCGCTCGAGCATCGCCCGCACCGCGGCGGCGCGCTCGACGCGCCAGCCGAGCCTCCCGTAGATCGTGACCAGCACCCGCCAGACCTCCGGGACGTCTCCGTGCTCGTCGGCGAGCTGCTTCAGGGCCCGAGCCGTCTCGGGGAGCCCCTTGTCCGCCTTGTCGACGGCGAGCCAGAGCCTCGCGAAGATGAGCCCGGGATCCTTCTCGAGCGCGCGGCTGCGGAGCATCCGGCCGAGATCGCGGGACTCGCCGTCCGGGAAGATCGGGTCGCGCTCCGCGTAGGCAGCGGCCTGCACCAGCGCGAGGGGCGCCGCGCGCTCGTGCTCGGTGACGAGGGGCTCGACGAGCACGCTGGCGACGTCGTTCTGGCCTTCCATCGCGGCGAGATGAGCCGCGAGGTACGCGTCGACCACGTCGCGACGTGCGCCGAGCCGACCGTCGACGAACCCGTCGAGCACGTTGGGATCCCGGCCTCGACCGGGTGGCCCGGACCCGTACGAGGGGAGCGGATCCGCGCTCGTCTTGACGGTGGCCGGCGCGCCGTCGGCTCGGAGCACGCGGACGCTCGTCTCGGGCTCCGTCAGGCGCGCGAGCACCCGGTGACGACCCGCCGCGAGGTGAAGCCCCACGCCGAACCGCTGCCACACCCCCCACTTCCTGGGATCCCGATCGAGGACGACCTCGTCGTCGATCCAGATCGCCAGCGCCCCCTGCACGGCGAAGACGAGCTCCTGGTCCGAGGCGAGGTCCAGGTAGACCTCCGCATAGAACACGCCTGGGTTCACGGGCTCGTCGACCCGCGCGAGGCACGCCGTCTGCTCGACCCGCAGCGTCCGCGGGATCACGTTTCTTGCGGGATCGGGCGCCCAGCGCAGCGGCCACGGCCCAGGATCTTCTGCGCCGAAGCGGGTCCAGCGGTCAGCCGACACCACGCGGCCGAACGGTCCCGCGAGGCGCACGTCGCGCACGCAGCCGAGCTTCTCGGCCAGCTTCTGGGACAAGCCCTCTTGCGCCTCGAGGAAGGCGTGACGAGACCACCACTCGACGAGCTCACCTCGCGCGCGCCAGCCGAGGCGCCCCGGGTCCTCGATGGCGGCCTCCACCCACGGCTTGGCCCGCTCCCAGAGCGCGGGGAGCGCCGAGTCCGCCGCGAGCAGGTGGTTCGTCGCGTACCAGGCGACGACGGGCGCGAGCGGATCGGCGGAGCCTCGCGCGGCGACGAGCGCGTCGAGGTAGGCGTCGCCGCTCTTCGCCAGATCGCCGTGCGCGCCGTCATCGATGCCGCGAGCGAGCGCCCCGAAGAGCGACTTCTCGGCCTTCTCGCCCAGCTCCGCGAGCCGTCGTCTCCCCTCGCGCGCCCGCTCGGGCGTGCCCCCTGGACCGATGAGTTCGCCGGCGATCCACCGACCGACGACGTCGCCATCGGTCGAGCTCGGGCCCTCTCGGCGTGCGCGCTCGGTCGGGAGCTCGGACGAGAGCTTCTGCCTCCCCGCGCAGCCGACGGACATCCCGAGGACGACGGGGAGCGCGAGCACCCACGCCATCGCGAGACGGGCGAGCGCGGATCGAGACCGGGCAGCGGACTGGACCATCTGGGCCCTGCTAGCAGGCCCAGCACCCGGCCGCGATGGTCAGACTTCGCGCGCGGCGATAGTCAGATCTCTCTCGTGGCGCCTGGCGAGGCTGGAGCCGGGCGCGACACGAGCCCGAGCGACTGTTGCACGCCAGCGAGCGCGCTCGTAGCTCCTGGCGAGGCTGGAGCCGGTCGCGACGGTCGGACTCCGCGGGCAGCGAGGGGCGGCTCTCTCTCGTGGCTCCTGACGAGGCTGGAGCCGGTCGTGAGCCTCAGGGGATCTTCAAGCGGCACACGCTGCTCTCGCTGCCGGCGAGCGCGTCGTCGTACGGCAGGCGTCGGTCGGCGCGGAAGATGACCCAGCCGTCGCCGCCCTGCGGCCTCTGGACGACGGCGCCACGTGCCGTCGGGATGCCGCCGCGGACCTCCTCGATCGTCACGATGACGTTGGCGCCGTCCTGCTCGACGGCGCGGATGCTCGGGCCGCCTCGCTTCCCCTCCCAATCGCACGGCGTCCCCTCGTCGGAGATCGCGAGGACGAAGGCGTCCTCCCCGACGGTCGGCGGCTTCGTCGTCCAGGCGAAGGCGGGATCCGTCGCGCCGCCGACGCGCGCGGCCATGCACCTGCACGTGGGCTTGCTGGCGGCCTCCTTCGTGAGGGAGAGCGCATGATAGACGCCGATCCGGCTCGTCGTGAGGTGCGGCTCCCCCGCGAAGGTCGTCGCGATGGGGGCGGGGACCGGCTCGTCCGCCGCGGTCTTCCCGGTGTTCACCTTCAGCTCGCCGCTCGCCTTGCAGCCGGACAGCGTGGCCGCCGCGAGGAGGCTCGCCCACGCGAACCCACGACCGAGCGGGAGGTTTCCGACCGTGGGACCGAGCAGCTTGGCGAGACGCACGCCGCGAGCATCGCACCGTTCTGGCCTGCGCCCCAAGAAAACCGAGGAGCACGCGGAGGGACCACCTCGACGAACCGGCGGGCGCCGCCGCGAGGACGCGCCGCCATCATGGACCGACGCGTCCCGCCGCCGCTTCGGCGACGAGATGCCTCGACGAGAAATGGACCGAGGCCCCCCGCTGCCTGTCGGCGACGGGAGGCCTCGGGGACTTCGGTCGCGCGGCGCGAGGCGCCACGCGCTTCGCTCACTGGATGAGATCCTTCAGCGTCTTCAGCGCGGTCGCGCGGATCTTCTTCGAAGCCGGCTTGCCCTTGATGGTCATCGCCTGCTTCGTGAAGGGGTTGACTCCCGGACGGTCCTTGGTCGCCGGCTTCTTGATCGTGCGGAGCTTGAGGAGCCCCGGGATCACGAACTCACCGGGGCCGCGGCCACCGAGCTGCTTCTTGATGAGCTCGGAGAGCCCTTCGAACACCTTGTTGACGCTCTTCTTGTCGACCTCGGCGAGGTCGGCGATCTCTGCGATGACCTGGGACTTGGTGAGACGCTTTGCTGCTGCCATGTTGCCTCCGAATGTGTCTTGGATGTGACAGGTGACGGTGGAAACTAAAGGGACCCGCGGGTGCTCGTGCTCCTGACACCCGCAGCATCGCACCTCGGAACCGCGACGATTCTCGCGTATTCCGAGCCGACGGAGCGCGTAGCTAACAAGCGCGAGGGGGCCCCGCAAGCAAATTAGCACGCGAATTGTCGAAGAAACGGCCCTCTTCGCTGCATGGCCCCCTCGACCGCGAGGCGAGTGATCGCACAGATATGCTTGAATTGACCTATATATTTCGTGCGAGGCGCAGGAGGCGGGCCGTCTCGCGCTTCATGGCTCGCTCTTCTTCGTCGGTCTCGTGATCGTAGCCCACGAGGTGCAGGAGCCCGTGCGCGAGCAGCATCATGCACTCCGCCTCGAGAGTCCTCCGCCGCCGCCTCGCTTGCCTCGCCGCCGTGTCGAGCGAGAGGACGACGTCCCCGAGCGGGTGCGCGCCCTCCCCCGAGGGCGGCGCCTCGCCCTCGAGCAGCGAGAAGGCGAGGACGTCCGTCGGCGCGTCCTTGCCGCGATGCTCGCGGTTCAGCGCGTGGATCGTCGCGTCGTCGGTGAGGAGGACGCTGAGCTCGGCGTCGAGGCCGAGCGCGTCGAGGAAGCATGTCGACCATCGCTTCACGAGCGCCGCGGGCAGGCGCCCGATCGGTCGCCCCGAGCGCCGGACGAGGACCGTCATCGCTCCCCCGCGCCCCGAGGCCGAGGCACGCAGACCGCGCCGCCCAGCGACAAGGCCACGCCCCCATCGACCTCGACCAAGAACGGCGCGAGCGAAGCCTGCGCGCTCCGCGTGAACTTCGCCTCGAGGCCGGACGCCGTCGTCACGTAGAGCGCTCCGTGCGCGCCCTCGACGACCCGCGCGGGAGCGAGGGGCTCGGAGCGGCCGTTCGACAGCGAGAGGGTCCCGTCCTCGTCGACGGAGCGGATGAAGAGCGGCACGTCGTCGACGACGAAGTACGTCCAATCCCAGCCGTTCGTGAGGATCGGACGCCCGTCGTCAGGGTGCCTATCGATCCACGCATGGAGCGCGGCTGCGAGCCCCGGGTGCTCGACGAGCGCCCCTTCGTGAAAGAAGCGCCCCTCGGCGTCGAGCCGGATCTCGCTCTCGCGGGAGCGCCCCTCGGGCGCGGGCCACCGAAAGAAGTCGGGGTGATCGCCGGGGCGGGCCCGAGGCGGTGGGGACGTCACGCCTTCGGCGCGACGAGCTTCGCGAGCTCGCCCGACTCGAGCAGCTCGAGCACGATGTCACTCCCGCCGACGAACTTCCCGTCCACGTACACCTGCGGGATGGTCGGCCAGCTCGAGAACTCCTTGATGCCCTCCCGCAGCGCGGGATCGAGGAGGACGTTGCATGACTCGAACTCGGCGCCCACGCGCTGCAAGGCCGCGACCGCGCGCGCGGAGAAGCCGCACTGAGGGAAGGACTTCGTGCCCTTCATGAAGACGACGACGTGGTGCTTCTGGAGGATGTCTTCGATCTGGGCTCGGGTCTCGGGGGTCATCGGGCGGCCTCCTCTGGGGTGAGGGTCTTCATCGTGAATGCGTGGACGCGCTGCTTCATCTCGTCGCCGAGCGCGGCGTACACCATCCGGTGGCGCTCGATGAGCGATCGCCCCGAGAACGTCGCGCTGACGATGCGCGCCTCGAAGTGGTCCCTCGTGCCGGTCATGTCGGAGACCGTGACGTCGGCGTCGGGGAGCGCGGCCTGGATCAGCGACGCGAGGTCGGCTGGCTCGATCATGTGGCGGCGCTCTTAGTACAGCGCGCGCCCGGCGCAAGGCCGCTCCCGCGTGCCGGGAGGCGGTCGCCCCGTCGTCGTGGGCTGCCGCGCGGTGGCCATGGGTCACCCTCCTTCGACGCGATCCGCGCGTGCGCACCCACGGGCACTCGCCTCGAGCGCGCTGCGCTCGGGAGCCGACGAAGGGCGCGCGCGACGCGCGATCGCTCGTCCCCGAGGTCCGCTCGGGACGAGCGGGTGTCCGTCCCTGATCACGACAGGCCCGCCCTTCGACGCACGAGCCAGTGACCCCCGAGCGCAGCCGCCGCGCCGAGGGTCCACACCCACGGCGGCACGATGGGCGTCTCGCGACGCGATCGGTGGATCTCCTTCGGAGCAGGAAGCACCACGCGATCCGCCGTCGCCGCGACGATCCCGCCCGTCGACGACGCGACACGTCGGAGCAGCGCCGGATCGGGGCGGCTGTCGGCCCACGCCTCCCCGCCCTCCTCGCACGCGAACGAGCGGCGCGTCTTCGTCGTCGCGCCGACCTGCACCTTCGCAAAGTAGCCACCAGCCTCGAGGAGCCCCAGCGGGACCTCGACGATCCCGCCGCCCTCAGGGATGTCCGCGGTCAGCGTGCGCGTGACGCTCTTCGCGCCCGAGCGCCCCAGCTCGATCGTGACGTGCCCCGCGATCCCAGGGAGCGGCCGGACCCGCAAGACCGTGGGGATCCCCACGAGACAGGGGCGCACGAGATCCACCTCGGCGGGCTCGAAGCGTGGATCCCGCATGAGCCAGCCGAGCAGGCCATCCCACAGCGCGCCGTGCCCGCGGCCTGCGATCGCCGCAGCCTGCTCGCTGAAGCCGAGCCGATGCACGCCGTCCACCGTGAGCGCTATCGCGCGCCCGTCGCCCACGTCTCCCAGCGTGAGGACGGGCATCGGCTTGCCCGACGCAGTGACGAGCGAGGGGTGCTCCCACAAGACGAGCGCGCCGGGACGCGCGTCACCGACGACGTTGGTCCCTGGCATCTCCGGGAGCTCCGTCGGGAAGAGCCCGCGCACCCCCGCGAGCACCGGCGCTGCGCGTCCGAGCTCGGTCGTCCGAGGGACGAAGGGCGCAAGATCGATCGCGGGCTTCGGGCCCTTCTGGGGGAGCACGACGGGCAAGACCCCGGACAGGTCGTCGCGAGCCGACGTCCCTACGTAGTTCCCTTCGGTGAAGGAGGTCGGCCCGCCGACCATGACGAGCCCGCCGCCCTTCCGGACGTACTCGCCGAGGTTCTGGAAGTACTTTCGGAGCTTGTACTCTTCCGCGTCGATGTCCTGGAGCACCACGGCGTCGAAGCTGGGGAGGTGCTCGGTGAAGAGCTCGTCTACGGGGAAGCGGATGAGCGCGAGCTCGCTGTCTGGCGCGTTCGATCGCGACTCGAGGCTGCGGAGGATGAAGAACGCGACGACGTCGACCGACGCGTTGGACTTCAGCCAGGTCCTCAGCGCTCTCACGTCGTAGGTGGGGTGCCCGGCGACGTGGAGCACGCGGACGCGCTCGCGGGCGACGTGGAGCTCGAGGATGCGGCGGTCGTTCGCGGGGATCACGTCGCCTGCGGGCGAGACGACCTCCACCTCGAGGAGTCGTCCCCCCGCTCGCTCGAGCGTGATCGGGAGCTCGAGGCGTGCGGTCCCGGACGAGGCGCTGGCCTTGCCGCGGCCGAGCTCGACCGGATCGGCGCCGTCGATGAGCTCTCGCACCGTCACGGGGAGCTCCTCGCACGAGAGGCCATGGCAGCCGAGCTCGACGCCGAGCGAGAACGGCTGATGGGCGACAGCAGCTCCAGCGATCTCGACCTTGCGGATAGACACGTCGTTGGGCGACTCCACGGCGGTCGGCACGAAGGTCACCGGGAGCTTCCGCTGGGCCAGCTCGGTGACCACGTCCTCACGGAGCTCGACACGGCCGTCGGTGAGCACGACGAGGAGCTGCGGTGCCTCGCCCTGATCGTCGAGCACGCGACGGAGCGCGTCTCCGAGATCCGATCGGATCCCTGTGGGCGGCCCCTCGCCGAGCGGCGCGAGCTCTCCATCTGCGAACCCAAGCACGCTGAGCCGCGCGCCCTTGCCCCGCGAAACGAGCCCACGCTCGGCCTCGCGGAGCGTCACCTCACGGGTCATGCCCGTCCCCGGCAAGAGCTCCCTTCTCGAGCGGTCTGCGAGCACGATCACCTTGGGGCCGACGCGGAGCGACTCGCCCGACACCCGGACGGGGCGGAGCACCGCCGCGAGCGCGAGCCCCGACGCGAGCGCCCCCGTCGCGAACACGACGATGCGCGAGCCCCCCCGGCCACGCAGCTCGACCGCGAGGAGCAAGAGGCCGAGCGCGAACACCCCGACCGCGACCAGGGCGAGCGATCCGGACAGATCGGACGAGGGTGCGAGCACGAGCCGCGCCGAGCGCTACATCCCGGGGAGCTTGAGGCCTCCGGTGGCCTGCTGGACCGCCTCGTCCACGCGCTTGTCGGCGGCGTCGAGCGCAGCGTTCACCGCCCCGACGAGCGCGTCCATGGCGAGCTCGTGGCTCTCGGCGAGGAGATCGGGGTCGAGGGACAGCCGCTTCACGCGGCCTTCGCACGAGACGACGCAGGTCGCCTTCCCCGACGCCGCGTGCGCCGTCACCTCGTCGTCCTTGATCGACGCCTTCGCGTCTTCGACCTTACGCTGCAGGCGCTGCGTCTGCCGGATGAGCTCGTGGATACCGCCGCGGAAGCCTTGCATCGGTCCTCTCTACACCTTGCCCGCCCTCGCGCCACGCGCCAAGCGTGAGCCGTGATCGCCCGAGAGTCGGACGTCCACCACCCTCGCCCCGAGCTGGTCGACGACGGCCTTCACGAGCGGGTGCGTGGACGCGCGCGCGACGAGGGCGGACTTCCGGTCGGCCTCTTCCTTGGCGAGGTGGCGCGCGAGCGAGAAGCCTCGCGCCGCGTCCTCGTCCTGGACGAACGAGATCGGGACGACCACACCCAGCGCCGCCAGGGCAGCCTGTTCGAGCACTCGACGCCCCTCGTCGCTCGCGAGCTGAGACTCCTCGAACGAGCCCGGCACGAGCGCGAGCTCGATCGCCGCTCGCGAGACGACCCGCGGCGAGGTCCGCTCGATCACCGACGCGAGCGCCTGGTTGTGCCGTCGGGCCGCGTCGACGAAGCCCGCCAGGAGTGGGACATCGACACCCGGCGGCGTCGGCGGGAGCGGCTCGAGGGGCTGCGCTCGCAAGGGCCCCGAGGCGGGCGTCCGCGCCGATGGCACCGCGACGTCGTGTGGGGCGGGCCTCTGGCTCGGTGGCGGCCCGACGACCCGTGACGGGGCACCGCCAGGCATGCCTGACGCCGCGTCGTCGCGTGGGGCGGGCCTCTGGCTCGGCGGCGGCCCGACGACCCGTGACGCTCCCTCCACGCCAACCCCGGCTCCCGACGCGGCCATGGAGGGAGCGTCGGGCTCACCGCTCTCGAGCGAGGTCAGCCGGAGTCGTGCGGGCGCCGCCGCTTCGGACGATCTGCCGCCGGGGAGCTGAACTGCCGCGCGGGTGGGCGGCGACGACGCGCGCGCACCGCCTCCCATCGCGCCGGGTGCGCCCGAGCCGCCCACAGGACGCTCGGGCGGTGCCCCGGGTCGGCCTCCACCCGGGCCTGCGCTCGGCCCACCGCCACCGCCACCGAGCCTGCGCTCGACGTCCGCGAGCTTCGCGAGGAGAGCATCGACAGGTAGGAGCGCGGGACGGTGCGCGAGCCGCACGAGCGCCATCTCGAGCGCGCCGCGAGGCACCCCCGAGCGCACGATGTCGTCGTAGCCGCGCGAGAAGCCCTGGTGGATGCGCACGAGGTCATCCGCGCTCGCCTCCTGGACCACCCCGGCCAAGGTCGCGCGCTCGTCCGCGGTCACCTCCAAGAGCGCGACGGAGTCCGGGGCCACCTTGGAGACGACGAGATCGCGGAACACCCCGAGCAAGTCGCGCGTGACGTGGGTGAGATCGTAGCCGTGGTCGACGAGGGACGCGACGCGCTCGAGGGCATCACGCGGATCGCCGCGGAGCACGCTCTGCGCCAGGGCGACGAGCACCCTCCGCGATGCGACGCCGAGCACCGTGGCCACCTCTTCTCCGCGGAGCGTGGTCCCGCCCCACGCGATGGCCTGGTCGAGCAGGCTCATCGCATCGCGCATGCTGCCGCGCGCCTCGCGTGCCACGAGCTGGATAGCAGCATCATCCGCGTCGATGCCCTCCGCGGCGAGCACGTGCCGGAGCCGCGCGCCGATCGTCTGCGCGCCGATCATCTTGAAGTCGTACCGCTGACAGCGCGACAGGATCGTCACCGGGACCTTGTGCACCTCGGTCGTCGCGAAGATGA
>CAYNEK010000080.1:18621-23782 GCA_964396175.1 uncultured Polyangiaceae bacterium | reverse complement strand
CGCGCGCCCCACGCGGTGACAACGAGGCCCCGTGGTGCAAGGTCGCTCGATCCATCGGACGAGCGCGCGCCCCACGCGGTGACAAAGAGGCCCCATGGTGCAAGGTCGCTCGATCCATGGGACGAGCGCGCGCCCCACGCGGTGACAACGAGGCCCCGTGGTGCAAGGTCGCTCGATCCATGGGACGAGCGCGCGCCCCACGCGGTGACAAAGAGGCTCCACGGCCCGACGTCGCTCGATCCATGGGATCGACGGCCGACCCCAGGGACGACGCGGTCGTGACGGCGGGCATCGCCGAGATTGTCGCGGGGTGGGGCGGCCGTGCCTCAGCGGCGGCGCGCGACGCCGCCTGGGCGCGCCCGCTTCTTCGCCTCGACCTCGGCGGCCTTCGTCATCGCCTGGAGCAGCTTCACGCGGGACCTCGCGAGGCGGACCCAGGGATCGCTGGACGGCGCCTTCGCGAGCCACTGACTGAGCTCCAGCGTCGCACGCCCGAGGTGCGCGGCGCGCGCGCTCCACTCGACGCCCGCCAAGGGCGCGAGCACACCCCCGGCCCCCACGCGGGCCTCCGTCGCCGCCGCGGCGAGCCCAAGCTCGCGGAGCGCGAGGTACCAGTGCCGCTCGTAGTCCGGCACGAAGAACACCCCGTCCGACAAGAGGCGCGTCGCGAACGGCGCGAACGAATAGTCCGCCGCGACCGCGCGGCGTGCCTCGCTCATCGCGTCCGAAAAGCGGCTCGATCGATCGAGCGTGATCGCGAGCCCGTAGCGCGCGAGCGCGTCGTCGCGGAGGCGGAGCGCGGCGCGGTAGTCCTCCTCGGCGCGATCCATGTCCCCCAGGCGGAGGTAGGCCTCGGCGCGGTTGTAGAGGGCGAGGTGGCGTCCAGAGGGGCTCGGCTCGAGCGACAGGTACCGCGTCCACGCGCCGACCTCGTCGCCGGGGCGCGCGGCCCGCGCGTACGCGATCGCGAGCTCGAACGCCGCGTGCGGCGCCATCGGGTGTCGGGGGGCGAGCTCGAGCGCGCCCTCGAGGACCTGGATGACCTCGCTGTCTTCGCCGAGGAGCGCGAGCGCCTCGCCGAAGAGGTACCGGCGCTCGGCGTACGGCGACGACCGGGCGCCGAGGTTGTCGAGGATCGTCTTCGCGTGGCCCGCGAGGCGCGACGAGAGCACGCGATCGCGGCGCGACGCGCTCGCCTCGGTGATGAGGACGCGCGCGGCCTCGACGAGATCCTCCGCGCGCGCGAGCCCGGGCTGGCGGGCGCGATCCCACCGATCGGGTGGGAGCGCCGACGCCTGCGTCGCGAGGAGGAGCGCGAGCGAGAGGAACGAGAGGGCGAGGCCGCGCCGCAAGGAGCCATGAGCCTAGCGCACGCCCAGCCGGACCGCGTCTCGTCGCTCACCCGAGCCCGAGGGCCGCGAGCCCCGGCACGGCGAGCGCGACCGCGAGGCCGATGGCGATGGGCAGGCGGTCCTCGCCGCGACGGAGGAGCCCGAAGAAGAGCGCGACGCTCGCGACGAGCGTCAGGAAGGCCGATCCGATGAGTGTGGGAGCGGCAGGGACGCCCGCCGGGTGCCCGGGCAAATCGAGCCCCCGCGCGCGCGCCTCGCCGACGTGGAGCCGGATCGCGGGGGGACCCCGGAGGAAGAGCTCGACGTCACGCAGGATCCCCGCGCCGGGTTCGACCACGACGTCGCGTGCGAAGAGCACCACGCCAGGGATGCCCACCGCGAAGACCGGGACCCCGTCGCGCAGCACGAAGGCCGCCTCGGTGCCAGGGATCGACGCGAGCGGCGCATCGACCGTGCACGCGTCGCGCGCCGCCGCGATCAGATCGTGGGCGGTCGTGGCCGTCCGCGCGCGCTGGCCGAGCGACGTCGACGCCGCGGTGAAGCCCGCGACGAGCACGAGCGGGACGACGGCCGCGCGCACCGAGAGCGCCCAGGGCGATCGACCCGTCGACAGGAGCGCGAGCCGCTCGCCCCGCTCGGAGAGCCGCGCCGCCGCGAGCGCCATCCCCACCGGCACGCCGAGCGCGACCGCGACCGCGAGCGCCACGCTGAGGAGCCCTCGCCCAAAGACCCACGCCGCAGCGCCAGGCACGCGCGGATCGAACCACCACGGGAGGAGCCGCGCCCCCGCCAGCACCGCCGCCGCCGCGAGGACGAGCGCGACCGATCCGACGCAGCTCTTCACGATGGGACGCAGCCACACGCGGCCCGACTCTCGCACGCCACGCCGCGAAGTTGGCCTCCTTCCGGTCGATGGGTAAGTGCATGTACGACATGTCGCACCGTCTCTCCGCCTGGATCCTCGCGCTGACGATCGCCTGTGTCACGCTGGTCGCCCGCCCGGCGCTCGCGTGGATCGAGACGACGGTCCTCGCCGACGAGGTCCACGTGGAGGTGGACAAGAGCGGCCAGGCCAAGGTCGAGCACCGCATGACGCTGCGGATCCGCGGAGCCACGATGCGCGGGCTCACGCTGTCGGGCACCCCCGCGGGAGCGCAGCCCACACCGTCGGTCACGGCGACCGCGCTCGACAAGGACGGGAAGGAGGGGGACAGCCAATCGCTCTCGCTGACGACGACGCCCGACGGCGCGCTCCGCCTCGAATCTCCGGGCCTCCCGCGCGGCACCTACGCGCTCAAGCTCGAGTACACCCTGAACCTCGAGGCCCTGATGCAGCCCGCGGGGGGGATGGTGCTCCTCCGCTTTCCGAGCCTCCGGTACCCAAATGGCGTAGACTCGCTGAAGGTGGTCTTCGGCTTTCCGTCGGCGCCCGAGGCGCCCCGCGTCGCGGCCGATGGGCCCGAGGGTATGCGCGCCGAGAGCCCTGCCGCCGCGGCGATGGCCGAAGCAGCCGGGTTCCTCTCGACGCTCCGTCGCAGCCTCGGGCGGGACGAGCTCGAGATCACGAAGCCGCACGTCTCGCGGAACGATCCGATCTTCTTCCTGGTGAAGGTGGATCCACGCGCCCTCGGCGCCGTCGAGAACCCGAGCGTCGTGCCGCCGCCGGCGGCGACGGTGACGCGCGTCGTCCAAGAGTCGCGGGCGGACCGTCAGGTGTTCCTCCTCGTGGGGCTCGGGATCGCGATCCTGATGGCGGCGCTCACCGCGATGAAGGCGAAGACGGTCGAAGAGCGGGCGGCGGCGCACGGCGCGAAGGCGCGGCCGTGGGTGCCGCTCCCGGCCACGGCTCGCGCGATCGCCGCGGGGCTCGTCTTCGCGGCGGGGGTGGCCCTCGAGCTCTTCGTGCACCCCCCGTGGCTCGGGGCGCTCGTCGTGGCGGTGTCGATGCTGCTCATGGCGCACCGCGCGCCGCTCACGAAGCCGGTCGCGCGGGGCCCCGGGCGCTGGCTCGCGGTGTCGGCGGGCGAGGCGTTCGACGCGAAGTGTGAGGTGCCTGGCTCGGTCCTCGACGCGAGCTCGTGGCGTGGGCGGCTAGGGCTCCTCCTCGCGCTCCTCGCGGTGGGGCTCGCGACCTACGGCGCGTGGACGGTGTCTCCGTACCACGCGCCGCTCGCGGCGCTGGACGGGCTGGTCGTCGTCGCGCTCTTCTTGACGGGGCGTGAGACGGAGCTACCGAAGGCGGTCGAGGCCCGCGCAAAAAGGATGCTCGCGAAGGTCCACCGCACGCTCGCCCGGGAGCCCCGGCTGCGCGCCGTCCCGTGGGCGCGCTTCGAGAACGGGAGCACGAGCTCGGACGAGGTGCGGGTGCTCGTCACGCCACGCCGTCCGCTGAAGGGCCTGCTCGCCATCGAGGTGGGGGTGGTGCTCGCGAGCGGCTCGGGGGGCTTCGTGACCTGCCCGGCGGTCCTGGTGCGCGTGAGCGAGGACACGGACGCGGCGGAGATGCTCGCGCGGCGGTTCGGTGAGGCGCGCCTCGTGCGCGGCCGAAAGCCTGGCGAGCGGGTGCTCTCGCTCGAGCCGCGGGACGCGTCGGTCGCGACGACGCTGGCGGTCGTGCGGGCGCTCTGTCGCGAGCTCGAGGAGCGGCCGACCTCGGCAGCCAAGCGCCCCGCGCGGCGCGTGGTCGGTCGCCCGGTCGCGGCGGGAGCCTGACGACGACGTTGGGCCAGACCGCGCCGCCAGGTCGCGAAGCACGGACAGCCCGCGGACGGGACACGATCCGCAATCCGCAATTGCATGCCCCGGTCGCGCTCGAGCACGCGTACCCCGCGGTCCCATGCGCCGATCACCACGTGTAGCCGATCGCCAGCTGCCCCAGCGGCTGGACCGCGTCCCGCTTCACGCAGGTGTACTCGGGCCCCTTCGGCACGAAGTCCCCGCACGCGCGGAGCGGCTCATAGAGCCTTCCGTCGTCGGGACCGTACTGGAACACATGGTTCGACGCCGAGGGCACGTAGAGGATCCCAATGCCCCAGGACAGAGAGAAGCCGCCGCCGCTGTCGCCGAAGTTCATCTGGTTGCCCAGCATCGCCCCATAGCCGAGCTCGGTGATCACCACCTTGTTGTCCACGTCGGACGCCTGGAGCTTGATCGACTCGTACCGGAGCACACCCTTTCCGTACCAGCCGCGCAGCGCCGTGTAGCTCGACCACCAGTACCCGAGCTTGAGGGAGCCGCCGAGCCCCGTCACCTTCACGCCGACGTCCTCGGTCCCGGACACCCCGTAGACGTAGTCGCCGTCCAGCTCGAGGGAGATCGGTCCAAAGGGGCTCGCCTCGGCCTCGACCGCCACCCGCTTGTTGATGAGCTCGAGCGGGTTGATGCGGAGGCTCGCGACGCAGCACCGGGGCGCCGGCTTCGGCGGGGGCGGCGGCGGGCCGTAGCCCCCGTAGCCCGGGGGCGGCTGACCGTAGCCCGGAGGTGGCTGACCGTAGCCCGGGGGCGGCTGACCGTAGCCCGGAGGCGGCTGACCGTAGCCCGGAGGCGGCTGACCGTAGCCCGGAGGCGGCTGACCGTAGCCCGGAGGTGGCTGACCGTAGCCTGGCGGCTGCTGATACCCGCCTCCAGGTGGGTAGTTCTGCTGCGCCGACGACGAGGCGGTCGCGAGGAGGACGCAAGGGAAGACGAGCGCGGAGAGGCGCTTCATGGTGCGCGAACCATAGCGCCGCCGAGGACAAAGCACGAGAGGAGCCTCGCTGCCATCGCACCGTCCCCGCGTCCCGGTCCCTCGCGACCCCAAGGGACGCCCC
>CAYNEK010000080.1:11407-18521 GCA_964396175.1 uncultured Polyangiaceae bacterium | reverse complement strand
TGCCTCGTCGAAGGTCCTCCGCCACACCGCCGCGCGGCGTCCCGCTCCCTCGCGACCCCAAGGGACGCCCCTGCCTCGTCGAAGGTCCTCCGCCACACCGCCGCGCGGCGTCCCGCTCCCTCGCGATCTCGACGAATGCGGGATCGACCCCCACGGCCGTGGACGCTCTGTCGAGCTGCCCAGCTCGCGGCCGAGGTTGCTCTCTCGGCGGCCCGCCGCTACCCCTCGCGCCCGATGATCCAGAAGATCCTCATCGCGAACCGCGGCGAGATCGCCGTCCGCGTCGCTCGCACCGCGCACGAGATGGGCCGCAAGGTCGTCGCCGTCTACAGCGAGGTCGATCGCGCCGCCCTCCATGTCCGCGTCGCCGACGAGGCCGTCTGCATCGGCAAGGCCCCCGCCCGAGAGAGCTACCTCGATGTCCAGCGCATCCTCGACGCCGCCAAGAAGACCGGCGCCGACGCCATCCACCCGGGCTACGGCTTCCTCTCCGAGAACCCGGCGCTCCCCGAGGCGTGCGAAGCCGCCGGGATCACCTTCGTCGGGCCCCCCGCGCGCGCGATGCGCGAGATGGGCTCGAAGCCCGCCGCGCGCGCCAAGATGATTGCCGCTGGCGTCCCCGTCGTCCCGGGCGCCAACGCCTCCACCGTCGACGAGGCCAAGGCCGCCGCGCGCACCATCGGCTACCCCGTGATGCTCAAGGCCGCGAGCGGCGGCGGCGGCAAGGGCATGCGCCTCGTCGACCGCGAGGACGATCTCGCCAGCGCCTGGGAGCGCGCGCGCAGCGAGGCGAAGAGCGCCTTCGGCGACGACACCGTCTACCTCGAGAAGGCCATCCTCCGGCCGCGGCACGTCGAGATCCAGGTGCTCGCCGATCGGCACGGGAGCGCCGTCCACCTCTTCGAGCGCGACTGCTCGATCCAGCGCCGCCACCAGAAGGTCGTCGAGGAGACCCCCTGCCCCGTCGCGAGCCGCGAGCTCATCGCGCAGATGGGCGAGGTCGCCGTCCGCGGCGCGAAGGCCGTCGGCTACCACTCTGCCGGGACCTTCGAGTTCTTGCTCGCCGAGGACGGGAGCTTCTACTTCCTCGAGATGAACACCCGGCTCCAGGTCGAGCACCCGATCACCGAGTGGATCACCGGGCTCGATCTCGTCCGCGAGATGATCCGCATCGCCGAGGGCGAGCCGCTCGGCTACACGCAGGATGACGTCACCCACCGCGGCGCCGCGATCGAGTGCCGCGTGTACGCCGAGGATCCGTCGCAGAACTTCATGCCGAGCCCCGGCACCATCGGCGATCTTCGCGTGCCGCAGGGGCCCTTCGTCCGCGACGACGGGGGCGCATACCCAGGCGCCACGATCTCGAGCTTCTACGATCCGCTCGTCTCCAAGCTGAGCGTCTGGGCGCCGACGCGCGAGCTGGCCGTCGCCCGCATGCGGCGCGCGCTCACCGAGTACGTGGTGACCGGCATCCGGACCAACCTCGTCTTCCACGAGAAGCTCCTCGCGCACCCCGACTTCGTCGCCGGGAGGTACGACACCGGCTTCATCGAGCGCCACAAGGAGAAGCTCCTCGGGTACTCGGAGGTCGCCGAGGCCGACGAGCGCACCGTCGCGATCGCCGCGGCGCTCGCGGCCTCGCGGCTCGAGCTCCGCGCGGGTGAGGCCGCCGCCGAGACGGTCGAGAAGGGCGGGCGCCTCTCGCCGTGGGTCGCCGAGCACCGCGCGCGGCTCGTCCCATGATCGCGCCTTCGACGCTCGCGATCGCCCCTCGCCGGCCCCTCGCCACGCGGGGCGGTCCCGAGGCTCGTCCCTCACGGCCTCTTCTGGGCGCGGCCCCGTCGTCCGCGGCGGGGCAGGTGACGCCGTGACCACGCCGTCGAAGCCTCGGCCCAAGGCGCCTCCAGCTCCCCCGCGGTCGCGGGCGCTCGACGTCGACGACGAGCGCACCGAGCAGCGGCGGCGGCCGATCACCGTGGCGCTGTGCGTGACAGGGAGCATCGCCGCATACAAGGCTGCCGAGCTCGCGCGGCTCCTCCTCGCCGAGGGAGCCCACGTCCTCCCGGTGATGACGCGCGCCGCGAGGGAGTTTCTGGGGCCCTCGACGCTCGCGGGGCTCACCGGGGAGCCGGTGCGCGAGGACCTCTGGGATCCTTCGTACGCGGGAGAGCTCCACGTCGAGCTCGCGCGGCGCGCGGACGTCATCGTCATCGCGCCCGCGACGGCCGACACGCTCGCCCGGCTCGCGCAGGGGCGCGCCGACGATCTGGTGACCGCACTCGCGCTCTCGACCGAGCGGCCCATCGTCGTCGCGCCGGCCATGCACCCCTCGATGTGGGCGCACCCCGCGACGGCGCGCAACGTCGGGCTCCTCGCCGACGACGGCCGCGTCGTGCTCGTCGGCCCCGTCGACGGCCCGGTCGCCTCGGGCGAGTCGGGCGTCGGCAGACTCGCCGATCCCAGCGCCATCGCGGAGGCCGTCGTCGCGGCGGGCACGCCCAAGGATCTCGTCGGTCTGAGGATCGTCGTGACCGCAGGGCCGACGGTCGAGGATCTCGATCCGGTGCGCTTCTTGTCCAATCGCTCGACCGGGAAGATGGGCTTCGCCGTCGCGCGGCGGGCCGCGGCGCGGGGAGCCGAGGTGACGCTCATCGCGGGGCCCGTCTCGCTCCCGACGCCCGCGGGCGCCCGGCGCGTCGACGTGCGCTCGGCCATCTCGATGCGGAGCGCCCTCTGGCAGGCGCTCGGCCCCGATCTCTCCCACGCGGACGCCCTCGTCATGAGCGCCGCCGTGTCCGACTACCGTCCGACCGAGGAGCACGCGTCCAAGCAGAAGAAGCAAGGCCTCACGGGCACCATCGACCTCACGCGGAACCCGGATCTGCTCGCCGAGATCGGGGCAGCGCGATCGGGCACGACGCCCGTCCTCGTCGGCTTCGCGGTCGAGACGGACACCGACACGCGCATCGTGCAGTACGCCGAGAAGAAGCTCCGCGAGAAGCGCGTCGATCTCGTCGTCGCGAACCACGCGCGCGAGTCGTTCGGAAGGGACGACAACCGCGCCTTCTTCGTGTCGAAGGAGGGTGCACGGGCGCAGGGCCCATCGAGCAAGCTCGAGCTCGCCGATCGGCTCCTCGACGAGCTCCGCGCGAGGCTCGGCCGGTGACGCTCGACCGCGCGATCCCGCCCGTCGCCTTCGTCGTGGTGGGTGGCGCATTGTACTATGCGTTCTCGCCCGCGTGCACGGGGAGCGATCGGTTCTATGGTGTGCTCTTCGGGGTGTACCTGGTGGGCGCGCTCGCCGCCGTCGCGCGGATGTTCCGCGACGGGACGCTCATCGATCTCTTCAAGTGGCGCTCGGGCGATCTGGCGATCGGGGTCGTCTCGGCGGTGGTGCTCGCGCTCGCGATCCACGGGGGCCGGACGGTGCTCGCGCCGCGGGGCACCCTGAGCGATCTCGCGGTGGCACGCGTGTACGCACAGATCCCCCCCCTCGGCGCCGGCGGGACGCGGCTCCTCGTCTACTTGGGCGGGCTCGTGGTGATCGCGGCGCTGCAGATCGTCACGTGGCAGGGGCTCGTGCAGCAGGCCATCGAGGAGCGGCTCGGGCCGCGGCGTGGTTTCATCGTGACGGCGGTCCTCTTCGGCGCCGCGCACGCGCCGACGGTGAAGCTGCTCTGGCTCCCAGCGGTCGGGTACAATCCGCTGGTCCTGTTCGCGGCGCTCTTCGCGGGGCTCGTGTGGGGGTTTCTCGCGGGGCGGCTCCAGCGGCTCGCGCCGTCGATGGTGTCGGCGGCCGTCCTCGCGCTCACGCTGGTCTGGCAGTTCCGGCTCACCCAATAGCCGCGCGATCCGAGGGCCACACCCGACCTCGTCGGCCGGACCGTCCCGGTGCCCCTCGCGCCCGTCCGCGAGCGCCAGGGTCGCGAGGAGCCCCGTGGGGCTCCTCTTCGCCGTGACGAGACGGCGCCCGATCGCGACGCCCAGGCTCCACGCGGACGCGAGCCTCGCGGGATGGACGGGGCGCGGGCGGGCGCATATCCTCGACGGCGTGATCCGGCACGCGCCCCAGACACAGCCTTCTTCCCCGCCCCACCGCGCTCGGCGTCCGCTCCGCGCTGCGGGTGGCGCCCCTCTCGCCGCAGGCCTGCCTCCGTCTCCGACGCCCCAAGCCCGGCGTGCGCTCGGCGCGGGGTGCGCCGCGGGCCTCGTCATGGTCGCCGCGATGGCGTGCGGCGGCGCGGGATCGACGGGCGCCGACGCGCCTCCCACGTCGCCGGGCGGCGCCGCGGGGAGCAGCGGCAAGGGCAGCGCGAGCGCGGGCGGGCCGGGTGGTGACGGCGGCGGCGCGGGATCGACGCCGTTCGAGCCTCCGACCTGCGCGGACGCGCAGCCGAAGGGTGGGTTTCATGTCACGGTCGACGGCACGCCCAAGGGCGATGGCAGCCTCGCGGCGCCCTGGGACATCGCGACGGGCCTCGTCGATCCCCCGGGCGTCGGGCCCGGCGCCACGATCTGGATCCACGGCGGCACCTACCACGATCCGGTCCTCGTGAAGCTCGACGGCGCCGAGGGCGCGCCCATCCACGTCCGCGCCTGGCCGGGCGATCGGGTCACGATCGACAGCTCGGATCCGTCCGAGCCCGTCCTGCAGATCTATCGCTCGTGGACCATCCTCGAGGGGCTCGAGATCACCAACAGTGATCCGGATCGACGGAAGGATCGGGCCACGGGGATCTGGGCGGGTGGCAAACACAACGCGCTCCGCAACCTCGTCGTCCACGACGTGGGCGTCGGGGTGTCGGGCGGGCAGCTCGACGGCGACCAGCAAGACGGCGTCGACACCGAGGTCTACGGCTCGCTCTTCTACGACAACGGCTTCCTCGAGGACGACGGCGGCCACGGCCACCACCTCTACCTGACGAACCGCGACGGCCGGATGACCCTCGAGGACAACATCCTCGCCTCGGCCTACGGCTTCGGCTGCCACCTCTACAGCGAGACCGACAAGAACTACGTGCAAGGCTACTCGATCGTCGGAAACGTCTGGTTCTTGAACGGCGCGCCCGGCGGGAAGCTCTACGACGGCTGCCTCATTGGCCACGACGGCAAGCGCCCCGTGAGCGACGTCGTCCTGAAGGACAACCTCGGCTGGGCGCCGACGCTCGGCGATCGCGACCTGCGGCTCGGCTACGCCGCGACGGGCAACCACGACATCACGCTGTCGAACAACTACCTCGTCGGCCAGACGGTGTTCGTCAAGGATTGGACGAGCGTCACCATGAAGGGCAACCGGTTCGTCGGCTCGGTGACAGGACTCGACGTGGCAGCGTACCCGGGCAACGAGATCCTATCGAAGGCCCCCACGCAGAACCATGTGGTCATCCGGCCCAACCACTACCAGCCCGGTCGTGCGCACGTCGTCGTCTACAACTGGGAGGGGCTCGACGTGGTCGCGATCGACCCTGGCGCCGCGCTGCCCAAGGGAGCGAAGTTCGCCCTCCGAGACGCCGAGGATTACTACGGCAAGCCCGTCCTCTCGGGCACCTACGCGGGCGGCCCGCTCGCGGTCCCGATGGCGGGACGCTCGCCGGCGCTCCCCCTTGGCGAGACGTCACTGCCGAAGCCGGAGTGGGCGACGAAGAAGGCCTTTGGGGTGTTCGTGCTCGACGCCGCGGTGTGCGACGGCGGCTGACCGTTCGTGGATTGGGGTCACGACCGTCCTCGTCAGCCGCGGGGGTGTCCAGCGCATCGCAGGGGTCACGATGCGCATCGCAGTGGGCTCTCGCCGCTGGTTGCCCGAGGACCCAAAGCGTCACGGAGGGGCGAGCCACGGGCCGCGGCGGCTCCTCGCGAGGGCGGCGCGACGACGTGCCCAAGCGGCAGGCGCGAGACGGCTCGTCAGAGCCCACCGGCTCAAGGGAAACAGATCCCACAGATCGTGCTGCTCGGCCACGACCGCTCCTCTTTGCCGTCCGAGACGATCACGCGGGACAACCCGAGGGAGCGCTGGACGCGCACCAGGCTCACCGCCTTGGGTGCCGGCGGCGGCGGCGGCGGGTCCCCAGCCTTCTTCGGCTCCGGGGCGCAGCCGTAGAGGGTCATCGGCTTCCCCTTCAGATCCGCCTCGCGGACGAGGGTCACCTGGTCCTTTGGGAGATCTTTCCACCAGCGGGTCCCATCGGGGAGCGCGCCGCCGTCGACGCGCAGCCTACCGTCCGCGAGCTTGCGGATCGTGGCGAGGCACTGCTCGCCCTTGTACGGGACCGTGGTGAGCGGCTCGTCGGGCGCGTGCCTTGGCGGCGAGACGATGAGGACGATGATGAGCCCGACGATGAAGGCCCCGTAGACCAGGAAGGGGAGCCCCACGGCGACGAGGATCGCGCCCGTGAGCGTCCGCTCTGCCGCGAGGTTCGCGGCGATGGTCTGCCTTCGGATGGATTCCCGAAAGGCGTCGATGGTCACGACCCGCGAGGCCCCCACGCGCGCGAGGACCCGTCGGTCGATCAGGTTCGCCGCGCCACAGTAGCGGCAATGGACGTCGGGCGCGCCCGACACGGGCGGGAGATCCGCGCCGCACATCCTGCACTCGTGGGTGCTGCCGTCCGCTGCGGGGACAGCCGAGCGCGCCTCTTCGAGGCCCCGGCGGAGCCGCACGAGGCGGAGAGCGCCGAACGCGGCGGCGGCGGCGAACACGAGGACCGGCGGCACGAAGAGGACGATGAGCCCGAAATCGACCTCCTCGAAATCGAGCGCGGCGCCGATGCCGAGGAGCGCGAACACGCCGAAGACCACGAGCAGGATCGCGGAGAGGATGAGATAGACGACGGTGAAGCCGCGGATCCGGGAGCCGGCGCGCACCTGCTGGAGCGACGCCGCCCGAGCGCGCTGTCCAGCCGCCACGATCCACTGCGCGGCCTCGGCGAGCTGCGCCGCGAGCTCGGGCGGCGTCGCGCCCAGCACGCCACACCCCTTGCAGGCGAACCGTCCCGGCTCCCACACGGAGATCGAGGTGGGGCGACCGCACGACGGACAGGAAAAGACGGCCACAGGCGGGCGACGCTATCACGCGGGGGCGCGGAGTTGCTCGCGATTCGGCGGCACGAGGCCGTCG
>CAYNEK010000080.1:0-11307 GCA_964396175.1 uncultured Polyangiaceae bacterium | reverse complement strand
CGTCGCGCGGCGACGTCCCTCGGCAAGGTGCGGTGAGCGACGCGGCGGGGGCGCGGAGTTGCTCGCGATTCGGCGGCACGAGGCCGTCGCGTCGCGCGGCGACGTCCCTCGGCAAGGTGCGGTGAGCGACGCGGCGGGGGCGCGAGCGATCCCTCGGAGCGACGGGGTGGCGGCACGGCGGGGGCGCGAGCGATCCCTCGGAGCGACGCGGTGAGCGGCACGGCGGGGGCGCGAGCGATCCCTCGGAGCGACGGGGTGGCGGCGCCTCGAGATACGCGGCAAGCTGTGTGGATGACGCGCGGTCGACGCATCGCCCTCGGCGCACTCGGCGCGGCGCTCGTGGTCGTCCTCGCGCTCGTCGTCGCGTGGCCGCACGTTCTCACGGGCGCGGTGAAGTGGGAGGCCTCTCGGCGCGGAGTCGAGCTCACCGTCTCTTCCGCGGAAGGCGGCTTCGGGCACGTCGAGCTCCGCGACGTGCGCGCCACCTTGCGGAGCGCACGGGTCGTCGTGACGGCGCCGTCGGCGCGTGTCTTCCTGTCGTGGCTGTCGCCGCGCCGGGTGGACGTGACGGGCGCCGTGGTCGCGCTCGACGAGGCGGATCTGAGCGCGCTCCTCGCGTACGAGGGCGGGGACGGGCTCACCTGGTATGTCCGCTCGGGCGAGGTCCGGCTGGGCGCGACACGGCTCGCGCCCATCGACGCCGACGTGACGCCATCCGGCGGACGCGTCGTCGCGGGCGCGGTGCAGACGGCGGCGGGATCGCTCGGGAAGACGACGCTCTCGTGGACACGCGCGGGCGACACGAGCTCGTTCGTCGTGGAGGGGCTCGCTCAGGGGACGACGCGCCGAGAGGGCGCAGGGACGCGGCTCGACGTGACGCTCGTGCCGCTCGCGCTGGCGCGGGTCTCCCCTGGGCTTCCGCCCGCGGCGCGGCTGTCAGGCACGGTGGGGCTCCTCCTCGGGCGGGCGGGCGGCATCACGGGCGAGACCTCGCTCGTGCTCGACGCGTTCACGCCATCGGTCGCGCGCGAGGCGGCGCCCTTCGTCGGATCGAGGACGCAGCTCTCGTCGAAGCTCCTGTCGCAGGGAGGCGGCCCGATCGAGCTGCGAGAGCTCAAGGTACAGAACGGCTCGCTCGCGCTCGCGGGCGCGGGGACGGTGAGTCGGCAGGGAGACGTCCGTGCGGCGCTCGACGGCGCGGTGCCGTGCGCGCGTGTCGCCGGGCAAGCGGCGAAGGCGGCCTTCGGCGATCTCATCGGGGGCATCGCAGGGGTCGCGGCCGGCAACCTCGTCTCGGGCACGATCGGCCTCCACCTCGACGTCTCGGCGAGCCTGCGGCAGCCCTCGGCCTCGCGGATCGTCCCGAGCGTCCGCGTCGGCTGCACGCTCTAGCGTCGCCGCACGCCAGGGGGCGGCCCGTTCGGACGCTCCCAATGCCCTTCCGTCGTGTCGAACCGCCGCTCTCCCCCACTGCGGTCGTCACCGCGTGTTTACCCGTCGCTCCGGGCGCATGCTAGACGCGCCCGCCATGTGCGGCATCGTCGGCTACGTCGGCCCCAGGGACGCGACGCCCATCCTCCTCGAGGGCCTGAAGAAGCTCGAATACCGCGGCTACGACAGCGCCGGCCTCGCCGTCCACGACGGCTCCCGCGTCGTCATCGTCCGCGCCGTCGGCAAGCTCGCGAACCTCGAGGCCGTGGTCCAAAAGGCGCCGCTCTCGGGCACGACCGGGATCGGCCACACCCGCTGGGCCACCCACGGCCGCCCGAGCGAGCTGAACGCCCACCCCCACACCGTCGGGACCGTCTCCGTCGTCCACAACGGCATCATCGAGAACCACCTCGCCCTCCGCCAGTCACTCGAGAAGGACGGCGTCCGCTTCGCCAGCGACACCGACACCGAGATCGTCGCGCACCTGGTCTCCCGCGCGAAGGAGACCGGCCTCCCGCTCGTCGCCGCCGTCCGCGCGGCCCTCGCGGCGCTCCACGGCGCCTACGCCATCGCCGTCACGTCCGACGACGTCCCCGATCGCATCGTCGTCGCGAAGAAGGCCTCCCCGCTCGTCCTCGGGCTCGGCGACGGCGAGACCCTCTGCGGCTCGGACATCCCCGCGCTCCTCGCCCACACGCGGCGCATGGTCTTCCTCGAGGACGGCGATCTCGCGGAGCTCTCCCAGAGCGGCGCCGCGATCGAGCACGAGGGCCGCCCCGTCGAGCGCCCCACCAAGATCATCGACTGGTCGCCCGTCATGGCCGAGCGCGGCGGACACAAGCACTTCATGCTGAAGGAGATCCACGAGCAGCCGCGCGTCCTCGAGGACACCCTGCGCGGGCGGATCGATCTCGTGGGGGCCGACGTCGTCGCCGACGAGATGGGCGTCCCGCCAGACGTCGCGGCGACAATCGGTCGCGTCTACCTCGTCGCCTGCGGCACGAGCGCCCACGCCGCGATGGCCGGCCGGTACTGGATCGAGCAGCTCGCGCGCGTGCCGTGCTTCGTCGAGCTGGGGAGCGAGGTGCGCTACCGCGAGCCGGTCTTCCTCCCGGACGATCTCGTCATCGCCGTCAGCCAATCGGGCGAGACCGCCGACACCCTCGCCGCCGTCAGGACCGCGAAGGAGGCGGGCGCGCGCGTCCTCGCCGTCGCCAACGTCGTCAGCAGCGCGATCCCGCGCGCCGCAGACGGCGCGCTCTACACCCACGCGGGCCCCGAGATCGGCGTCGCCTCGACCAAGTGCTTCACGGCGCAGCTCGCCGCGCTCCTCCTCTTCGCCGTCTACCTCGGCCGGCGCAAGGGGACGCTCTCCGACGAGCGCGCCCACGCGATCCTGCAGGCGCTCCTCGAGGTGCCCGAGAAGATGCGCCGCGTGCTCTCGCAGGGCGCGTACGTCTACCAGATCGCGAAGAAGCTCACCGGGGCACGCGACTGCCTCTTCCTTGGTCGTGGGCTCGGCTTCCCCATCGCGCTGGAGGGCGCGCTCAAGCTGAAGGAGATCTCGTACATCCACGCCGAGGGCTACGCGGCCGGCGAGATGAAGCACGGGCCCATCGCGCTCATCGATCACGACATGCCCGTCGTCGTCGTCTGCCCGCGGGACTCACACTACGAGAAGACGGTGTCGAACCTCGAGGAGGTCCGCGCGAGGGAGGGCCAGATCTTCGCCGTCGCGACCGAGGGCGACGCCGAGATCGCGGATCTCGCGCACCACCTCTTCCTCCTGCCCGACGCACGCCCCGAGGTCCTGCCGCTCCTCACGGTGCTCCCGCTCCAGCTCTTCGCGTATCATGTGGCAGATCTCAAGGGCACCGACGTCGACCAGCCGAGGAACCTCGCGAAGACCGTCACCGTAGAATGAAGAGACCCCCCATGCGCTTCGTCCGAGCCGCCCTCGCCGCGGCCTTCCTGTCCCTCCCCGTCGCCGTCGCGTCCTGCGCCGGAAACACGTGCCTCTTCATGTACAACGGCGTCTGCAAGCTGTCATCGTGCGGCGACCGCCAGTCGTACGACAACACGCGGAAGACCTGCGTCTGCTCGGCGGGCTACCTCGTCGTCGGCGGACGGTGCCTCACGCAGGTCGAGGCGAACAACTACTGCGGCCGCGGGATGATGTGGTCGCCACAAGGCTGCCAGAAGATGGTCTGCAACGCGGGCTTCGTCATCGATCTGGAGCTGAACCAGTGCGTGCCGAAGGCGCTCGTCGATCAGAAGGCCGGCGTCGGCCCCAACGAGACGCTCTCGTGCCCCCAGGGGACGCAGCTCGTCGTCAACGGCGGGCTCTCGTCCTGCGTGCCCAACGACCAGCTCTGCTCGCGCGACGAGGCGTGGAACGGGCAGGCCTGCGTCAAGGTCCCCCAGTGCCCGACGGGCTTCGATCTCGATCGGCAGACGATGCAGTGCGTGGCCGTGCAGAAGCCCCCGGAGGGGAACGACAGCCTGGGCACCGTGGATCTCGCGTCGTGGTCTCGCACCAACTTCGGGACGAGCGGCGGGCTCGGGGCGCCCGGTTTCTGCAGCCAGCTCGCCAAGAAGCCGCTCTCGTTCGGCGTCTTGCCGGGCGGCTCGATCCGTGTGGTCGCGACGGTGCAGCTCGCGGCCCCTGGAGGGCTCGTGGAAAACACGACCGTGCACACCTCGGGCCTCGTCGAGGCGAGCCGGCAACCGGTGACCCCGAAGGGCGCGCTCGAGCTCCAGGTGGCAGCCGACGGGCTCGTGCAGTCGCTCCGCGCTCAGAAGGCGAAGGCGAGCGTCCCCGAGCTCACGACGACGGTGACGTGCCTCATCGTCAACGGCGCCCAGCCGGTGGTCGTGCCGTCGACGGGCGGGGCCTGAGCGACGCGCGGTCGACGAGGTCGAGCGTCGTGGGCGACGGGATGGCTGCGCGACACGGCGACGCTCGTCACTCCATCATGCGGGCAAAATCCTGCAAGATCATGAAGGTCGCGCCCCAGATGATCTCCCCGTCCACCTCGTGACAGGGCACCTCGCCGCGCCAGCCGGGCACCACGATCTCCCGCACCGTCGCGGGCTCGGCCAGGAGCGAGAGCGGCACCGAGAAGATGCGCGCCACCTCCGCCGGATCGGGCACCGGCGAGAAGTCGCCGTGCACCCACGCGACGAAGGGCGTCACGAGGAAGCCCGTGATCGTCGGGAAGGCGCTCGTCTCGCCGACCAGGGTCACCGCGCCGCGCGACAGGCCGATCTCCTCCTCGGCCTCGCGGAGAGCCGTGTCGGCGAGCGTCGCGTCCGCGGGCTCGTGCTTGCCCCCGGGCAGGGCGACCTGTCCGCCGTGCTTCCGAAGATCATCGCGCTTTCGCAAGAGCCAGAGCCGCGGCTCCCCCGCGCGGAGATCGATCGGGATGAGGACCGCGCTCTTCGTGCCCGAGTGAACGACGTGGTTTCGTTCCCGCTCGGCACGTGCGCGCAGGCGCGTCTCGACGTCGGCGACGAGGGGCGGGAGCACGAGATCGCGCACCCCGGGTGATTAGCACGCCCCGCGGGGCCGAACTTTCGCTATTGCGGGACGTCGATGTCCGAGAGCCCCGTCTCCGAAGCCGTGCCCGAGTCGGCGCACGCGCTCATCGGCAGCACGATCTCCGACCGCTACCGCATCGAGACGATCCTCGGCGCGGGCGGCATGGGCGCCGTCTATCGGGCCGAGCACCTCCTGCTCAACAAGGCGGTCGCCATCAAGGTGCTCCACCCCGAGATGAGCGGGGTCACCGAGGTGGTCGCGCGCTTCGAGCGCGAGGCCAAGGCGGCGGCGCACATCGAGCACCCCCACGTGGCCGCCGCGACCGACTTCGGGCGGCTCGACGACGGCTCCTTCTTCCTCGTGCTCGAGTACATCGAGGGCAAGAGCCTCCGCGAAGAGCTCGAGCAGGGCCCGCTCGCGCCTGCGCGCGCCGCGCACATCGTCCGCCAAATCCTGTCTGGGCTCATCCGTGCGCACGGCGCCGGGATCGTCCACCGCGACCTGAAGCCCGAGAACGTGATGCTCGTCCTCCGCGACGGCGATCCCGACTTCGTGAAGATCCTCGACTTTGGGATCGCGAAGGTCGAGTCCGCGGCGGCGCAGAAGGTGGGCGCCACGAAGGCGCTCACACAGGCGGGGCTCGTGTACGGCACGCCCGAGTACATGGCGCCCGAGCAGGCGCTCGGCCAGGAGGTCGACGCGCGCGCAGATCTCTACGCCGTCGGCGTGATGCTCTACGAGATGCTGACGGGACACCGGCCCTTCGTCGCGGACGATCCGGTGCGGCTGCTCGGGATGGTGATCTCGCAGGACGTGCCGCCGATGGACGTCGAGGTCCCGCCCGAGCTCGAGCGCGTGACGATGAGCCTGCTCGCCAGGCTCCGCGATGACCGCGTGCCCGACGCGAAGGCCGCGCTCGATCTGCTCGGCGGGCTCTCCATCACCGATCTGGCCCCGGCGAGCGCGACGACCATCGTGGGCGGAGGCGTGCACGTCCCCGCGGCCCACGCGTCCACACGACTCGTCCCCGAGGTGACGCGCAAGATCGGCAAGGTGCCGCTCGCGCCCGTCGTCGGGGGTGGGCTCGGGATCATCGTCATCCTCATCGTCGCGATCGTGCTCGTCGCGCGAGGACGCCCGTCCCACGAGGAAGGGAAGGCTCCGGATGGCACCCCGAGCGCCGCAGCGAAGGACAAGCGCGTCGTGACCGACGACGAGATCCAGGCCGCCGAGATGACCGGCCCCGACGCCGTCGAGCGCCTCTTCGCCGAGAACCCCGGCGATCCACGCATCGAGCGCGCCCTCGCGCGCAGCCTCCTCAGCGCAAAGAACCCGGAGCGCGCGATGGAGGTGTACGAGGGCATGCTGAAGCGCGATGCGTCACTCGCCTCGGACAAGGGCTTCCGGGAGGCGCTCGTGGGGGTGGCGTACTTCGACGGCGGGCTCGAGGCGGCGGTCGCCTCGATGTCGGCCCGGATGGGGACGCTCGGCCCCGACGTGCTCTACGATCTCGCCGTCGGCGCGAAGATCCCGCAGAAGGTGCAGAAGCGCGCGCAGGACGCGATCGCGACGGACGTCGTGCTCGAGCATGCGTCGACGGCGCTCAAGGTGGCGCTCGAGCTGCGGGCCGCGCGGCGGCTCGGCGGGCAGCCGATGTGCACGACCCGCAAGGCCCTCTTCGTCCGGGCGAAGGACGAGGGCGACATGCGCGCGATGCCGTACCTCTCCGAGCTGACGAGCCGCCGCGGCTGCGGCTTCTTGAAGCGATCCGACTGCTTCCCGTGCCTCCGCGACGGCTCCCTGGAGGCCGCGATCTCGGCGATCAACAGCCGCGACAAGGGCAAACCTTGACCGCCACGCGCGCGCCTCGCGCGGACGGGCCCGTCGGCGCGCGCGTGTCGAGCTCGTCCCGACGACGCGGCTCGCAGACCCCCGCGGAGGGCGCGCCTTGACCGACGCGCCGACGCGGCTCCTCCTCCCTCACGGCATGCGCGATCTCGTCCCCGACGAGGCGCGCGCGCGGCGGGGGCTCGCGCGGCGCCTCCTCGAGCACGTCGCGTCGTACGGCTACGCGCTCGTCGTCCCTCCCGCCTTCGAGCTCGCCGAGGTGCTCGAGCGCGGCATGAGCCCCGTCGATCGTGAGGACATCGTGCGCTTCCCGCTCCCCGAGACGGGCGACATCGCGGCGCTCCGCCCCGACATGACCCCGCAGCTCGCGCGGATGATCGCCACACGGCTCTCCGCCATGCCGCCGCCCCTCCGGCTCGCCTACGAGGGCACCGTCATCCGGCGCCGCAAGGAGCGCGCGCGCAAGCACCGGCAGGTCGCCCAGTCCGGGATCGAGCTCGCCGGACCCGCCGCGCCCGAGGGCGATCTCGAGGTGCTCGACGTCGCCCTCGGCGCCCTGCCCGCGCTCGGCGTGGACGACTTCGTGCTCGATCTATCGCACGCCGGGATCGTGAGGGCCCTGCTCGCCGCGTACCCCGACGCCCGCGCGCTCGAGCTCGCCGCCGCGCTCGCCGCGAAGGACGCCGCGCTCGTCTCGGCGCTCGCCGCGGGGGCACCAGCCGCGATCACGCGGGCCATGGGCGCGCTTCCCCGGCTCTCCGGGCCCGTCACCGTGCTCGACGAGGCCGAGCCCTGGCTCCGCGACACGCCCGCGGCGCCGCACCTCGCCGCCCTCCGCGCGCTCGTCGAGGCGCTGGGGAGCGCGCGCCCGGGGACGCTCCAGATCGATCTCGGGGAGGCGCGCGGCTTCGCCTACTACACGGGCGCGTTCTTCCGGCTGTACGCGGAGGGTCCGGGCGAGGCGCTCGGCGGCGGGGGGCGGTACGACGAGCTGCTCGCGCGGTTCGGGCGGCCGCTGCCGGCCGTCGGCTTCGCGCTCGACCTCGATCACGTGGGCTGGGCGCGGCGCGTGCGCGGTGTGACCGAGCCTCCGGCGCGTGTGCTCGCCTGCGTCGGCGTCGGCCAGGCCATCGTGGCCGCGCTCCGCACGGCGGGCCTGTCGGTCGCGACGAGCCCTGACGAGGCACACGCCCGCGCCTGGGCTCACTCGGACGCGCTCGTCGCGTCGGGCGCCAGGCTCGCGCTCGTGTCGCTCGACGCGAGCCGCGCCTCGTGCGAGGCGCCCTCCGTCGAACCAGGGGCCGTCGTCGCCTGGCTCCTCCGCACCCTCCCACGACGAGATCAAGGACCGGCATGAGCGCAGTGGTCATCGTCGGCGCCCAGTGGGGCGACGAAGGCAAGGGCAAGGTCATCGACCTCTACACGGAGGTCGCCGATTGCGTGGTCCGCTTCGCGGGCGGCGCCAACGCCGGGCACACGCTGTACGTCGGCGACGACAAGGTGGTGATGCGGCTCTTGCCGTCCGGGATCCTCAGCCCCGGCACGACGTGCATGCTCGGTCAGGGGATGGTCATCGATCCGCTCGCGCTCGTCACGGAGCTCGACGAGCTCGCCCAGCGCGGTCGCGACGCCGCGCCCGATCTCCTCGTGTCCGACCGCGCCCACGTCATCCTCGCGCACCACAAGCTCGTCGACGAGCTCCGCGAGAGGGCCTCGGGCGGCGTCATCGGGACGACGAAGCGCGGGATCGGCCCTGCGTACGAGGACAAGGCGGCGCGGCGCGGCGTGCGGCTCTCGTCGCTGCGTGAGCCCGAGGTCTTCCGCGCAGCCGCGCTCGCCGCGCTGGCGGCCTGGGGGCCGACGATCACCGCGCTCGGCGGCGAGATCCCACACCTCGACGACGTCGTCGGGCCCGTCCTCGCGGCGCGGGACCGCCTGCTCCCGCTCCTCGGCGACACGAGCCGCGCCGTCGACGCGGCGCTCCGCCACCAGGAGCGCGTGCTCTTCGAGGGCGCGCAGGGCGCCCTGCTCGACCTCGATCACGGCACCTATCCCTTCGTCACCTCCTCCTCATCGACGGCGGGCGGCGCGTGCACGGGCGTCGGCGTCGGGCCCACGCGCATCTCCGAGGTCATCGGGATCACGAAGGCGTACACGACCCGGGTCGGCGGCGGGCCCTTTCCGACGGAGCTCCACGACGCGATCGGCAAGCGCCTCCGCGAGGCGGGCGGCGAGTTCGGCGCCGTCACGGGGCGGCCTCGTCGGACAGGCTGGCTCGATCTGCCGGCGCTCCGGTACGCGGCGCGGATCAACGGCCTCACCTCCCTCGCGCTCACGAAGCTCGACGTGCTCTCGGCGCTCGCCGAGATCGAGGTGTGCGTCGCCTACGACACCTCGAGCGGTCGCACCGACGAGCTGCCCCTCGACGACCTCCTCGCCGGGAAGCCCGCGACGCCCGTCTACGAGACCCTGCCCGGCTGGCAGGCGCCCATCGACGCGGCGCGGACGCTCTCGGATCTCCCCCCCAAGGCGCGGAGCTACGTCCGCTTCGTCGAGGAGAAGGCTGGGGTCCCTCTCTGTCTCGTGTCGGTCGGCCCACGACGCGGCGAGACGATCGTGCTCACGCACCCCTTCAAGAAGCGCTGATCGCCCCCCTCCATGAAGAAGAACTACGTCCTCGACACCAACGTCCTTCTCTACGATCCGCACGCCATCTACAAGTTCGAGGACAATGACGTCATCGTCCCGATCTTCGTGATCGAGGAGGTCGATCAGTTCAAGCGCGAAGGGTCGGAGCGGGGGCGGAACGCGCGGACGGTGTGTCGCTTCCTCGACGAGCTGCGCGAGAACGGCGGGACCCTGTCGAAGGGTGTGCCCCTCCCGGGCGGCGGGACGCTGCGCGTGGCGGTGCCGCCCGGACGGCCCAAGCTCCCCTCGGCGCTCGACAAGACGGCGCAAGATCAGGCGATCCTCCAGACGGCGATCCTCGAGGCGCAGGCGGCGACCGATCGCCCGACCGTCTTCGTCACGATGGACACGAACCTCCGCATCCGCGCCGACGCGGTCGGGATCGCGAGCGAGACCTACGAGAACCAGCGCGTCGACGTCGAGAAGATCGATCGAGGGATCGTCGAGGTGGACGTCGCGCCAGACGAGGTCGATCGGTTCTTCCACGAGGGCGGGCTCGCGCTGCCGGAGGGGGTCGCCCCCATCGCGAACACCTGCGTCCTCTTCCGGGATCGCGAGGCCCCGAGCCACACGGCCCTCGGCCGCTACCACGCCGACAAGAAGCTGGTCTTGCCGCTGCGCGTCCCCACGGGCGGCGTGATGGGCCTGCGCCCGCGCAACCGGGAGCAGAGCTTCGCGCTCGAGCTCTTGCTGGACGACTCCATTCGGCTGGTGACGGTGCTCGGCAAGGCGGGCACTGGGAAGACGCTGCTCGCGCTCGCGGCGGGGCTTCGTCGCACGACCGAGGACGAAGTGTATGCGAAGCTGCTCGTGAGCCGCCCCATCATCCCGCTCGGGCGCGACGTCGGCTACCTCCCCGGCGACATCGAGGAGAAGCTCAACCCGTGGATGCAGCCCATCTTCGACAACCTCGAGTTCCTGTACAGCCCCGGGCCCAAGACCGGCGATCAGAAGCCCAAGAAGGATGGACGCTCCTTCGTGGACTTGCTGGACCGCGGCGTCCTCCAGGTGGAGCCGCTCACCTACATCCGCGGGCGCTCGATGCCAAACCAATACCTCGTCGTGGACGAGGCGCAGAACCTGACGCCCCACGAGGTAAAGACGATCATCACGCGCTGCGGCGAGGGCACGAAGATCGTGCTGACGGGCGATCCGCACCAGATCGACAACCCGTACGTCGACAGCACGACCAATGGCCTCACGGTGGCGGCCGATCGCTTCCGCGGGCAGGCGCTCGCGGCGAACATCGTGCTCAGCAAGGGCGAGCGGAGCGATCTCGCCGAGCTGGCCGCGAACCTGCTGTAGCGGCGCGCGCCCTCGTGAGGACGCGCGGACCCGTCGCCGAGCGGACGGCGGACCGGCAGGCGCGGCGCGCGCTCCCGCTGCGATCCGCGCTCGTGACCACGACGGGCCGGCCGTGGTAAGATCGTACCATGCGACGTTATCTTTCGCTCTTCGTGGTCCCTGTGTCGGTCCTCGTCGCCTGCGGCGGCGACAGCTTCGAGGCTGGAGATGCGGGCGCGGGCGGCGCAGGTCAGAGCGCGGCGGGACACACCACCGCAGGCTCGGGAGGGGCGAAGGCCGGCCACGCAGGCGCAGAGGGAGGCTCCGGCGGCTCCAAGGCCGGCAACGCGGGCGTGGCCGGCTCCGAAGCCGGCTCCGCTGGCTCCAAGGCCGGCAGCGGCGGCTCCGCTGGCTCCAAGGCCGGCAGCGGCGGCTCCGGCGGCTCCAAGGCCGGCAGCGGCGGCTCCGCTGGCTCCAAGGCCGGCAGCGGCGGCTCCGCTGGCTCCAAGGCCGGC
>CAYNEK010000079.1:12736-24443 GCA_964396175.1 uncultured Polyangiaceae bacterium | reverse complement strand
GGCGTGGACGGCACGACGTCAGGCGTGGACGGCACGACGTCAGGCGTGGACGGCACGACGTCAGGCGTGGACGACACGACGTCAGGCGCGTCGCGTCATCGAGGCCAGCTCTCGCGCAGGTAGCCGTCCCACACGAGGTCGAGCGCGTTCGCGAACACGTTGAGCGCGTCTCCGCGCGCGTCGTCCGGCATCCCCGGGGCGAGCCGCGAGAGATCGCGCTGTTCGGGGTGAAACTGCAGCCCGATCAGGGCGTGACCCGACGTGCTCCCGCGGAAGGCCTGCGGGACGGTCACGCACGCCACGCCATCCTCCCGCCGACGGATCGGCTCGAGCCCGTCGGGGTCGACGAAATCGCCGCAGAGATCGGTCGTCGCGGCCACGCGGAGCCCGGAGAGGAGCGACGAGAACGCCGACGCACGCACCATGTCACCGTGGGAGCTCGGGAGCTGCCTCGACACGCGCCGCGACGTCCCGAAGTCGAAGAGCGGCTCGCCCGGCACGCCGACGAAGGTCGGCCGCGAGGCGTCGGCGCGCTCGGGGTCGGACCACCAGGCGCGCTCGAAGACGCCCGCCCGCTGGATGAGCCCACGGATCGGCTGGTTGGAGTTGCGGATGACCACCTCGTCGAACGGCACCCAGCCGGCTTCGAGCAGCGCGAGGATCTGCGCGCCGCCGCAGAACCCCACGAAGGGCGCCGCGCGTGCGCGCGTGACGTCGGCGAGCTGCCCCATGCCGCGATCGAGCGTGTCCGCGCGCTCGCGCACGTCCCAGAGGTAGTGCCCGCGCTTCGACGATCGCCCGGACACTGCGTCGTACTCCCAGTCGAGAGACCCCGACAAGAACACGACGGGCGGCGCCCCTCCTCCGAGCAGGAGGCGGGCCGAGAGCGACGGATCGTCGCCCTCGATGGCCTCCAAGAACCGGCCGGTCGACGCGTCACGCGGGCGCGTGGGCTCGGCCGGCCACCTCGACTCGCGATCGAACCCAGCGACGATGCGCGTGAGCCGCACCGCGGTCTCTCGCGCGAAGAGCCCGTCGACGAACGCCTCGCCCCCCTTCGCGTCGCGCGTCGCGGCGGCCGGATTCGCGTTGACGCTGAGGAACCACGGCTCGCCGAGCACGGGGCGCTCGTCGCTCGCCGCATACAGCCCGAGCCCCCGAACGATCGGGAACCCGACGCTGGACTCCCTGCCGTCCGCGTCGGTGGCGCGCGGGATCTCGAGGACGAGGCGCTTCACGGGGCGAGGCGCGAAGCGCACGACCCGCCGCCGCAGCCCAGGGACGCTCGGATCGTCCGCCTCCGGGAGCGCCACGAGCGCGTCGTCGTCGTCGCCCGCCGTGAAGAAGCGGTACCCCACCGGGGCCGACGAGGCGGAGAAGCTCCGCCCTGGGCCCGGCCTGCGCGGCACCGTGACGGCGTCGACGCCGAGCGTCATCGACAAGCGGTCGGCCCACACCGGCGCGCGGAGGGTCAGCGTGGCGCGCCATGGACCGCCCGGGGATCCAGCCCACGCCGTCTCATACTCGTCGTCCACGAGCGCCTTGGGATCGCTGCGCCAGAGCGACCCTTCGACTGACGGTGGAGCGTCGACCGTGGCCTCCGCGAGCAGGCTCGGCGCCGACTCGCGCACCTCGAGCTCTCGGACCACGGGGCGCGAGCCTTCCATCACGGACACGACGAGGCGGAGGGCGCACGCGTCGCGCGACAAGAAGAGCGCCTGCCGGCGCGCGTGGACGTCCTTGGGTCCGTACAAGAACTCGTTGCCGTCGCGATCATGGCGTCGCGCGACGACGTGGTAGAGCCCCCATGGCTCACACCGCCCGGCGACCGGCGGCTGCACCTCCCAGCGGTACTCGGCGGGGACGCCCGCGCGCGCGTCGTCCCCGAAGACCACACGGACGAACCCGAGGTGGACGACCCTCCGAAACGGGAGCGTGAGCTCCCACGATGTGCCCTCTCCTCCGCGCCATGCAGTCTCGAGATCGCCGTCGAACGCGGCGGACGCGGGGGCCCCCTCCGCCTCGCTCGTAGCCCACGGCGCCCTCGTGACGCGGTCATCGACGGCGACGTTGGCGACGACGTGGCGACCTCGGCGCGACGCCTCGGCGCGGCGCGCGTCCGCCCTGCGCTCGACCTCGACGAAGGGCACTTCGCGCTCGTCGTCGGCGAGCGCTCGGCCCGCGGCGCCTTGAACGACAAGAAGAATCACGGCTGCGCGAAGGGCGACGCGTCGAAGCTGGACCGCGAGCGCCGTCGTGAAGAGCCTGGCGGATCGGTCGTCGCGGTCCATCGGAGCGTGCCCTCGGGCGCGGGCGGCCGCTCTCGCACGTCGCCGCGCCGCGGACAACGCCACCGAGGTGAATTCCCGGCCGCGCACGGGCGGATTTCGTGCGATGGATCGACCGCGTGACGGTGATCCTCTCCTTCCGGAGCGGCGCGGTCGAGCTCGCGGGGCTCCCGAGCGAGCAGACGCTCGTCCCTGGCTTCGTGTGGGACGAGCGCCGCGCCGCCCACACGGCTCCGGCGAGGCTCTACCACGTCGCGCTCCGCGCCCTCGTACGGGGCGCGATCCCGCACGAGGACCGCGCTCGCGCCTACGCCGAGCTCGACACCTCTTCGTTCCGAACCCACGAGCTCCGGGACTACCAACATGCGGCGCTCGAAGCCTGGAGGGCCGCTCGGCACCGGGGCGTCATCGTGCTCCCGACCGGCGCCGGCAAGACGGTCGTCGCCCTGTCCGCCATCGCCGATCGGCGCCGCTCGGCGCTCGTCGTCGCGCCCACGCTGGACCTCGTCCGTCAGTGGCACGCGCGGCTCACCGAGTCGTTCGGTGGCGAGGTGGGCATGGTCGGCGGCGGATCGCACGACGTCCGCCCGCTGACCGTGGCGACGTACGACTCGGCGCACCTGCACATGGAGCACCTCGGCGCGCGCTTCGGCACGGTCGTCTTCGACGAGTGCCACCACCTGCCGAGCGGCGCCTACCGCGACGCCGCGAGCCTCTGCCTCGCGCCGTTTCGCCTCGGCCTGACCGCGACGCCCGAGCGCACGGACGGCCGGGATCAGGAGCTCGACACGCTCATCGGGCCGGTCGTGCACCGCGCCGAGATCGGCGAGCTCTCGGGGCGCTTCCTCGCGAGCTACGAGACCATCCCCATAGCCGTGGAGCTCTCCGACGAAGAGCGCGCCGACTACGACGCGGCACGGGAGACGTACCGGGGCTTCTGCTTCGCCAACGGACTGCGCATGCCCGTCGACTTCTCGCGCTTCGTGATGCTGACCGCACGCGGGGAGCGCGGACGCGCGGCGATGACGGCGTACCGGAGGCAGCGCGCCATCGCCTTCGCGGCGCCGAGCAAGCTCGACGAGGTCGGCGTCTTGCTCGGGCGACACCGGACCGATCGCTCGATCGTCTTCACCGAAGACAACGACACCGCCGCCGCGATCGCCTCCCGCTATCTCCTCCCGATCATGACCCACCGGACGAAGCTGCGCGAGCGGGCCACGATCCTGCGGCTCTTCGCGGACGGCTCGTACCGCGCCGTCGTGACGTCGAAGGTGCTGAACGAGGGCGTCGACGTCCCCGAGGCCAACGTGGCCATCGTCGTCTCCGGGAGCGGCAGCGTGATGCAGCACGTCCAGCGGCTCGGGCGGATCCTGCGCATGCGGGACGGGAAGCGCGCGACGCTCTACGAGCTGGTCACGCGCGGCACCGCCGAGACGTGGGTGAGCGAGCGGAGGCGCGCCCACGATGCTTACCGCTGATCTCGTGCGCGTGCGTCGTCGCGGCGACCGGCTGCACCTCGTCGAGCTCACCGGCGCCGCGCTCGAGGGTGCGCGCGCCGTCGCCGATGAGATGGTGCAGGCCGCGCGCGACCGGGTGGGGCGACCTCGCGCCGAGGTGGACGAGCTCATCGACGCGCTCGCCACCGCGCTCGAGGACACGCGCCTCGGGAGGGGGCTCGCGAAGGTGCTCGCCGACGCCTGCACCTACCCCGAGGCCCGCGGAGACGACGCGGAGCGGCTCCGCGGGGCGGTGTGGAGAGCGGCCGCCGCCGCGTGGACGGAGGGGGCCTTCGATCGAGACGCCGTCCTGCGGCTCGCCGCGCCCGCGGTCGAGGACCCAGGGGCCGTCGAGGACGCGATGTGGCGCGACCAACCCGAGGCGGCACGCCTCGAGCACGTGGCCCTGTCCACCGGCGATCAGCTCGTCGATCGCTACGTCGACGATGGGCTCGCCGCCGTGCTCACGCGCGCCGTCTCGCTCTCGGTGACGGTGGAGGCGCGACCGCCCGAGCTCCGGACCGTGCTCCGCAAGCTCGCGTTCTTGACGCTGGCCGTGCGCGCGCGAGCCCTCGGAGACGGACGGTACTCCCTCGAGGTGGAGGGACCGCTGTCGATGCACGGCTCCGCGGCGCGCTACGGCATGCGCCTGGCGATGCTCGTCCCGACCCTGCGCGCGCTCCCGCGGGCCGAGCTCGCCGCCGATCTGCGCTGGGGCCCGCGCGGAGATCCGCTCGCGTTCTCGGCCTCGCTCGGCAGAGGCGTCACCGCCGAGCCTGCGCCCGCGCCGGCAGAGCTCACGCGGCTCGTCGACGCGCTCCGCGCGGCCCGCTCCCCTTGGACGATCGCGATGTCGGACGAGCTCGTCGAGGTCCCTGGAGAGCTCGTCCTCGCCCCCGACATCGTGCTCCAGCGGGGAGGCGCGCGGGTGTTCGTCGAGCTCGTCGGACACTGGAGCCGGAGCGGGCTCTGGCGCCGGATCGAGAGCGCGGCGAGGCTCCCCTCTCCCATGATCTTCGTCGCGTCTTCGCGGCTCCGGGTCTCGGAGGAGGCGCTCGACGCTGAGCTACCCGCTTCGCTCTATGTTTACAAGGGTGTCCCGAGCGCCAAGGCGATCCTCGCCCGGGCCGAGCAGTTGATCGGTCCTCTTACGTCTTCGCGTTGACATTCTTTCCCCGAGGAAGCTACGGTCCCCGCTCGCGCAGCGGCCCCGCAGTCTCTGCCCTTTCCCGCTCCGCGCGACGAGAACGAGACCGAGATGGCCGAAGAGAAGAAGCCGAAGATCGACCTGAAGGCGCGGCTGGGCAAGACGATGACCGGGGGCGCCGTCCCCCCCCCCGCGGGCGGCGCCGTGCCCCCGCCAGCGCCTGGCAGCATCCCACCCCCGATTTCCGGCGCGACGCCGGTCCCCGTCCCTGCTCCGACCGTCTCGAGCGGCCGGGTGAGCGTGCCTCCCCCGGCGGTGTCGCCTGGGATCCCGGCGCCGCCCTTCGCTCAGCCGCGCGCGAGCGCGCCGATCGACAACCCCTTCGCGCCAAAGGCGGCGGCCGCGCCCGCGCCACCCCCGAAGCCCGCCGAGATCAAGCTCGAGGTCGGCGCCGAGGCGACGGAGGCCGCCAAGGCGAAGAACAAATTCATCGCCATCGCCGGCGTCGCCGGCGTGCTGGCGGGCGTCCTCATCGGCTCGCTCGTCGGCAAGGGCGTCGAGGTGGGGAACCAGGACAAGGCCGCGCGCGAAGGCGCTGCGCTGCTCGCGAAGGACGTCGAGACGTCCAACGCGAAGATCAAGGAGCTCGCCGACAAGATCAAGGCAGCGGGCGAGTCGATCAAGGCGAGGAAGTTCCCCGACAGCTTCGCGAGCGACCTCGGCGGCCTGAACATCCCGTTCGATGGCGACAAGCTCGCCGGACGTGGCACGGGCAAGTACGACTCGAAGACGCTGACGTCGCTCTTCCAGTACACCGCCGACGTCGCCGCGCTGAACGCCCGCAAGGACGCGCTGAAGAGCCTGTTCACCAGCCAGAAGGCCGCGATCGTCTCGCAGCTCGAGTCCGCGGAGACGCCGAAGATCGGCTACACGGTCATCGTCACCCGCGCCGAGAAGGGCCCCGTCGCGTCCCTCGCGCCCATCAAGGATCCCTTCAAGCTCCAAGGCGACTGGCCCAAGGAGTTCACGATGCAGAACCTCGTGAGCCGCCAGGAGATGAAGGTGAACCGCTACGACAGCGGCGAGCCCTTCTCGACCAAGGACAAGCAGTTCGGCATCCCGCTCGAGCCGATGAGCGTCGGCGCCGCCTTCCCCAACGACGTCTCGTCGCGGATCCAGTCCGAGATCGCGAAGACCGTCCAGCTCCTCGTGGGCATCCAGGCGGCGACGTCGGACGACGACGACAAGCCCGGCCTCATCAAGAACGGCGAGGTGCTCGTCGCGTCCCTCAAGAAGATCTCGGGTGGCAAGTGAAGCACAAGATCCCTCACGATCTCTCGCCCGAGCTCGCTAAGAAGGCGGCCGATCGCGCGATGGAGTCCTACACCGCCAAGCTCGCCGAGTACTCGCCCAAGGTCACCTGGACGACCCCGGACGCTGCGGCGATCACCTTCAAGGTCAAAGGGATCAGCCTCTCGGGGAGCCTCGCGCTCGTCCCCGGTGCGATCGAGCTCGACCTCGACGTCCCCTTCTTGTTGAAGCCCTTCCAGGGTCGCGCGATCAACGTGATCGATCGCGAGGTCCGCGAGTGGATCGACAAGGCCAAGCAAGGCGGCCTCTGAGCGCGCCGTGACGATCGCGATCGCGACGCACCCGCACTCCCAGACGGGCCGAGCGGGTGCGGGCGCCCGGCGTGCTCTGGGCCTCACACGCCGTAGAAGCCCCGGTACCAGTCGACGAAGCGTGAGACGCCGTCCTCGATCGGCGTCGACGGCGAGAACCCGACCGCCGCGCCGAGCGAGTCGATGTCCGCGAAGGTCGCGGGTACGTCCCCAGGCTGCAGCTCGCGGAAGCGCTTCTTCGCGGCGATCCCGAGCTTCTGCTCGAGGATCTCGATGAGCCGCATCAGCTCGACGGGCTGGTTGTTCCCGATGTTGTAGAGCCGGTACGGCGCGAGGCTCGTGCCCGGATCGGGGCGATCGCCGCGCCACGCAGGGTTTGGGTCGGCGACGTGGTCCGTGACACGGACGATCCCCTCCACGATGTCGTCGACGTAGGTGAAATCGCGGCGCATCTTCCCGTGGTTGAACACGTCGATCTCGCGCCCCTCGAGCATCGCCTTCGTGAAGAGGTACATGGCCATGTCGGGCCGACCCCAGGGCCCGTACACGGTGAAGAAGCGCAGGCCCGACACGGGCAGGCGGTAGAGGTGGGCGTAGGTGTGCGCCATCAGCTCGTTCGCCTTCTTGGTTGCGGCGTAGAGCGACAGCGGGTGGTCGACGTTGTGGTGGACCGAGAAGGGCACGGTGGTGTTCGCGCCGTAGACGGACGACGACGACGCGTAGACGAGGTGCTTGACCCCCTCGTGGCGGCACGCCTCGAGGATGTTGGTGAAGCCGACCAGGTTCGACTGCACGTAGGCGTGGGGGTTCACGAGCGAGTAGCGGACGCCGGCCTGCGCCGCGAGGTTGATGACGGCGTCCGGCCTCGCGTCGGCGACGATGCGACGGATCGCCGCCGTCTCCGCGAGATCCACGCGGTGCAGCGTGAAGTGCGCGCCCCGCGCGTGGCGGCCGAGCTCCGCGAGGCGAGCCTCCTTGAGCGCCGGATCGTAGTAATCGTTGACGACGTCGATACCGACGACGTCGCGCCCCTCGGAGAGCAGGCGGCGGGTCGTGTGGAAGCCGATGAAGCCGGCGGCGCCGGTGACGAGGATGCGCTGGCCCACGCGGGGCGAAGGGGTCTGGCTCATGGTGTGGCGGGGGACATCGTGACCGCAGGACCGCGGGCGGGGAATCGACGGACGAGGAGGAGACCCGCGAGGCCCGAGAGGATGCTCACCCCGATCTGGGTCGTGTAGATGACGAACACGAACGCGACGCCCGGGCCGAGCACGATCGCCTCGTCGAAGTACATCGCGAGCCCGCAGAAGGCCGCGAGCTGGTACGCACCGAAGAAGCCTGGGCCCGCCGGGATGAGGCTGCCGAGGCCGACGACGCCCACGGTCACCCAGGCCTCGACGAAGGTCGCCGGGACGCCCGTGCCGCGGAGCGCGGCCCACTGCCCGAGCGCGACGACCAGCCAGTACACGATCGTGTCCCGCAAGAACGGCCGTGTCACCGAGCCGCTGGGCAAGAAGGCGAGCCCGTCCGCGACGTGCTGCACCTTGTCGGCCAAGAACTCGGCGAGCCGCCTCGATGCGACGCCGACCACCGCGAGCGTCATCCGTCGCGCGAAGTCGCGCGCCCAATAGAAGAGTCCCATCGCGACGAACGCGGCGGTGAAGACCCCGAGCATCGCGTACACGGCCGGATACACCTTCGCCACGGGGAGCGACAGCTCGCCCACCTTGGTCGGCAGGGGTGAGAGCGGCGTCGACGCGAGGAGCGCGACGAGGAGCGACACGGTGACGAAGAGTCCATCGATGACGCGCTCGGCGCCCACCGTCCCCGTCGCCTGGGCGAAGGTCACCTCGCGGTCTTGCGCGATGAGATACGGCCTGGCGACCTCGCCCATCCGGAACGGCGCGAAGAGGACCGCGGTCGCGCCGAGGAGCCCGAGGCCGAGGACGCGCCAGCGATGGATCCCCGGCGAGAGCGGGCGGAGCAGGTACACCCACCGGTACGTCCGGAAGAACGATGCGGCGATGTTGAAGGCGACCGCGAGCGGGACGGCCCACCACGTCATCTGCTCGAACGCCGACCACGGCGGCAAGAGGGGGAGCCCCCCCTTGGCGAACATCCACACGAACCCACCCGCGATGACGAGCGAGGCGACGACCTTCACCGCGTGATCGCGGAGCGAGGCGAGCGCGCGCCGCCCGATGCTCGACGGGCGGAAGGGCGGGACCTCGCTGGGATCAGCCAAATCTGCGGCCTGCTACCACGCCCGCGCCGCGGCATCGAAGAAACGAGAGGGCGCCCCTCGTGCCCTGCGTGATGCCGTCAGCGGCTGCGGTTTCACGGGCCGGATCGAGACACGCAGAGCACCCCTGGACACGCCCCCCCCCGACCGAAGAGCTGCTCGCCGGGGTCGGCGACACGGGGTGGAGATGCGCAGAGCGCCCCCTGGCCACGCCTCGAGCAGCCGATCGATCCGCGCCGAGCACGTCGCCATCCCTCGGAGCGGACGCTCCCATGCCTTCACGTCGGGGTTCAGTCGAGCGCGCCGATCAGTGATCGCACTCGCCGCCGATCATGTTCATCGAGCCGAAGGACGGCACGATGTCCGCGATCATTCCGCCCTCGATGATGTGGCGGAGCCCCGAGGTGATGATGAAGCACGGCGGGCGCACGCGGACACGGTACGGCGTCCCAGAGCCGTCGCTGACGAGGTAGAAGCCGAGCTCGCCGTTGCCCGCCTCCGAGTACGAGTAGCACTCGCCCGCCGGCACCTTGAGGCCCTCCATGATCATCTTGAAGTGCTGGATCGTGCCCTCGATCGTCGAGTAGACTTCTTCTTTCGGAGGCAGGACGACGCGAGGGTCGTCGATCATGACGGGTCCGTCGTCCGGCATCTGCTCGAGCGCCTGCTCGATGATGCGAGCCGACTGCCGAATCTCCTCGAGCCGCACCATGTACCGATCGTAGTTGTCGCCGGTCGTCCCGACCGGGACGTCGAAGTCGAAGCGATCGTACACCGAGTACGGGTGCGCCTTCCGCACGTCGTACGCGACGCCCGTCGAGCGGAGGCACGGGCCCGTCCAGCCGTACGACACCGCGAGCTCGGGGCTGATGCGCCCGACGTTCTCGAGCCGATCGAGGAAGATGCGGTTCGTCAGGATGAGCTTCTCGCCCTCGACGAGCAGCTCGAAGATGCCCTTCACGGCGGCGCGGACGTGCTCCTTGAACTCCTGGGTCGGGGGCTTCGCCATGCCGCCCACGCGTCCGAACGAGTGCGTGAGCCGCGCGCCCGTCTCCTCCTCGAAGACGTCCCACGCGAGATCGCGCGCCTTGATGAACCACAAGAACGGCGTGAACGCCCCGAGCTCCATCGCCATCGCGCCGTTGCACGTCAGGTGATCGCAGATGCGCGCGAGCTCGCCGAGGACGACGCGGTAGTACTCGCACCGCTCGGTCGGCACGATCCCGAGCATCTTCTCGACCGCCATCGCGAAGGCGTTGTTGTTGAGCATCGGCGAGACGTAGTTGAGCCGATCGACGTACGGGAAGACCTGGCTCCAGGTGCCGCGCTCGCACATCTTCTCGAAGCCGCGATGCAGGTAGCCGACCTGCACGTCGACCTTCTTCACGGTCTCGCCGGACAGCTCGAGGATCATGCGCACGGTGCCGTGCATCGCGGGGTGCGCCGGCCCCATCTTGAGCTGCATCGGCTCGGCGGGGAGGTCGAGCTCGGTCGCGTCGAGATCTAGATCGAGGGGTTCCATGTCACTCGTTGCTCTGGAGGTGGGTCTGGCGGCCGAAGGGCATGCCTTCGTCCTTGGCGAACGGAGGCAGCTTCTCGGTGTTCTCGACCTCACGGTACGGGACCAACGGCTGCGTCTTCGCGGCGTCGTAGTCCTTGCGGAGCGGGTGCCCCTCGAACTCCTCGTAGAGCAAGATCCGCCGGAGATCGGGGTGCCCCTCGAACCGAACGCCCATCATGTCCCACGTCTCGCGCTCGAGCCAGTCCGCGCTCCGCCAGACCTCGATCAGCGTCGGGACGACGGCGCCCTCGCCGTCCGCGTCGCCGACCGCCGTCTTGACGCGGAGGCGGTGCTTCTTGGTGAGCGAGTAGAGGTGCGTGACGACCTCGAACCGAGGCTCGCGCTCGGGGTAGTCGACGGCGCAGAGATCGATGAGCATCGTCATCTGGGCGGACGGATCGTCGCGGAGGAAGCGGTGCACGGCGAGCCAAGCGGACGGCTCGACGACGACGGTGTCGTCGCCGAAGAGGTCGTGAGAAGAGAGGATCTGGGCGCCGAACTTCTGCTCGAGCGCTGCGACGAGGGCTTCTGACATGAGGGCTTTCGAGGGCTAGAGGCGGCGGAGCTTCGCCTCGATGCGGGCGGCTTCTTCTTCGGCGTGCTCGGCGCCGAGCTCGCGGCGTGGACGGCTGGAGAGCGAGACGAGCTGCCCCACCTTGGGATCGATGCGCGGCTTGACGACGCCGGGCGCCCTGTCGCCGCTCGCGATCTTGTCCTGGAGGAGCAGGAGCCCGTCGATGACCGCTTCGGGGCGCGGCGGGCAGCCGGGGACATAGACGTCGACCGGGATCACCTTGTCGATGCCGGGGAGCGTGGCGTAGTTGTCGTAGAAGCCCCCGGAGCTCGCGCAGGTGCCGAACGCGAGCACCCACTTGGGCTCCGTCATCTGCTCGTAGACGCGCTTCAGCACGGGGGCCTGGCGCTGACTGATCGTGCCGACGACCCAGAGGAGATCCGCCTGACGAGGCGAGAACCGCGGCGCCTCGGCGCCGAAGCGGGCCATGTCGAAGCGCGGGCCCGCGAAGCTCATGAACTCCATCCCGCAGCAGGCCGTGACGAACGGATACTGGAAGAGAGAGTACTTGCGCGCCCAGTTGAGGAGCGCGTCGAACTTCGTCGTCACGTAGGCTTGCTCGGAGCCTTCGACGACCTCGGTGCGGCGCGTGTCGGCCATGGGGGGCGCTTAGTGCCGCTCCCCTGCCCCGTCAAACGACGGAAGAGCAGGACCGAACCCACCCGCCGCGACGCGGCGCGCTCCTTCGCAGCCAGCACCCGGCCCTCGGGCTCCACCGACCTCTCCGACGACCCACCAGGTCGCGACGCGGCGCGCTCCTTCGCAGCCAGCACCTGG
>CAYNEK010000079.1:10722-12636 GCA_964396175.1 uncultured Polyangiaceae bacterium | reverse complement strand
CTCCGACGACCCACCAGGTCGCGACGCGGCGCGCTCCTTCGCAGCCAGCACCTGGACCTCGGGCTCCACCGACCTCTCCGACGACCCACCAGGTCGCGACGCGGCGCGCTCCTTCGCAGCCAGCACCTGGACCTCGGGCTCCACCGACCTCTCCGACGACCCACCAGGTCGCGACGCGGCGCGCTCCTTCGCAGCCAGCACCTGGACCTCGGGCTCCACCGACCTCTCCGACGACCCACCAGGTCGCGACGCGGCGCGCTCCTTCGCAGCCAGCACCTGGACCTCGGGCTCCACCGACCTCTCCGACGACCCACCAGGTCGCGACGCGGCGCGCTCCTTCGGACTCGGCGCTTCGCCACATCGGCGCCCTCGCGAGCTCCCTTCACTCGCGCGCCCCGGGGAGCGCCGTCCGCGTCGCGGCGCCGCCTCCGTCGACGAGGGCGTTGACCCGGCCGCACGCCGTCGATAGGCGGACCATGTGAGAGCGCTCGGGCTCGTCGGGTTCGGGCTCGTCCTTGCGGCGTGTGACACGCCTCGCGCGGGCGACACGGCGACGGCCGCACCATACATCCCACCCGAGGTCCGCGGGGCCCCTCCCGGCTGCGCGGAGCTCGCGACGCGTCCCGGACACGCCTTCGTCGAAGGGCCGACGCTCCAGCTCGGCGACGGTCCGCTCGCCATCGGCGACGCGTCGATGCTCGGCGGACCGACGTCGCCTCCGGTGCGCATCAGCCTGCCGCGTGGCGACTACCCGACACGCGCGCTCATCGGCGGCGGCGGCGTGCGATGCGTGGCGCTGCTCGTCGCCGAGGGGACGCCGACCTCGTCGCGCCCGCTCGGCGACGTCGTGCTCGACACGGACACGCTCCTCTTCGTCGACGAGGCGCGCGCACGCTCGGCGCGGCAGGACCGAGCGTCGCGCGTCGACGTCACGGTCGAGGCGGACACGCCGTCGCTCGATCGCGTGTTGAGCACGCTGGCGCGGCGGGGGCGCCCCTCGGAGCGCCTCTCCCCCACCCTGGCGCGGCTCGTCGACCCAGCGCCGGCCGACGATGAGCTCGCCCGCGCCGCGATGCGCGAAGACGGCGCCTACGGCAAAGTCCGGCGAGAGCCGGCCACGCAGGGGCTCGCGGCGATCCTCGCGCTCGGCGAGCACGAGACCGCGCCGTTCGACGGAGGCGTGGTCGTCGACGCGCGCGGGGGGCTCCGCGCAACGCGCGTCTTCGCCGTATCGAGCGAGGATCGACTGATCCGCGTCGAGTGGTCCTCCCCGTGAGCGGCGCCGGCCTGCTCACGAGCACGACGTACGCCGCCGCCCTCACGCACAACCGCGCGCGAGCGCCAACGTCTCCCCGACGAGGCCCGCCGCCTCACGACATGACGATGCCCGCCGCCGTCTCACCGCGCGCGGGGCGCGAGAGACGGAGGGCGTCATCTCGCCAGGGCAAGCGCGCCCCGGCGAGGGCTCACTTCACCTTGACTCCCTTGTAGAAGCCACACGCCCCGCACACGCGGTGCGGGAGCGTGGGCTCGGAGCAGTTGGAGCAGGGGATGAGGTTCACCGGGGTGACCTTGTCGTGCTGGGCCCTTCGCATCTTGCTCTTGGCCCGGGTGGTGCGGCGCTTCGGAACGGCCACGGCGTGTAAGTCCTTTCGAGTCTTCGGGTTCTGCGGGTGAGGAGCGCTTCGGGCGGCGAGGAGGGCGGCGAAGGGGCGGCGGGTGCCGGCCTTCGCGTCGCCGGGCTCGGCCTGGCCCGCAGCGGGGGGCGGCGCAATACCAGGACAATCCTCTCTGCACAACGGGAAATAGGGGATCTCCAACAAGAACGCCTCCCGGATGAATCGATCGAGCTCGACGCTCTCACCGTCGGTGCGATAAGCGAGCGGCGTTCCACATTGGTTGCAGAAGCCACGC
>CAYNEK010000079.1:8769-10712 GCA_964396175.1 uncultured Polyangiaceae bacterium | reverse complement strand
ACGGTGTAGAGCGCCCGCGACCCGCCAGGCCACACGCTCGCACCGTCGTAGGTGTCCTGAGCAGCCTCGGCGTCCAGGGAGCCCTCGCCGTCCGTCGTCCTCGCCTGACCGCGCGCGGCCGCCGCGCGCGCGCTCGTCTCGGGCACGAGGAGCAGCGACAGCTCCGAGTCCACCTCGACGACGGCGGGCTCGAGGCACCGCGCGCAGGGGACGAGCATCTGCCCGGTGACGTGCCCCACGACGACCACGTCCTGGCCGCTCTTCGAGTAGCGGACCGACACGTGCCCCCCTGCAGGGACGCGCGCGCGCGCGGCGTCCGCGAGGAGGGCGGCGCAGAGCTCGGGCTCGAGGGCCGCCTCGTAGAGCTTGCCGCCTCGGTCGAGCTTTCGGACGTCGAGCCGGTGGACCACAGGATCTCGCATGACGGGATCGTGTTAGCATCGCTCGACGTCTCCTGGCCACGGCCACGCGCTCGGCGGTGACCCGGACGTCCGGCCCTCCCGTGCAAGACCGGCTCGCGCTCGCCTCGCTCCTCGCCCTCGCGCTCACGACGGCGGCGACCGCGATCGGCTGCGACGAGGACTTCGACGACTGCCTCGACGCGCTCTGCCTGCGCGGTCCTGGCGGTACGACGGGCGGAGGCGCCTCGGGCGCAGCGGCCGGCGGCAGCTCGGGCGCAGCGCTTGGAGGCGGCGCTGGCCAGGCGTTGGGAGGCGGCGGCAACGCGCCGGGAGGAGGGGCCGCGACAGGAGGAGCTGGCGCCCACGCAGCCTGCTCGTGGAAGGAGCCGGCGACCCTCGAGAAGAGCCTGGTCGGCGCCGCCGAAGGCGTGACGGGCTTCGTCGGCGAGCTCCGTGTCGAGCGCCACGGGGCCGCGCCGCGGATCCTCGCCTCGCCAGGAGGGGCCCTCGCCGTCTTCGCGGCGGGGGAGCCCCCGATCGTGACCGACGAGCCCGCACGGATCCTGTGGACCGAGCGCACGGCCGACGGGATCTCAGCCCTCGTCGAAGGTGCGGGGAGGCTCGTCTTCTATCGAGTCCCGGACACGGCGCTCTCCGCCTCCGCCCTCTCGCGCGCCGACGTCACCGCGACCCCGCTCGGCCCCGGGGAACGCTGGAGTCACGGGCGGTTCGTCCGGGACGGCGGCGGAGGGGCCTTCGTGGCCGCGGTCCGAGAGTCGGATTCGCACGCAAGCCTCGTCAGCTTCCACTGGTCGGGGGAGTCGGTCGATCCGACGCCCGTCGTCACGACTGCCACGGCGGCGGCGATAGCGCCGACGGGGCTCGCACGCGTCGACGCGACGACGCACCTGTTCTCGAGGCTCGAGGGCCAGCGCGTCACTCCCGACGGCGAGCAGGCGACGCTCCGTCCCGCGCCCCCAGGCGGCACCGTGTGGGCGGCGCCGTCGGGCGGCGGCCTCGCGGTCACGTGGGTCGACGCGAGCGGCGGGCTGCACGCGGGCGCGATCGAACCGGCGCTCGCCGCGACCTTCGATCCGCTCGCCCTGCCGGCGCTGGCGGGCTCGCTGCCGCTCGCGGACGCCCCCTTCGACACGGTCGACCTCGAGCTCGAGGGCGACGTGGGCGCGGCGTTCGGCGTCCTCGTCGCGTCGCCCGAGAGTCTCCGTGGGCTCGTGGTGCACGCAGGTACGGTGCTCGCCGCACCGCCTCGGCCCGCGAAGGTTGGCAAGACGGTGGGCCGAGCGGCGTGGACAGTCCTCGACGTCGGCCCTCCGCTGCGCCTCGCCGTCGCCTGGACCGAGGTGCTCGCGAGCGGGATCGAGGTGCTCCTCTCGAGCGAGCTCACCTGCGCCCCACCCTGACGCGCCGCTCGTCGCCCCCGCGGCTGCGCCTCCCGCGGGGCGTCTCGACGCGCCGCGCGGCGGTCACCGACGCCGCTCGTCGCCCCAGCGGCTGCGCCTCCCGCGGGGCGTCTCGACGCGC
>CAYNEK010000079.1:0-8669 GCA_964396175.1 uncultured Polyangiaceae bacterium | reverse complement strand
CCGACGCCGCTCGTCGCCCCAGCGGCTGCGCCTCCCGCGGGGCGTCTCGACGCGCCGCGCGGCGGTCACCGACGCCGCTCGTCGCCCCAGCGGCTGCGCCTCCCGCGGGGCGTCTCGACGCGCTGCTCGGCGGACACCGACGCCGCTCGTCGCCCCCGCGGCTGCGCCTCCCGCGGGGCGTCTTGACGCGCCGATCAGCGGACCCGGACGCGCTGCTTCAACGCCGCGAGCTCGTCGTCCACCGACGCTCCGGCGACGCTCGCCTCGAGCTTGCGGAACTTCGCCTCGACGTCCACCGGCGCCTCTCGCGCTCCGGTCGCCGCTTCGACCTCGCTCGCGGCGAGGGCCTCCGCTTCGGCCCGATCGATCCCCTGCTCGAAGCGCTCGAATTGTGCGACCGGTGTCGGTCCGCTCCCGGTCGCGCCGAGGGCGTCGGCGCCGCCCCCCGCCTTCGCCTGAGCCACACGCGCCGCGAGGATCCCCTGCTTGCCTTGGACCTCGCGGACCTTGGCGTCCATGCGCTCGATCTCGGCCTTCGTCTCGGCCGTGTGGGCCCGAGCTGCCGACAGCTCGGCCTCCGCCTTGTCTCGTGTCGCGATGTAGCGCTGCTTCTGCACGAGCGCCTCCCGCGCGAGCGCCTCGTCGTCCGCGCGGAGGGCGAGCTCTGCGCGGCGCGTCCACGTCTCGACGTCGCGGTCGATCTCGGCGACGCGCTTCTCGAGCTGCTTCTCCGTCGCGAGGCTCGAGACCACCTCCCGCCTCGCCTCGGCGAGCGCGTCCCGCAGATCGGCGACGAGCAGCTCCAGGCTCTTCTTCGGGTCCTCCGCCTTGTCGAGCAGGGAGTTCACGTTGGACGAGACGAGGCGGCCGATGCGATCGAAGAGGCCCATGCGAGGCACCTTAGCGCACCCCTCGTGCGGGCGGGCGCTCGAAGCGCTCTCGACGGGGCACGGGCGCGGGGCCCCGAGCTCGCGCCCCGAGCGAAGCGCACGAGGGGTTGCCTCTCCGCGCGAAGCGTGGAAAGAGCCGCGCCTCGCGATGCGCTCCCCCCGGGCTCGCTCCTCGGCGTTGCAGCTCGTCCTCGCTGGCGCCGTCGCGGGCGCCCTCGGGAGCGGCTGCTACGGCGCGGACAACGGGCCTCCGCCCCCAGAGGCGCAGTTTTACTACCCGACGGCCGTGCTCGCCTCCCCGGGCGGGAAGGTCCTCTACGTCGTCAACAGCGATTTCGATCTCCAGTACAAATCCGGGACTGTCCAGGCGCTCGATCTCCGCGCCATCTTGGCCGCCGCGCCCCCGGTCTGGCGACGGCCGACGCCCACCGATCCGCGCGGCGACGTCGCGAGGGCGTGCGCCACGAAGGGTCTCCGCGAGAGCTCGCCGGCCGAGCACGTCCTCTACCCCGGCGCATGCAGCCCCATCGAGACCGGCCCCTTCCTCCGGCGGACGGCGCGCATCGGCGCCTTCGCCGCCGACGCCCTGGTCGTCGCGAGGACGTGCGCCCCGGGCGCTCCGTGCCCCAAGCAAGCTCGGCTCATCGTGCCCGTGCGGGGCGATCCCTCGCTCACCTGGCTCGACGTCGACGACGATCGCGACGACGAGCCCAGCTACCGGCTCGACTGCGACGCCGACGGCGAGGGACTCTGCGCGAACTCGCACCGCGCCGGGATCGATCCCTCCGAGAACACGCGGCAGTCCGTCATGCCGAGCGAGCCCTTCCAGATCGCCGCCTCGGAGGACGGCCACGTCCTCGCGATCACACACCAGACCTCGGGCGCGGTCAGCCTCTTCCTCCACGGGTTCCCCGGTGAGACCCAGCCCTGCGGCTACTCGCCGTCCAAGCCCGAGCTCACCTTCGTCATGGGCGGGCTCCCCACGGGCGCGACGGGAATCGCCGCGTTCCCCCGCCCCGCGGCCGCGAAGTCCTCGGGCTACAGCTACCAGCCGGGCTTCGCCGTCTCCTTCCGCAACGCGCCGGTGGTGGACGTGCTCCGGTACGTCGACGACTGCGCCGCCTCGCCCCAGCGGGCGTTCCTCTCCTTCTCCGGCTCGTACGGCGTCAACACGAACTCGACGGGCTTCGACTCGCGCAGCATCGCGCTCGACACCCGCGCCCGCACCGACGCCGAGTCGAAGTGCGCGCCCGGCGACCAGAGCTGCCTCGTCGCGGCGGCGGGCGTCGGGGTGGGCTTCTACATGGCCAACCGCTCGCCCGCGACGCTCCTCGTCGGCCGGACGCAGGCCTCGGTGAGCCCCTTCGGCACCGCGGATGGCCTCACCTTCACCGAGCAGCTCCCCCTCGCACCAGGTCCGTCCCGCGTCGTCGTGGGAGACATCCTCGATCTCGAGGGGAAGCGGCGACCGAGGGTCTTCGTGATCTGCTTCGACTCACGCATGATCTTCGTCTACGATCCCGAGAAGGGCCTCATCGAGGGCGTGGTGAGCACTGGCCGTGGCCCCGCGGCGCTCGCCTTCGATCCACGGCTCGGCGAGGAGCTCGCGCTCGGAGACGGCACCCAAGTCACCGACGACGGGAGCCCACGGACGCGCTCCTTCGGCGTGATCGGCCACTTCACCGACTCCTACCTCGCACTCCTCGATCTCGACATGCGCCACACCGCGACGTACCTCACCATCGTCGCCACGATCGGCGTCCCGATCCCGCCGAGGGACTCCAATTGAGAGCGCACGTCCGCCTCGCGCTCCTCGGCCTCGTGGGCGCGGCCGCCGCGGCGGCGTGCGCGCAAGAACCCACCGCGGTCCCCGTGCGCTCCCTCGAGCGGTCGGGAGCATCGACGGTCGTGTGTCTCGATCCGGATCTCACCCAGAAGTACCCAGGCTACACGCCGGACGGCTGCGGCGCGAAGCCCGCCACGAAGAAGGACCCCGACGATCCCACGCGCGCGACCGGCTCTGGCGGCTCCACGCGCCCGTTCGCGCTGGTCCTCCAGCTCACGCGCGGCGAGGTGGCCGTGCTCGACATCTTCGGCGACGTCGTCGTCGACACCGATCCAGCGACGCCTGGCTCCGGCTTCCTCCCCGTCGGCGCGAGCCCCGTCGACATCACGTCGACCCGCGGCGGCGCGGCGGCGTTCGTGGCGACGGCCGAGCCCGCCAAGGAGGCGCTCTACGCGCTCCCGACGTCCAAGATCCGCAGCGGGAGCCCCACCCTCCTCTCGTGGCCCGCGTGCAGGCTCCCGGGCAGACCAGGAGCCATCACCGTGGCCGAGCGCCCCACCGGCGGGCTCTGTGACGGCGACAACTTCGCGAAGACCCTGCCCCAGAAGGCCCCGTGGACCGATCGCGTGGACCTCGCGCTCGCCGAGCCCGACGTCGGCCGCCAGAAGATCCTCGTCACGCTCCCCGACACCGGCGATCTCCTCGTCGTCGATGCGCAGTCGCTCCTCGATCGCGAGCCCGGGACCTTCGACGTCTGCCCCGTCGAGCGCCGCTATCCCCTCCGCGTCGATCTCCCCGGGGCGGCGAAGCTCGAGCAGATCGAGAGCGGCCCCGCGTGCCCGACGTCCCCGACGCTCGCGCCTTCGGCGGCGTGCCCCGCGATCACGCTGCCCACCGTCAGCTACCCGTCGAAGGTCGCGTCACGCCCCGCGTCCCTCGCAGCGGACATGTCGCGCGGACACCTGCGGCTCTTCGTGACCGACGAGGGCGCGCCCCTCATCCACGTGCTCGATGTCGCGGATCCGTGCCAGGTCAGCGAGGGCGCCCCGCTCCTGCCCACGTCGCTCGAAGACCCAGGCCGCCCCGTCACGACGTCCGCCATCGCCGTCTCTCCGCTCACACGCAGCTACGAGCAGTTCGTCTATGCGGTCGATCGGGACCAGTCGTCGGTGATGGTGTTCGACGTCTCGGACGCCGCGAAGACACGCACCCCACTCGTCCGACCGCGCGCCGATCTCTTCCCGTATAGCGCCCCCGATCGGTTGAGCCTGGGGGCTCCCGTTCGCGCGATCACCTTCGTCTCCTACGATCGCCCCGTGAACGACGGCTCCGGGAGCCTCACCCCAGGGCAGCTCTGCGACCCCACGCACAGCGCCTCCAGCGTCGGGAAGTCCTTCCGGACCCACGACGACTACGCCGGCGGCGCGGGGCCACGCATCCTGCGCGGGACCTTCGCGGTCGCGACGCTCACGAACGGCAGCATGGTCGTCGTCGACGTCGAGGACTACGACGCCGCGTGCCGTCGCTACGAGGACGGGCGCACGACGAGCGATGGGAGTGCCCTCGGCGATCTCCCCGCGTGGGCGGTCGGCTGCGAGGGGCTTCCTCAGGCCTGCGGCGCCGCCGCCGACGCGCTCGATCCCAACGGCGCATCCGGCGAGCGAAGCTGCCGCGTCGTCGTCCCACACGAGGTCCGCCTCGGGCGCTACGTGATCACCGACCCCGCGACGGGCCCCGGCGCCCCCAGCTTCGCGGCGCTCCCCTTCCTTCAGTACCAGGGAGGCAGCGTCCGCAGCGACGACAGCCCCGAGGGGCGCCAGGCCCCGAAGATGCTCGGCCCCACGGGCTCGGGGAAGGGCACGGCCTGGAGCTTCGGGAAGGCGCCCGGCGAGACCATCGTGGACGCCGATCCCACCAAGGCGACTCGGAGCTTCTACATCACGGACTCGACGGAGCCGCGCATCCACTTCAACCAGGACTGGACGCTCACCTTCGAGGGAGAGGTCCCAGGCTTCTCGGGGAAGATCGGCCGACTGAACCCAGCGACGACGCCGACGGACCGGGGCTTCTTCGACGGGTACGCGTACTTCTGCGCGAACGGCGTCGTCGACGTCGACGCCGCACGCGTGATCGCGCGACGCACCTTCACCGCCAAGGAGAAGACGGACGATCCCGGCCTCGTCGACGCGTTCGCCGCGACGCACTCCGATCAGCTCGAGCTCACGACGGGGCTGCTCGACGAGGCCGATCCGTACTGGGGCTCCGTGAAGGACTCGTGCTCCTACCAGCGGTGCCTCGCGACCTTCGGGACCTCCGACTTCCCCACGCTGGCGCGCAGCTTCCCGATTACGGAGGCCTACCAGGATCGTGTCCTCCTCGGCGACGAGATCACCTCCGGGGTCACCGACGCCACCGATCCGTCGAAGAGGCTCGTCCCTTCATGCTGCTTCCCCACGCTGATGTCGTACCGGATCCGCGCGCGCCAGACCTGGGTCGCGCTGGGGTCGGCGACTGGGTTCCTCCACCGGATGACGGTGGACCCGGCGACGGGGCGGTGTGTCGAGGCGGGCGTCGATCCCACGACCGGGGCGCCGTGCGATCCGACGCTCCGGCTCCGCGTGGGCCGCACGTACGAGACCTCGCGGGGCACCGCCCTCACGCACGACGATCCGGCGATGTTCCACGACCCCTGGATGTTCTTCGCCGTACACCGCGGCACGCAGCCCAGCCTGCGCGACATGCAGTTCACCTGGTCCACGACGGGGGGCTTCCTCCCGCTCGCCATCTACCTCGGCCAGGGGGCGACCTCGGTCGACCCGATGTACGTCCTCTCGTCCCCCGCGCTCGGCGGGAACCTCCTCGTCTCGGACGCATCCCTCCAGGGGGTGCAGCTCGTCAACGTCGCCGCGATGACCGTGGATCTCAGCTTCTACTGACGGGCGCGGATGTCCAGCAAGAACACCGCCGTCATGCGGCAGTTCCTGGCTGCGAAGGCGGCGCACCCGGACGCGGTGATCTTCTTCCGGCTGGGGGACTTCTATGAGCTCTTCTTCGAGGACGCGGTCCAGTTCGCCCCCATCCTCGAGCTCACGCTGACGAGCCGCGACAAGGGCTCGGTGGATCCCGTGCCGATGGCGGGCGTGCCGCACCACTCGGCGCACCAGCACATCGCGAAGCTCCTCGCCCTGGGGCACAAGGTCGCGCTGTGCGAGCAGCTGGCCGATCCCTCGAAGACGAAGGGGCTCGTCCCGCGCGAGGTCGTCCGCGTGCTCACGCCCGGCCTGGTGACGGATCTCGATCAGCTCGAGGCGCGCGAGAACGCGTACCTCGCCGCCGTCCACGAGGATGGCAGCGATCTCGGGCTCGCCCTCCTCGACCTGTCGACCGGGGAGCTCGGCGCGACCACCTTGGACGGCGGCGCGCTGCTCGGTGAGCTCGTCCGCGCGCACCCGCGGGAAGTCCTGTGCGAGTTCGACGCCACGCGCGCGAGCGTCGCGGCGGCGCTGCCGAGCGTCCCGGTGCGCGAGGACGCGCCGCTCTCCGACGTGAGGACGGAGCTCGAGGCCGTCGTCGGCGCCGACGAGACCGAGCGCGCCTTGGGGAGCCTCCGCCCCGCGGCCCTCGCCGCCGCGGCGCGGGCGCTTCGGTTCGCCCGCCGCGCCTCGCCGCTCCTCCCCGTCCCCGTGCGCCGCATCGACGGCTGGGACACGACGCGACAGCTCAGCCTCGACGACACGGCGCAGCGCCACCTCGAGCTCGTCGCCTCGACGACCGGCGGCGCACGGGGCTCGCTCCTCGCCCTCGTCGACGAGACGAAGACCGCCGCGGGGGCACGGCTGCTCCGCCGGAGGCTCCTCGCTCCGCTCTGCGAGGTCACGCCCATCCGCCGACGGCACGACGCGATCGAGCATCTTGCGAGCGAGCAGCGGACCCGACGCGAGGCGCGTGACGCGCTCGCCAAGGTCGCCGACGTCGAGCGGCTGTCGGTCCGGGCAGCCCTCGGCGAGGCGAGCCCCAAGGATCTCGGCGCGCTGCGGGACACGCTCGCGGCCCTCCCCGCCCTCGAGGGCGCGCTCCGCTCCGCGCCCGATCCCAACGACGTCCTCGAGCTCGACGCCCGACCGCTCGATCGGCTCCCCGAGCTCGCCGCGAGGCTCTCCACGGTCCTCGCGGACACGCTCCCCGTCGCGGCCCGCGAAGGCGGCGTCTTCGCGCGGGGCGTCTCGCGCGAGCTCGACGAGCTGTGCGAGCTCCAACGGTCTGGCGCCGCCCACATCGCGGGGCTCGAGGGGCGACTCCGCACAGAGACGGCGATCTCGAACCTCAAGGTCAAGTTCACCCGCGTCTTCGGCTGGTACATCGAGGTCACGGGGCGTCATCTGGACAAGGTCCCCTCGTCGTGGCGACGCAAGCAGACGGTCGCCGGCGCCGAGCGCTTCACGACGGACGAGCTCGACGATCTCTCGGACCGGCTGCTCCACGCCGAGGACCGCGCGAAGGAGCTCGAGTCCTCGCTCTTCCGGGAGCTGCTCCGCGAGATCGCGACGTACGGAGCGCGGCTCTCCGGGCTCGCGGCCCGCATCGCCGCGTGGGACGTCGCCGCGGCGCTCGCCGAGGCCGCCCAGGCGCACGGCTGGTCGCGCCCCGAGATCGTCGAGGGGCCGGTGCTCGAGCTCGTCGACGCGCGACACCCCGTCGTCGAGGCGCTGGTCCCCGCGGGGAGCTACGTCCCCAACGACGTCGCGCTCGACGCCGACGGCGAGCGTCTCTGGCTCGTCACAGGTCCCAACATGGCGGGGAAGTCCACGCTGATGCGCATGACCGCGCAGCTCGTGATCCTCGCGCAGATGGGCTCCTTCGTCCCGGCGCGGAGCGCGCGCGTCGGGCTCGTCGATCGGATCCTCTCGCGCGTCGGCGCGAGCGACAACCTGTCTCGCGGCGAGAGCACCTTCATGGTCGAGATGCGCGAGACCTCGTCCATCTTGCGCGCGGCGACGCGCCGGAGCCTCGTCATCCTCGACGAAATCGGGAGGGGCACGAGCACCTACGACGGGCTCGCGATCGCGTGGGCGGTCACTGAGCACCTCCACGACAAAGCGGCGTGCCGCGCGCTCTTCGCGACGCATTACCACGAGCTCACCGAGCTCGCGGACCAGCTCCCGCACGCGGCGAACGCGAGCGTCTCCGCGAAGGAGCTCCGAGGCGACGTGGTGTTCCTCCACAAGCTCACGCGGGGCGCGGCGAGCAAGAGCTACGGGGTCGCCGTCGCGAAGCTCGCGGGGCTCCCGCGCTCGGTCCTGCACCGGGCCGAGGAGATCCTCGCGGGGCTCGAGCGCGACGGCGCGTTGCCGACGGGGACGCGCAAGCCGCGCCACGAGACGCCGCAGCTCGACCTCTTCTCGGCCGTCGCCGAGCACCCCTTCGTCACGGAGCTCCGCGCGCTCGAGCCCGACGCGATGACGCCGCTCGAGGCCCTCGCGACGCTCACGCGCTGGAAGGCCGAGCTCTGACGTCGCAGAGCCACCACGGGGCCTCGCGCGAGCCCACCACGACAGCCACCGCCCGCGCGGATCACCCTCGGCGCGAGCTCCCGCCCCCGCAGTCGCCGGGAGTTCGCCACGCCGACCGAGGGTTCGGTGGTAGGATCGTGTGCCATGCTTCGATCGCTCCTGATCTTCGCGGGCTTTACGCTGCCGGTGGCGCTCGGCGCATGCGGAGGGTCGAGCGACGAAGAAGCCGCCGGCACGGGCCCGAGCCCGACGGCAGGGCGCGGCGGCACGGCGGGCACGAGCGGCGCGGCAGGGAGTGTGAGCAGCGGCGGCGCAGCGGGAGCGGGCGCTGCAGGCAAGGGCGGCGCTGCGGGCGCGCCGGCGGGCGCTGCAGGCAAGGGCGGCGCTGCGGGAGCAACCAGCGGCGCGGCGGGAGCGGGCGCTGCCGGCAAGGGCGGCGCGGCGGGCGCGCCGGCGGGCGCTGCAGGCAAGGGCGGCGCTGCG
>CAYNEK010000078.1:23968-24445 GCA_964396175.1 uncultured Polyangiaceae bacterium | reverse complement strand
ACAGGCTTCAGCAGTCGGATCGAGGTGGCTCAGGAATTAGATGCGCCGGCCCTGGCCCGATCGTCCCGCGCTCACCGACTCTCCTCGTGCCCTGGCTCGTGGGCCTGCTCGAGGTGGACGGGCCCGTTGGACCTTACGCGACTTTCAGGCCGTCACCGAGAGGGGCCGCCACCCCGCGGTTGCGCCGGAAGACCCGGAGTCGGACCCTACGTGACGAGCATGCCGTCACCGAAGGCGACCCCACATCGGCCACGTCCGCAGAAGAGCCCACTAGAGCATGCGCCACATGCATGGGGCTCGGCTCGTCGTGCCAGGGCTCGTGGGCTCACGCTGGGCGGCTCGCCCTGCGGATCGGGAGGGCCAGGGCGAGCGCCGCGAACACCCAGAGGGCGGGCTTCTGCTTCCGGCGAGGCAGCGTGCAGTCGCAGCCTCCGCTCCCCCCGCCTCCGCCTCCGCCACCGGAGCAGGAGTCACCGC
>CAYNEK010000078.1:21451-23868 GCA_964396175.1 uncultured Polyangiaceae bacterium | reverse complement strand
CGCCGGAGCTGCTCGAGCAGGAGTCACCGCCGCCGGAGCTGCTCGAGCAGGAGTCACCGCCGCCGGAGCTGCTCGAGCAGGAGTCTCCGCCCGAGGACGACGAGTCGCTCGAGCACGAGTCCGAGCCCCCGCCGCTGCAGCCATCAGCGATCTGGACCCCGACCGAGGAGCTGGACGAGCTGTCTCCCGAATCTTCCGCCGTCTCACCATCGCCGCTCACGTCATGCCCGCCACCGCTCGCGTCGTGCCCACCTCCCTGTGTCCATCCGGGGGGCGTGCAGGGCGGCTCTGGCGCGAAGCGGAGCGGTGAGACGTCGTCTCCCGGCGCGAAGATCGGCATCGGCAGGTGGACGCTCCCTCCCTTGGGGACCTCGAAGGCGAACCGCGTCAGCACGCGCGCGTCGGGCGCCCCGGCGAGGACGAACGCGAGATCGCTCGCGGGTCCGAGCGACTTCGCGAGCGGATCCTGCCCCGAGCACGGCGACTTCACGAGATCGCCGCGCGGGCAAGGCTCGGGCAGCGTCGCGGCGTAGGCGGCGTGGACCGCGGACGACGCCGCGCCGAGATCGGCGGCGAGCTCACCGCGCGCGAACGCGCGGACCAGGAACGCGTCGGCGACGCTGGGGGCGCTGCCCCCGGGGAAGACGTATGGGCGGGTGAGGGACGCGCTCGAGCTCGACTCGAGCACGACGCGCCCCTTCGCGAGGAAGGCGTCGCGGAGCGCTCCGTAGTTGGAGGTGCCCGCGGCGAGCGAGACCTGCGAGGAGCCCACAGTCGCGGACGGCACGCCAGGGAGCGTCGCATTCCCGGCGCCGATCGCGAACAGCGTGCCCGGCACCGAGCGTGTCGAGTCCGCGCGGAAGACCGCCAGCGGGAGCGAGACCGAGGGGCCCGACAGCCGCAGGGTCGGCGTGGAGCGCAAGCCCGGCTCGGGCGTCATCAGCACGGCGAGCAAGAGGTTCCCCTGCGCGACGGCTTGGTCGAGGGCGCTCATCGGCAGGTCGTCCCCGGCGACGCCCCATGCCTCGAGCTGTCCCGCGAGCGTCGTCGCGCCCGCCAGCACGACGACCTCCGCGTCGGGGGCGCGGGGAGGAGCGTCTCCGCCACCCTCGACGAGGAACTCCGGGGCGTCGCTGCCGCATCCCTTCGGTGCGATGATGCGCGGCGCGGTCGCGTCCTCGAGCGCGTCGAAGAAGGCGCTCGAGGCACGATCCACGGCGGTCCCCGGCGCGATCGGCACGATCCAGACGACCTTGTCCGCCGCGCCGTCGAGGGTCGCTCCGACCCACACCGTCGCGCCCAAGCCGTGGACCGCCACGGCCGCGCGCACCTCGGCGGGGAGCGTCGTCGCCGGGGGCTCGGCCGTGAGGCTGCCCACCGCGCTCGCGCGGGACGCTGCGAGCGCGAAGGCCAGGGCAGGGAGCCAGCGTCGGGACATGCTCGCAGGGACACCGCAAGTCCCATGCCCAAGGTTCGCTTGGTGTATGCTATCCTTGGGAGAACCACGGTTCACGGCTAGGCTACGAGTGGTAGGTCACGCGGTCGCCCCCACCCTCGAGAATGCTGTTATGGGGTGCCTCGCACGTGCCACGGTTGGATCTCGACGCCCTCGAAGCTCGCTTCTTGCGGGCGGGACGTCGTGTCCCCAAAGGGGTCCGAGAGGCGCTCTCGTCGGACGGCCGGAGGCGAGCCGCGGCGCTCCTCGTCAAGCTGGAGGCGGCACGGATCGCGGCGCGCGACGAGTCTGCGCGGCTTCGACGGATGCTCCGCTTCGAGAAAGAGCTCTGGAAGGGCGGGCTCACGCGCGTCGCTGGCGTCGACGAGGCCGGGGTCGCGCCGCTCGCCGGTCCGATCGCGGCCGCCGCGGTGGTGCTCCCCGTGGGAGAGAAGATCGTCGGCGTGGATGACTCGAAGGCGCTCGACGCGAGGACGCGTGAGCGGCTCGCGCGTGTCATCGAAGAGCGGGCGCTCGCCCACGCCGTCGCCTTCGCCGAGCCGTACGAGGTCGACCGGCTGAACCCTTACTGGGCTGGGATCCTCGCGATGTCTCGGGCCGTGCGTCAGCTCGGCGTCGCCCCGGAGCACCTCCTCATCGACGCGCGCACCCTCGAGCTCCCCATCGCGCAGACGTCGCTCGTCCGCGGTGACGCGCGGAGCCTCAGCATCGCGGCCGCGAGCATCCTCGCGAAGGTCGCGAGGGACGCCTTGATGGCGGAGTACGATCGGACCTACCCGGGCTACGGCTTCGCGAGGAACAAGGGCTACCCCGTGAAGGAGCACGTCGCCGCCCTGCGTCGGCTCGGCGCGTCGCCGATCCATCGTCGCTCGTATGGCCCGGTCGCCGCGGTCCTGGAGGGCGCCCAGCTCTCGTTGTTCGAGGGCGCGTGAGCTCGGTTCGGCTCGCGACGGAGGCCGAG
>CAYNEK010000078.1:9262-21351 GCA_964396175.1 uncultured Polyangiaceae bacterium | reverse complement strand
TCGAGGGCGCGTGAGCTCGGTTCGGCTCGCGACGGAGGCCGAGAAGCGCGCTCGCGATCGCTTGACCTTCGCGGCGTGGGGGGCGAAGCTCGGTGTCGACGAGTACCTCGCGCGCGAGGTGCGGCTCCGGGCGCACGCGTGGGCGCGGAGCGCGATGCGGACGTGGGTGCTCGCGGACGGTCGCGAGATCCTCGCGTCGCTCGAGACCTTCTCTGCGCGGGCCTTCCTCGATCGCCGGCCGATCGTGGTGGAGCTCTTGGCCAGCGTCTTCACCGAGCCGGCGCTCCGTCGGCGAGGGTACTCCACGCGACTCGTGGATGGGCTCGTCCGGCACCTCGAGGCAGAGGCGCGCGCGAGCGCCGTCATCCTGTATTCGGAGATCGGCGCCGCCCAGTACGAGCGGAGCGGCTTTGTGTCCGTGCGCTCCGAGGAGCACCCCGCGCCCGCCACGAGCGACGCGGTCGCCGTGGACCGGTGGGTTCGCGAAGGGGAGGTCCGATGCGCGGACGTCGTGCCCGATCTCCCGGGGCTCGTGGTCGCGCCGACTGGCGACCAGCTCGACTGGCACCTCGAGCGAGAGCGCGTCTACCGCGAGCGCCTCGGTCGCCCAGCCCTCGCTGCCTACGGCTGCGCGGTCGGCCGCGCGCGCGGGATCTGGGCCGCCGACTGGAAGGCGGATCGGCTCGTCGTCTTGGCCGCGATCGCCGAGGATGGGCTCGATCGTGTGATGGCTGCGGCGGCCGCGGTCGCGGGCGAGGCGGGGCTCCGGGAGGTGTCACTCTGGGCGACCGATGCGCTGGTGTCGCAGAGCGCGCTCCCGACGCGCCGGCGTGACCACGAGCTCACGATGATCCGGCCGCTTCGCCCGGACTGCTCGCCGGTCCTTGGTTTCGTCCAGCGTGGTGCCTGGGTGTAGCCACCGTCATGGCGGACGGTGGGGGGGACCTGCGCCCGTGGGACGAGGCCCTGCTCGCGGTCGCTGGCCGCGCGCGCGGAGGCTGGCGACGAGCTTGTCGCGGCGCGTCGGCTCGGGCACACACGAGACATGCGCGCGCCGATGGCGGAGAGCCGCACGGACGAGCTCGCGCTCTTCGCCGAGCCGGTGATGCTCGCGCACTTCCCGGGGGACTCGCACCCCGACCACCCTCGACGACTCGAGGCGCTCCTCTCGTCCTTCGCCGAGCGGCCGCTCCCGAGGACTCTCCTCTTCTCGCCGAGGCCCGCGACCCGCGATGAGGTCGCGCGGGTCCACGCGCCAGCGTACATCGAGCGGCTCGTGGCGCTCCACGGCAAGAGCGCGGTGCTCGACGCGGACACGTCGGTGTCGCCACGCTCCGTAGAGGCTGCGTTCGTCGCGGCGGGAGCTGCCATCTCCGCCGTCGACGCGGTCGTGCAGGGCCCTGCGTGTGCGTCCTTCGCCCTCGTGCGCCCGCCCGGTCATCACGCCGAGCGTCACCGCGCGATGGGCTTCTGCCTCTTCAACCACGTCGCGATCGCCGCGGAGCACGCGCGCGTGACGCACGGGATCGAGCGGATCGCCATCGTGGACTGGGACGTCCACCACGGGAACGGGACGCAGCACGCGTTCTACGACCGCTCCGACGTCCTCTACGTGAGCACGCACCAGCACCCTCACTATCCGGGGACGGGCCTCGCGGAGCTCCGCGGATCGGGCGAGGGCGAGGGCTTCAACGTGAACGTGCCGCTCCCCGCGGGCGCTGGGGATGCGCACCTCGCGCGGGTGGTCGATGAAGTCGTCGCGCCAGCCCTGGACGAGTTTCGGCCCGGGCTCGTCCTTTGCAGCGCGGGGTACGACGCGCACCGCGACGATCCGCTCGGCGGGCTCGAGTGGTCGGAGGCGGCGTTCGCGCATGTTGCCGCGTGCGTTCGACGTGCGGCGGATCGGCACGCGTCGGGGCGCGTCGCGTGCGTGCTGGAGGGCGGCTACCATGTGGAGTCGCTCGTCGAGTCGGTTCGAGCGACGCTCCGCGCGCTCCAGGGCGAGCAGCCCCCGCCGATCGCCGCGAGCCCCGAGGTGGACCGGTGGGCGATGGAGCAGCCGTTCTCTCGTCGCTCGTAGCGTGTGCGTGCCCGTGACCCGCCGTGGCCGTGTCACGCCTCGCGAGGACCACCGCGACCCCCGCGGTGGGCGATGGGGCCGCCGGTCGCACGCCGCTCGTAGCGTGTGCGTGTGCGTGTGCGTGCCGGTGACCCGCCGCGGCCGTGTCACGCCTCGCGTGGACCGTCCCGCGAAGCGTGCCGAGCGGGAAGGGCACCTCGCTGGACTGGGGTGCGTCACGGCTCCGGTGAGCCGACGCGCGGCCTGCGCGGCGCGGTCCGTGGCGTCTCACCGAAGGGGACGAAGAGCCCCTTCCTCCAGCGTCGGCCGTCGAGGAGCAGCGCTCCGTCGGGCTCGACCGAGAGCGTCGAGGCGCGCCGACACACTTCGAGCGCGAGCGCCGTGTCGCGCTCGTCGGACGCCGAGAGCACGACGTCCGGGTGCGCCCAGCGGAGCGTCGGATCGACCTTGGCGATCGCCCAGCCTCCGACGCAGGGAGTGGCCTCGAGGGAGAGCTGCACCGCGGGCGAGAGGAGCAGGCGGTGCCGCGCGAGGGCGGGGTGGAGCTCATCGAGGAAGCTGCGGTGCGGCGCGAGGAGGGTGTCGACCTCCTCCGCGTACGCGAGGCTCGCGCGGCAGCGGAAGTGGCAGGGGGTCCACGACACGTAGTGGAACACGCCGAAGTGCAGCGCGTCGAGGAGCGGGCTGCCGACGCCTGCGGTGCGCCTCGCTGCGCGCGCGGCGAGCGTCTGCTCGTCGCGGGGAGCGGGGCAAGACACGAACGCGTCCACACAGCACCGCGGGAAGCCGAGGAGGGCCCCGAGCCGCGCGCAGTCGCGGGCTCGCTCGGCCTGCGCCATGCGCACGAGCGTCGTCTGGGTCGCCGCGACGAGCAGGAGGACCCAGCCGCCCTCGTCGCCCTGGAGGAGCCCAGCGGGGATCTCGTACACGTCGGCTGCGAGACCGCGCGCCCGAAACACCTCTGCCTGCCGACGTGCGTCCTCGCGGCGGAGGAGCTGGCGGAGCGCAGGCTTCAGGCCCGCGAAGAGCGCGAGCTCCTCTGCTTGTCCGCTTCCGAGTGGGTAGCGGACCGCGCGGGCGCGCACCTCGTCGAGCGTCGCCCCGGACGGCCCCGGCGTGGGTCCCGCGCCGTCGGTCGTCGCCTCCCGCTCGGCGCCGCGCGCGAGGCTCGCGGCGCGCCGGAGCCACGCGCCGAGCCCTTGGTCCTCGCGCTCGGCGCGCTCGTTCGGGGCAGCCCCGCGCCAGTCGAGACGCATTCCGCGGATCGTACATGCCCCGGGCACCGATCGCACGGCGCGTGGTACACGACGAGGGCCGTGCGCTCGCGCCTCGCCCTCGCCGTCCCCCTCGCCCTCGCCGCCGCCGCGTTGATCGCCGGGTGCAGCCGATCTCCGGAGCCCTCCCAGGGCCCTGTGCCCGCGCGCCCCGCCTCGGTCGCCCCCGCGGCGGCGCCCGCCCCGACGGCCACCGCGGCGAGCGCGCTCCGCTTCCCGGGCTCGTCGCGGATCGTCGCGGTCGGAGACCTCCACGGCGATCTCGCCTCGGTGAAGGAGGCGCTCCGCCTCGCGGGCGCGATCGACGCCGAGGGTCGCTGGGCGGGCGGCACGATGACGCTCGTCCAGACGGGTGATCAGCTCGACCGGGGCGACGACGAGCCGCAGATCCTCGATCTGCTCGATCGCCTCCAGGCCGAGGCCGAGAAGGCGGGCGGGCGCGTCGTCGTCCTCAACGGCAACCACGAGCTCCTGAACCTCGAGGGCGACATGCGCTACGTGACCCAGGACGGCTTCGCGGACTTCTCCGAGAAGAAGGCCGCGCGGCCCGTGCCCGAGGATCGGATCCGCGCCTTCTCGCCTGGGGGTGCGCTCGCGAGGCGCCTCGCGAAGCGCCCGATCGTCGCGATCGTCGGCGACACGGTCTTCGCGCACGCGGGCGTCCTGCCCTCGCACGTCGCGTACGGCCTCGATCGCATCAACGACGAGGCGCGCCGCTGGATGACCGAGGGCGGCGGACCGGCCCCGCGGTCCATCGCCTCGGAGGACTCGCCCGTGTGGACTCGCGCCTACGGCGGCGCGATGGACGACGCCGGGTGTCAGGCGCTCGAGCGCGTGCTCGCGTCGCTCGGGGCGAAGCGCCTCGTCGTCGGACACACGGTCCAGGCGCGCGGCATCAACCCGGCGTGCGGCGGCAAGGTCTACCGCATCGACGTGGGGCTCTCGGACTACTTCGGGAAGGAGCGCCGCACCGAGGTGCTCGAGCTGAAGGACGGCGTCCCGCAGGTGCTCCACGAGTGACCGCGCCGCGAGGTCGACCCGACGAGGCGGCTAGGAAATCCAAGCTGCCCGTCGGCCGCGTACGGCAGCCTACGCCCCCCTCCCGCGCACCTCACAAGCGCCGTCGCGGTCCCTCTGGGGCGCCGCCATCTCACCCCGCGCGCGCACCCTCGCCCCGCGCGAGACGCTCTTCGCTGACGCCAGCTCGTCCCACGCGAACGCCCCCTGACGCGGCGGCGCCCTCGCCGGCGCGGTCGGATCGATCCTCATCGCGACCCGGGGGCTCGCGCATCGGCTCGGCGTCGGTCACGAGAGCGGCGAGGCGGTCGGTCACGACGACGCGCGCACGCGACGCGAGCCTTCGAACGGCGGGTGCTCGCGTGGCTCGGCGACGCGGACGCGCGGCTCACGCCCACGGTCGCTTCGCCGTCGCCGAAGGTCGGCGCGTTCGTGTCTCCCCCGCCGGAGGCTGCCTTCCGCCGCACGGCCGAGGTCGGCGCGTTCACCGCGATCGTCCACGTGAGCGGGCAGCCTGCTGTGAGCGTTCCTGTGGGGCTCACCCGAGGCGGGCTGCCGATCGGCGTGCAGATCGCTGGCAGGCTGCACGACGAGGGGACCGTGCTCGCGATCGCGCGCAAGCTCGAAGAGGCGATGCCCTGGATCGGGCGCGCCGCACGGTGGTTCGAACGCTGAGACCCGAAGGGGCGCGGCGCCATCGCGCCCGCTCGTTCAGCGACGCTCAGTAGCTGTCGCTCGAGCCGCCGCCGCCCGACGCGCCGCCGCCACCGCCGCTCCAACTGCCGCCGCCGCCACCACCGCCGCTCCAACCGCCGCCGCCGCCGCTCCAACCGCCGCCGCCGCCGAAGCCACCACCCCTGCGCGCGAGCCAGTTGAGGAAGATCAGGAAGGCCACGACGAGCACGATGATGCCGATGGACATGGGCCGCGACATGGTGGGCTGCCCGTTCGCGCCCGGCGGCGTACCGGCGACGCCGCCCTCGCGCATCGCCTTGTCGATCGCGTCGCCGCCGGCGGCGATGGCGTCGCGGAACCGGTCCTGCTTGAGGAGCGGCCCCATGACGTTGCGGATGATGTCGTTCGACTGCAGATCCGTCAGCGCGCCGCCCGCGCCCTTGCCCGTCTCGATGCGGACCTTGCGGTCGCCGGGCACGATCACCACGAGCACGCCGTTGTCGACGCCCTTCTGGCCGAGCTTCCACGTGTTGAAGGTCGTGTAGGCGACGTCCTCGATCGACTCGCCCTCGAGCGAAGGGATGAGCAGGAACGCGATCTCGTAGCCGTCCGCTTGCCGCAGGTCCTCGAGGCGCCGCTCGAGGACGCGGTCGTCCCGTGCGTCGAGCTTGAAGGACTTGTCCGTGACGTGGCCCTCCTGCGGTGGGGGCACGAACGCGAGCGCGACGCCACCGATGAGGAGCACCGCCGCCGCCATCAGCGCGGCGAGCAGCCGGGCCACGCAGCGCCGCGCCCGGGCGGGTGGCCTCGGGCGCGGCGTGGCGTGGGCGGACACGCGCATCAGAAGCTGACCGTAGGAGCGGCCTGCGCGCCGGCCGAGGCCGAGAAGAAGACGCGCGGCTTGAAGGGCTTGCCGGTCGCCTTGTTGACGGCGCTGCCGCGGATCTTGCCGAGCTCGCTGTTGTAGTCCTTGACGGCCGCGTTGTACTGCTCGCGCGCGCGGAGGAGGCGGTTCTCGGTGCCCTCGAGCTGCACCTGCAGGTCGTGGAACGCGCTGTTCGCCTTCAGGTCGGGGTACGTCTCCTGGACCATCATCAGACGGGAGAGCGAGCCCTTGAGCTGATCCTGCGCCTTCTGGAAGGAGGCGACCTTCTCGGGGTCGGTCAGGTCGTCGGCCGTGAGCTTGACCTGCGTCGCCTGCGCGCGCGCGTCGGTGACGGCCTTCAGCGTCTCCGATTCGTGCTTGGCCGACGCCTTCACCACGTTCACGAGGTTTGGGACGAGGTCGTAACGGCGCTGGAGCTGCGCTTCGATGTCCGCCCAGCGCTGATCGCAGACCTGATCCTTCTCGATGAGGGTGTCGTACGTCTGGCAGCCGGGGAGCGCGAAGAGCGCCGCGAGGAGGCTGACGAGGACGACGAGGAACACTTTGCGTGAGTGGGCGCGGTCGATCATCGCCGTCATCGATAATGCTCGCACGGCCCGGCACAAGCCTCAGGCTGCCGTGCGCGACGGCAAGGCGGCCGGCGCGCCGGCGTTCGCCGGCCCCGTTGGTGCGCCGTCGGGGCGTGCGCAGACGCGGACGGCCCTGCCGAACGCTCGCCGAGGTGCCCAGGGTTCGGCGCCACATGGAGCGGCCGCTCGCGGACGCGAACGGCTGACGTGACCCATCGCGGCGCGGGTGCGAGACTCCGCACGTGAAGGTTCCCCCTTGGACGTGCCCTCATTGCGGACAGGTCGCGCCGACCGTCGTGCACGGGATGGCGACCGTCTGCGTCGCGTGCGGCGGTCCACGCTCGCTGCTCTCGACGGTGCCCGTCAACGTCGCGGGCCAGCCCTCCAAGATCGGCGGCACCGTCGCTTCGGTGGCCGCCTGGGTCGTGCTCGCCGGCGGGCTCGCGACGTCCGCGGCCGTCGCCGCATTTTTCCAGTGGCTGATCCCCGCGGGCGTGCTCGGGTGGGCATTCGGCGGGATCCTCTTGTTTCTCACGCTGGCCTTTGCCATCCCGCTGCTGCTCGGGGGCGGCGCGTTGCGGCGCGCTGGAGAGAGGCGCCGCCGACAGGCCGCCGAAGAGGCGGTGTGGGCGCTCGCGACCCGGAGCGGCGGCGTCGTGACGGCGGGCGATCTGGCGGCCGCTATCGGCGTGAGCGAGCCGGAGGCGGACGCGCTGCTCACCGCGCTCGCGAAGCAGGGCGGCGAGGTGCGGCTCGAGATCGACGAGGATGGGCGGCTCTTCTACACGGTCGGCCGCGGCGGGCTCCCCCCGCCTCGGGTGCGCGTCGGCGCCGGCCCGCGCGTGCCGGTCGACGGCGACGCGGAGGCCGAGCAGGCGGCGATCGACGAAGAGAGCCCGGCCCGGCGAGGGGTGCGCGAGCGGCGCTGAAGCTCGGCCCGCCGTCAGCGACCACGGCGACGGCGTCGGCCGAGCAGGCCCGCCAGCGGGGCGAGGACCGCGAGCCCGGCGCGCGGCACCAACCCGGCGCGCGGCAGCAAGGTCTACCGCATCGACGTCGGGCTCTCGGGCTACTTCGGGAAGGAGCGCCGCACCGAGGTGCTCGAGCCGAAGGACGGCGCCCCGCAGGTGCTCCACGAGTGACGGCGCCGCGAGGTCGATCCGACGAGACCGAGTCCACCGGGAGGAGAGCCCTCTGGGTGCTCCAAGATTGACCGTCTCTTGACGCGGGCGCACGGGCGAGGCGAGTGTCTTGGGATGTCGGCCTCGTCGGTCCATCGACCGCGCTCGCTCGTGCTCCCGGTGGTGCTCTCGACGTCGCTCGCGGCGGTGTGCGGCTGCGACGAGAAGAAGGCGACGCCCGCCCCCGCGATCACCGCCGCGCCCCCCAGCTCGAGCCTCCCGGCGCACGCGCCTTCGAGCCCCGCGCCGAGCGCGGCGTCGAGCCGTGCAGCGAAGAAGATCGGCCTGAGAGAGCTCATCTGGACCGAGAAGACCCCCGCCGAGACCGCCTACGTCGACTGCATGGTGAAGCACTGCGCGGGCGTGTACGAGAAGTGCTTCGGTGCGTCGGTTGTGCGGGGCGAGTTCTCGGGGCCGTGCGCGCCGTACGGGGCGTGCGTCGCGCGCTGCACCGAGGAGGGCGACGATCGCAAGGCCTCTGCATGCACTGCCCGCTGCCTCGACGAGCACAAGGCCGAGGGGAGCGCCTGCGACACGTGCACCGACGAGGTCGGCGGCTGCAGCGCCAAGGGCAAGTGCGCGCCGCCCATCGATCTGCCGCGCTGAGCGCGCCCGCGTCTCGGGGCCGGGAGACAGCCCAGGTCACGCCGTATCTGTGTGACACAATGGTGTGACTTTGTTGTCTACCGGCGCGTCTTCCCGGGGATCCCGCCGAGCCACCGCGTGGCGACCGCCGACATGTCGCCGCAGGCCGCGACCCCGAGATCGCTCGTCTCGCCCGGGTCACGCTCGAGATCGTAGCAGCGCCAGGTCGGGTCCCACGCGCGCGCCTCGAGCTTCCGCTGGCCGCGCAGGAGCCCCCAGTTCTCGAAGGGGCACGCCCAGAGCGCATTGCAATTGGTGATGGGCGCGTCGCGCGCCCGCGCGGGCTCCCGGAGGAGACTCTCGCCGACGAAGGTCGTCGTCCAGCGCGAGAGGGCGGGCTCGTCGAGGACGCCGAGCAGGTCGAGCAAGGTGGGCGCGATGTCGAGGTGTGTGACGCCCGCGTCGACGAGCGTCGCGAGGCTCTGGCGCTCACGCTCTGTGAGGGTGCCGTCGGGCGCGTCGATCCAGGTCGGCACGCGGATCTCTTCGTCGAACACGCTCAACGTGTGGCCGAGCTGCCCGTGCTCACGGAAGGACTCCCCATGGTCGGAGGTGAAGACGACGACCGTGCGCTCGCCGCCCGGCCGCCGCCGCACCGTCGAGACGAGCCGCGCCACCACCTTGTCTTGGGCGTGGATGGCGTTCCGGTAGTGGTTGCGGAAGTGCGATGTCTTCGCGGGATCCTTCGTGTACTCGTGCGGCGCGAAGGGCTCGTCGCCCTCGTCGACGCGGTAGGGGTAGTGCGTGTTGGAGAGGTGTAGGACGGCGAAGAACGGCTCGGGGAGCTGGTCGAGATCGCGCGCGACGTGATCCGCGAGCAGCCCGTCGTGCGCGCCGAGATCGATGTCGCAGCCCGGCTCGAGCTGCTCGGCCGAGACGCGTCGGTCCATCGGCACGTGGCGGATGAACATGTCGCTGTTGCCGAAGCGAAGATCCTGGCTCGTGTAGTAGGCGGTCGAGTAGCCGGCGGCGCGCGCGTACTCCCAGAGCATCGGCGCCTCGCCGATCGCCTCGCGGCTCGCCGTCGGCGACAGTCCCGTGAAGAGCACCGCCACGCTGATCGCGGTCGTGCTGTCGTTGGCGCGCATGCCTCGGAGCTGGAGCCGGTGGGGCAGGAGCGCGTGCGTCGCGCGGGTCGCCTCGTCGCACCGGGCGTCCTCGGGGCGCTCGCAGGTGTCGTCGGCGCGCACGCTCTCGGTGAGCACGAGGACCACGTTGCGCGGCCTGCGCGCGCGGGCCTCGACGGACGGGACGTACACCGGGCTCCGCTCGAGCGGCGGGGTGGGCTTCGCGCCGCCCGTCACGAGCCCCACGACGCCGTGAACGTACAGCACGTCGGGCGTCGAGGCCTGCACGCGGCGGAACGAGCACGGGACGACGAGGGGCGGGACGACGGCAAGGAAGAGCCACGACGGCGCGCGTGGGGCGCGACGCCGTCGCGCCATGAAGACGAGCATCGCGAAGACCACGGCCGCGACGACGAGGTGCGCGCCCGCGAACGCGGCGAGATCCGCGCGCACCTGCCCGTGGAGGCTCTTCCCGAAGGACGCGCCGAACGCGATGGCGTCGCGGTTCACGTAGGTGCCGTACGATTGATAGAAGTACCGCTGACCGCCGATGAGCCACGCGCCGAGCAGGAGCGCCGCGGTCCCGGCGACGAGCCGCGCCCAGGTGCGTCCGGCGCGCGCGAGCCAGAAGAGCGAGCCCCAGGAGAGCGCCGAGAGCCCGAGCGCCACGCCGTACGTCACGAAGTCCCAGGCGCGAAAGGCCGAGAACCGCCCCCACCGCGTCGCCAGATCGAAGCCGAGCACCCCGGCCCCCGCGAGCGCGTAGGGCAGGCCGAAGACGCGGCGCCCGACGCTCACCTCGGGAGCACCACCGAGAGCGCGCGGGGCACGATCTTCGCGGTCAGGGGGAGCCGCCCGGGGGTCTCGCCGTCCATGTCGATGAGCACCTTCTGGGAGGGATGAACCGCGCGAGCCTCCACGATCTTCCCGCGCGCGACCTTCACCTTGGGCGAGGTCGTGTGGCTCCCCTCGTAGATCTTCGACGAGAGGCGGAGGGCGTCCATGCGGCTGAGATCGCCGAGCGCGACGACGTCGAAGAGGCCGTCGGACAGCTCCGCGTCCGGGGCGATCTTCATGCCGCCGCCGAAGCAGCGGCCGTTCGCGATCGCGACGGAGAAGATGGGCCCCTCGAAGAAGGGCTCGCCGTCGATCGAGACGACGACGGGCTCGTTCTTGTAGGCCATCATGCCGCGCAGGCTGCCGATGTAGAAGGACGCCTTCCCGCCGAGCCACTTGGGCGCCTCGTTGACGAGCCGATCCACGACGCCCCCCATGCCGAAGCTCATCACGTTGATGAAGGCGTGCGATACGACGCCCCCCTGGTCGTCGGTCAACGTGACGTGCCCGAGATCGACGTCCACGCGGCGTCCGTCGCGGAGGGCGCGCACGGCCTCGACGAGATCGCCGCCGAGGCCGAGCGAGCGCTTGAAGTCGCCGCCCGTCCCCGCGGGGAGCACGGCGAGCGTCGGCCCCGGGATCGCCTCGCCGTCTGCGGTCACGTACGCGTGGGCAATTTCGTTCAGCGTGCCGTCGCCGCCCATCGCGAGGAGCACGGTGACGCCGTCGTCGCGGGCCGCGCCGACGAGCCGCGTCGCGTCGCGCGGGCGCTCGGTCCGTACGACGTCGTAGCGAAGATCGAGCTTGGCGAGCTCGGCCTCGGCGTGGGGGAGCGCGCGCGCGGCGGCCCCCGAGCCGGCGCGGGGGTTGTAGATGATTCGGACGAAGTCGCTCATCGTAGGCTTTCTTGGCACCTTGACGGCCGCATGATGCCCTGTATCGTGAGGGACTTGGTACTGCACATCGACGTGTGCGGCGCGCACGATCCGCGCTCGCCGTCCGCGTCGCAAGAGAACGAATCCGTGTCCAACAAGAACGACCCCAACGAATCCGATCATGGCCGCTGACGAGCGCAAGTTGTTTGTGGCGGGGCTGCCCGACACCATCTCCGAGGAATCACTCCGCGAACTGTTCGAGGGCATCGGCGGCCAGGTGGCCGAGGTCTCCCTGCCCCGTGACCGCGTGACGGGCCGCCGTCGCGGCTTCGGCTTCGTCACGATGGAGACGACGGAGCACGCGCAGGCGGCGCGCGAGGCGCTGGACGGCTCGATCCAACAGGGACGCAGCATCTCGGTGCGTCCGTTTCAGCAGGAGCCCCCGAAGCGAGACGCAGCCGGTGGGGACCGCCCGCCGCGCGCCGAGCGACCCGCCGGCGGACCGGCTGGACCCGAGCGCACGCTCTACGTCGGCAACCTCCCCTACGACGCGACCCAAGAAGAGATCGAGGCGCTCTTGACGGGGCGAGGCGCCTCGGCGCCGGCGAGGGTGACCATGCCCATGGACGAGACGGGCCGAAAGCGGGGCTTCGGTTTCGTCGTCATGGGCACGGCAGAGGCGGCGAACGCGGCGCTCGAGGCGCTCCGAGGCGCCGATCTTCGGGGCAGGATGCTCGTCGTCAACCTGGCCTACCCCAAGGGAGACCGCCCGGCAGGTGGCGGCGGGGGCGGGGGCGGTGGCTTCCGTCCGGGCGGTGGTGGTGGTGGCGGCGGCGGTTTCGGCGGTGGCTCGCCCGGCCCGTCGAAGTCGGGCGGCACGACCCCCGACTGGAAGAAGAAGAAGAAGGCTCGAGAGGACGAGGGCCGCCGCTCGAAGGCGTGGGACCGAGAGCGCCGCGGTAGCGGCGGCGGCGGTGGTGGCG
>CAYNEK010000078.1:0-9252 GCA_964396175.1 uncultured Polyangiaceae bacterium | reverse complement strand
GGCGGCGACCAGCGCCGTACCAGCTGGTAAAGCTCGCGCGCTGTGGGGTCGTCGGGAGGGGCAGGCGGAGTGCGTGTCTTGACCTTCTTGGTGGCGGGGTGTAGTGTATGGACCACCATCACCGAGGCAAGGCGACGAGAGGGAGCAGTACTACTGGTGGTGGCGTCGGCAGAGACAGGGTCGGCGCCAGCGGCTGTGGTAGTGATGGTGGCGTCGGCGGCAGTGGTACCAGCAGTCAGGGTGTCTGCGTCAGTGGCGGCAGTGGTGGCGGTGGTGGTGGCGGCGGCGGCGGCGGCTTCCGAGGTGGTGGTGGGGGCGACTGGGACGATTGAGATGCTCGGCGGCGCGGCGGATCCTGCGCGCGTCGCCGCTCGCGGCGAGCGCCCTCTGGCGCCGGTCGGGGGGTGTCCTCGGGCCCTGGCGCGCCGGATTCTCCTTGACGGAGGCTCCTTCCTGAGTAGCTTCCGCGCCTCCCGTCATGCGCGATCTCATCAAGATGACCTGTTCCTCTTGCGGCCGTGCCAACTACACGACCGACAAGAACAAGCGGACCCAGACCGAGAAGCTCGAAATGAAGAAGTTCTGCCCCGCGTGCCGGAAGCACCATCCGCACAAGGAAGGCAAGATCTCCAAGGGCTTAGGCTCCTCGCGGGGCCCTCGGCCTCGCCATGCGTCCACACGCCTCCTGGCCCACGGCTCGTCGTGGGCGCACGGCTCCGGCTCGGCGCCATCCGTCCTGCCATGCGATCCCCTCGTCCCGCCCTGCTCCGGTCCGCGTCGCCTCGCGCACGAGGTGACGCGTGATCTTCGACTGGGCGTCGGGCCTCTTCTCCAACGATCTCGCCATCGATCTCGGCACGGCGACGACGCTCGTGTACGTGCGGGGCAAGGGCATCGTCTCGTGCGAGCCCAGCGTCGTCGCGGTCCAGCGGGACGCCCGCGGCGGCAAGCGCGTGCTCGCGGTCGGCCGCGAGGCCAAGGAGATGCTCGGGCGCACGCCGGGCAGCATCCAGGCCGTCCGCCCGCTCCGCGACGGGGTCATCGCCGACTTCGAGATCACGGAGGCGATGCTCCGGCACTTCATCGCGAAGGCGCACAACCGCAAGCCCCTCGTCAAGCCTCGGATCATCATCTGCGTGCCCTTCGGCATCACCGAGGTCGAGAAGCGCGCCGTCAAAGAGAGCGCCGAGGGCGCCGGCGCGCGCGAGGTCTACCTCATCGAGGAGCCCATGGCCGCGGCCATCGGCGCGGGACTCCCCATCACCGAGCCTTCGGGGAGCATGGTCGTCGACATCGGCGGCGGCACGACCGAGGTCGCGGTCATCTCGCTCGCCGGGATCGTCTACTCGCAGTCGGTGCGCGTCGGCGGCGACAAGATGGACGAGGCCATCGTCGCCTACATGAAGCGCAAGTACAACCTCGCCATCGGCGAGCAGACGGCCGAGCGCATCAAGATCACGATCGGCAACGCGTACCCGCTCGACGCGGCCGAGTCGACCGAGGTGAAGGGCCGCGACATGGTCGCCGGCATCCCGAAGACGGTCGTCGTCTCGTCCGACGAGATCCGGGAGGCGCTCTCCGAGCCGGTCGACCAGATCGTCCAGGGCGTCCTCTCGGCGCTCGAGCGGACGCCGCCCGAGCTCGCCGGAGACATCGTCGACAAGGGCATCGTGCTGACGGGGGGCGGGGCGCTCCTCCGCAACATCGACGTCCTCCTCCGCGAGGAGACGGGGCTCCCGGTGATGGTCAGCGACGATCCCATCAGCGCGGTCGTGTTGGGCAGCGGCAAGACCCTCGATCACATGGAGCTCTTGAAGGAAGTCACCATCGCGTAAGGGAGGGATCGCGCCCTGTTCGGCCTGTCGTTCTCCAAGTGGAAGCCCTACAGGGACATCCTCGTCGTCGTGGTGGCGCTGTTCGTGCCGTTCTTCTTCCTGCGGACGCACATCCGTGAGCCCAAGGAGTGGAGCGAATTCGATCGGAGCGTCGCGCGGGTGTCCGCGCCGGTGCAGGAGGTGTCGGCGTGGCTCGCGCGCGCCGTCTCGCACATCGTCGGCGACTACGTGTACCTCGTCGACGTGAAGGCCGACAACAAGCGCCTCTCCTTCGAGAACGCGCGGCTCGAGGAGCGCGTCCGCAAGCTCGAGCAGGCCGAGATCGAGAACCGACGGCTCCGCAAGCTCCTCGGGCTGCGCGAGCAGATCCCGGGCGACGTCATCTCCGCGCAGGTGATCGGCAAGGACGTCGCCGAGTTCTTCCGGGTGACGAGGCTGTCGGTCGATCGCGGGCAGCGTGACGTGAAGAAGGACATGCCCGTCGTCGCGCTCGGAGGGGTCGTCGGCATCGTGTACCGCGTGGCCGGCGACACCGTCGACGTGAAGCTCGTCGTCGACCCGGAGAGCGCGGTCGACGTCGTCGTCGAGCGCACAGGCGCGCGGGGCATCGTCCGCGGCACGAGCGACACGACCAAGTACCTCCTCAAGGTCGAGTACGCGCAGCGCACCGACGAGGTCGAGATCGGCGATCTGCTCGTCACGAGCGGCGTGGGCCGCCGCTTCCCGAAGGGGCTCCCCGTCGCCCGTGTCACCAAGGTCACGAAGCGCGACTTCGGCGTGTACCAGGAGGTCGAGGCCGCTCCGACGGTCGACTTCTCTCGCCTCGAGGAGGTGCTGATCTTGACGTCTCCACCCCTCGACGCGCCCGCCGCCCCCAAGGGACGTCCGTGAAGAGCTCCCCGTTCGTCGCCGCGGCGAGCACCTCCTTGGGCCCCGAGGTGGCGACGGGCCGGCCGTCGCGGCCCCTCGACGCGCCCGCTGCCGCGAAGGGGCACCCTTGAGGAACTCTGCGTTCGTCGCGATCGGGGTCGTCTTCCTCGTCTTGCAGGCGAACCTGTTCCGCGTGCTCTCGGTGCTCGGTCAGGCCGTCGATGGCGCCGCGCGCGCCCTCGTGGGCTCGTCTGTCCCGTGGCTCGCGCCGGTGGTGAGCGCGATCGGCTGGACCTTCGCCACGCCGAACCTCGTGCTCCCGTTGATCGTCTTCACCGGGGTCCATGAGTACTCGCTCGCGCGCGGCGCGATGCTCGCGTTCGTGCTCGGATACGCCTTCGATCTCTTCGCGGCGGCGCCCATCGGGCTCTTCACGTTCGCGAGCGTGGCGACCTTCCTCCTCGCCCGCATGGCGGGGGTGCGGCTCGCGGCGGCGACGATCCCGACCCAGGCGGCGCTCGCCTTCCTCTTCGCGCTCGCGCAGGGCGTCATGGTGCTCGTCCTCATCGCGATCTTCCACAAGGATCCTTATGTCGCGCGCGCGATGGTCCCCAGGCTCGCGCCGACGAGCGTGGCGACGGCGCTCTTCGCGCCGCTCGTCTTCCGGGTCGCGGATCGGGTGCACCAGGCCACGGTGACGGCCCCGCGGCCGGGCGAGGCTCCCTTCTCATGACGACGCTGGGCGAGAACCGCGACACCGGGGACTTCAAGCGGAGGTTCAAGTGGCACGCCCTCTTCGTCGTCGTGATGTTCGCCGTGCTCTGGGGCAGGCTCTTCTATCTCCAGATCGTCCTCGGGGATCAGCACCAGGCCGAGGCCCGTGAGAACATCATCCGGCGCGGCATCCTGGCGACGACGCGCGGGGTGGTCCGCGACCAGAACGGCAAGGTGCTCGCGTCGAGCCGCCCCGCGTACAACGTGTACGTCGTCCCGATGGTGAAGGTGCAGAAGGTCTTCACGTGCCTCGTCGACACCGACGGGTGGGCGAAGGTCGTCGACTACCTGCGCCTCCCGGCGGAAGAGGCGCGGCGTCACGAGGGCAAGCTCCGAGAGCTGTGCGACGACCCACGCGCCGACCCGAAGGCCCGAAAGTTTCAACAATACCTTCTTCGCGAGGATGTGTCGAGGGACGCGGTGGCGACCCTCGAGACCCACGCGCAGGAGCTCCCGGGCGTCGACGTCGTGCCCATCCCCGTGCGCTACTACCCGTACGGGGAGCTGTCCGCGCACCTGCTCGGCTACATGGCCGAGGTCGACGCCGATCTGCTCTCGCGGCTGCGACAGGCGGGGTACACCGAGGGCGATCGCATCGGCGCGGCCGGCGTCGAGCGCGGGTGGGAGAGCTACCTCCGAGGGACACGCGGCTGGGAGAAGCGCGTCGTCGACGCGAGGAACCAGCGGCGCTCGGGCCCCGAGGCCGAGCGCCTCCTCGACGAGCCGCGGCGGCTCGATCCGGTGCCGGGCCGTGATCTCCGCCTCTCGATCGACATCGAGCTGGTCGAGGAGATCGACAAGGCGATGCGGGGCCAGATCGCGGGCGCGGTCGTCGCCGTGGACGTGCGCACCGGCCGGGTGCTCGCGCTCTACTCGAAGCCGTCCTTCGACCCCAACGTCCTCTCCGGGGGGAGCGGGAAGCAGGCGATCCGCGACGCCTTCCGCAAGCTCTACACCGATCCGCTGATGCCGACGCTGGACAAGACGATGAGCGGATCGTACCCGCCGGGCTCGACATACAAGCCCTTCTCGGCGCTCGCCGCGCTCGAGCCGCCGCCGTCCGACGTGGACACGCGCGGAGGCCAGCGGCCCTTCGATCCGCGGATGCGCGTCAACTGCCGCGGCTTCATCAACTACGGCAAGCGCATCTTCCGCTGCACACACGTCCACGGGCCGGTCGATCTCCGCGAGGCGATCGTGCGCTCGTGCAACGTCTACTTCTACGAGCTGGCCGATCGCCTCGATCTCGACGCGATCGCGCGCTGGGGGATCCTCTTCGGGCTCGGGCAGAAGACGGGCATCGGGGCGAACCCGGAGGCCGCGGGCCGCATCCCCACGATGAGCTGGTACGCGACCCACTACAAGGGACAGTTCCGCGGCGGCTTCAAGCTGAACACCGCGATCGGGCAGGGCGCGATGACCGTCTCCGTCCTCCAGCTCGCCTTCTCGTACGCGGCCTTCGCGAACGGCGGCACCCTCTACCAGCCCCAGATCGTGCGGGCGATCGAGACGGCCGACGGCACCGTGGTGCAGGAGTTTCAGCCGCGGGTGCGGCGCCGGATCCCGGTCCGCGCGGAGAGCTGGCGGTTCGTGACGGACGCGCTCCACGGGGTCGTCGCCGAGAACGAGGGCACGGCGCACGCCGAGCGGCTCCCCGACGTCGACATGTCGGGCAAGACGGGGACGGCGCAGACCTCCCACCGCACGGTGCACGGTGAGGACGCGGCGCGGACCTGGTACTTCAACCGAGACCACGCCTGGTTCGCGGGCTACGCGCCCGCGAAGGCCCCGGAGATCGCCGTCGTCGTCCTCATCGAGCACGGCGGCGCGGGCGGCAAGCACGCAGCTCCGGTCGCCTTCTTGACCGCGCGCGCCTACCAGCGGCTCCACGACGAGCGCCAGGCCGCGAAGAGCTCTCCGCCGCTCCCGCCGAAGCCGCCGGTCGACAAGCCGAAGCGGGAGCCACGCCGAAGGGGGCGTCCGTGATGCTCGACGGCCGCGTGCGCCTCGGCGAGCACTTCGACTGGCCGCTCTTCATCGGCACGATGCTGCTCCTCGTCGTCGGGGTCATCAACCTCTACTCGGCGACGAGCGTCTACACGCTGTCGCGCGCGGATCTGTACGTCGGTCAGGTGTATTTCCTCGTCGCGGGCGGCGCGCTCGCGGCCTTCGTCGCCGCCATCGACTACCGTCACATCGAGCGCTTCGCGTACGTCCTCTACGCGCTCTGCCTCGTCTCGCTCGTCGTGGTCCTCGTCTTCGGGCGGGGCGTGCGCGGCTCGGCGCGATGGATCAACATCGGGGCCTTCGGCTTCCAGCCGAGCGAGTTCATGAAGCTGGGGCTCACGATCGCGCTCGCGAAGTACTTCCACAACCAGCAGCAGCGGGGAGACCAGCCGAAGCGCCTGCGCGAGTTCGTCGTGCCGGCGCTCCTGGTCGGGGTGCCCTTCGTGCTCATCCTCAAGCAGCCCGATCTCGGGACGGCGCTCATCAACGCGCTCATCTTCCTCTCCATCACGGCGCTCCAGCGGATCCGGTGGAAGAGCCTCCTCGGGCTGGTGGGCGTGGTCGGGGTCGTGGTCCCGCTCTGGTACCAGCGCCTCGAGCAGTATCAGCTCAAGCGGATCGAGACCTTCTTGAACCCGGAGGGCGACGTCACCGGCGCGGGCTACCACGCCCACCACGCGCGCATCGCCATCGGCAACGGCGGGCTCTTCGGGCAGGGGTACATGAAGGGGACGCAGAACCAGTACTACTTCTTGCCGGATCAGTTCTCGGACTTCCCGTTCCCGGTCTTCGCCGAGGACTGGGGCTTCGTCGGCGCGACGGTGCTCATCCTCCTCTACATGTTCCTCGTCCTCTGGGCGATCCGCATCGCGGTGCTCGCGAAGGATCGCTTCGGCTCGTGTGTCGCCATCGGCGTCGGCGGGCTCATCTTCTGGCACGCGGTCTTCAACCTCGGGATGGTGACGGGCCTGCTCCCGGTCGTGGGCGTGACGCTGCCGCTCTTCTCGTACGGCGGCTCGTCGGTCCTCACGATCCTGATGGGCACGGGGCTCCTGCTCAACATCTCGATGCGGAGGCCTCAGCTCACGACGATCCGCAGCGAGCGCCTCCCCTTCGCGCGGTAGTCGCGCGTCGATCGTTCGGAGCCGGGGCGTCTGCTCCTTGGGCGCTCCCGCGGCGCACGACGTGATCTGCCCGCAGCTCCCCTCCGCGCACGGGCTCGCGCGTCGATCGCCCGGAGCGCGGGCGTCTGCTCCTCCGGCGCTGGGGAGCGCGTCGCAGCCGTCGGAGCGCAGACCGCGCTCGGTGAGCCCGCTGTCGCCGGAGCGAGCCCGCGCTCGGTGAGCCCGCTGTCGTCGGAGCGCAGACCGCGCTCGGTGAGCCCGCTACTTGCCGCGGTAGACGATGAGGCCGTGCGTCGGATCGTACGGCGAGACGGCGACGCGCACGCGGTCGCCCGGCAGCACGCGGATGTGGAAGCGCCGCATGCGGCCCGAGAGCTGGGCTCGCACGAGCTGTCCCCCCTGCTCGACCTTGATGCTGTACTGGCCGCCGCCGAGGGCGTCTACGATGGTTCCTTCCAGCTCGAGCAGGTCGCCGCGACTCACGTGAAGTGAGCCGCCTTAACCACACAAAGATCGCGCGGGCAAGCGACAATCTTGCGGCACACGACGCGCGCTTCACTCGCGCGCGCCGGAGATCGATCGCGCGAGGAAGTCGGTGCGCGGCGAGAGGACGTGGCGGATGCTCCGCAGCGGCGCGCTGCGCATCACGCCCTCCCACGTCTGGAGCCGCGGTCGGCCCGCGTTCCCTGCGAGGAGGAACGGCGCGCCGCTGATCGGATCGACCGCGTCGATGAGGAACGAGTGGTAGTGCATCTGCCCGTCGGACTTCAGGCCGTGGATGATGACGATGTCTCCGTCGTGGAGTCGCGCGTCGTTCTTCGTGAGCGCGGCGAAGAAGTCCGTTCGTCGACCGAAGGGCACGCGCTCGGCGTCCTCGGGCGACCACACCTCGAACAGGTCGGGTCGCGAGGCGGCGAACTTCGCGAGCTCTGCGGCGCTCCGGCGGTTCTTGATCCCGAGCTCTTCGAAGTCGATCGCGCCCGCCGTGCGGCGCCGCTCCGCCGTCGCGCCCTCCCACCACGTCCCGGACGCGCGCTCGTACGCGTCGAGCACGAAGTCGACGCACACCTGCGGCGGCGCGGGGCGGCCTTCCACGTCGAAGACGGCGTAGCCGACGCCGTTGAAAGAGTAGCCACGATCTCCGTGATCATAAGCCCACTTCCACAGCGGGCGCAGCGAGCCGTCCTGCTGTCCCTCCTCCTTCAGCGGCTCGTCGAAGCGGAGCTTCTCGACGACCATCGTGCGCACGGACTCTCGGACGCGGCGGAGGGCGGCGGCGCGGCGGAGGTTCTCCGCGCGTCGCGCCTCGACGCGCTCGCGCTCGGGCTCGCCGGGACGCACGGTGCACGCGACGCGGAGGGAAGCGCCGTCGTCCTCGAGCACGGCAGAGACCCACACCCCATCGTATCGCAGCGACGCGGCCGCGCCGCCCTCGACCAGGCGATCGATCCGCAGCCGGTCCGGCGCCTCGGCGTCGACGACGGGGGAGAGCGCGCGGTGGAGCGGCGCCGTCAGCTCCTCGCGGGTGCGCGCGAGGCGGTCGCCGAGGAGGATCTGCGCCTCCTCGCCCTTCCAGGGGCCGTCGTCGTGCTTGTAGCCCCAGTCGCCGCGCGTGACGGCGAAGATGTCCTTGCCGCGGGCGATGAACACAGTCCTCTCCTTGAAGAGGTGCCCGATGCGGAGCTGATCGACGAGGACCGCCGCGAGCTCGGGCGAGTCCGCGTAGAGGTAGCCCTCACGGAGGAACACTGCGCGCGCCGCGTCGGGGAAGTACCTCAGCGTGGCGAGCGCGCGGGGGACCCCGAGGACGGGGGTCCTTCCGCGCGCCTCTTCGGCAAGGTACCGGAAGCGTGGCTCGAGCTCGGTCGTCGCCTCCGGCGCGCGGAGAAAGACGATCGCCTCGCCCTTCGCGCGCCCGAGCAGCTCTGCGCGCCGGCTCTCGAACGTCGGCGCCCCCGGGAGCGCTGGCTGCGTGAGGAGCGCGTCGCGGCGTGCGCGGCAAGGGTCCACCGAGGGCGGAGCCGCGCTCGTCGGCGAGCCCACGGGCGCCGTCGCGGCTCGAGAGCCCTCGTCGGACCGCGGGGCGGCGCCGCCGGCGCTGCGGTCGCAGCCGAGCCCTGCTGTCGCGAGGACGGCGACCCAGAGCCAGCGTGGGGATGGTGTGACGAACAATGTCCTAGCTTCGGCGTGGGCGCGTGGGGCTCACGGAGCCCAGGATAGTCACCGGACGGGCCCCGAAGACGCAAGATCCCGGCGTGATCGCCGCGCGCCTCGCTTCTCACGAACTTCCGTGTCAATCGTGGGGGGCGACGACGCAAGATCCCAGCGTGACCGCCGCACGCGGTTGACAGGGCGCGCGTCCTTGCGTCACATCCTCGCGCATGGCGATCCGTGGAGCCCTCCTTGTCTTGGTGATGACCCTCGCGGCGTGCGCCTCGGGGCAAGCGGTCGGCGGTGGCGAAGAGGGGACGCCCGAGGGCGGCGGTGGAGACGCAGGCGCCGCGAGCGGCGGGACGTCCGGAGCGGCGAGCGGGACCGCGGGCAAGCCCTCTGGCGGGGCGGGGGGCGTGAGCGGCGGGGCGGGGGACGGGAGCGGCGCGAACGGCGGGACGGGCGGCGGGAGCGGCGCGAACGGCGGGAGC
>CAYNEK010000077.1:1712-24526 GCA_964396175.1 uncultured Polyangiaceae bacterium | reverse complement strand
CGGCTCCGGTGCTCGCGGCTTGACACCCCCGCCAGGTTGGATATCCACCCATTGATGCTGTCCTCGGGCGAGGATCCCCCCGCTATATTCTCGATGGCGTTGTAGCTGATGCTATTGCCCGCCCCCGAGCTGAACATGAAACCGACCGCGGTACCGAGCTCGCTCGAGGCCGTCTTGCCCTTCACGTTGAGGATGTCGTTGTGCTCGATCTTGATCCCTCCCGTGGAGGAAGACACTCGCACGGCGGATTGCAGGCCACTGAAGGTCGAATCCTGAACGGTCACGTTGGAGCAGTTGTAGATGTAGAGTCCGATGTTTGCCCCAGTGCTCGACGAAAACTTACAATTCTTGATCACGAGGTTAGAACAATTCGAGACCTTCAGCGGCACGTCGATGAATTCTTTGCCCTCGATCGTGAGGTTCGATTGACCTTCGTAGGTCGTGACCGAGGCTGGCGCGTAGGTACCGAGATAGCGCGCTCCCACCGCGGGGGAGCCGGCGTCGGGCGGGCCCCCTCCGCTGCCGCCCGTGCCCGCGCCGCCACTCTGACCCCCGCCACCCCCGATGCTCGCGCTCCCGCCCGCACCGCCGCTCTGACCCGCGCCGCCGCCTTGACCCGCGCCGCCTTGACCCGCGCCGCCTTGACCCGCGCCGCCGCTCTGACCCGCGCCGCCGCTCTGACCCGCGCCGCCGCTCTGACCCGCGCCGCCGCCTTGACCCGCGCCGCCTTGACCCGCGCCGCCTTGACCCGCGCCGCCGCTCTGACCCGCGCCGCCTGCAGCGTGCCCGGCGCTCCCGCCCGTGCCGGCAGACGGGGACGCCAGCTCGCTGCCTCCCCCACAACCGACGAGGACGATCGCGACGAGGATCGACCGACCGGACAAGTGGTGCATGGATCACATGCCACCCCGTCTCTGCCCCGTCGTCAAGCACGCCCGCTGGAGCCGATCATGGCGAGCGGTGACTGCGGCGCTCGCGGCGAGAACGCGGGGTGCCGCTGGCTCGGCTGCCGACGCCCGCACCCACCGCGGCTGGAGCGGCTGGAGCGCCTCGACCGGCGGAGAGGGCTGGCCGATGCTCGATTTCGACAGCGGGCGGAACGATGCCGTCGTGGTCCGTGTCGACGCCCACGATCCACGGGGGCGTGCTTGTGCCCATCCGAGGACACACCGTGTCGATCGTCCCGTCTGCGCACACTGCCGCGAGGCGGAGGCGCACCTTCGATGGAGCTTGTGCCCGGTCGTCGATCCCCCCTGGTGGACCCGGTTCGCCTCGGCGGTCCCCGGGTGGTGTCTCCTCGGCTCGCCAGGGTCGGGCGCGGTGGGCAGGAGGGGGGCGTGCTCGCGGAAGGAGGGCGTGAAGGGGCTACGCTCTCCTCGTCGACGGGCCTCCGCCCCTGCTAGCGTGGGGCGATGCTCGAGCCCTTCGCCGAGCCGAGTCCGCGACGGCGGACACCTCGAGGACGGCCTGCTAGCGTGGGGCGATGCTCGAGCCCTTCGCCGAGGACGTGTGGACCGAGACGCGCCGCGCCCGCTTCTGGGGGCTCGAGACGGGCTCGCGCATGACGATCGTGCGGCTGCGCGACGGCCGCCTGTTCGTCCACTCGCCCGTCGGACTCGACCCCGCGACGAAGCAGGAGGTCGACGCGCTCGGCGAGGTGCACGCGGTCGTCGCGCCGAGCCTCTTCCACCACCTCCACGTCGGCGCGTGGATGGCGGCGTACCCGGAGGCCACCTTCGCGGCGTGCCCTGGGCTCGAGCGGAAGCGGCCCGATCTCGCGTTCTCGACGGTGCTCGGCGACGAGGCCCACTCCCTCTGGCGCGGCGAGCTCCGGCAGCTCTACTTCTCGGCACGCCGCGAGGACGAGGTCGTCTTCCTCCACGAGCGGAGCGGGACGTTTCTCTGTGCCGATTCGCTCCTGAACCTCTCGACGCACGAGGACCGGGCGACCCGCGTCGCCGCCCGCCTCATGGGCAACACGGCGCCGGGCGTCGGCCACCTCGAGCGCCTCATGATCCGCCACCGCGGCCTCGCGCGGCGCCAGATCGCCCGGATCCTCGCCTGGGACTTCGACAAGGCGGTGCTGAGCCACGGCGCGCTCGTGGCGCGGGACGGGCGCGAGGCCGTGCGGCGGGCGTACGCGTGGTTGTGAGAGGGTGTGTCACTGCCACGTTGGCCCACCACCGGGCCGCGTGAGCCTACGCCACACAGGACCGAGCCGACACGACCACGAGGACGCTATCCGACGGCCACGACGGACGCAGCGTGGGCCCGCGTCGCACAGTTCTTCCCCGAGGCGATCTGGGCGCCGAACCTGCAGGAGCCGAAGCACGCAGCCCGCGAAAGCTTCGACGCGATCCAGCATCGGACGAGGACGGGTCGCGCGCAGAGGACATTGCCCCCTGATTTTCCGCCGTGGCAGACCGTGGCTCGACGGTTCTACACCTGGCGCGACGAAGGGGTGTTCGACCGTGTCCATGATGCTCTTCGGGAGCGCGTTCGCGAGCAGGAGGGTCGTGCGCCCGGGCCGCCTTTGGGGAGGGTGGACACCGCGAGCGTGGAGTCGACCGATCTGGGACGTCCGCGCGGGCTCGACGCGGGGAAGAAGCTCAAGGGCCCATCGCAGCGCCTGCGCGCGGACGTCCTCGGGCTCATCCTCGTCGGGCGGGTCACGGCCGCGTCGGTCCAGGATCGCGAGGGCATCGCTCCCGTCTTGCGCGAAACGGCCCGCGAATACCCCACATTGAAGCATGTTTGGGCCGATGGCGCGTACCGAGGTGAAGCTCGTGGACCGCGCTCGACGCGCCAGCGGAATTCGGGTCGAAGTGGTCAAGCGGACCGACGACCTGAGCAGCTTCGTCGCCCTGCCGCGACGATGGGTGGTCGAGCGCACGAATGGGTGGCTGTGCAACTTTCGATTGCTGAGCAAGGAATACGAGCGCTCGCTCGAATCGAGCCGCGGGGACGTATGACTCGCGATGACATCGGTGATGCTACGCCGCCTCGGTGGCGCGCCGGCGATGCGAGAAATTCGGACAGTTCTGTGAGACGCCCTCTCAGGGTGTGCAGAGGCTGCCCGGCGGGGCGGTGGACCGCGCCCGGGCCTGCCCGCCGGACGGTGCACGGGATCAGTGCCGGCGCAGCGCCGTGATCGGGACGAGCCCCGCGCGCGCCAGCGAGGCCGCCTCGTGCGCCGCGGCGTCCGCGATCGATTGTCCACCGTGGCGACGCGCCTCCCGACGCGCCGTGTCCATCCGGTCCCGCAAGAGAGCCTCGACGTCGGCCCCCTCGACGCCCTGGAGCACCGATCGCAAGAACACCTCCGCCGCGTGGTAGCTCGACCGGACGAGCGGCGCGGACGCGACATAGAGGAACCCGAGCTCGCGGGCGGCCACGGCCCAATCGTCGAACTCGGCCGGCTCGACGTACCGAACCACCTCGTGGTGCTTTGGGGTCGGGCGGAGGTACTGCCCGATCGTCACGATGTCGCAGCCCGCGCCGCGGAGATCCCGGAGCGTCTCCAGGACCTCGTCGTGGGTCTCGCCCATGCCGACCATGACGCTGCTCTTCGTGACACGCGGCCCGGCCACCGTCTTCGCGTGCGAGAGGACGCGCATCGACTGATCGTAGTCGCACCGGACGTCGCGCACCGTGCGCGTGAGGCGCCGGACGACCTCGATGTTGTGCGCGTAGACGTCGGGCGGCGCCTCGGCGACCGTCGTCACGTAGTCGAGGTGCCCCTGAAAATCGCCGACGAGCGCCTCGATGAGGATGTCGGGACGACGCGCGCGGATCTCCCGGATGGTGCGCGCCACGTGCCCCGCGCCGCCGTCGAGCAGGTCGTCGCGGTCGACCATCGTCAGGACGACGTACTGGAGCTCCATCTTCGCGATGGCGATCGCGGTCTGCGCGGGCTCGCGGACGTCGACGGCGCCGCGGGGGTTCCCGGTCTTCACCGCGCAGAAGCGGCAGCCCCGCGTGCAGGTGTCGCCGAGGAGCATGAGGGTCGCGGTGCCTTCGCTCCAGCACTCGCCGACGTTGGGGCAGTGCGCCTCCTCGCACACCGTGTGCAGATCGAGCGAGCGGAAGACGCCCTTCAGGTGCGTGTAGCGCTCGCCGCCAGGGGCGCGGACCTTGAGCCAAGGGGGCTTCGGCGTCATCGCGTGATGCGGCTTAGCACGACACGGCGAGGCGCGGGCCCTCCTGTGCCCACCCCCGCGCCAGGATCCAGGGCCACGTCGCCGCCGAGGCGACGTGGGATCGCCGCGCCGTCGAGGAGCCTCACGCGAGGGCGCGCGCGGATCACCCGCGAAGGGTACGCGGGTGATCCGCGCGCAGCGGGGGGCACCGGGTGCGCGGCCGCCGCGCCTCGGTCGGCGTCAGTCGATGTACACGTCCTGCCACCACCACGCGGTGCCGCCTCGATTGTCGTGGACCACGGCCCAGATCCGTGACTCCCCGGCCGGCGCGTTCGGCGCGCTCCAGTGGGTCTCGTGATTGGCCTGCCAGCCCTTCTGGGCGTCGTTGACGAGCCGCAGCTCCTCGTCGAGGGTACCGTTCGTGGCGTAGTACGCGACCCAGATCGACTCCTCGGGCACCCTCCCCTCGAAGGGCGGCGACGCCACGTCGACCTCGACGTTGTCCGCGGGGACGAGCGTGGGCTTCAGCTCGTACGTCGGGCAGTCCTTCGCCTTTCGCGCCGTGCAGTGCGGCACGCGCGGGACGCACACCCCATACGACGCACACTTCTCCCCTGCGGCACAGCCCGCATCGGCCGCGCAGGCGACGGGCGGGTGCGGCGCCTTCTCGAAGGTCCCGCCCGCGATCACGGGGTTCTTGTTGGTGAGCTCGACGTAAGAGTAGATCGGCGTGTACCCGATCACGAAGTCGTCGTCCCCGAGCGCGGCCTTCGTCTTGGGATCGTAGCAGCCGATCGGGAAGCCCGTCTTCGAGCCCGCCGGGGCCGGACCCAGCTCACCGCCGCACGCGACGAAGAAGACATACGACAGGGAATAGGGAGCCGCTCCAGGCGCCTGGGGGCGCCCGGAGATCGCGTCCTCCGGGATCTGGAAGAGCGCCTTGGGACCGAGCTGCACATACTCCTCTAGCTCCTTCGGCGGGGGCCCTCCTTGCGCTCCGCCGCCCGCCGCCCCGAGCAGCGACGACAGCTTGGCCTGGAGCATCGGGAAGCACGCGTAGTAGAGATCTCCCTCGGGGTTGTGGCAGCCCCCGAGCCACACGATGGACAGCTTGTGATCGGGGTTGGGGCTCCCGTCGGCGAGGAAGGCCCGTCGTGACCCATCGTAGTATAGCATCTCGAGCGAGACCGGCTTGCCCGGCTTGCCGTACGGAGGGTCGACCCGGACGCCGAGCACGCGGAGGCTCCGGACGCTCGCCTGGGACTCGAACGCGGCGCCGCAAGCCGGGAGCGCGGCCGCCAGGGCACCGACCAGGCCCACGGTGACGAGGAGAGAGCGGAGGGGACGCGCGCAGGGGCTCGACATGATCAGAACTCCGCCCGGACGCCCAGGCTCGGGATGAGCGGGAGACCGGTCTGGTACGTGGACTGGGAGAAGTTGTAGTTGTACTGGAGCCCCTCGGGGCTCTGTCGGTTGTACACGTTGAGGACGTCGAGGTAGGTATGGAGCTTCCATCCTCCGGTGTAGACCCAGGTCTTGTCGAGCCGGAGGTCGAGCTGGTGGAAGGATGGGAGCCGCTCGGTGAAGCCCGGGCCCTGCACGCACGCGTAGGCGCCGGCGGCGCTGTTCAGGATCCCACCGAGGCAGGGCTGGTCGAGCGGCCCCGACACGAAGCGGAACCGGAGCCCAAACTCCCAGCCGCGCCCGAGCCTGTAGCTGCCGAGGGCAGTCAAGATGTGGGTCTGATCGTACTGGAAGAGCCGCAGCGGCTCGCCCGGCGCGGCGCGGCGGACGCTCCTCGAGAGGGTGTAGGCGACCCAGCCGAAGAAGCGGCTGTCGGCCTTGTACCGGAGGAGCGTCTCGGCGCCGACGACGTAGCCCGAGCCTTGGTTCGTGTAGTCGAAGCCGCCGCTCGTCGAGGGGGCGCGGGACACGAGCCCGTCGAGCTGCTTGTAGAAGCCCTCCAGGGACACGTCGATCTTCCGGGTGAGCTCCTGCTCGACGCCGAGCGAGTAGTGGATCGCGCGGTTCGATCGCAGGCCCGGGGTGCCGAAGACGAGGTTCGTCTCCTGAGGCTGCGGCGGCTGATGGAAGACCCCGACCCCGCCCTTCACGGTCGTCTTGGGGAAGGCTGGGACGACGACGATGCGTCCATTGGCGCGAGGGCTCGCGTCCCATCGCTGGGTGTCCTTCGCGTAGTCCACGCGGTACCCCGCGACGATCCTCGCCCGATCGGTCGGGGCGATCTCGGCCTCGGCGTACGCAGCCGGCCGATACAAGGACGTCGACTCCTTGACGACGAGCGGCGGCCGCGCCGCGAAGGGCCCCGGATCGGGCTCGCCGGGGCGGGGCGGCCGCGGGGCGCGGACGTTCAGGTCGTAGGGAGCCCAGAGGAGGTCTTGCCCCACGTTGAGCGTGACGCCCCTCGCGAGCCGCCTCGACAGCTCGAGCCGGCTCGAGATCTGCTGAGAGTACAGGGTGAAGAACATCGCGCCGAGCGAGAACTCGACGGTGTTCTTCCCGTACGAGAACATCCCCCGGAGCCGGGTGTCGTCGCCGAGATCGTTCTGGTAGGTCGCCTGCGCGCGCCAGAAGCCGGTGTGGAGCCCGATGTTCCCCCCGAGGACGGGATCGGCCGCGAGGGGGCTGCGGATGAGGATCTCGAGCCGATCGTCCGACCCATAGAACCCCGCGCGGAGCTTGGAGCGAGGGGTGGGCTCGGCCTCGACGAAGGCCTGGTAGTCGTAGTAGACGGGCGCGCTCGTGACGCCGGCGCCCGCCGCCTCGAGCGTCGGCTTGAGCCACGTGTCGACCCAGCTCCGCCGCCCCCCGACGACGAAGCGCACGTTCTTCTCCTTGAAAATGGGGAGCGGCCCCTCGAGCATGAAGCGCCCGTCGATGAGGTCGATCTGCGCGAGCCCATGGTACTTCCCGTCGGTCGTCGGCGACCGCAGCCCCACGTCGACGATACCCCCCATCACGCGCCCATACTGGACACTAAAATTACCCGGGTAAAAATCGAGGCGATCGATGAGCTCCGTCGGGACGACCGACGAGAGCCCGCCGAAGTGGTACGCGAGCGGGACGAGCGCGCCGTCGATGAAGATCTGCGTGTCGTTGGGCGCCGAGCCGCGCACGATGAGGAACCCCGCGATCGCGGGCGGGCGCGCGACGCCGGGGAGGTTCTGGATGGCGCGGAGGGCGTCCCCGTTCGTGCCCGGGATCCGCGCGACCTCACGGCGCTCGAGCGTGCGCTTCGTGACCTCGCGAGGCGGCCGCTCGCCCTGCACGATGATCTCGCTGCCCCCGCCGGACGCCTGGAGGCGATAGAGCACCTCGGTCGATTGTCCGAGCTCGACCTCCTCGTCGACGGCCAGGCCCTCGAAGCCCGCCGCGCGCACGCTGACGGAGTACCTCCCTGCCGGGAGATCGCGGACGACCCAGGCGCCGTCTTCGCCCGTCGTCAGCTCGGCGGCGAAGCCGTCGGGTCCCCGCACCGTGACGACGGCGCCCCGCAGGTGGACGCCCGTCGAGCCGATGTCGACGACGCCGCGGAGCGCGGTGCGCGGCCTCTCGTCCTTGGGCGCGGCCGGGGTCCCCTCCGGCGTCGGCGCAGCCTTCAGCGTGAAGGTGTAGCGGAAGGTGATCCGCGACGGGACGGGCTTGCCGTTCCGTGTCGCGGGTGCGAAGCGGAACTTGCGTGACGCCGCGAGCGCGGCCTCGTCGAAGCCCGATCCGGCGGGCGAGAGGACGACGGCGGCGGTGACCGCGCCGGCCACGTCGACGTCGAGCTGGAGGATGACGACGCCCTCGCGCTTCGCCGCCTCGGCCTCGGGTGGGTACGGCGCGTCGACGAACTCCTGGAGCACCGGCGGCACGAGGGCGTCCTTGGCCGCTGTCGGCTCGCCCTTGCCCTCCGGCCCGCGCGGCTGCGCTCGCGCCGACGTCGTCGCAGCGAGGAGAGACACGAGAGCAAGCGCCGCTGGGCGGACGTGACGCATGAGCGGCCTCCGTCTACCATCGGCGCCCGGCGTCACGAGACACAAAGGTGTTATGTAGCGCGAAGTTGCTCGCGCTCGACGACTTCCCGCCCTGGTTCCTCCGCGGCTTCGGGCTCGTCATGGGGCTCCTCTGGGGCAGCTTCCTCAACGTCGTCATCCACCGCGTGCCGCGCGGGATGAGCGTCGTCCGCCCCGCCTCCCACTGCCCGGCCTGTGGCACGCCCGTCGCGCCCTACGACAACGTGCCCGTCCTCGCCTTCTTGTGGCTCCGGGGGCGTGCGCGCTGCTGCAAGGCCAAGCTCTCGTGGCGCTACCCGGCCATCGAGGCCCTCGTCGGCCTCCTCGCGCTCGGGATCGTCGAGGTCCTCGTGCTCCGGCTCCCGCCCGAGACGAGCCTCGCGCGGGGCGCGGCGATCTTCGTCGCGGATCTCGCCTTCGTGCTCGGGCTCGTCGCGGCGGCCTTCATCGACCTGGAGCACGTCTACATCCCCGCGCCGATCCCGCTCGTGGGGACGCTCCTCGGCGTCGCGACGAGCTCCCTCCGCGCGCTCGGCTTCGCGGACACCGCGCTCGGCGCGGCGATCGGGTTCCTCTCGGTGTGGCTCCCCTTCGACTTCCTCTACCGGAAGCTCCGTGGCCGCACGGGGATGGCGCTCGGGGACGCGATGCTCGTGATGATGGCGGGCGCCTGGTTCGGCTGGCGCGGGGCGGTGTTCGCGCTCGCCGCGGGCTCGGTGCACGGGGTCGTCGCCGCAGGGATCGTGCTCGCCGTGAAGGGCTCGCTCGACGACAGCGAGGCGGTCCAGCGCGAGCGCGAGGCGGTGCTCGCGGAGCTCGAGAAGATGACGCCCGAGGAGCGCCAGGAGGCGACCGAGGCGCTCGATCCCATCCTCGACGACCCCGGGACGGGGCTGGGCGCGAGGCTCCCGTTCGGGCCCTTCCTGGCGATGGCCATGCTGGAGTATCTGTATTTTGGGCCGGAGATGACACGATGGACGCTCGGCTTCTGAGCTTCATGGCAGCGTGCGCCGTCGCCGGGTGCGCGAAGCCGCTGGTCCCGACGTTCGCGCTCGGGGCGCACCCGGACGCCGTCCCGTGGGACCAGCCGGAGCTCGTCACGCCGCCGCCGTCGGTCCAGGCCGAGGAAGTGCCGCCGCGCCCCGGGGTCGACTATGTGTGGATCGACGGCCAGTGGGGCTACACGCTCCTCACCAAGCGATGGACCTGGGATCAAGGCGCGTGGTGCAAGCCCCCCCCTGGCGCTCGCTTCTACGCGAGGGCGGAGATCCAGCGCTACCGCGCCCCGGTCGCAGACCAGCCGCGCGTCACACGCTGGAACGAGTCCCAGCAGCGCTTCGAGGAGGTCGACTCGGGGAACGACCAGTACCGCTGGCGGCGCGGGAGGTTCTATGTGACCGCGCAAAATGGCTCCGTGGTCCCCTGGACGGGGGCCGTCGACTGCGCGACGGCCCCGCACTGACGGCGCGGGAGGTTCGATAGGACCGCGCGAGACGGCTCCAGGACCCCCTGGACGGGGGCCGCCGCCTGCGCGGCGCCGCCCCACTGACGGCACGGGAGGCTCCATAGGACCGCGCGAGACGGCTCCCCAGGCTCGGCGCCGGCCGGCTCGGGTCGCGGCGGCGTCCGAGCCGCGCAGGAGGCCAGCGACCGTGACGACGCCTCGACGGACATGGGTTGCCAAGGGTACAGTGGACGCGACGAGCAGACGATCCGGCGCGGCGCGAGCGTCGCCAGGTCCCGAAGCTCAACTGGAAGACAGGAGATCCCATGAACATCACCGTCGAGACCCAGATCCACGCACCCATCGAGCAGGTCTGGCGCGCGTACACGACGCCGGAGGACATCGTTCGGTGGAACGCCGCGTCGGACGACTGGCACACCACCAGCGCCAGCGTGGATCTGCGCGAGGGCGGCGCCTTCGCGTCGCGGATGGAAGCAAAGGACGGCAGCGCGGGCTTCGACTTCGCGGGGACCTACACCCGCGTCGTCCCCCTGCGGCTGATCGAGTACTCCTTCGGAGATCGCGCGGCGAGGGTCGACTTCGCGCCCGAGGGTGGAGGCGTCCGCGTGCGGGTGAGCTTCGACGCCGAAGCCATCCATTCCGTCGAGCAACAGCGAGCCGGCTGGCAGGCAATCCTCGACAACTTCGCGCGCTACGTGAACGGACACGCAGGCGAGGCCCGCCCCTAGCCACGAGGTCGTCGGCTCACCCCCCCGATCGGCGAGGGGAGGCTCCGCTTCCGTCTCGGCGCAGGACGCCAAGCGCTCGGTGTCAGCGCGCGTCGAGCGCCCTCTGGAGTCGGGAGATCTCCCCCGCATGGCGAGCCGCCACCTGGTTCGGATCGGAGACGACCTCGGCGACGAGCGCGCGCGCCGAGCCGGCGCTCGTCGGATCCGCCGACGAGCGCGCGCAGAGGAGCCACGCGCGCGCGAGCTGCAAGGTCCGCACCTCGGACATCGACGCGAGCCCCTCCCCAGAGCCGGTCGCCCAGGTCCCGATGGTCCACTGCCACCGCTCCGCCTCCTCGAGGTGAGACATCGCGTCCTCGGCGACGGCCGCGCCCAGGCCACGCTCGACGGCCGCGCGAACCTGCGACACGAGGGGTCCGCCCCGAGGGATCCCGAGGATGGCTCGCCCCCACTCTTCGTGCACCTTGCGGAGCCCCTCGATGGACGTGAACGGCTGGGAGACGCGCTCTCGCTCGAACCGAGCGGCCTCCAGAGCGTACTTGGCGAGTGCGGCGCTCATGGGTGACGCCATGGGACCATGGGCTCCGGGCGCGAGCAAGGCGTCATTGCGCGCGCTGCTGCACGACCCGTGCGCCCAGGCCGAGGCTCAGGCGCCGTGTGCGGCGCGGAGCTGGCGCTCCTCCTCGCCGAGCTTCCCGATCACCTCGAGGGTGCGCTCGGAGATCGCGCGATCGACCTTGGGAGATCGCTTCTTCTCGAGGAGATCGTCGAGCTCGATCGGCGCGCCGAACACGACGTGGATCGGCGTGCCCGTCCCGTCGTAGTTCTGCCTCACCTGTCGCACGATGTCGTTGCCGAGCCCGTTGACGAACACGGGGATGACCGGCACGCGAGCGTCGTGGATGAGCCGCCCGACGCCGCGCTGCGCGGGCAAGAAGGTGTACGGGTCGTCGTCTCGCTTGCGCGTCCCCTCGGGGTGCAAGCCGACGAAGGTGCCCCCGCGCCGGAGCAGCCACGCGGCCTCCTCGAGGCTCGTCACGTTGAGCGTCAGCTTCTTCCGGTCTCGGAAGATGGGGGGATACATGGCGAAGAAGCTCATCGCGCCGTTCACCACGAACCCGAGCGGGTTGTCGTAGAAGAAGCTCGACCGCACCGGGAAGGCGATGCGCTGGGGCAAGCCCCGGCCAATGAGCTCCGCCATGACCACGTAGAGATCGAAGAAGCTCCGGTGGTTCGAGACGCAGATGAAGCTCTGCTCCGGCGTGAATCGGGGGAGCCGATCGAGCCCGTGCACCCGACGGAGCCGCCCCGTGGCGCCGTTGATCCAGCCGGCGCCGAGCGTTCGCTGGCACCAGCGGATCGTGCGGTCGAGCCTCCCCGGCTCGAAGCTCCGCTTGATGAAGGCGATCTGAGCACGCTCCACCCTGGAGAGGCGGTCGCCCGCGGTGGCGAGGAGATCTGGCGCGTCCATGGGTCCGACCGACGCCCTTAGTCGACACGCCCCGCTCGGTCCACGACCTCCGTCGGCTCGAGCCTCGGGACTACTTGGGTGGCTCGGCGGAGCCCGCGGGTCCAGGCGCCGGCGCGCCAGGGGCGCCAGGCGGGGACGCGGCCTTCATCTCCGCGAGGCGCTTCTTGAATTCCTTGTTCGCCGCAGAGACGGCGTCCTCGGGGAGCTTCTTCGTGATCTCGCACGCCGGGCGGATCCCTTGCTCGCACATCGAGACGAACATGAAGGCGCCGCGCTTCTCGTCCTTCTTCACGCCACGACCCTCGACGTACGCGCCAGCGGCCAGCATGCACGACGGGATCTCGGACACTTCGCGGCAGAGACGCTCGGCGAGCTCGACGCCCTTCCGGCGCGACAGCTTCCCGTCGGCGCCCATGACCAGCGCGTGCGCGTACATCGAGCAGCCTCGAACGGAGCCTCCCTCCTGACACGCGGCCTCGAGGAGCTTCAGCCCCTCGACATCATCCTTCTTCACGCCGTGCCCGTCGAGGAGCATCGATCCGTAGAGCGCGCACGCGTCGGGCTCGCGCTGCTTGCACGTCGCCTCGAAGAGCTTCGCGAGCTCGGCGAGGTCTTCCTTCGACGACGCGCGCTCCGCGCGGATCTGGCCGAGGAGCGTGCAGGCCGGCGGGTGGACCGCGTCACACGCCGCCTTCGCGCGACGCTCTGCCGAGACGGGATCGCGCTTGATGGGCCCGAGCCCCTGCGCCTCGACCTTCGCGAGCTCCGTGCAGCCGAAGACGTTCTGGCTCTTCTCGCACTCGTCGCGGAGGACCCCGACCGCCTTCTCCACATCCTTGATGGGACCCATCCCCAAGATCGAGGCGCGCGCGATGGCGACGCACGCGTCCGAGACGCCACCGTCGCAAGCCTTCTGGAGGAGCTCGAAGCCCTTCGCTGGATCGGGCTCCACGCCTTGCCCCGAGAGCAGCATGTTCCCGAGCTCGGCGCAGCCCGCCGGAGGCGCGCCGTCGCATGCCTCGCGGAGCCACGCGGCCGCGCGCTTCACGTCCTGGGGGACACCTCGCCCGCCGAGGAAGGCCATCCCGAGGAAGACGCACGCCTCCTTGGTCTCGCCCTCGCAGCTCTTCTTGAAGGTCTCGACCGCCGCGGCCTCGTCCTTGGCCATGCCCTGACCGTTGAACTGCATCGTCGCGCGGCCGAGGCATGCGCGATCGACGCCCGCCTTGCACGCGGACTCGAAGAGCTCGAGCGCCTTTTTCTCGTCGCGCGCGACGCCGCCCGCGCCCGACTGGTACGCCGCCCCAACGTCGGCGCAGCCGCGCGCCTCGCCGAGCTCGCACGCCTTCTTCGCGAGCTCGACCGCCTTCTTCTCGTCACGAGGATAGCCGGCCTGCCCGAGCACGTAGAGGTGCCCGAGCCCAGCGCAGCCGAGCCCGTTCCCTTTGTCGCACGCCGCCTGGAAGAGCTTGGCCGCGGCCTCCACGTCCCGCTGCGTCCCTCGCCCGTTGTATGTGGCACGACCTTGGCGCGCGCAGCCCTCGGCGTCGCCCGCGGCGCAGAGCTTCTTCGCGAGCTGGAACGCCGCGGCGTCGTCGCCCTCGGTCCTCCGCTTCGACAGCGCCGCCTCGGCGCGCTTGCACGCGTCGAGATCGGGCGGCGTCTGACCACACCGCGCCTGGCACGCCGAGACGTCCCCGCCGTGGCACTTCGCGACCACGGCCGTGGCCTCGGCCTTCTTCTTCCACTCGAGCCCGCCCCAGCCCAGGCCCCCGAGCACGACGGCGCCGACGAGGAACATCCCGACTCCGCGGCCACCCTTCGCGCGAGCGGCCGAGGAGCGCGTCGACGAGACCTCCTCCTCGTCTCGAGCGTCCTCGTCCCTGCGCGAGGGGCGCGCGCCGCGGCGCGGTGAGGATGGCGCCGCGTCCCGCGTATCGCCCTTGTCGGTCGCCCGCGTCGCAGGCCTGTGCGACGAGGGAGCGGCAGGCTCCTCGGCTAGGGCCGTCGCGACCTCACCGGAGGGAGCAGGGGACGTGTCGTCGTCGGCAGCGCCGTCTCGGGCTTCGCTCTCTTCGGTCGGGGTGTCTGACAAAGCGCGCGGACACTAGCCGCGAAGGGCCAGAACACAACGCCAATCTCGGCGGATCTCCCGGTCCTCGCGCCATGACCAGCGCCATGGCGCGGTGCGCCTCGATCGGTTCGTCGAGCGTGAGCCCAGCCTCCGGCTCGAGCTGCGTGCGCCGGCACCGCCCCCACGCTCGCGCGGTGTCCACGCTCCGCGAGCGGCGCTCTCGCGCGTCGACCGCGGCCGCGCCCACCCCACGCACTTCGACCGCGCGGCTTCAGTCCGGGACGTGCTCGCCGTGGTCGCGGCGCTCGTCGCGGTACGCCTCGAGGTGCTCGTTGAACGTGTGCCCGATCTCCGGGTCGAACTGCGTGCCCCCGCACCGCGTGATCTCGCCCACGGCGACGTCGTGCGGCATCGCGCGCCGGTACGCGCGATCGCTCGTCATCGCGTCGTAGGTGTCCGCGACCGCGATGATGCGCGCGACGAGGGGGATGTCGTTGCCCGCGAGGCCGAGCGGGTAGCCCTTGCCGTTCCACATCTCGTGGTGGAGGTGCACACCGGGGACGAGCGGGTGGAGGAACTTGATGGGATCGAGGATGTCGCGGCCGTACCCGGGGTGCCGCTTGAAGACCTCGTACTCCTCCTGCGACAGCTTGCCGGTCTTGTTGAGGTTCATCACGCAGCCGATCTTTCCGATGTCGTGGAGGAGCGCGCTCTGGCGCAGGATCTCGAGCATCGCGGGCGACAAGGCGAGCTTCTCGCCGAGGAAGACCGCGTAGCGCGCGACGCGCTCGGAGTGACCGGCCGTGTAGCGGTCCATCTTGTCGATGGCCTTCGCGAGCCCCTCGATCGTCTGGTGGAAGGTCGCCTGGAGGTCCTCGTAGAGCCGCGCGTTCTCGATGGCGGCGCTGGCGCGACCGGCCACGATGGAGAGCAGCTTCCGCTGCCCCTCGTCGAACCGCCGCTCGGCGCGGAGCCCGAGGCACGCCATGAAGCCGAAGGAGCGCGACGTCGTGCGGAGCGGGACCCCGACGATCGACACGGGCGCTGGGCTCGGCTCGTCCGAGAAGAAGCGGAGGATCCTGTGTCCGTGCTCGAGGAGCGTCCCCTCGTTCGCCAGGTGACCCGCGAGCATCGCGACGTCGAGCTCGCCGAGCCGTGCACCGGCAGGGAGGCTCGCGCGGACGCGTGACGCCCGCTCCCTGAGGCCGCCCTCCCCGTCCGCGAGGAAGACGGTGACGACGTCGGCCCCCACCTCGACCTCGGCCGTCTCGGCGAGCGTGTCGATCACCTCGTCGAGCGAGAGGCTCGCGCTGATGGCCTCGCTCACCTTGTAGAGCGAGAGCGCCTCGCGGAGCCGGAGGTTCTCGCTCGCGAGCCGCCGCTGCTCGAGCCCGCGCTCGACGACGTGGAGGACCTCCTCGATCTTGAAGGGCTTGAGGACGTAGTCGTACGCGCCGCGCTTCATCGCGTCGATCGCCGACTCGATGGTGGCAAAGCCCGTCATGATGATGGTGGTGGGCGGATCCTCCCGCTGGCCGATGTGCGCGAGGAGATCGAGGCCGCCCATGCGCGGCATCTTGAGATCCGAGAGCACGAGATCGTACCTCTGCCGCGACAGCTCCCCGATCGCCGCCACGCCGTCCTCGACGGATCGGACGAGGTACCCCTCCATCCCGAGGAAGTCCGCGAGCACGTCCCGAATGAATTGTTCATCGTCGACGACCAGGACGCGAGGACGTTCTTCGTGCGGCGCGACGAGCATCCGAGGCCCTCCAATCATACACGAATCTTCGCCTCGGGCCGAAGAACCGCGCCCCAGGGCGCGAGCTCACGCGGGGGCTTGGGGCTACGGCTCGTCCGGCGCGCAGGTGGCCTTGTGGGCGCAGGCGCCGAGGCTCCCCGGCTCGAGCTGCACCGTGACGTGGTCGATGGAGAAGCGCTCCTTCAGCGTGGCGCCGAGGCGCGCGAGGAAGGGTGGGGGCGCCTCCGTCCAGCGGACGACGAGGTGCGCCGTCATGGCGACCTCCGTGGTGCTCATGGACCAGACGTGGAGATCGTGGACCTCGCACACGCCCTCCAGCCCGCGGAGGTACGCCTCGAGCTCGTCGAGGTGCACCTTCTGCGGGACCGCGTCGAGGGTGAGGCTCACGGCCTCGCGGAGCAGCCCCCACGTCCCCACGAGCACGACGAGCGCGACGAGCAGGCTCACGAGCGGATCGACGAGCATCCAGCCTGTCTTCAGCATGACGATGCCCGAGACGACGACGCCGAGCGAGACGGCCGCGTCGGCCACGAGGTGCAGGAAGGCGCCGCGGACGTTGGCGTCGTCGTGGCGGCCCTTCAAGAAGAGGAGCGCCGAGGCGCCGTTGACCACGACGCCGAGGGCGGCGACGACGATGACCGTCCAACCCTCGATGGCGGTGGGGCTCCCGAGGCGCCGGATCGCCTCCCACGCGATCCCGCCGACGGCGACGAGGAGGAGGACCGCGTTCGCGAGCGCGGCGACGATGCTCGTGCGGCGCAGGCCGTAGGTGTGCGTGCGCGTCGGGCGGCGCCGCGAGAGGACGGCCGCGCCCCACGCGAGGAGCAGGCCGAGGACGTCGCTCAGGTTGTGCGCCGCGTCCGCGACGAGGGCCATCGAGTGCACCGCGAGGCCGTAGCCGAACTCGACGGCCGCGAAGGCCACGTTGAGCCCGACCCCGAGGGCGAAGGCGCGGTTCGACGCGAGATCCGCCGCCGAGACGTGGTGGTGCGCGTGGTCGTGCGAGTCGCCGCGCGACGCCCGCTCTGCCGCCGGGACACGACCGTGCGCGTGATCGTGCTGATGCGCGGGATCGTCGTGATCATGCATCGGGCGCACCTCGACCGGGCACGTCGGCCTGCACCTGCCATCGTCGCGAGCGAAGCGCTCGTCGTGATCATGCATCGGGCGCACCTCGACCGGGCACGTCGGCCTGCACCTGCCATCGTCGCGAGCGAAGTGCTCGTCGTGATCATGCATCGGTCGCACCTCGACCGGGCACGTCGGACAGCGCGGTCCGATCGGCGATCTCCGGCGCGGGGGCGGCCTGGGCGCTACCGTCCCGTGGCGATGGGCGCGGCGGCTCTCCCCCGAACATCCACGCATAGGCGACCGGCAGGATGATCAGCGTGAGCGCGGTCGCGGTGACGAGCCCGCCGATGACGACCGTGGCGAGCGGCCGCTGCACCTCGGCGCCGGGAGCGGTCGAGAGGACCATCGGGACGAAGCCGAGCGACGCGACGAGCGCGGTCGTGAGCACCGGACGGAGCCGCTCCTCCGCGGCGCGGTGGACCGCCTCGGCCGGCGGGATCCCGCTCGCCTCGAGCTGCCGCGCGAACGCGACGAGCACCAAGCCGTTGAGGACCGCCACCCCGAAGAGCGCGATGAACCCGACGCCCGCCGAGATCGAGAAAGGCAGGCCTCGGACCGCGAGCGCCGCGATCCCGCCGACGACCGCGAACGGGACGCCGAGGAAGACGAGCGCCGCGGTGCGGACCGATCGGAACGCCGTCCACAGGAGGAAGCCGATGAGCCCGAGCGCGAGCGGGACGACCACCGCGAGGCGTGTCTTGGCCTCCTCGTAATGGAGGAACTGTCCACCCCACTCGGCGCGATAGCCCGTGGGGATGGCGACACCCTTCGCCACGCGCGCCTGGGCGTCGTGCACGACCGACATGAGATCGCGGCCGCGGACGTTGAATTCGACGCTGAGCCGCCGCGACTGCGCCTCCCGGCTGACCTGCGACGGCCCGGAGATGAAGCGGAGATCGGCGACATCGCCGAGCGGCACGAGCTGGCCTGACACGCTGCGGAGCGGGAGCCCCGCCAGGGACGAAGCGTCTCCATCGTACGAGAGCTTGCTCTTCACGACGATGCCGAAGCGGCGCTCGCCCTCGAGGACGTCGCCCGTACGGTGCCCGACGGCGATCGTCTCGGTGACCTGGTTCACGTCCTCGATGGTCAGTCCATAGCGCGCGAGCTTCGCCCGATCGGGCGAGATCCGGAGGTACTTGAGCCCCGCGACCTGCTCCGCGCGGACATCGACCGCGCCGGGGACGCCCTGCACGAGCCGCGCGACCTCCGCGCCGAGCCGCGCGAGCTCGTCGAGGTCTCGCCCGTACAGGATGAGCGCGACGTCGGACCGCACCCCCGCGACCAGCTCGTTCGTGCGCATCTGGATGGGCTGCGACACGCCCGCCACGATCTCGGGCACCCGGTGCTCGATGAGCTCGGACAGCTCCTTGGCGAGGTCCGCCTTCGAGAGGCCTGAGCGCCACTCGCTCCGAGGCTTGATCATGACATAGGCGTCCGAGTTCTCGATCCCCATCGGATCGGTGGCGACCTCGGGGGCGCCGATGCGCGTGACGACGCGCGACACCTCGGGGATGGTGAGCGCCGCGCGCTCGAGGCGGAGCGAGGTGTCGACCGACTCGGTGAGCGCCGCGCCGGTGATCCTGCGAGACTCGACGACGAGGTCCCCCTCGTCGAGCTGCGGAACGAACTCTGCGCCGAGGCGCGAGAAGAGCCCCGCCGCGCCGAGGAGGCACGCGACCGCCACGCTCACCGGCACCCAGCGCCTCTTCATCGCGCCCGAGAGGATGGGGACGTAGGCCCTGTGCGCGCGACGGACGAGCCAGGTCTCGTGCTCGACGGCGGGGGCGCGCACGAAGAGCGCCGTGAGCACGGGCACGAGCGTGATGGACAGCACAAACGCCCCGATGAGCGCGAGGAGCACGGTCGTCGCCATCGGGCGGAAGAGCTTCCCCTCGATGCCCGAGAGCGCGAGGAGCGGCACGTAGACGATGGTGATGATGAACGTCCCGAAGATGCTCGCGGCGCTGACCTCCATCGTGGCACGCTCGATGATCGTGGTGCGCTCGGCGACGTCGAGCTCGCGGCCCGACGCGCGCCGCCCGTCCCCCAGCCGGCGCACCGCGTTCTCCACGATGATCACCGCGCCGTCGACGAGCAGCCCAAAATCGATCGCGCCGAGGCTCATCAGGTTCCCCGACATGCCGAGCGCGTTCATGACGACGATCGCGAAGAGGAGCGACAGCGGGATGACGACGGCGACGACGAGCCCCGCGCGGAGATCCCCGAGGACGAGGAGCAAGATCACGATGACGAGCCCGGCGCCCTCGAGGAGGTTCTTCCCGACGGTGCGCACGGTCTTGTCGACGAGCACGGCGCGGTCGTAGAAGGGCTCGATCTTCGTGCCGGGAGGCAGGGACGCCTGGAGCGTCTGGATCTTGGCCTTCACCGCCTTCACGACGCCCTCGGCGCTCTCGCCCATCAGCATCATCGCGACGCCCACGACGACCTCGCCCTTGCCGTCCGCCGTCGCGGCGCCGCGGCGCAGCTTCGGCCCGAAGCGCACCTCGCCGACGGTCGCGATGGTGATCGGCACGCCCTCGGGGGTCGCGCCGATGACGACCCGCGCGAGATCGTCGAGATCGCGCACGAGCCCATCCGTCCCGATGACGAAGTGCTCGCCGTTGTGCTCGATGTAGCCGCCGCCGGCGTTCGCGTTCGAGCGCTTCAGCCCCTCGACGACCTCCGCGATCGACACGCCCGCCGCGGCGAGGCGCTTCGGGTCGAGGACGACCTGGTACTGTCGATCCTCACCGCCGTAGCTGTTCACCTCGATGACGCCCGGGACCGCGCGCAGGATGGGCGCGATGTGCCAGTCGAGCAGCTCCTCGCGCTGCATCAGCGTGAGCGCGTCGTTCTCGACCGTGAACTGATAGATCTCGCCGAGCCCGGTCGTGATGGGGCCGACCTCGGGCTTCCCGTACTGGTCGGGGATCGCCTCGGTCGCCTCGCGCATCCGCTCACCGACGAGCTGCCGCGCAAAATACGGGTTGGTCCCGTCGAGGAAGACGACGGTGACGACCGAGAGGCCGTAGCGCGAGAGGCTCCGCACCTCGGTCGATCGAGGCAACCCCGCCATCGCGCGCTCGACCGGCACCGTCACGTACTGCTCTACCTCGACCGGCGACAGCGCCGGGGCGCTCGTGATGATCTGGACCTGGATCGTGGTGATGTCGGGGACCGCGTCCATCGGCAGCGACCGCGCGGAGCGCAGGCCGAGCGCCACGAAGACCAGCATCGCGAAGAGGACGATCGCCTTGTTCGTGAGCGACCAGCGGACGATCGCAGAGAGGAGCGCCATCAGTCGTGGTCGTCCAGGGTCGCGCGCAAGACGACGCTCTTCAGGGTGAACGCGCCCTCGGTGACGATCTCCTCGCCCTCACGGAGCCCGGTGACCACCGCGACCTCGCCCGGCGCGGCGTCGCCCAGCACCACGTCGTGCAGCTCGTACTCGCCGTCGGCCTGGCGCACGAAGACGACGGTCTTGCCGGCGATCTCGACGACAGCGCTGCGCGGCACGACGAGGCTCGCGCCCGCGGGCTTCGCCTCGCCGGACACGACGACGTGCGCCACGCCGAAGAGGCCGAGCCGGAGCACGCCCTCCGGGTTCGACACGCGGACGCGGGCGGTGATGGTGCGCGCGACCGGATCGACCTTCTGTCCGATCCGCTCGACCGTGCCGGCGAACCTCCGCTTTGGGTAGGCGTTCAGCTCGATGTCGGCGACGGCGCCGGGCGCGAGCGCGCCGAGATCCTTCTCGAACACCCGCGCGAGGAACCAGACCTCCGAGAGATCCGTGATCTCGGCGAGCACCTGCTCGGTCCCCACCGGCTGCCCGCGCACGGCCGTCCGCGAGACGACGACGCCGCTGACGGGCGTGCGGAGCTGCAGCAAGACCCCGCTGCCGCCTGCGCCCGCGCCCACCGCCGTGAGCTGCTCTCCGAGCGCGCGCGCCTCGGCCTCGTAAGCCTCTGCGTCGGCGCGGACGTCGAGGTACTCGCGCTCGGGGGTGAGCCCCTTCTCGTAGAGCGCGCGGAGGCGCTCCTCGTTGGCCCGTGCGCCCTTCGCCCTCGCGCGCGTCGCGGCGAGCGCGCCGCGGACCCGCCCGAGATCGGGCACGCGGAGCACGACCACCGGATCGCCCCGCTTGACGACCGAGCCCTGCTGCACGCGGACCTCCTCGACACGCCCCGCGACGGGCGAAGAGATCTGGCCGCTCTTGTCCGGATCGGCCGCGATCTCGCCGGGGAGCTTGATCGTCGGCGCGAGCTCGGCGCGACGCACCTTGCCGGTGCGGATCTTCGCGTCCTTCTCGACCAGCGGCGTGAGCTTCACCCTTCGGGGAAGGGTCAGGTGCTCGTCATGCTCCACGCTCGCGCTCGCAGACGGCACAGCCTTCGCTTCGGGGACGGGCTCGACGCCGCGCTTGCACGCCACCCCGAGCGTGAGCCAGGCCGCGACCAGGCCTGCGACGACGCTGCTCGCGCGGCCGGTGCGGCCTCGAGGAGGACCTTCCTGCTGCATCGCTCGCATGGACGGGCGCGCGCGCGCGATCCTTACATCGCGCCACGCGGCGAGCGCCCGACGCCGCTCACACCGGGACGCCCGGCGCGGGGAAGGCGCCGCACATGTCCTGGATTTCTTTCGCGATTTTCGCGATCCGTCCTTCGTCGGAGGGCGCCGCGACGACCTCGTCCATCCAGCCCGCGATCTTCGCCATCTCGGGCGCGCCCATGCCCCGCGAGGTGATCGCGGGCGTGCCGATGCGGAGGCCCGACGGATCGAAGGGCTTGCGCGGATCGAAGGGCACGGCGTTGTAGTTCGCGACGAGGCCCGCGCGGGCGAGCGCCTGGGCAGCGACCTTCCCGGTCACGCCCTTGGTCGTCAGATCGATGAGGATGAGGTGGTTGTCGGTGCCGCCGGTGACCAGCGCGAAGCCCCGCGCCAGGAGCGCCTCGGCGAGCACGCGCGCGTTGTCGACGACCTTCTGCGCGTAGACCCTGAACTCGGGCGTCGACGCCTCCTTCGCCGCGACGGCGATCCCCGCGGTCGTGTGGTTGTGTGGGCCGCCCTGGAGCCCGGGGAAGACCGCCTTGTCGAGGGCCGCCGCGTGCTCCTTCTTGGCGAGGATCATCCCGCCGCGAGGTCCGCGGAAGGTCTTGTGCGTCGTGCTCGTGACCACGTCGGCGAGGCCGACGGGCGAGGCGTGCACCCCGGCGACGACGAGCCCCGAGATGTGGCTGATGTCGGCCGCGAGGATCGCGCCGACCTCATCGGCGATGCTGCGGAACCCGGCCCAGTCGAGCGCGCGCGGGTACGCCGTGGTGCCGGCCCAGAGGAGCTTCGGGCGGTGCTCCTTCGCGAGCTTGCGCACCTCGTCCAGATCGATGCGGTGGGTCGTCGGGTCGACCGAGTAGGGCCGCGACTGGAAGAAGATCCCCGTGATGCTGACCGCGTGCCCGTGCGTCAGGTGTCCGCCCGAGGCCAGCCCGAGGCCCATCACGGTCTCGCCGGGCTTCACGAAGGCGAGGTAGACGGCGAGGTTCGCCGGGCTGCCCGAGTAGGGCTGGACGTTGACGTGCTCTGCGCCGAAGAGCGCCGCGACGCGCGACTTTGCCAGCTCTTCGACCTCGTCGATGACCTCTTGGCCCTCGTAGTAGCGCTTCCTCGGGTAGCCCTCGCTGTATTTGTTGGCGAGGAGCGAGCCGGTCGCCTCGAGCACCGCGCGGGAGGCGTAGTTCTCGCTCGGGATGAGCCGGACGGTGTCCCGCTCCTTCTGCTCCTCGCGACGGATGAGGGCAAAGATCTCGGGATCGCAGGCTTCGAGGTGCGGATCGTGGGACATGAGGACTTCCGCGTAGTCGCATTCTCCCCCGCACGGCAAGGCCCACCGCACCCGCGCAGCCTCGCCCCTCACGGCGCCGGCCCCTCGCTCGCCTCGGCCAAGAGACAATCGAGCCGCCCGCACCCGCGCAGCCTCGCCCCTCACGGCGCCGGCCCCTCGCTCGCCTCGGCCAAGAGACAA